>SRJI02000001.1 GCA_005473895.2 Carideicomes alvinocaridis
GGGCGGCGGGCGGTCGCGGCGGCGCGCGGCCTGAGCCGCCGCGCCCTGCGCCCCATCAGGCGTAACAGTCGGAACGAGAAAAACCCCCGCCCAACCGGACGGGGGTTTTTCATGAATCTCTGGCGCGCGCCGGGCGATCAGGCCCCGGCGTCGCGGCTCAGGTGGCTTTGGAGATGAAGTCGACGGCGTCGCCGAAGGTCTGGATCGTCTCGGCGGCATCGTCGGGAATCTCGATGCCGAATTCCTCTTCGAAGGCCATGACCAGTTCCACGGTGTCGAGGCTGTCGGCCCCCAGGTCGTCGATGAACGAGGCGTTCTCGGTCACCTTGTCTTCCTCGACCCCGAGGTGTTCCACCACGATCTTCTTCACGCGATCTGCGACGTCGCTCATGTCTCGTTCCTCACTTCAAGCGGGTTTCGTTACGAACCCCTGATGTCTGCCCCTGCCCCGGAGGGAAGGCGGTCTTCCGATGCCCGGTCCGGGCGGCTCTCTGCCTGCCGCGACAGGCCCCGCCAACGGGCGTTTTCCGCGCCCCCCGGCAAATCTGCGCCGCCTATAGCATATGCATCGCCATTGGCAAACGCTTTCGCTCGGGCGGCGAAACGGTGCCTTACAGCATGGCCATGCCGCCGTTCACATGCAAGGTCGCGCCGGTCACATAGCCCGCTTCGGGGCTGGAAAGATAGAGCACGGCAGCGGCGATTTCCTCCGGCGTGCCCATGCGACCGGAGGGGATCTGGCCCAGGATTCCGGACTTCTGGTCGTCGGTCAGCTTGTCCGTCATCGCCGTCTCGATGAAGCCCGGGGCGACGGCGTTCACGGTGATCCCGCGGCTCGCCACCTCGTAGGCCAGCGACTTGGACATGCCCACCATGCCGGCCTTGGCGGCGGCGTAGTTGCCCTGCCCCGGATTGCCCGTGGCGCCCACAACCGACGAGATGTTCACGATGCGGCCCCAGCGGGATTTCATCATGCCGCGCAGCACGCCCTTGCAGAGCTTGAAGGTCGCCGTGAGGTTCACGTCGATCACCGACTGCCATTCCTCGTCGGACATGCGCATGAAGATGTTGTCGCGGGTGATGCCGGCATTGTTGACGAGGATGTCCACCGCGCCCATCGCCTCCGCCGCCTGTTTCGGCAGGGCCGCGACGGCCTCGGCATCCGACAGGTTGCAGGGCAGGACATGGACGCGGTCGCCCAGTTCCTTGGCCAGCGTCTCGAGCGGCTCGGTCCGGGTGCCCGACAGCCCCACCGTGGCGCCCGCGCCGTGCAGCGCCCGGGCGATCTCGCCGCCGATGCCGCCGGAGGCCCCGGTGATCAGCGCGCATTTTCCCGTCAGATCGAACATCGTTCACTCCTTGCCTTTGCCTGTTGCGGCGTCTCTAACCGCTCGCGGCCCAAAAGTCTTGAAGCAAGACTTTTGCAAGACTTTTGGTTCAAAAGTCTTAGTCCGCCGCCGCCACGTCCTTCACCTGGTCGGGCGTGCCCACGGCCTTCACCGCGGCGCCCTTCTCGATGCGCCGGATCATGCCGGAAAGCGCCTTGCCCGCGCCCACTTCCCAGAACTCGGTGACGCCCTGGCCCACCATCCAGGCCACGCTCTCGCGCCAGCGGACGGAGCCGGTCACCTGCTGCACCAGAAGCTCGCGGATGCGCGCCGGGTCGCTGACCGCCTCTGCGGCGACGTTGGCCACCAGCGGCACCTTGGGCGCGGAGATCTCCACCTCCGCCAGCGCCTGGGCCATCACGTCGGCGGCGGGCTGCATCAGGCGGCAATGGAACGGCGCGCTCACCGGCAGGAGCATGGCGCGTTTCGCCCCCTTCTCCTTGGCCAGCTCCACCGCGCGTTCCACCGCGGCCTTGTGACCCGAGACCACCACCTGGCCCGGGTCGTTGTCGTTTGCGGCCTGGCAGACTTCGCCCTGGGCGGCGGCCTCGGCCACCTCCTGTGCGGCGGCAAAGTCGAGGCCAAGCAGCGCGGCCATGGCACCCTCGCCCACCGGGACGGCCTCCTGCATGGCCTGGCCGCGGATGCGCAACAGGCGGGCCGTGTCGGCGAGGCTGAGCGCACCGGCGGCGGCCAGCGCGGAATATTCGCCCAGCGAATGGCCCGCGACGAAGGCGGCTGCCTCGATCGTCACGCCCTCGGCCTCCAGCGCCCGCATGGCGGCGAGCGAGGTGGCCATCAGCGCCGGCTGGGCATTCCGCGTAAGCGTCAGCTCGTCCGCCTCGCCCTCCCAGATCAGGGTCGACAGCTTTTCGCCCAGGGCCTCGTCCACCTCGTCAAAGACGGCGCGGGCCTGCGGATAGGCCTCGGCCAGGTCGCGGCCCATGCCGATGGTCTGGGCGCCCTGCCCCGGAAATACGAATGCGCGTGTCATGCGGCCTCCCTGCCGTGCCCGTGATGATCGGTTCCGGGCCACATAGCGCCGGCAGGGGCCGGGCGCAACGGCGGGGCGTGGAGGCCGGGCGCGACGGGATAGGCGCAGATGGCCGGGATCAGCCCCGGCGCAGGCGGGCCGATTGCAGGAAGGACACACCGCCCAGCCCGAAGAGCCCGGTCAGCCCCGCCTTCACCAGCAGCAGCTCGACGCTCCAGTTCGAGCCGGGCAGGATCCACAGGCCGAGCGCCGCGGCCAGCAACAGCGAGCCGAAGATGGTGGAGATCGTGCGGAACACCGCCAGCCCGACCGCTTCCCGGCGTCTGTCCGGGCGGGCTTCGTCGATCTCGATCTCTCGGGTCATCTTTGCTCCGTGGGCTCGACCGTCGGCCCTGCGGGAGGGCCGTTCGGGGGCTGCGCGTGGCGCCGGTCTGCCGACAGAATATGCGCAAAAAACGTCAGGATTTTGGCAAGGCGGCGGCGCTTGCCGAAAGCTTTTCGCGACCCGGATCGCCCGGCCGCCCCGGGGTCCGACAGCGTCCCGCCCGCCGCCGGCCCGCCCTTGTCAATCGCGCCAGAACCTGTATACGGAGCGCTCTTTCCGCGAGACATCAACTTTCGCGCAGACTCTCGTGGGCGGGAGCGGAAAGACAAGTCCCCCGCCCTATGAAATGCGCCCGGACAGAAATGGAGTGAACATGCCGCTGTACGAGCATGTCTTTATCTCGCGTCAGGATCTTTCCAACGCGCAGGCCGAGGGCCTGGTCGATCACTTCTCCTCCGTGCTTTCGGACAATGGCGGCAAGGTCGTCGAGTCGGAGTACTGGGGCGTGAAGACCATGGCCTACAAGATCAACAAGAACCGCAAGGGCCACTACGCCTTCCTGCGCACCGATGCCCCGGCAGACGCGGTGCAGGAGATGGAGCGCCTGATGCGGCTGCATGACGACGTGATGCGCGTGCTCACCATCAAGGTGGACGAGCACGAGGAAGGTCCGTCGATCCAGATGCAGAAGAAAGACGAACGCGACAACCGCCGCGAACGCCGCAACTGATCCGGTAAAGGAGTTAAACCATGGCAGCAAAACCGTTTTTCCGCCGCCGCAAGGTCTGCCCCTTCTCCGGGGAGAATGCGCCGAAAATCGACTACAAGGACACGAAGCTCCTGCAGCGCTACATTTCCGAGCGTGGCAAGATCGTGCCTTCCCGCATCACCGCCGTTTCGGCCAAGAAGCAGCGGGAACTGGCCCGCGCGATCAAGCGCGCCCGTTTCCTCGCCCTGCTTCCCTATGCCGTGAAGTAAGGAGAGGACCATGCAAGTCATCCTTCTCGAACGTGTGGCCAAGCTGGGCCAGATGGGCGATGTCGTCGACGTCAAGCCGGGCTATGCCCGCAACTACCTGCTGCTGCAGGGCAAGGCGCTGAGCGCGTCCGAGGCCAACGTCAAGGCATTCGAAGCCCAGAAAGCGGACCTCGAGGCCCGCAACCTGGAAACCATGAAAGAGGCCCAGGCGCTTGGCGACAAGCTGGACGGCGAGAAATTCGTCGTGATTCGCCAGGCCTCCGACGGGGGCAACCTCTACGGTTCGGTGAACCCGCGCGACGTGGCCAACGTGGTCAGCGAAGCCGGCTATGCCGTCGACCGCAAGCAGATCATCATCCCGCAGCCGATCAAGGAACTCGGCCTGCATGACGTGGATGTGTACCTGCACCCCGAGGTCGAGGTGAAGATCACCCTGAACGTCGCCCGGTCGCCCGAAGAGGCCGAGCTTCAGGCCGCCGGCCGGACGATCCAGGACGTGGCCGCCGAAGAGGAAGCCGCAGCGGAATTCGAGATCTCGGAACTGTTCGACGATATCGGCGCCGCGACCTCCGACGACGATCAGCTGTCCGAGGTGGTCGAGACCCCCGAGGACCGCGCCCGCGAGGACAACGACGAGGACCGGTAATCCCCGGCGTTCTTGCCGACGAAAAGATCAGGACGCGCGGAAGGGCCCCCTTCCGCGCGTTTTTTCTTGTCCGCGGTCAGGCGCCGAAATTCTCGCCCACATCCCGCGGCGCGATGCGGATGAGCCGCGAATCCGCGACCGCCGCCTGCCGGTGCGTCATCGCCTTGCGGTACTCCGGATCCTGAACCATCTCCACGAAGGCGGCGACCGACGGGTATTCGGCGATGAAGCAGATATCCCACGCCTCCTCGGCCGGGCCGATCAGCATCTGCTCCATCTTGCCGCGCCAGACGATGCGGCCGCCCAGCCGGCTGAAGATCGGGGCGCTTTCCTCGCCGTAGGCGCGGTAGGCCTCGATGCCGCTGGCCTGGCGGCCGTCCTCGTACTCCGCCTTGTCGCGCAGCTTCACGAGGTTGAGCATGTGGATCGGCCCGGGCCGGTCGTTGTCGCGAAAGGCGCGGAAATCATCGCCGCCAAAGCTGGTATGGGTCATCCTGTCCTCCTTCTTGGTCGGACGGAGACTTTCACGACGAGGCCGGGCTTCGCAAGCACGGCGAAATTGTCGGGGAGAGGGTGAACCGTCCGGGGCAAACTGCCCCGAACGATTGCGCATGATCAGGAAACCCGGGGGTGTCCCGACGCGACCGCATCACCAGTCGCTGAAAACAAATGCCTGAAACGCCTTCCGGTTCCGGCCCTTTACGCCGCGTCGAGCGCCCCGCGACAAAAAAAGGGCCGCCCGAAGGCGACCCCCTGTATCGTCAGCCGGCGCGGCGAAGGATCACTCCTCCTCCAGCTCCTCCACGGCTTTCTGAAGCTCGTCCTTGGAGACTTCCTTTTCCTCGACTTCGGCCAGCTCGACCACGTAGTCGACGACCTTGTCCTCGAAGATCGGCGCGCGCAGCTGCTGCTGCATCTGCGGGTTCTGTTGCACGAATTCGAAGAACTGGCGCTCCTGGCCCGGGTATTGCCGCGCCTGATTCATGATCGCCTGGGTCATCTCGGCGTCGGAGACCTCGACCTCGGCCTTCTGGCCCAGCTCGGCCAGCAGGAGGCCCAGCTTCACGCGGCGCTCGGCCAGCTTGGTGTGCTCCTCGGTCGGCTCGATCTCGCCGTGGTTGTGGTCGTGATCGTCCGGGTGCTCCTCGTGGTGCAGCTGGTGGGCGATCTGCTTGGCCTCGGCCTCCACCAGGCTCGGCGGCAGCTCGAAGCTGACCTTCTCGTCCAGCGCGTCGAGCAGGCGGCGCTTGACGACGGCGCGGGCGGCCTGGGCGTATTCGGCCTCCAGGCGCTCGGCGATCTGGGTCCGCAGGGCGGCCAGGTCCTCGGCGCCGTATTTCTTGGCCAGCTCGTCGTTGACCTCGGCGGCCACCGGCTCCTTCACGGCCTTGACGGTCACGTCGAAGGTCACGGCCTTGCCGGCCAGGTGCTCTGCGCCGTAATCCTCGGGGAAGGTGACCTCCACGGTCTTCTCGTCGCCCGCCTTCACGCCGACCAGCTGCTCTTCGAAGCCGGGGATGAAGGAGTTGGAGCCCAGCGTCAGCGGGTAATCCTCGGCCGAGCCGCCCTCGAAGGCCTCGCCGTCCAGCTTGCCCACGAAGTCGATGACGACCTGGTCGCCGTCCTGCGCCGCGGCGCCTTCTTCGCGGTCGTTGAAGTCCTGCGCGGACTCGGCGAGGCTTTTCAGCGCTTCGTCGACCTCGTCGTCACCGGCCTTGGCGACCATCTTTTCCAGCTTGATGGAGGACAGGTCGACCTCGGGCACCTCGGGCAACGCCTCGTACTTCATCTCGACATGGACGTCGTCGCCTTCCTTCCACTCCTCGTTCGTCATCTTGACGTCGGGCTGGGTGGCGGGGCGGTCGCCGCTATCCTCGAAATGCTTGTTCATGGCGCCGTCGATGCTTTCCTGCATGACTTCGCCCAGAAGGCGCTGGCCGAATTGCTTCTTCAGCAGCGCCATCGGCACCTTGCCCTTGCGAAAGCCCTTCATCTCGATATCGGGCTGCGCCTCGGCGAGCTTCTCGTTGACCTTCTCGTTCAGCTCGTCGGCGGTGACGGTGATCGCGTATTCGCGTTTCAGCCCGTCTTTCAGGGTCTCGGTGACTTGCATGTGCTTGGTCCTTCGGATGTCTTCGGGGGGCCGAAAATTTGCGGTGTTCTACGGGTGGCAAAGCGCAGGCGCAAGCCGGAATCCGCAGGATACAGGCCGCTCCGGCGTGCTGCGTGGCCTGTCGGAGCGCCCAGCCGGAGCACCTTGCCGGCAGCCCGGAACGCGGCACCGGATGAGCGCCGGCCGGCCCCCTGCCCCCTCGGCAGGATCAGGGGCCTCCGGACGGCCGGCGCGACGCCGTCTCGCGCGGAGGCAGGAGGGCCGGTGGTAGCCCTCCGAAGCTGCGACGCTCCGGAGGGTCGCCGGCGGCCCCGCGGGTGCGCCCTACCCCGCCGGCGGCGCCGCGGTCACGAGGCGCTGCCGGAGATCGCCTTGACCTCCAGGTACTCCTCCAGCCCCCAGACCGAGCCTTCGCGACCATTGCCGGACTGCTTGACCCCGCCGAAGGGCGTATCCACGTCGAGCAGGTCGTCGTTGACCGTCACCATGCCGGAGCGCAGGCGGCGCGCCACCCGGGCGGCCCGGTCGGTGTCGCGGGTCTGGATGTAGTTGCCCAGCCCGTAGGGTGTGTCGTTGGCGATGGCGATCGCCTCCTCCTCGGTGTCGAAGGGGATCATGACGAGGACGGGGCCGAAGATCTCCTCGCGCGCGACGACCATATCGTTGGTGACATCGGCAAACACCGTGGGCCGGACGAAATAGCCCTTTTCCAGCCCCTCGGGCCGGCCCGTGCCGCCCGCCACCAGCCTTGCGCCCTCGTCGATGCCCGCCTGGATCAGGGACTGCACCTTGTGCCAATGCGCGTCGCTGACCACGGGCCCGATATGGTCGCCGTCCAGGTGACCGGGCGCGACCTGCTGCGCCGCCGCGGCCTGTCGCGCCGCCTCGACCGCCCGGTCGTAGATCGAGCGATGGACCAGCATCCGGGTCGGCGCGTCGCAGGATTGCCCGGCATTGCCGAAACAGCCCGCGACCCCGCTTTCGACGGCACCGTCGGGGGCGTCCTCGAACAGGATGTTCGCCCCCTTGCCGCCCAGCTCCAGCGAGACGCGCTTGATCTGCTCGGCCGCCGCCCGGGTGATCTGGATGCCCGCCCGGGTGGAGCCGGTGAAGCTGACCATGTCGACTTCGGGATGCGCCGAGAGATGCGCGCCCACGCCCGGCCCGTCGCCGTTCACGAGGTTGAAGACCCCGGGCGGGAACCCCGCCTGGTCGATCAGGTCGGCCAGCAACATGGAGGAGAGCGGCGCGATCTCGGAGGGTTTCAGCACCACTGTACACCCGGCCGCGAGCGCCGGCGCGACCTTGAGCACGACCTGGTTCATCGGCCAGTTCCACGGCGTGATCAGCGCCGCCACCCCGATGGGCTGGTAGAGCAGCAGGTCCTTGCCGGTCCTGCGCTCGAACTCGAACCCGTCGAGGACGCGGATCATCTCTTCGAGATGGGCCGAACCCGACTCGAACTGGTCGGCCCGCGCGAGGTCCATGGGCGCGCCCATCTCCTGCGACATGGCGCGGGCGAAATCCTCGCGATGGGCGAGGTAGAGGTCGAGCAGCTTCTGCAGCAGCGCGCGCCGGGTCTCCACCGGCGTGGCGGCCCAGCCGTCGAAGGCCGTGCGCGCCGCCGCCACGGCGCGATCCGCGTCTTCGGTCCCGCCCAGCGAGATGGTCGCGCAGGGCGCCTCGGTCGAGGGGTCGATGACCTCCAGGTCGCGGGGCTGCGCCGGGGCGACCCAGGCGCCGTCGATGTAGAAATGCTTGTGGTTCATCCTGTGTCCTTGCGTTGTCTGGCGGCCGGAGTCCGGCGGGCCCGGCCACCGCCGGCGCGCGGTCCGACGGGGCGAGGCGCCTTCCGTGCCGCGATGCGTCAGTCCCGGTAGCCGGGCTCTTCCTCGTCGAGGATGGCGCGGACCTCGCTCAGGTGGTCGATGGCAAGCTGGCCGTACTCTTCCCATTGCCGGGCGGTCGTCTCGGCCACGTGGTCGGGTGCGATGCGCAGCGGCCGGCCCGAGGCATAGGCCAGCAGCAGCGTCTCGCAGGCGCGCTCGAAATAATACATCTCGTCCATCGCCTGCGCCACGCCGGGCGCCGCCACCAGCACGCCGTGATTGCCCATCATCAGCACGCGCTTGTCGCCCAGCTGCCCGGCCAGGCGATCGCCCTCCTCGTCGGACAGGCCCATGCCCTCGAACCCCTCGTCGATCGCCACGCGATTGAAGAACCGCATGGTGTTCTGGTCCACCGGCGGCATCGAGCTGTCGGCGAGCGCCGAAAGCGCCGTGGCATGGCGCGGGTGCAGGTGGAGGATGCAGCGCGCATGGGGCAGCAGCCGGTGGATCCGGCTGTGGATGTACCAGGCGGTGGGATCGGGCGCGTTCTCGCGTTGCAGGGTCGAGGGGTCGTCGGCATCGATCAGCTGCAGGTCCGAGGCCCGGATGCGCGAGAAATGCTGCCCGCGCGGGTTCATCAGGAACTGCCGCCCGTCCGGCGACACGGCGAGGCTGAAATGGTTCGCCACCGATTCATGCATCCCCAGCCGCGCGAAGTAGCGGAAGATCGCGGCGAGGTCCGCGCGCATCTCCTGCAGCTCCGCCGCCGTAGGCAGGTCCCCTGCGGTCATGGCCGTCGCGTTCATGCCTGGCGCCTTTCGCTGGCCTGGCCGTCCATGTCGCCGGCGATGTGCCGGCCGCGGATCATGTCGGCGGCCTTTTCACCGATCATGATGGCGCAGGCATTGGTGTTGGAGCTGACGATCTCGGGCATGATGGAGGCGTCGACCACGCGCAGCCCCTCGATCCCGCGCACCCGGCATTCCGGGTCCACTACCGCGTCCGTCGCGTTCGCGTCACCCATGCGGCAGGTGCCGACCGGGTGGTAGCAGGTCTCCAGCGTCTCGGCGACCCAGGCGTCGATCTCCGCATCGGTGCGGATCTCCTTGCCCGGGAACAGCTCTTCGCCGGCGAAGCGCCTGAGCGCCGGCTGGGCCAGCACGTCGCGCAGGATGGCCACGCTTTCGCGCAGGTCGACCTTGTCCGCGGGGTCGGAGAGGTAGTTGAACAGGATCGACGGCGCCTGCCGGGGATCGCCGCTTTTCGCCCGGACATGCCCGCGGCTGCGCGGCCGCATGAGGTCGATATGGGCTTGGTAGGAATGCTCCTGCCGGATATCGACCGTGCCCGGCACGACGGAGAGCGGCATGAAGGTGAATTGCAGGTCCGGATGCTCCACGTCGGGGCGGGAGCGGACGAAACCGCCGGCCTCGAACTGGTTGGTGGCCGCGGGGCCGGTGCCGCGCATCATCCATTCCGCGCCCGCCAGCCAGCTTCGGCCGGGTCGGGTGACGGGGTAGATGCTGGCGGGTTCCAGGCACTTGTGCTGGATCACGAGATCCGGGTGGTCGTTCAGGTTCTCGCCCACGCCGGCCAGCTCGTGGCGGACGGGGATGCCCGCCTGTTCCAGCACATGGGCCGGGCCGATGCCCGACAGGTGCAGGATATGCGGCGAGCCGATGGCGCCGGCCGAGAGGATCACCTCGCGCCCTGCCCGCGCCTCGTGCGAGCTCTTGCCCTTGAGGTAGCGCACGCCCTTGGCGCGGCCCGCCTCTAGGATCACCTCCTGCGCCAGCGCACCGGTCACCACGGTCAGGTTCTCGCGGTCGCGCACCGGGTTCAGGTAGGCGCGCGAGGCGCTCCAGCGCTTGCCGCCATATGTGCTGCGCTCCACCGGGCCGAAGCCCTCCTGCCGCCCGGCGTTGAAATCGTCGAGCACCGGGTAGCCGGCCTCTCCGCCCGCATGGACGAAGGCCTCGGCCAGCGATCCCGGCTCCAGCCCCGGGCGGGTGACCCGGATCGGGCCGTCGGTGCCGCGCTGCGGGTCGCTTGTATCCGGCGCCGTCTCGGCCTTTTGGAAGTAGGGCAGCACGTCGGCATAGCTCCAGCCCCGGGCGCCGCGCTGCGCCCAGCCGTCATAGTCGCGCGGGTGGCCGCGCAACCAGACCATGCCGTTGATCGAGGACGACCCGCCCAGCACCTTGCCGCGCGGATGGCCCAGCCGCCGGCCGCCCAGATGCGGCTCGGGCTCGGAGGTGAAGGCCCAGCTGTACTTGGTCCCCCAGACCACCTTGCTCATGCCCGCGGGCATGGACAGCCAGATGGAGCGATCCTCCGGCCCCGCCTCGAGCAGCAGGACGGATGTGTCGGGGTCCTCGGTCAGCCGGGTGGCAAGCACGCAACCGGCCGAGCCGCCGCCGACGATGACGTAGTCCCAGGGCCCCGCACTCATTCCTTGATCGCCTGGTAGCAGAGCTTGTGGAAGTGATAGACGAGGTGTTCGCTCTGGTTCGGGCGGCTCTCGTCGATCAGGTAGCGCCCCTGGCCGAAGCCCATGGAGTGCAGGCCCTTCTGGTTGGTCTCGTTCAGCTCGATGTCCTCGGGGCCGAGCTCCTTGTTCATCCACTCGATCGCGGCCTTGGTCACCTCGGGCACCTCGCGGCCCTTGGGCGCGTAGTAGCCGAAGCGCAGCAGCGATTTCTCCGGCCCCAGCGGGATCATGATGAAGGTGCCGATCATGTCCGTGTAGGGGAAGGAATAGAAGGTGGTGTTGGGAAACAGGCCGATGTTGAAGAAGGAATCGGTCTGCCAGGTCGCGCCCTCCAGCGGCTTGCCATAGGCCTCGGTCGCCTCGGTCGGGGGGCCGATATAGGTCCACCAGTCGTCATGGGCGGTCAGCGTGTAGTTCTGGAAGTCGATCAGCGCCGCCAGGTCCTTGTGGACCGGGCCGCTGAGGTCGAAGTGATACCCCTCGATCGAGTTCTCCTGGATCACCTTCCAGTTGGCGTTGACGATCACGTCCGTCTCTTCGACCAGCTCGACATTGTCGAGGTCGGGAAGGTACTCGCGCATCTTCTCCTCGGCGCCGTCGCACATCTCGGAGATCGGCGGCGCGTTCGGATCCAGCGTGACGAAGACCCAGCCGGCGAAGATCTCCAGCCGCACCTTGCGCAGGCTGTGATCCTCCTTGGAGAAATTGTCGAGATGCTCGGTCCGGGGCGCCGCGCGCAGCCCGCCGTCGAGGTTGTAGCACCACGAATGGTACGGGCAGCGCAGCACGCCGCCGACCTTGCCCCGGCGCTCGTTCATCAGCCGGTTGCCGCGGTGACGGCAGACATTGTGCCAGGCGTGGATGTTGCCGTCCTTGGCCGTGGTGACCACGACGCTTTGTTCGAAGATGTCCTGGACGACGTAGCTGCCAGGCTCGCTGAACTCGTTGACGTGGCCGACCAGGTGCCAGCACCGCATGAAGATGCGTTCCTTCTCTTCCGCAAAGATCTGCGGGTCATAGAAGAACGGGGCCGGCAGGGTCGGGCCGTTGACCGGATCGCTGTAATCCCAGGTCAGGCTGGCCGGCGGCTGGAGCGGATCGAATTTGCCCATGGTGGCATCCTCTTCTTGCAACATGGCTCTCTTGCTTGGCTGGATCCTACGTCGCCCGCACAGGCAGTTTTGACGGAAAGCGCCAGAATGCCCGATGACCGCAGCTTGCGGGCCCGCTATTTTATATATCTACTTCATACCTTTGCACGACCGACCGGCGCAGGCAGGCAGATTTCTTGACAATCTTGACCATGAGCGCCAGCTTCGGGCGCAAAATGTCAAGCCACCGGAAAGAGCCATGACAGACCAGAAGACGCCGCTTCACCGGTTCGGGATATTGCTCGTGCCGGGCTTTTCCAGCCTCTCCGTGACCCTCGTGACCGAACCGCTGTTCATCGCGAACTGGCTTGCCGGCCAGACGCTGTTCCGCTGGACCACCCTTTCCTCCGACGGGCTGGCCGTGCGTTCCAGCAGCGGCGACCTCGTGGCGGTGGACGCGCCGCTGTCCGGCGAAGCGCAGGCCAGCCTCGACACGGTCTTCGTCACCGCCAGCTTCGAGGCGCGCGCCTCGGCGCGGGACGCGCGGCTGACGGACTGGCTGCGCAAGGCGGATCGCAGCGGCATGCGGATCGGCGCCATCGAGACCGGGAGCGAGATCCTGATGGACGCCGACATCCTGCGCAGCGGCAGCATTCCCGTCCACTGGTACAACGCCAAGGGCAACGAGGAACTGCACCCCGACCTGCAGATCACCGAGACCCTGTTCGAAGTGTCGGGCACCCATCCGCTTTCGGCGGGCGGCATGGCGACGGTGGACATGATGCTGGACCTCATCGCGCAGGAGGCCGGCGATGCATTTGCCACCGAGGTGGGCAAGCACCTTCTCTTGGACGGACGACGCCCGGGCTCGCGGCCGCAGCCCTCGGCCGAGGCGAAGGTGGCGCAGATCTCCGAAAGCCGCCACCCCCGCGACCCGGTCGCGCGCGCGCACGCGATCATGGAGGAATGCATAGAGGAGCCCATCTCCTGCGCCGAGATCGCGGAGATCGTGGGTGTCTCGTCCCGGCATCTTCAGCGCCTGTTCCGCGCGCGCCTGGGCCGGGGGATGGAGGCCACCTACCGCGAGCTGCGTCTCGCCAAGGCGCATCAGCTGGTCCAGCAGACCGACATATCGCTCACCGAGGTCGCCATCGCCTGCGGCTTCTCCTCGCTCGAGGTCTTCTCGCGCACCTATCGCGGCCGTTTCGGCGTGGCACCCAGCCGAGACCGCGGCCAGTCGCTCGACGCCTCGGTCTATCACAGCATCCCGTCGGGCGAGGAATGAGGCATCCACGGGTGCGCCCAGTCCCTGCCGGCCGGCCTTCGGTATCGAGGGAGCCGCCCGGAGTCGCCCTGCCCGAAAGGCACGCTCCGACGGATTGACAGACGCCGCCAAACCTGTCCGAATGGGTCAAATCGGCTTTCCGCGTCATGGTTGTCTTGGGCCGAAGCCACGTTACCGTTTGATTTTAAGGTGTTTTTTCGTTACATCTTTCAAACTGAAGGGGTGAGGCAGTGACGCCCCTCGTCAAGTTTGGCGCTCATCGGCCAGTACTGTCATGCGCGAGCGCTATGTACTACTCTTGAGCACCAAGGGAGGTGCCGTGGCTGCAGAAGTCCTTCTGCCGGGCCGCGGCGCAATGCCGTAGCGCCACTGAACAGAACGCATAACAACCGCCACAGGAGAGACCATGTTCAACCTCAAGCAATTCGGCTCGACGCTCGCTCTGAGCACCGCCGCCATGGCACTGGCCGGCGCAGCCGCCGCGGCAGAGCTTGGCGCGAAGGACGAGACCATCAAGCTGGCGATCAACGAATGGACCGGCCAGCACATCACCACGCATATCGCGGGCAACATCCTGACCTCGATGGGCTATGACGTGGAATACATCACCGCCGGCAACTACCCGCAATTCACCGCGCTGGCCGACGGCGATCTCGACGCCTCGCTCGAAGTCTGGAGCAACAATGTCGGCGACATCTATCCCAAGATGAAGGAAAAGGGCAGCATCGTGGATATCGGCCCGCTCGGCCTGACCACCCGCGAAGGCTGGATGTATCCCAAGCACATGGAAGAGGTCTGCCCCGGCCTGCCCGACTGGAAGGCGCTGGTCGACTGCAAGGACAAGCTGGTCACGGCCGAGACCTTCCCCAAGGGCCGCATCCTCGCTTACCCGGCCGACTGGGGCACCCGCTCTGCCGACATCATCAAGAACATGGGCCTCGACTACAAGGCCGTGCCCGCCGGCTCCGAGGGGGCACTGGTCGCCGAACTGAAATCGGCCGCCGCCCGCGAGACGCCGCTGGTCATGATGTTCTGGGCCCCGCACTGGGTCTTCGCCGAGGTCGATGCCGGCTGGGTCGAACTCCCGGAATACGAACCCGCCTGCGAGACCGACCCCTCCTGGGGCCCGAACCCGGACGCCACCGGCGATTGCGGCGTCGAGGCGCCCGTGACGCTCAAGGTGGCCTGGACCGGCTTCGAGGAGAAATGGCCCGCCGCCTACAAGTTCCTCGAGGAGTTCAAGATGGACACCTCCGAACAGGAAGCCATGATGAAGGCGATCGATGAGGACGGCCAGCCCGTCGAGGAGGTCACCGCGGCCTGGGTGGAGGAGAACTCCGACACGTGGCAGCCCTGGGTCGATGCGGCCACCCAGTAAACAAGCACCCGACGCGGCCCCCGGGCGGGGCCGCGTCGCCTGTCGGAGCAGATCATGACAACGCAAGCGGAACCGAAGCTGTCGGTCCGGAACCTCTGGAAGATCTACGGCACGAACCCGAAACGGCTGGTGTCCGGCGACTTTCAGACCATGACGCATGCCGAGCGTCTCGAACATGCCCGCGAGAACCGCCATTTCGTCGCGGCCGCGGATATCAATTTCGACATCTACGAGGGCCAGATCTTCGTGATCATGGGCCTGTCGGGCTCGGGCAAGTCGACCGTCCTGCGCGCCATCTCGCGCCTGGACGAGCCGACCGCCGGCCAGGTGTTCTTCGACGGCACCGACCTGATGGCCGCCTCGCCCAAGGAACTGACCGAGCTGCGCCGCCGCAAGATGGGGATGGTGTTCCAGTCCTTCGGGCTGCTGCCGCATCTCGACGTGCTGGACAACGTGGCCTTCCCGCTGCGCGCCCAGGGGCAGCCGCGCGACAAGCGCCTTGCCCGGGCCCGCGAGATGATCGAGCTGGTGGGCCTCGACGGCAAGGAACATTCCTATCCGCACCAGCTTTCGGGCGGGCAGCAGCAGCGGGTGGGCATCGCCCGGTCGCTGGCGGTCGAACCGGAGCTCTGGTTCCTGGACGAACCCTTCTCGGCGCTCGATCCGCTGATCCGCTCGCAGATGCAGGACGAGTTCCTGCGCCTGCAGAAGCAGCTTCACAAGACCATCGTCTTCGTCACCCATGATTTCCTCGAGGCGCTCAAGCTCGCGGACAAGATCTGCATCATGAAGGACGGCGAGATCGTCCAGATCGGCACCCCGGCCGACATCGTGCTGCGTCCCGCCAACGATTACGTCATGGAATTCATCGGCGACGTGCCCCTGGCCCATGTGCTGCGCGCGGGCGACGTGATGAGCCCGCCCTGGACCGACGGCGAAACCCATCCGACCGTCCCCCGCGACGCCATCCTCGAAGAGGCGATCAAGCTGTTCGACGACAGCACCGAGACGGTCGACGTCACCGACGAGCACGGCAAGATCCTCGGGTCGCTGCACCCGCTGGAGGTCATCCGCTCCCTCTACCACGACGACCCGGAGCACGCGCATTGAGCACCTTCACCCGAGGCTTCGCCACGTCCTGCCTCAAGACATGGCCGTGGCTGATCGTTCTGATCCTGACCGCCATCCTGCTCACCCAGCGGACCGAGTTTCCCCAGATCGTCGCCTATCCCGAGGCCTGGACCCTGCCCATCGCCGAGGCGGTCAGCGCGGCCATGGACGGCCTGGTGGAGTGGGTGCAGCATACGGCCCGCGCCATCAGCGGCGGGCTGAACGTGGCGTTTTCTGCCGTGCAATGGCTGCTGATCGGCGCGCCCTGGCTGGCCTCTGTCAGCCTGTTCGCGCTGATCGCTTGGCAGGGCGGCGGCTGGCGGCTGGCGCTGCTGACCTTCGTGCTGCTGCTCTACGTGCTGACCTCGGGCTACTGGGTGCCGGCGATGAACACGCTGTCGCTGGTGCTGGTGGCCCTGCCCCTCTCGGTGCTGATCGGCTTTGGCCTCGGCTATCTAGGCTACCGGTCCCACCGGGCGCGCCAGGCCATCATGCCGTTGCTCGACCTCATGCAGACGGTGCCGGCCTTCGCCTACCTGATCCCGATCCTCCTGCTCTTCGGCTTCGGGCCGGTGGTGGGGCTGATCGCCAGCGTGGTCTTTGCCGTCCCGCCCATGGTGCGCAACACGATCCTCGGGCTGCAGAACATCCCGCCCGCGGTGCTGGAGAGCGCGCGGATGTCGGGCTGTTCCCGGCGGCAGCAGTTTTCCTGGGTGGAGTTTCCCGCAGCACTGCCGCAGATGCTGGTGGGCGTGAACCAGACCACCATGGCGGCGCTTTCCATGGTCATCATCGCCGCGATCATCGGCGGCTTCAACGATATCGGCTGGGCCGTGCTGTCGGCGATGCGCAAGGCGCAGTTCGGCCAGAGCCTTCTGTCGGGCGCTGTCATCGTGATCCTGGCGGTCCTCCTCGACCGGATCAGCGCGGCCTACGCGGCGCGCCAGCTGCCGACCTCGAGCTTCTGCGGCCTGCCGCTGCGGCGCTTCGCGCTGGTCTTCGTCGCGATACTGGCGGTGACCATGCTTGCCGGCTACCTGTTTCCGGTCCTGCATGACTGGCCGGCCTGGCTGACCTACTCGCCCGCCCAGGCGATCAACGAGGCGACGACGCAGTTCGTCCGCGCCTATGGCGACCTCATGGCGGCGGTGAAGAACGGGATGCAGTTTTTTCTGCTGCTGCCGGTCAAGCTGGGGGTCGAGCGGGCCATCGTGCCCTTCACCTGGGGCATCACCTTCACCCCCGCGGCCAAGGTCGCCTACTGGGTCATCGCCCTCGCCGGCTGCGCCGTGGCCTTCGGCCTGTCGTGGTGGCGCGCCGGGGTGGCGATCCTGGTGCTGGCGGGCGTAATCTATTTCGGCACGACCGGCCTGCCCTGGCTCACGGTGCTTCTGCTGATCTCGCTGGTGGCCTACCAGGTCAGCGGCCCGGGCCTCGCGCTCTTCGCGGGCGGGTCGGTGGCCTTCCTGCTGATCACCGGGCTGTGGGAGCCGGCGATGATCTCGGTCTACCTGTGCTCGGTCGCGGTGTTCCTCTGCATCGTCTTCGGCGGGCTCATCGGCATCTGGGCCGCCTCGTCCGAGGCCGTGTCCGGCATCATCCGGCCGATCAACGACATGCTGCAGACCCTGCCGCAATTCGTGCTGCTGATCCCGGCGCTGATGCTGTTCCAGGTCGGCGATTTCACCGCGCTGCTGGCGATCATCGCCTACGCGATCGTGCCGATGATCCGCTACACGGAACAGGGGCTGCGCATGGTGCCGAAGACCCTGATCGATGTCGGCCGGTCCTGCGGCTGCTCGGCCTGGCAACTGTTCTGGCAGGTCCGGCTGCCGCAGGCGCTGCCGCAGATCCTGGTGGGGATCAACCAGACGATCCTCTACGGGCTGGGCATGCTGGTCATCGCCGCGCTGGTGGGCACGACCGGTCTGGGCCAGGCGATCTTCGTCGCCCTGGGCGAGGCGAATGCCGGTGCCGGGCTGGTGGCCGGGCTGGGCATGGCGCTGATCGCGATGACGACGGACCGGATCCTGCAGGCCGTGATCCCGGGCTGACCCGGCTCAGCCCCCTGCGGGCGGAGGGGGGGCCGCCCCCTCCCCCGCGCCCGCGAAGTGGCGCATGAAATCCACGAACAGCTCGCGTTCGGAGCCGATGCCGAACTTGCGGTAGATGTTGCTCTTGTGGTTCTTCACCGTCCCCGGCTCGATGGCCAGCGCGGTGGCGATGGCGCCGCCGGTCTGGCCGGAGAGGATCAGCGCCACGATCTCGCGCTCCCGGTCCGTCAGCTGCGCGAGCTTCGGGTGCCGCTCCAGCAGGCGCGCGGGCACGCCCGGCGCTTCACCGGCGGCGCTGGATTGCGAGGTGCGGCGGAACCCTTCCGGGCGATAGCGCAGGTCCTGGCCGTGGATCGCCGCCATCAGCGGAAACGCCTCGCGGAACCTGTCGATCTCGGATCTGCGGTAGCGCTGGCGGCTGCGGTCGAGGAAGATGCCCAAGCACCAGTCGCCGCCATCCTCCAGCAGCACCCCCACCTCGTCCACGATCCCGGATTCCCCCAGGAAGTCGGCGATATAGGGCCCCGCGGCCAGTTCGGGCGTGCGCCGCAGCGACACCACCCCCGGGCGCCGGTTCTGCCGCCAATCCGCGTAGAACGGATCGAAGACGTAGAACCCGTCGAGATACTGCTCGACGAAGCGGTCCTCGTAATTGTGCCAGGAGACGAATTCGGGCCGCTGGGTGGCCGAGTAGCGGACCACCGTCACCTTGTCATGCAGCAGCTGCGCGGCGACGAGGTCGATCAGGCGGTCGAGGTAACCGGGCGTCCCGATCGCGCGGACGGCCTCCGACGTGGCCTGCAACCGGGATCGGGGCTGTCTCATCCTCTGCACGCGTCCTTCTGTGCCGACCGGCATATATCAACGCCGGGTGGCGGCTTCTAAACACATGTCATGGCCTGCCGCAAATGCGCGGCGGGCCCCGCGTACATGGAACCGACAAGCACAAGCAGGAGAATCGAATGGGTCGTGTCGACAACAAGATCGCGCTCATCACCGGGGCGGGAATGGGGCTGGGCCGGGCCTCGTCCGAATTGCTGGCGCGCGAAGGCGCGGAGCTGATCTGCACCGACATCAGCATGCCCGACGTGGAAGAGACCGTGGCCCGCATCCGCGAGGCCGGTGGCACCGCCCGCGCGCTGGAGCATGACGTGTCCGACCCCGAGGCCTGGGCCCGCGTGGCCGCCGACGTTCACGGCAACGAGGGCAAGCTCGACATCCTCGTCAACAATGCCGGCATCGCCCCCATCGGCACGATCGAGAGCTGCGACCTCGAGCAGTTCCGCGCCTCGATGAACGTGAACGGCGAAGGCGTCTTCCTGGGCTGCAAGCACGCCGTTGCCCTGATGAAGGAACAGCGCGCGGGGTCGATCATCAACCTCAGCTCCATCGACGGGATCATCGGCGAAAGCGAGCTTCTGGCCTATTGCGCCGCCAAGGGCGCCGTGCGGACGATGACCAAGGCGGTCGCGGTCCATTGCGGCGAACAGGGCTACAACATCCGCTGCAATTCGATCCATCCCGGCTATATCTGGACCCCGCAGACCGAGGGCTACCTGTCGGGCCTCGGCAAGCTGGAGGAGACCCGGGCGGCCACCCTGGCGCGGCATCCGATCGGGCGGCTGGGTGTTCCGGACGACATCGCCAACATGGTGCTCTACCTTGCGAGCGATGAATCGAGCTTCGTCACCGGCGCCGAGATGGTCGTCGATGGCGGCTACCTGATGGTGTGAACGATGACGGATCTTTCAAACAGGACGGCAATCGTCACCGGGGGCCTGTCGGGCATGGGGCTGGCCATCGCCACCGCCCTCACCCGCGCGGGCGCCGCGGTGGCCGTGGGCTCGCGCTCGGTGACCGGCAATGAGGATACGCGCTATGCCGCCGAGCTCGACCAGCTGCGCGCGGCGGGGCGTCCGGTCCATGCCGCACCGCTCGACGTGACGGACCAGGCCAGCATCGACGCCTTCGTCGCCGGGGCCGAGCAGGCGGTCGGCCGCGCGGACATCCTGGTGAATGCCGCCGGGATGACGCGGGAACAGCCCGTCTGCGGTCACAGCGACGCGGTGTGGAACGACATCCTCGACACCAACCTCACCGGGGCGTTCCGCATGACCCGGGCGCTGCTGCCAACGATGATCGAGAACCGCTTCGGCCGGATCGTGAATATCGGCTCCACCGCGGCGACCGTGGGATGGGCGGACAACCCCGCCTATTGCGCCTCCAAGGCCGGGCTGCTGGGCCTCACCCGCTGCGTGGCGCTGGAAGGCGCGGCGCATGGCGTCAACTGCGTCATGGTCAGCCCCACCTGGGTGGAGACCGACCTGATGCGCCGCGATGTCGAGGAGATCGTGGAGCGGGAAGGCAAGGGCCGGTCCTTCGACCAGGCCATGTCCGACATCGCCGAGGAGAACCCGCAGAAGCGGATCATCCAGCCGCAGGAGATCGCCGACGTGGTGACCTTCCTCTGCGGCGATGCCCCGCGCGGGCTGACCATGGAGAACATCCAGGTCACCGGCGGCGCGCTCTGGTAGCGCGCCCTTGTCGCGGTGCGGCGGGGTCCGGCCGGTCCGGGGAGGACGGGCCGGGCCCCCGCGCCTCGGCGGCGACGGCTGGCCCCTCACGCGGTGGCCAGCATCTCCGAGATGAAGGAGGTGGCATGCCCCGCCTCCCGGAAGGTCGGGTCGGCCAGCACGCGGCGCAGGAAGTCCACGTTGGTCGACACGCCCGTGATCCGCACCTCCGCCAGCGCCCGGCCGAGCGCCTCGAGCGCAGCCGCGCGGTCGGGCCCGGTGGCGATCACCTTGGCGATCATCGGGTCGTAGAACGGTGTGATCTCGTCCCCCGGCCGAAGGGCCGTGTCGATCCGCAGCGCCGCGCCCGTCTCCGGCCAGTCGAGCGTGTCGATCCGACCGGGTGACGGCAGGAAGTTCTTCTCGGGCCGTTCCGCGTAGATCCGCGCCTCCACCGCGTGGCCGGAACAGGCGGGCTCGGATTGCGGGACCGGGGACAGCCGGCCGGCGGCCTGCTCGATCTGCCAGCGGACGAGGTCGATGCCGGTCACCATCTCCGTCGCCGGATGCTCCACCTGGATGCGGGTATTCATCTCGAGGAACGAGAAATCCTTGCGGTCGAGGTCGTAGATGAACTCCACCGTGCCGGCGCCCGCGTAGTCCACCGCCTCGGCCAAGTTCACGGCGGCGGTCAGCATCGCCTGCCGCACCGGGTCGGGAATGCCGGGCGCCGGCGCTTCCTCGATCACCTTCTGGAACCGCCGCTGCACGGAACAGTCGCGGTCGAAGAGGTGGATCGCCGCACCGTTGCCGAAGCCGAAGACCTGCACCTCGACGTGCCGGGCGCGGGCCACGAAGCGTTCGAGGTAGATCGTCCCGTCCCCGAAGGAGCGTTCGGCCATGGTCTGCGTGGCCTCCACCACCTTGGCCAACTGGCCGGGCGCATCGACGCGGCGCATGCCGATGCCGCCGCCGCCGGCCGCCGCCTTGACCAGCAGCGGAAAGCCGAGCCTGTCGGCCTCCGCCTCCAGCCCCTCGGTGTCACCGGCGGCGAAGCGGCGGCTGCCCTCCAGCACCGGCACCCCGGCCTCGCGGGCCAGCCGGCGGGCATTGTCCTTGTCGCCCATCCGCTCGATGATGTCGGCCTCCGGCCCGATCCACACCAGACCGGCGGCCTGCACCGCGCGGGCGAAATCGGGGGATTCCGACAGGAAGCCATAGCCCGGGTGGATGGCGTCCGCGCCTGCCCGTCGGGCCGCCTCGATGATCCGGTCGGCCCGCAGGTAGCTGTCCCGCGCCGCCGCCGGGCCGATCGGGTAGCTCTCATCGGCCATGGACACGTGGGCGGCGCCCGCGTCCGCCTCCGAATGGACGGCGACGCTGGCGATCCCCATCGCCCGGCAGGTGGAGATGATGCGGCAGGCGATTTCACCGCGATTGGCGACGAGCACTTTCTGTATCTCGGGCATTTGGCTTCCTCTTGGTCAGTACGTAGCGATGGTCATGTTGAGCGCGTTGAGCAGCAGCGCACCAAGCGAGGCGAAGGCCGGGGCGAAGATCATGTTGCGGCCAAGGATGAGCTGCCCGCGGGTCAGCCCGCCGAAGCTCATCGTCACCATGAGCAGCAGCCCGGAAAAGGCGACCATGGCCGACGCGCTCCACCCCACGAGCACCGCGCCCACCAGCACCACGTCGGCCAGCCCGGGATGCCGGCCGGCAAAGACCGCCAGCATGATCGAGGCCGACACGATCGGGTGGACGCAGAGCATGCTGGCCGCGATCATGCTGAGCGGCACCAGGAACAGGATCGCCAGCGGCGACAGCGCGTTCAGGCCGGAGGCGGCGATAAGTTCCGCCACCGCCGGGCTTTCGCGCAGGACCAGCCCCAGCGTGAAGGCCAGCGCCACGATGGCGACATCGGCGCCGATATTGGTGATCCGCGCCGCGGTCGCGGCAAAGAGGGCGCGGCCGGCCGCGCGCCTGCGGCCCGCCGCCTCGGCCCGGCTGAGCACCAGCATCAGGCACAGGACCGGGATCGCGAGGCAGGCCGCCTCCAGCGAGGAGAGCGGGCTGACCGACCGCAGCAGCACGACCGCCGCCCCCGCCACCAGCACCAGCGGCACGAAATCCCGCAGCGCCACGAGCGCGGCGAGCGCCGTGCGCAGCGGGGCCGGCGTGCGCAGCATCAGAAGGGCGAGCAGGATGCCCGCCGCGGACAGCGCGATGCCCACCAGGATCACCTGCCACAGCGGCACGTCGGGCAGAAAGCTCGCCACCACGGCGAGCGCCACGAAGAAGGGCGACCAGGTCAGCGCCAGCGCCGTGCCCGCCACGGCCGAGACGGCATCCTCGCGCCGCGCCGTGGCATCCACCGGGTCGGCGAAGACCGGCGAGAGGATCGCGACCGAGCCGATGGCCAGCACGCTGCCCAGCACGTTGGCCCCGACGAGCAGCCAGGCCGGCCGGGCGCGCGGGTCGGTGGCCTGCAGCCGGTCGCGAAAGCTCAGCACCCGCGGATCGCTTTCCGCCACCGTCCGCAGAAGCTGCGCCGAGGGCACGAAGGCGGCGAAGACCAGCGTGTGGGTGAAGGCGGAGGCAAGGCTCAGCGGTGCGCCGTCCTCGAGCGCGACCAGCAGGGCGGCCAGCGCGATGGCGCCCGCCAGCAGCTGGTTCATCAGCGAGGATCCTGCCAGCGATGCGGCGAGGTAGAGGAAGAAGACCGCGCTCGCCGCGATGGCGATGGCCGGGACGTGGAACAGGATGTCCATCAGCGCCAGCGGCCACAGCACGAGGATGAGCCGGCCCATCGCCGCTACCCGTGCGTGCCGGTCTGTTCCCTCGCCGCGGCACTGCCCCGTGCCTCGGCCATGTGCTGCGTCACGCCCACGGCCGCGAGCGCGAGGATCGCCAGCACGTCGAGATACCAGAGCCCCGAGGCGACCGCGACGCCGATCAGCCCCAGCAGCACCGCCAGCGGGGCGGGCACCGGGCGCAGGTAGAAGCGGCCGGTCGCGATGGCCAGCAGGATCGAGGCGACCAGACCCATCAGCGCGGCCCAGGCGATCTCGGCCGGGCTGCCGCGCAGCAGCACCGCCTCGCGGAACACGAAGAAGAAGGGCAGCAGGTATTTCATCGCCGCCAGCCGCATCGAATCCAGACAGATCGGCCACCAATGGGTCCGCGCGATCACCGAGGCGGCGAAGACCGCGGTACAGACCGGCGGCGTCAGGGCCGACAGCAGCGCGGAGTAGAAGACGAAGAAATGCGCCACGATCGGATCGAGGCCCAGCTGGATCAGCGCCGGCGCCGCGACCGCGGCCGCCAGCAGGTAGGCGGCGGTCGTGGGCATCCCCATGCCGAGGATCAGCGCCACGATCATGGCAAAGGCGGTGCCCGCCAGCAGCCCGCCATTGGCGGCGACGCCCATGATGCTTTCGCTCAGCTTGATGCCGACGCCGGTCAGCCCGATCAGCGACAGGGTGATCTGCGCGCAGACCAGCAGCGCCAGGATGCTGAGGATGCTGCCCGCCGCCATCACCGCGCCGTCCATCAGCGCGCGCAGCCGCTTGAGCTGTTCCCGGGCGTCGAAGCCGCCGAAGGCGAGGAACAGCACGATGTTGGTGACGATCCCGTAGAAGGCCGCCAGCGTGGGCGTGCGGCCGGCGAACATCGCGCCCAGCGTGACCACCAGCGTCAGGGCCAGCGGCAGGATGCGCCGGGGATGCAGCACGTCGCGCAGCTCGGGGACTTCGCCGGCATCGAAGGGCTTCATCCCCTCGCGGCGCGCCTCGATATCGACCGAGAACCAGACGCAGGCGAAGAACAGGAAGGCGGGGATGATCGCCGCGTAGACGATATCGAGATAGGGCACGCCCAGCAGTTCGGCCATGACGAAGGCCCCGGCCCCCATGATGGGCGGCGTGAGCTGCCCGCCGGACGAGGCCGTGGCCTCCACCGCGCCGGCAAAGCTCGGCTTGTAGCCCAGTCGCTTCATGGCGGGGATGGTGAAGTTGCCGGTGGTGGCGACATTGGCCACCGCGGCGCCGTTCAGCATCCCGAACAGCGCGCTGGAGACGGTGGCGACCTTGGCCGCCCCGCCCGGCCGGCGCCCGGCCACGAGCAGCGCGATGTCCATGAAGCTGCGCGCGCCGCCGGTGGCGATCAGCATGGAGCCGAAGATGATGAAGATGGCGATCAGGTTGGCCGAGAGCCCGGTCACCAGCCCCCACAGCCCCTCGGTGCCGAGAAACAGGTATTCCACCACGTAGGTCAGGGAAAATCCGGTATGCCCCCATTTCCCGCCGATCATGTCGCCGAACAGCGCGTAGAGCAGCGCCGCGACCGCGAGGATGGGCAGCGCCATGCCGGTGGTGCGGTAGGCCGCGACCAGCACCAGCAGGATGAGCGCCACCGCGGCGGCGATCTCGCCCGGGCTGGCGACGATCATGAAGGATTCGGTGATCCGCGTTTCCTGCGACACCACGTAGAGGCAGATGCCGCCGGCCAGCAGCGCGCCCGCCACCCTGAGCACCAGCCCGAACCGCGTGGCGAGAAATCCGCGCGGCCGCCCGGTCATCACCCCGAGGGTGAGATAGGCGATCGACAGGCCCAGACCCACGTGAAGCGATCTCTGGACCAGCGGCTGGAACTGGCCGAACCCGGCGGTGAAGACGTGGAAGCCCACAAGCACGAGACTGAGAAGCAGCACGATGCGCCCCATGACGCCATGCGTCTCGAAGGGCGCGACGTCGGTCTCGGAATCCGCGGCGATGTCAGTCATGGCGTTCGGTGCTTTCGGGTTGGACCGGCAGGAAGCGGCCCCCCGGCTGCGGGGGGCCGACAGGGGATCACTTCATTTCCGGCGGAACGAGTTCCTCGGGGACCTCGATGCCGCGCGACCGGTAGAACTTCACCGCGCCCGCGTGCAGCGGAATGTTGATCAGGTCGACGCTGTCCTGAAGCACGTCCACGTCCGCGAAGCTCGGGAAGGCATTGGTCTGCACGTCCGGATTGTCCGCGATCGCCTCGAGGATCGCCATCACCTGTTCGTCGCTCAGCGCGTCGCTGGTGGTGAACTCGCCGATCACCTGCACCGGCACGGTGAAGGCGGGGAAGTCCTCGACCTCGCCATCCGCGTAGGAGGCGAAGCTGACGAAGGGCAGCGCCTCCTGGACCTTGGCCTTTTCCTCGTCGGTGAAGCTCAGCATGTTGATCGGGGTAAAGGCCTGCAGCTCCATGGTGGTGCCGTCGATGGAGCCGGCGCCGCCTGCCTTGACGTAGCCGACGGAGCGTCCGTCCTTCACCGCGTCCACCGCGTCGCTCAGCGTCAGGCGCTGGAAGTCGGGCTGGATGCCCAGGACCTCGAGCATCTGGATCGCCAGCTGTTCGGTGGCCGAGCCGCGCTGCCCGGGGGTGAAGGGCTTGCCCTCCAGGTCCGGCAGGCTGCCGACGCCGCTATCCTCGCGCACCACCCAGGCCTGCGTCGCCGGGGAGTGGACCCAGAGGCCGCGCAGGTTGGGCATGGCCTGGCCCTCGAACTTGCCGATGCCGGAATAGGCCTGGTAGATCGTCGCGTAGGTTCCGAGGCCCATGTCCACCTGCCCGCGTGCGAGCCGGGCGAGGTTGTCCACCGCCCCGCCCGTCACGATCACGGTGATGTCGAGGTCCTCGGCATTGTCGTTGATCGCCTTCGCCGCGGAGACGGCATAGGTGTAGTGCACCGAGCTCTGTGCCGTGGAGCCGAAGGCGACGCGTTCCTGCGCGGCCAGCGGCGTGGCCAGCGCCAGTGCGGCGGTGATCGCGGTCGACGCGATCAAACCCTTGAATGTCTTCATTTTTCGTTTCCTCCCGTTGAATCGTCCCGCCGTTCCTCGCGGCGGGTCATCTTCCTTCCGTCTGTCGCTTTGGCTGGTCCTCCCCTGTCTGCGTTCGAAGGCGTGCGGTCATGGCAGGAAATTGAAGACGCCGCGCGGCCCGAGATCGTGGGCGATCCGGAGTTCCGCCAGCTCCACCAGGCTGCACAGGACCGGGCGCGTCTCGCGCGGGTCGATGATGTCTTCGACGGCGAAGGCCTCGGCGGTGCGGAAGGGCGAGGCGAAGGGCCGGAGCCGCGCCTCGATCTCGCGCTCCTTGGCGGCCGGGTCGTCGGCGGCGGCGATCTCGCGCCGGAAGGCCGCGGCCACCCCGCCCTCGATCGGCAGCGAGCCCCATTCGCCGGTGGGCCAGGCAAGCTTGTAATCCACGCCGTTCTTGTTGCAGGTCGCCATCCCCGCCATGCCGTAGCACTTGCGGATCACCAGCGTGGTCGTCGGCACGCTGATATTCGCCGCGGCGTGGACGACGCGCATCCCCTCCAGCAGCGTCGCGTTCTCCTCGGCGCGCAGCCCGACCATGAAGCCAGGCACGTCGACGAGAAAGATCAGCGGGATGTGGAACGTGTCGCAGAGCTGCATGAAGCGGATCTGCTTGCGCGCGGACTTGTCGTCCATCGCGCCGCCATAGACCATCGGGTTGTTGCCCACGATCCCCGCCGGCCGGCCGTTGAAGCGCGCCAGCATGGTGATCACCGACTTGCCGTGGGTCGGCTGGATCTCGAACTCCGAGTCCCGGTCGGCGATCAGGCGGATCAGCTTCTTCATGTCGAAGGCCTGGGTGCGCCGTTCCGGCACGATGTTCAGCAGCGCCTCCTCGCAGCGCTCCACCGGATCGTCGCAGGCGGTGACGGGCGGCATCTCCCAGACGTTCTGGGGCATGAAGCTCAGGAAGCGGCGGATCTGGTCAAAGGCCTCCTCCTCCGTGTCGGCGGCATTGTGGATCGTGCCGGCCTTGTCCACCGCGACCTTGGCGCCGCCCAGCTCCTCCTTGTCGATCTGCTGCCCAAGCGAGCGTTTCACCACCGGCGGCCCGGCGGCGAAGATCTGGCTGGAGCCGCGGATCATGACCGAGAAATGCGACAGGATCGCCCGGCCCGCCGGCCCGCCCGCGGCGGTGCCCAGCACGGCCGAGGCCACCGGCGACTGGCCCAGCAGCGAGACCGAGCGCTCGAAACCGTGGACGCCCGGAAAGACCGTGTGCCGCCGTTTCTCGATCGAGCCGACGGTGCCGCCGGCCCCGTCCACGAGGTTCACCAGCGGCAGGCGGTAATGATAGGCGAAATCCTCCACCAGGCCGCCCTGCCCGCCCTTGCGGCGCGTCGCGCTGAAGGTGGTGCCGCCGCGCACGGTGAAATCCTCGCCGCCGACGACAACCTTGCGGCCGCCGATGGTGACGGTGCCGCCCACATAGGGCGCGGGCGTCACCGATTGCAGCCGCTCCTGGGCGTCGTAGCTGCCGGTGCCGGCCAGGCCGCCCAGCTCGGTGAAGCTGTCGGCGTCGGCCAGCGCATCGATCCGTTCCCGGACCGTCAGGCGGCCGGCGGAATGCTGGCGCTCGATGGAGGTCTCGCCGCCCATCTTGCGCGCCTCGGCGCGGCGGAACTCCAGTTCCTCCAGGCGGTCGGCCATGCTGCCGGCAGGGGGCGGGCTGTGGTCGTTCATGGCTCGATCGCGCCCAGCACGCCGTCTTCCTCCACGCCGTCGCCCTCGCCGACGGCAAGCGCGGTCAGCTTGCCCGCCGCGGGCGCCTCCACCGGGATCTCCATCTTCATCGATTCCAGGATCATGATGACGTCGCCCTCGGCGACCTGCTGTCCGACCTCGCATTCGATCTTCCAGACGGAGCCGCTTACCGGCGCGAGGATGTCTTGCTTGGCCATGTGTCACTCACTTTCTTGTTGGTCGTGGCCGCGGCCCGGCCCGGGCCGTGTCGCGGGTTCAGTATGTGGTCGGCCAGGTGGCCATGCGGTGCTGCCCCACCCCGCCGCTCAGCCGGGCGGAATGGATGTCGAGCATCTCGAGCAGGTAGGCGCGGGTGTCGCGCGGCCTCAGCACCGCCTGCACCGCGTTGATCTCGGCCAGGCCGTAGACGTCCGAGTCCTGCTGCATCTGGGCGCGGATGCGCTCGCGCTCGGCATCGGACACGTCGCGGCCCCAGGTCACCACGTCGACGGAATAGGCCGGGTCCATGAAGCTCACCTCGGCGGTGGGCCACGCGGCGACCTCGTCGGAATTCCGACCGCCGCCCATGTTGAGATACGCCTGGCCGTAGCTCTTGCGCAGGATGACCGACAGTTTCGGCACCGAGCAGAGCTGCAGCGCGGACATGAAGTTCATGATCTTGCCGGGCGCCTTGCGGCGCTCGCCCTCCACCCCGATGACGAAGCCGGGGGTGTCCACCAGCATGATGATGGGAATGTTGAAGCTGTCGCACATGACGAGGAAGCGGGTGATCTTTTCGCAGGCATCCACGTCGAGCGCGCCGGCCTTGAACATCGGGTTGTTGGCGACGAAGCCGACGCTGCGGCCGCCCATGCGGGCCAGGCCCGTGGTGGCCACCCGGCCGAAGCGCGGCTTGAACTCGAAGTAGCTGCCGGGATCGGCCAGCGCCTCGACCACCTTGATCATGTCGTAGCCCTGGCGCCGGTTCTCGGGCACCAGCTTTTCCAGCCGGTCGCGCGCCGCGTTCATCTCTTCCGACCCCTCGTCGGGGGCCTCGGTCACGGGCGGGGCCTCGTTGCAATGGGCGGGCATGTAGGACAGGAAGGTGCGGATCGTCTCCACCGCCTCCTCGTCGGTCTCCACCACCCGGTCCACGAGGCCGGTCTTTTCCGAATGCAGCTTCCAGCCGCCCAGGTCCTCGGGCTCCACCTTCTGGCCGATGGCCAGCGAGGCCAGCCCGTGCGAGGCCACCGCCAGCACCGCGCCCTTCCGCATCACGGTGAAATCCGACAGGCAGGAATACCAGGCCGAGGAGCCGAAGCACTGGCCCAGCACCGCCGAGGCCCAGGGCGTCCGGCGGTCGCGGATATATTGCGTGGGATCGTTGCCCAGCATGGTCCCCATGCCGCGAGCGCCCATGTTGTCGGGCATGCGCGCGCCGGAGGATTCCCCGAAGAACACGATCGGCATGCCGCGCTCCGTCGCCACCCGCTTCACATGGCCGATCTTGCGCATGTTGGTGCTGCTCGACGAGGCGCCCTTGACGGTGAAGTCGTTGGAGACGACGGCGATGCGCCGTCCGTCCATGACGCCGTAGCCGGTGACCTTGCCGTCGGCGGGGGTGTTGGCGCGGTCGGCCTCCACCGGGCCGGAGACGCCCAGCAGCCCCACTTCGCGGAAACTGCCCGGCTCGATCAGCCGGTCGACCCGTTCGCGGGCGTTGAGCAAGCCGGCCTCGGCCCGCCGCTGCAGCTTGGCGGGGCCGCCCATGGCACGCGCCCGGTCCTCCCGCGCGGCGAGTTCGTCCTCCAGGCTCGTCTCCGGGCCTGCGGTTCTGGTCGCGGTGCTCACGTCAGCTCTCCTGTTCCTGCCTGGGCGCATGCGCGCGTTCCGCCGCCTCTCCGTCGAAGATCACGCCGGCCTCGAGAAGGACGTCGATCTCGTCCCGGCCGAGGCCGAGCCGCTCTTCCAGCACCGAGATCGTGTCGACCCCGGTGCCGCGCCCCGCAAAGGCCACCCGGCCGGGCGTGCCCGACAGGCGCGGCGCCACGTTGGCCATGGCGACCGGGCCCAGGACCGGGTCCTCGGGCGACACGATGGCCTGGCGCGCGGCGTAATGCGGGTCGTCGAAGATATCGCGCATGTTGTAGATCCGGGCCCCCGGAATGCCGGCGCCGTGCAGCGCCTCCTCCGCCTCCTCGATGGTCAGGCTGCCGGTCCATTCCCCGATCAGCGCGTCGAGCGCATCCTCGTTGCGCGACCGCTCTACCGCGGTGGAAAAGCGCGGGTCCTCCGCCAGTTCCGGCTTGCCCATCAGGGCGGTCAGCTTGCGGAACAGCGAGCTGCTGATCGCGGCGATGTGGATCGCCCGGCCGTCGCCGGTCTCGTAAAGCGAATTGGGCGTGTTGTCGGGCAGCCGCGGCCCGGCCCGCTGCGCGATGGCACCAAGCTGCTGGAAGGCCGGGATATGCGGCTCCATGAAGCTGAAGGCGGATTCGTAAAGCGCCGCGTCCACCACCTGGCCCGTGCCGCTGTCCTTGCGCGCCAGCAGCGCCATGACCGTGCCGAAGGCGGCGTAGAGCCCGGTGATGTAATCGGTCAGCGAGACGGCCACCCGCGCCGGCGGGCGGTCCGGGTCGCCGGTGATCTCGCGCATCCCGCTCACCGCCTCGCAGACCACGCCATAGCCCGGGCGCTGGCTGTAGGGGCCGTCCTGCCCGTAGCCCGAGATCCGGACCAGCACGATGCCGGGATTGATCTTGCTCAGCGTGTCATAGCCCAGCCCCCAGCGTTCCAGCGTGCCGGGGCGGAAATTCTCGATCACCACGTCCGCCGCCTCGCAAAGCTTGCGGATCAGCGCCTGCCCCTCCGGCTTGCGCAGGTCGACGGAGATGTTGCGCTTGTTGCGCAGGATCGAGGCGGCATAGAGCGACCGTCCTTCCCGCCGCTTGCCCATGGAGCGGATCGTGTCGCCCTCGCGCTGCTCCACCTTGATCACGTCGGCCCCGAAATCGGCCAGCAGTCGCCCGCAGAACGGGCCGGCCACGGTCGAGCCGAGCTCGATCACGATCTGCCCTTCCAGCGGGCGCTTGGGGTCATGGGCGGCATCGGGCATGCGTCGGTCTCACCTCGTCGGGTCGGAAAGGGGCGATTGCGGGGTCACAACAGGAACTTGGCGTATTCGGAGAACCAGGCTCGCGCGCTGCGGATGTTCTCGCGCTTCAGGGCCTCGGCCTCTTCGGCGCGGCCGGCGATCATCGCGTCGAGGATCTCGCGGTGCTGCAGCATCCCGGCCTTGGCCCGGCCCGGCACCAGCACGAGCCGCCGAATCAGCACGCGCGAGCGGTCGTAGAGCACGTCGAGGCTTTGCGACAGAACCTCGTTGCGGGCCTCGCGAAAGCTCTGGTGCCGGAACATGTTGACGCTCTCGACGTAGAAATTCAGGTCGTTGTCGGCCAGCGCGGTCTCGGCCGGTTCGCCGAACCGTTCGCGCAACTCGTCCCAGGCCCCCGGCGGGGCGTTTTCCGTGGCCAGCCGGACCGCCAGCGCCTCCAGCACCTCGCGGACATCGAACAGCGACTTGATCTGGTCCGCGGTCAGCCGCGACACCACGGCGCCCTGGTTCGGGATCCGCTCGATCAGGCCGCGTTCCTCGAGGATGCCGAAGGCCTCGCGCAGCCGCGGACGGGACACGCCGAATTCCTCGGCCAGCCGCGTCTCGCGCAGCTTGGAGCCGGGGGGCAGCTCGTGATCCACGATACTCTGGCGCAAGGCATCCACGACTTCGGTGACTCCCATTGGCGTATTCTTTGGCATCGACCCTCCAATCCGCGCAGGACCAAGGCTCTGGTTGAGCCCGACCCTGCGTAACGTAGTCAGTATTGTCAACAATTTTGTTTTCACAAGAGCAGATCATCTTGCCCGCTCTCTGCCCAGTTGCCATGATTCTGCCGGAGGATGTATTTTTTCTCGCCCCGCCCGCTGATTTCCCGGTGTCAGGAAGGATGCGGCGCGGCCGCAGGGCCAGCGCGTTCACGCCGCAACGAAATGGTCTGCGGGCGGAAGGCGCCCTGAGCGCCGAACTCGGTCGCGGTCAGCTGGGGGCCACTGCGCCGGCGCCCTGGTTCAAGCGCCTCATCCGGTCGCGAATGGCTTCGAGGGCCTGCACCGCCCCCTCGTCCCCGGGGGCGCCGCCAGCGACAGGCGGAACGGCTCTCGCCTCCCCGGTGCCCTCGGCCCGTCGCCGCAGGAAAAGCCCTGTCCCGGCGGCACGGACCCTGCGGGTCTGCTCCGACAGCTCCGCCGCGATCTGGTCGAAACTCTGCACCTCCGGCGCAGAAAGCGGCGCCTCGGTCGCGAGGGTCTGGGCCAGCACGCGGCCCCAATGGGCGGAGGCCGTGAACGGCAGAAGGTTCCGGCGGACATGGCCGAAGCGTGTCACGGCGCTCCAGGGCGCGGCGAGCGGCTTGACCGCCGCGGCCAGCTCGCCGTACCGCCGGTCGAGCGCGCGGGACAGGGCCGCCAGATCGCCCTCGCCCGGCTCTCCGCGCGCCTGGCGGCCGGCCTCGGCGACCAGGCCGTCCAGGGCGTCGACGAAGCCCCCGACCGCCTCCTCGACGCCGCCCGACGTCCTGACCGGGAAGACGAGGAAGGCGACGAGCACCCCTGCGACGCCGCCCACCAGCGTCTCCTCGAGGCGGACCATCAGGAGCTGTGGCGTGAACATGCCCATCAGGCCGTAAAGCAGCGCAAGCGCGATGGTCACGAAAAAGATCATCACCCCGTAGGAGGTCTGAAGGAAATAGAAGGCGAGAAAGAAGAGGATCGGGATCGCGATGCCGGAGGCGACCATGTGCCCCTGCAGCAGCGTGGCCACGGCGGTGCCGGCAAAAAGCCCGCCCAGCGTGCCGGCAGAGCGCTGGAAGGCCCGCATCGCCGTGTCGGCGCGCGAGCGGGTGTTGTTGAACACGATGAAGGCCGTCAGCACCGCCCAGTACCAGCGCGTCGGCGACAGCAGGATCCCGGCCCCGAGCGCCAGGGCGCAGGCCAGCGTCACCTGGATCGGGCGTTGCAGGGTCTCGGGCACCAGCGGCCGGGCGGGCTTGTCGCCCTCGGCATCCGTTTCGGCCGCGGCCGTGGCGGGCTCGGCCTCAGCCTCGTCGTCCTCGACCGGGAGGAAGGCCGGCGACGGCTCGGGGCCGAGCGCCCGGTTGATCCGGACCCGCGCGTCGCGCAGGCGCAGCAGAAGCTGCGTGGCCAGGTCGGGGGGCGCGGCCTGCTCCATGTCCGGGGCCTGCCGCAACAGGCTGCCCCGCTCGTCCAGCAGTTCGGAGACCATCGCGGCGCCGGGCAAGGCCGTGTGCCGGGCCCGCACGAGGCGCTCCACCGCGAGCTGAAGGTCGAAGAGCGCGATCGCCAGGTCCGAGGCCGGGCCGCGCGCCGCCAGCGCCCCGCTCGTGCCCTGCGGGATGAACCCCTCGGCCATCAGCGCGATGTCCCTGAGACTCGCCAGATGCTTCCGCAGCGCCTTGTCGTCGTCGCCACGGGGGCCATGGCCGCCCCTCATGCGCAGCAGGTGCCGCAGGATCAGGTTGATCCGGTGGTCGATCGTGGTCATGGCCCGGCGGAAGTCCCTCTCCGGATCGGCGGGCAACAGCACGGTCGTGACCAGATGGGTGGCCGCCAGCGCGAGGGCGGTGCCCAGCACCAGCCAGCCGATCTGTTCCGCTGGCGGTCTCAGGTACTCGCCGATGAAATAGGCCAGGACCGCGGCCATCCCGACGCCCAGCCAGCGCGGCCCGTAGCGGCGCACGTAGACCGAGGCGAATATGACCGCGAGAAATGCGATGTCCGCGATGACGGGCTGCGGCGCCAGCAGGCTGGCCGCGAAGGCGGAGAGCGACGCGGCCCAGAAGGCATGGAGCCGGGTGACCAGCTGGCCCCTCGCCGTGGGCTCCCTGACCGCCAGCGTGCAGACGAAGGACATCACGACGACAAGCCCGTAGGTCGCCACCGGCAGCGGATGGAACGCCGCGACCAATGCCACGGCGCCGCCCCCGATCGCCAGGGACAGCATGGCGCTCGAGGCCAGGCGCGATCGGGAAAAGGCCGGGTCCGCCGCGGCGAGCCGGTCTGCAAGCGGGGCAAAGGGACCGCTGCGCCGCGTGTCACTGGGCGGGGGTTCGGTTGCACCGGCGGTCGTGGTCAATTGGCGGTCCTCGGCTGCTCTTCGCTTCCGGCATCCTAGCCCGCCTGCCGCATCGCGCCAGCCGCGAGATCGCTGTGAGGCCCTGGACGTCCGCCCGCGGGCCGGCGCCCTTGCCATCAAGCGCCGGCCCTGTGGCGTCAGTCTTCCAAGTGGCCTCCGGCCTGGCCGCGCAGCCGTTCGGAGCGCGCATGGCCTGAGTAACGCTCGGCATGTCCTCGCGCAATGTGTCTGCCCAGCGTCACTGATCCCGCGCGAGTGGCGGCCGGCGGCACGTCACGCGCCATATCCCGGACGGGGCCGCCTGGCGGGCCGGAAACGCCGCGTTCCGCAGTCACGAGTGGGGTGACCGGCAGGGTCGCACGAAAAAGGGCCCGGACGACATGCGCCCGGGCCCTCTTGGTCAAATTCGGCCTGTCGCCGCGTGGCAGGGCTTACTTCGCGATGGCCTCGTCAATGACGCTCATCGCCTCGTTGACCCATTCCTCGCCGCCGACGACCGAGTAGAAGTTCGGCCAGATGCCGCGGGCGGCCTCGCGCCAGGCATCCTCGTCCTTGGGCGCGCCGGAGAGGGTCATGCCCTCTTCCTTCAGCCGCTCCATGGCCTGCTGAGTCTGCTCGGCATTGGCCTCGCGCCCGATCTGGACGGCTTCCAGCCCGGCCTTGCTCACGGCCTCCTGCAGGTCCTCCGGCAGGCCCTGGTAGAAGCGCTCGGAGATCAGCAGCGGGCCGGTCCAGATCTGGTAATGGACCTCGGTGATGTAGTCCTGCACCTCGTAGAAGTTCGACGTCACGGCGGTGGTGTAGGGGTTTTCCTGGCCGTCGATCACGCCCTGCGGCAGCGCGGTGAACACCTCGCCCCAGCCCATCGGCACCGGCTCCAGCCCCCAGGACTTGAAGGTCTCGATGCTGATCTCGTTCGGGGGCACGCGGATCTTGAGCCCCTGCAGGTCGTCCATGGTCTCCACCGGGCGGACGGAGTTCGTCAGCACGCGGAAGCCCTTCTCGAGGATGCCGAGGAAGCGGATGCCGGCCTCTTCGGTCACCTTCTCGTTCATGGCGGGCAGGATCGCGTCAAGCCCGGCATGGGCCTCGTCGCTGTTGGAGAAGAGGTAGGGCAGCAGCAGCACGCCGGTGGAGGGCGCCACCGGGTGGACGTTCGCCATCGCCGGGATCTGCGCCTGGATCGTGTTGTTGCGCACCGCGCGCACCACTTCTTCTTCACTGCCAAGCTGGTTGGAGGGGAAGATCTTCACCTCGATCCGGCCGTCGGAATATTCATCCACCTTCTCGGCGAAGGCCTCGGCGGTGATGTGGGTCGGGTTGGTCTCGTTGTCGCCGTGAGACAGGCGAATGGTGAAGTCCTGCGCGAAGGCCGGGACGGCCGTGCAGATCAGGGCCAGCGCGGCGGCAGTTGTCTTGAGATACATCGGATGGTCCTCCCTTTTACCGGATGTAGCCGAATAGCGACGGCAGCCAGAGGCTGAGCGCGGGAATGAACCCCACGAGCAGCAGCACGGCCGTTTCCGCCACCACAAACGGAAGGGCGCCCTTGGACACCTCCTCCAGCTTGCAGTTCGCGATACCGCCGGCGACGAACAGGTTGACGCCCAGCGGTGGTGTCTGAAAGCCGATCTCGCAGGCGATGACGAACATCACCCCGAATTGCAGCGGGTGCAGCCCGGCATCGAGCGCGACCGGCAGAAGCAGCGGCGTGAGGATGACGATCTGGGTGATCGTCTCCATCCACATGCCGACGATGATCAGCAGGATGGCCAGCATGACGATCATCATCGAGGGATTGGTGATCGTCTCCGTCAGGAAGGACGAGACCTCCTGCGGGATCTGGTGCATGGCGAGGATCCGGCCGAAGACGAGGCCGGTGGACAGGATGATCAGCACGGTGCCCGAGATGCGCGCGGTGGAGACGAGCGAATCGTAGAACCCCCGCAGGTCGAGCGCCCGGTTGACGAAGACCCCGATGACGATGGCGTAGAGCACGCCCGCGACGGAGGCCTCGGTCACCGTGAAGATGCCGGAATAGATGCCGCCGAGGATGATCACCGGCGCCAGCAGCGCCCACTTGGCGCCCCAGAGCGCGCGGCGGATCTCGGCCAGCCGGTCTCCCTCGGTCTCGGGCGAGCCGTAGCCGCGCCGCCGGCTGATCAGCGTCGAGGTCAGCCAAAGCGCCACGGCCAGCAGCAGCCCCGGCACGACCCCCGCGACGAAGAGGCCGGTGATCGAGGTCTCGGCCGTGATGCCGTAGATGATCATCGGGATCGAGGGCGGGATGACCACGCCCAGACCACCGCCGCTTGCCGTCAGCCCGGCGGCAAAGCCCCGGCCGTAGCCGTCCTTGATCATCGCCGGGATCATGATCGACCCGATGGCCGCGGTCGTCGCCGGGCCCGAGCCGGTGATCGCGGCGAAGAGCGAACAGGCGATGATGGTGACGGTGGCCAGCCCCCCGGGGCGCGCCCCGACGATGGCCCGCGACAGGCCGATCAGGTCATGAGTCAGGCGCCCCCGCTCCATCAGCGAACCTGCCAGAACGAACATCGGCACGGCGATCAGGGTAAAGCTGTCGATCGCGCTGAAGGCGTTCTGCGCCAGGTATTCCAGCGGCAGCCCGGCCGCCAGCAGCCCGGCCAGCGCCGAGACGCCGAGCGCGGCGGCGATGGGCATTCCCAGCAGCAGCGCGGCGAGGAAAGACAGGGCGATGAGGGCAGCGGGACTCAAGGCGGATCACATCTCCGTCTGGGCGTCGGAGAGGTCGAGCTCGCCCCGGATCCGGCGCCGGATGTTGAACAGGATCCGCAGCGACAGGATGAAGAACCCCACCGGCACGATGGCGAAGGCCCAGATCAGGTTGATGCCCGTGGTCGGCAGGCGGTAGGGAAAGTCGAGCAGCGACAGCGAATAGGTCACCGCGCCCCAGATCACCACGCCGTTGAACGCCACCCACAGAAGGTCGGCGAGGCCCAGCACCACAAACTGCGCCTTCTGCGGCAGCAGCGAGACGTGCAGCGCGACGCGGATGTGCTTGTCGTCGATGGCGGCCACGAGGAAGCAGGAGTAGACGGCCCAGACGAAGACGAGGCGGATCACCTCCTCCAGCCAGCTGACCGACATGCCGAACCCGAAGCGCAGGATGACCTGCGCCGACATCAGCACCACCAGCGCCGTCATCAGGACGGCAGCGGCGATCGCTTCCAGGCTGAACCTCTCCTTTCGGTCCGTCACGGTCCCCCTCCTCCCGGGTCAGCGGATGACGTTTCTGCTTGCCATTACGATGTAACCGGTTTCATCTGGTGTCAAGGAGAGTATCGCACCCGGCGCGCATGGCCGCGACCTCCGTCGCCGGCCGGCGGGTCGTCAGGGCACTCCTCGCGATGCCCCGAGGGTTGACGAAAGGCCCTGCAACACGGATCAGGACACATGGTTTCCCGTCGCAGCGACACAGCCCAGGACGATCCGCAGACCGAGCCCCGCCGGCGCCGGTCCTCAACCTATGCCGGTGTGCGGGACGTGGCGCGGCTGGCCGGCGTCTCCACCGCGACCGTCTCGCGCGTCTTCAACCGGCCCGAGTCGGTCAGCAAGGACATTCGCCGCAAGGTGCTGGATGCCGCCGACACGCTGACCTACATCCCGCATAACGGGGCGCGGGCGCTGTCCTCGCACCGCTCGCAGACACTGGGCGTGGTGATTCCCACCATCCAGAACTCGATCTTCGCCGAACAGGTGGAGCATCTTCAGGCCCGCGGGGCCGAGCTGGGATACAACCTCGTGGTGAAGCTCGCGGGCTTCGACAAGGACCGCGAGCTGGAGCAGGTGCGGGAACTTCTGCGCAACGGCGTGGACGGGATCATGCTGATCGGCGCCGACCACCGCCCGGAACTCTACCGCCTGCTCGAGGCGCGGCGCATCGCCTTCGTCAACACCAGCGTCTGCGATCCGGCCTCCCCCTATCCCAGCGTGGGCTTCGACAATGCGGGGGCCATGGCACGCATGACCCGCCACCTGCTGAGCCTCGGCCACCGGCGAATCGGTGTGCTGGCCGGCGACATCGAGGGCAGCGACCGGGTGCGCCTGCGGCTCGACGGGATCGAACAGGCGCTGGCCGAGGAAGGGCTGGAACTGCCCGATCACCGGCTGATCTTCAGCAGCTATTCCATGGCCGATTCCCGTGCCAGCTGCCGCGAACTGATCCGCCGCGATCCGAACCTCACGGCGATCATCTGCCACAACGACGTGCAGGCCTTTGCCGCGGTGCTGGAGCTTCAGAGCCTCGGGATCAGCGTGCCGGATCAATGCTCGGTCACCGGCTTCGACGATCTGGAATGGGCGCGGCACCTCGTGCCCGCGCTGACCACGGTGCGGGTGGATTGGGGGCGCATGGCGCGGCTGGCCACCGACGCGCTGGTGGCGCAGCTCGACGAGAAGGACTTCGCGCATACCACGCAGGTCGACGCGGACCTCGTGCTGCGCGACTCCACCGCCCCGCCGCCGGACGCCTAGTGCAGGGCGCCCGGCGCCAGTCGCCTAACCCAGGGCGCGCGCCAGATCCTCGGCAGGATCCCCTGCACCGGCCAGCGCCGACACCCGTTCCGACCGCCCGCGCCAGGCCTCGGTCTGGACGATGACGCCCCGCGGCGGCACGTCCTGCCCGTCGATCTCGGCCTCGATTTCGCCCCGGTCCTCGTCCAGCATCCACCACTCCGGGCGCAGGCCGGCCGCCAGCAGCGCGCGGGCGAGCTCGGATGGGTCCGCAGCCTCGCGCAAGTCCAGCAGAACCTCGTGCCGGGTCTCCGCCGCAGCGGCACAGATGGCAGCGATTTTCTCCATATCATCAGCGCCTTGCGGCGCGATCCTCACAACATGTTCGCGCGGCCAGCGGCGCAGGGTGGACATCAGCCGCACCCCGGCGCCGAGGCCCGACCCGGTGCAGGCGTCAGGCAGGTTTCGCGCGATCCAGGCGCCCCGGCCGGTGGCGACGGCGAGCGTGGAAAACCCCTCGGTCGCGGGCCAGATGACAGCCTTCACCCCGCCCTCCGCGATGGTCGCGGCCGTGGCGCGCAGCAGGTCGCGGCCCGCGTCGGGCAGCACCCTGCCGAGGTCCAGCACCCCGTCCGGCACCGGCTTGTCTTGCCGGCCCAGCAGCGCGTGCAGGCGGCGCATCCCGGCGCTTTCCTCCGGCTGGCGGATACCGCCCTGCATGAAGAGCGCGATCTCCTTGTCCGAGGGCGCCGAATCCGAACAGCCGTGGCGCGCCACGTTGACCGCGCCGCAGGCATTGGCCAGCCGCGACGCCGCCTGAATCCCGTCCCGGCGCAGCCAGCCGGTGGTCATCCCGGCCATGAAGCTGTCGCCCGCGCCCGCGGTGTTCATCACCTCGATCTCGAAGCCCGGGACGACCGTGCCCTGCTCCAGATCGTCGGGGATCGGGCCGTCGAAGGTGACGCAGCCCGCCGGGCCGCGCTTCAGCACGATGGTGGCCTCGCTCAGCGCCCGGATGCCGCGCACCGCCTCCAGGCTGTCCTCGGCGCCGCCGGCGATGGCAATCTCTTCCTCCGTGCCGACGACCAGATCGAAATCAGGCAGGAATTCCGCGAAGTGGCGCGTCACTTCGTCCGAGGCGACAAAGGCCGCCTCGCCCTCGCCATGCCCCACCAGCCCCCAGAGCGCGGGGCGGTAATCGATGTCGAGCGCGGTGGCGCAGCCCGCCTCGCGCGCCAGGTCCAGCGCCCGGCGACAGGTCGCGCGCAGCTCGTCCGAGGCAAAGAACGACCCGTTGATCAGGACCGCCCGCGCGTCGCGGAACAGTTCGGGGTCGAGGTCGTCGGGCTGCAGGTTCAGGTAGGCGCCACCCTTGGCGAACAGGTCGCGGGGAAAGGTCTGCTGGTCGCGCACGCCCAGCACGCAGATCGGCGTCGGCGCCTGCGGATCGGTCCGCACGCCCGAGACATCGACGCCGTTCCGCGCCAGCGTCTCGCGCACGGTGCGGCCCATGTGATCGTCGCCCACCCGCAGGATCATCGCGGTCTGCATGCCCAGCCGGGCCGCGCCGATGCAGATGTTGCAGGCGCTGCCGCCCACGTAGATCGAGAAGGAGATCGCGTCCTCCAGCCGGCCGCCCAGCTGGTCTGCATAGAGGTCGGCGATGCCGCGCCCAATGCAGACAAGGTCCAGCCGTCGCTCTCCGACCCCGGCAAGCGCCTCTTCGAAACGTCCCGCGCCCTGCGCCATCTTTTCTCCTCCGCGTGCTGATCCGGACATGGTCATCTGTTACGTAACCGGTTACATATTGCAAGGGGAGTGATTCAGCCAGACGGCGGATCCGCCCCTCGGAGGGAGGCCGCAAGGGAGTGAGAATGGCCAGGACAGCGATCCATGCCGGCGTCTGGTCGGCGGACCCGGCGCCCGACAACGTACGCCGCGTGCTGGAGCTTGCGGCGGAATGCGGCTTCGACCATCTCGCCCTGCCCCTGCGCGATCCTGCCGCGATGGACCCCGGGGCGCTGGCCCGCGCGGCTGACGGCTCCGGCGCCGGGCTGATCGGGACCGCGGGGATGCCCCCCGGCGGCGATATCGGCTCCGACGACCCGGAGCGGCGCGAGCGCGGTCGGCAGCATCTCGAACGGGTGATCGCCACGGCGCGCGATATCGGCATGACGCAGATCAACGGCGCGCTTTACGGTCCGCTGGGCCATGCGCCCCGCCCCGCGACACGCGACGACATGGCCCGCAGCGCCGAGACCCTCGGCGAAATCGCAGACCTCGCGGCGGAGGCGGGTATCCTGCTCTGTGCCGAGGCGGTGAACCGCTACGAGACCTCGATGATCAACACCGTGGCGCAGGGCCTCGCCTACCTGGAGCTGGCCGACCGGCCGAACCTGCGCCTGCATGTCGACACCTATCACATGGCGATCGAGGAGCGGGACGCCCCCGCCGCGGCCCGCGCCGCCCTGCCCCGGCTCGGCTATTTCGAGCTGGACCAGAGCCACCGCGGACGGCTGGACGAGGGCAGCCTCGACCTCGCCCGCATCGCGGCGCCCGTCCGGGACGGCGGCTATGACGGGCTGATCGGGGTCGAAGCCTTTGCCCGCAGCCGGCTCGCCCCCGGCCATGCCGATGCGCTGGCCGTCTGGCGCGACCATTTCGACGACGGCACGGCGCTGGCGCGGCAGGCGCGCGCGCTGATCCGCGAGATTTTCGAGACGCCGCAGGACGGCGCCGCCCCATCCCGAAACCGGGAGACCGCAGGAGGACAGACCCGATGAGCAACCACAAGAGCAGGCTCGCCCTCGTGACCGGCGCGGCAGGCACGCTGGGCCGCGCCATCGTCCGGCAACTGGTCGAGGACGGCCACCGGGTGATCGCCACCGACCTCAAGGCCGAGCCGATGGCCGACCTCGTGGAAGAGCTGGGCGACCGCGTCTCCACCCTGGGCTTCGACGTCTCCGATCCGGCGGCGGTGGAAGAGGCGTGCAAGCGCATCGCGACCGAACACGGCCCGGTCGAGATTCTCGTCAACAACGCGGGGATCCTGTCGAACAACAAGGCGGTGGAGACCTCGCCCGAGGAATGGCGCAAGGTCATGTCGGTCAACCTCGACAGCGCCTTCTACCTGTCGCGACTGGTGCTGCCCGCCATGCGCGAGGCCGGCTGGGGCCGGATCGTCAATGTCTGTTCGCTGGGCATCAAGACCGGCGGCCTGACCGCCGGCACCGCCTATGCCTCGTCCAAGGGCGGCATGGGGGTGCTGACCTTCTCGCTGGCGCGCGAGACGGCGGCGCAGGGGATCACCGTGAACGGCGTGGCCCCGGGCTACGTGCTGACCCCCATGGTCACCGAGCAGCTGACCGAGGCGCAGCGGCAGGAGCTGCTGCAGGACATCCCCGTGCGCCGTTTCTGCGCCGCCGAGGAAGTCGCCCACCTGATCGCCTACCTCGCCGGGCCCCATGCGGGCTTCATCACCGGGGAGATCGTCGACATCAACGGCGGCCTTCACATGGACTAGGCCCGGGCGACCGGGCAATGGACTAGGCCCGGGCGACCGGGGAAAGGAGCCTTGCGATGACAATGCAGTCACTGGCGCCCATGCTGCGCCATGCGGCGGAGAACGGCTATGCCGTGCCGCAGTTCAACGTGGACACGCTCGACATCGCGCAGGCGGTGCTGGAGACGGCGACCGAGATGCGTGCGCCGGTCATCCTCGCGCTTGGCCAGGCGGTGGATCGCGCCGGGCGGCTGGAGCCGATGATCGCCGGGCTGCGCGTCATGGCCGAGGCCGCGCCGATCCCGGTCTGCCTGCATCTCGACCATTCCGAATCCCTGCCCCAGATCGGCCGCGCCCTGCGCGCCGGCTGCACCGGGCTGATGATCGATGCCTCTGCCCGGCCGCTGGAAGAGAACATCGCCGCCACCCGCACGGTATTGGAGCTCTGCGCGGAAGCCGATGCCGGCGTGGAGGCCGAGCTGGGCCGCATCGCCGGGGTCGAGGATGACCTCGTCGTGTCCGAGGACGAGGCCGGCAAGGTCGACGCCGCCACGGTCGCGCAGTTTCTCGACGGCGTGCGGCCCGATGCGCTGGCCGTGGCGGTGGGCACGGCACACGGGTTCTACGACGCCCCGCCCGAGATCGATTTCGACCTGATCGCCGAGCTCGCGTCGCTGTCCCCGCCCCCGCTGGTGCTGCACGGCGGCACCGGGCTGGAGGACGAGGTGCTGACGCGCTGCGTGGATGCGGGCTTTGCCAAGATGAACTTCGCGACCGAGCTGCGCGGCGGCTACCTTTCCGCCGTGGCCGCGGCCGGACAGGACGGGGCCAACATCTTCGACGCGCTCGCCTCGGGACAGGACGCGATCCGGCGCATCGTGAAGACCAAGCTCCGGCTGCTCCGCACGGCGGACCGGGCGCAGGGCCCCCGTCCCGGCGAGTGACGGAACCGCCCTTCGCCGGTGATCAGGCACAAGGCCCGCCCTGCGAGCGCCGAGGATGGCCCGCGGCAGTCTTCCCCCGTCCTGTTCAGGTTTCCAGCACGATGGCGCCGATCGTCCGGCCCGCCTCGAGATCGGCATGCACCTGGGCGACCGCGTCCAGCGGCTCCAGCCGCGGCTCGGGGATGGTGACGAAGCCGCGATCCAGCGCGTCGAACAGCCGCTCCGCCTGCATCGTCATCATCTCGCGGTCGAGGATGTAATGCCCGTAATTCGGCCGCGAGAGGGTGAGCGACTTGCTCGACATCGGGCCGATCTCGCGCGCGCCGATATCGCCGGAGGCCTGGCCGAAGGACACCAGGTGCCCGCGCAGCGCCAGCGCGGCGAAGGAGGCGTCGAAACTGTCCCGCCCGATCGCGTCGTAGACCACGTCGGCGCCCCGCCCTCCGGTCCGCTGGCGCACGGTGTCGACGAAGTCCTGCCCGCGCCCGATCACCACCGTATGCGCGCCGTTGGCTTCCGCGACCCGGGCCTTCCTCTCGTCGGAGACGGTGGCGATGACATTGGCGCCGAGGGCGCTGGCCCATTGGGTCAGCAGGGATCCCACCCCGCCCGCGGCGGCATGGACCACCACGCAATCGTCGCGCTGCACCCGGTGGACGTCATGCAGCAGGAAGCCCGCCGTCACGCCCTTCATCAGCCCCGCGGCGGCCTGCGGCGTGCCCAGCCAGTCGGGGATCCGGACCACGAGGTCCGCCCCCATGGTCCGGACCGAGGCATAGGCCCCGGTCGGCGGGCAGGCATAGGCGACGCGGTCCCCGGCCGCGAGATGGGTGACCCCGGGGCCCACGCTTTCCACCACGCCCGCCGCCTCCATCCCCGGCACGCCGGGCGGCGTGACCAGGTCGAAATAGCCCGTGCGGCAATAGACATCGATGAAGTTCACGCCGACATGGCTCTGCCGCAGCCGCACCTCCCCGGGTCCCGGCGGCGGCACGTCGACCTCCTCCAGCCGCAGCACCTCCGGCCCGCCATGGCGCGCCATCACCACGGCCTGCCCGGTCAGGTGAGAGCCGGAGGCCGCCCGGGGTGGATGCAGACCTGCCGGCTCCACGTCGCGAGGCCGCTCCACCGGCGCCGGGCGCTCGGGACGGGTGTCCTCGGCCGGGCGCGCCACGCGATGGACACCGGGGGCGCCCGCGCGTGACTGCAGGTGACGTTCCAGCCCCCGCATCCCGGCGCGGTAGATGTCGTCGGCCACCAGCGAGGCCAGCTCGCGCGCCCGGTCGGGCGGCGGATTGAACTCGCTTTCCCATTGCCAGAAGGTCGCGTCGGCATCGGTCACGGGCAGCAGCCGGATCGTCGCCACGTAATCGTCGAGCGGGATCGGCGCCTCCAGCAGGCAATAGCTCAGCTCGCGGGCATCGTCGTCCAGCGTCAGCAGCTGCTCGCGCAGGAAGCCGCCGTCCTGAAGGGTGAAAGCCCGCACCGCGCCCACCGCGTCCGGGGGCATCCCCGCCTCTATCTCGCTCCGGGCGATGGCCGGGTGCCAGTGGACATGGCTGTTGAAGTCGCGCACCCACCGCCAGACCTCGTCGATCGGAACATCGAGGATCGCGCTTTCACGCACGCGCGTCATGACGGTCCTCCCCCGGCGCGGGCCTCACGGGTGCGGGTGGTCATGCTCAGCGCCCGCCGAAGGACGCCTTGAGCGCGGCAAAGGCCGCCTGGAACACGCCCCCGCCGATCTGCTCGGTCAGCGCCTGCTCGCGGCCCGGCGCACAGTCGAAATCCGCCTGCCACTGGGCGAAGGTGACATTGCCGTCCGTCACCGGGGTGAGCGTCAGCTTGGCCACGTAATTCTCCACCCCCATGGGGCTTTCGAGGATCGCGTAGGTGCAGCTCATGTCGTAATCCGACAGCGCCAGCAGCTGCTCGCGGATGCGCCCGCCATCGTTGAGAGTGAAGTTGCGGATGCAGCCCACCTTGTCCGACGGCAGGTTCTGCTCGATCCGGCTTTCGGCGACGAAGGAAGTCCACTGGGGCAGCGCGTTGAAGTCCCGCACCCGGCGCCAGACCGTGGCGGCGGGTGCGGGAATGACGCTGGAGACGTAGACGCGGGTCATGGCCGGCCTCCCGCGGCGTATCCCCCGGAGCGGCAGGGTGCCGCCCCGGGATGTGCCCGCAAGGTCCTAGCGGTCGTCGTCATCGCGCGACGCCTCCGTCTCGCTGCTGCCGGCGGCGATCTTGCCCTCCGCCTTGTCGGCGAGCGAGGCCATGTCCTTGGCGTTGCGCAGCACGTCGGTCATGCGCCCCATGGAGCCGCCCTCGATCCCGATCTCCTTCATCAGGTTGTCGATCATCGGCGCCTGCACGCGGTAGCGCAGGGCAGAATCCATGACCTCGTCGGTCACGTTCTTCCGGCCGCCCTCGTGGCCACCGATGCCGTCCACGTGGAGGATCTTGATGCCCTCGATCTTCTCCATCGGCCGGACGCTTTCGCGCACGATGCCTTCCAGCCGCTCCAGCAGCTTCTCGCGCAGGCGGGCCTGGCGGGCATCCTCCGACAGCGCGTTCTCGCTCTCGTTGAGGGCGCGGTGGCCTTCGGCATCGACCTTGTAGCGGTCGCTGGCGGCCAGGGCTGCGACCTTCTCGGCCTCGGCCCGGGCGACGGCGGTGATCTTCTGCGCCTCGGCCAGGCTCTTGGCGGCGTTCATTTCCGCCTCGGCCCGCGCGGTCACGCGCAGCGCCTCGCGCGCCACCTCGCGCTCGGTCGCGATCCGCTCGGTCAGGCTGCGGCGCTCGGCCACCTCCTTCTCGCGGGCGGTGAGCGCCTGTTCCTCGGCCTGCACGGCCTTTGCACGGACAGCGGCCGCGGCAGCCAGAGCCGAGGAGCGTTCCTGCGACTTCTTCGCCAGTTCCACGGCCTTGTCGATCTCCGCGCTCTCGACGATGCGGTCGCTGTCGACGCGGGCGGTCGAGATGTCGCGCTCGTAGAGGATGCGCGCCTCGGCGATGGCCCGGTCGGTGGCGAGCTTGGCGCGCTCCACCTCCTCGGACATGGCGAGCTCGGCCTCCTCGAACGCCTGCCGCTTGGCGATCTGCAGCGCGTCCAGACGACGCTCGCGCTCGATGCGCACCTCGTCGAGTGCCCGGTCCTGCGCCACGCGCTCGGCCTCTGTGATCTGGGCCTGCACGATCTCGTTGCGCTGCTTCTCGGCCTCGGCCTGCGACACTTCCACCGCCTTGGCGGCAATGGCGATCTGGCGCTCCAGCGCGTGGATCTCGATGGCCTTCTCGCTGGCGATCTCGCGTTCGCGCCGCTCGAGTTCGCGGGCGATGCGCACCTTCTCCATCTCCAGCTCGTAGGCGATCTGTTCGCGCTCGGTCTGCTCGCGGCTCTCGATCTCGGCCGCGTCGATGGCCCGGCGCCGCGCGATCTCGCGCCGCTGGGTCTCTTCCTCGGACTTGATCCGCTCGTCGGTGATGGCGCGTTCCTGCGCCAGGCGCGCCTTCTCGATCGCCTCGCGCGAGGTGAGCTGCGCCTGCTCGCTCTCCTGCTCCTTCAGCGCCCGTTCGCGCACCAGCTCGGCCCGCTGCGCCGCGCGACGCACCTCGAGCTCGCGCTCCTGTTCCAGCCGGGCATATTCCTGGTCGCGCTCGATGTCGTAGACCTGCCGTTGCGCGGCGAGGTTCTGGGTGCGGATTTCCACCAGGGTGCGCTGCTCGATCTCGTTGCGCATCTTGCGGCGCGCCTCGATGGAATCGGTGATCTGCGTCAGGCCCTCGGCGTCGAAGGCATTGGACGGATCGAAATGCTCCAGCGCCGTCTGGTCCAGATCGGCGATGGCGACGGCGTCAAGCTCCAGCCCGTTGCGCGCCAGCGACTGTGCCGCGACCTCGCGCACGGCATCGGCATATTGCCCCCGCTCCTCGTGCATCTCCTCCAGCGTCATGCGGGCGGCGACGGTGCGCATGGCGGCGGCGAACTTGCCTTCCAGCAGCGCGGTCAGCCCCTCTTCGCGCATGGTGCGGCTGCCCAGCGTCTGGGCCGCGGCGGCCACCGCCTCGCGCGAGGATCCGACCTGCACGAAGAACTCGGCCGTGATGTCGACCCGCATCCGGTTGCGCGTGATCAGCGCCTGCCCGTCCCGGCGCGGCACCTCGATGCGCAGCACGTTCATGTTGACCGGCGTGATCTCGTGCAGCACCGGGATGACGAAGGCACCGCCGTTCACCACCACCTTCTCGCCCAGGAAACCCGTCCGCACGAAGGCGGTTTCCTTGGTCGACCGCCTGTAGAGCCATCGCAACACGTAGACCGCCACCACCAGCGCGATGACGATCACGACCAGCCAGATCAGCAGCTGACTTATCACTTCGCCTGACATCTCTCTCCTCCCTCCGCTCGGCGGTCCGGGGCCTGCGCCCTCAGAACGTCACCGCCTTGAACTTCTTCGTCTGTTCCGTCAGCGCGATCTCCGTCGGCAGCCGCTCCATGGAGGAAGCGCCGTAGAACCCGTGACAATTCGATGTGTTGCCGAGGACAAAGGCCGCATCCTCGGGCGAGGAGACCGGCCCGCCATGCACCAGCACGATGGCGTCCTTGTTGACCTTGAGCGCGGCCTCCGACCATTCGTCGACCAGCGCCGGGCAATCCTCCAGCTTGAGCGAGGTCTCCGCCCCGATGCTGCCGCCGGTGGTCAGGCCCAGGTGGCAGACGATGATATCCGCGCCGGCGCGCGCCATCTCCGTCGCCTCGTCGGCCGAGAAGACGTAGGGCGTGGTCAGCATGTCCAGCTCGTGGGCCATGCGGATCATGTCGACCTCCAGCCCGTAGGACATGCCGGTCTCTTCCAGGTTGGCGCGGAAGGTGCCGTCGATCAGCCCCACGGTGGGAAAGTTCTGCACTCCGGCAAAGCCCATCTCCTTGAGCTGCCGCAGGAAGGGCTCGAACAGGCAGAAGGGATCGGTCCCGTTCACCCCCGCCAGCACCGGCGTGTGCCTGACCACCGGCAGGATCTCGTGCGCCATCTCGGCCACGATCTCGTTCGCGTTGCCGTAGGCCAAGAGCCCCGAGAGGGATCCACGCCCGGCCATGCGGTAGCGGCCGGAATTGTAGATCACGATCAGGTCGATGCCGCCCGCTTCCTCGCACTTGGCGGACAGCCCCGTGCCCGCACCGCCGCCGACGATGGGCACGCGGTCGCGCTTCATCTGCTGGAATTTCTCGACCAGGTCGCGGCGGTTGAACCTCGGCATCAGGCAGTCCTCCTTTTCGGGCCGGCAATGGCGCCGAAGGCGCTGACGATGGCCTCCGTGAAGGCCGGATCGTTGATGTTGGCGTTCACCCGCAGCACCTGCCGGCGCGCGGTCTGGCGCACGGTGCCCTCGATCGCCTCGAAGAGCGCGCGGTCGGCGGCGGGGTCGTGGAAGGCCGCCCCGGGCTTGTCGAGCATCGACACGCCGCCCTCGGGGATGAGGAAGCGCACCGGCCCTTCCATCCGGTTGATGCGCCCGCCGATCCATTCGCCGATCTCGCGGCATTCCTCTGGCGTGGTACGCATCAGCGTGACGGAGGGGTTGTGGAAGACGAAGTTCCGCCCCTTGAACCGGTCGGGCACGGTGTCGCGCGGGCCGAAGTTCACCATGTCGAGCGCGCCGCAGGAGCCGACCCAGGGTAGCCCCGTGTCGATGGCCGCGCCGAAGCGGGAGGGCTCGCAGGGAAAGACCCCGCCGACGATCATGTCCGCGACCTCGGTGGTGGTGATGTCGACGAAGCCGCTCAGCAGCCCGGAATGGCCCAAAGCCTCCATCGCCATGCCGCCGGTGCCGGTGGCGTGGAAGACGAGGCAGTCGTAATCCGGCTCCAGCGCCGCCTGCACCGCCTGCACGCAGGGCGTCGTGACGCCGAACATGGTGAGACCCAGCGCCGGACGCGCCCTCGCCCGCTGCGCCGCCAGCTCCTCCCCGCTGGGCAGCGCGGCGATCATCCCGGCCAGCGCGTGGGCGGCGTTGCCCAGCACCCGTTCCGAGATCAGGTTCAGCCCCTGCACGTCGGTGACCGAGTGGAACATGTTGATGTCCGACGCGCCCACATAGGCGCGGGTATCGCCCGAGGCGACGGTGGAGACCATGATCTTGGGCACGCCCACCGGCAGCGCCCGCATCCCCGCGGTGGCCAGCGACGTGCCGCCCGACCCGCCGGCCGAGATGACGCCGCCGATGCCGCGCTGCTCGGCCATGAAACGCCCGAAGGCCTCGGCCATCGCCTCCACCGACCGGCCCCGGTCGCCGGAGAAGACCGCGGCGCTGCCCCGCGGGTGGTAGCCCGCCACCTGCATCGGCGTGACATCCGCGCGCGAGGGTTTCTGCGAGGTCGAGAGATCCACGGTGCGCACCGGGATGCCCAGCTCCTTCAGGCGGTCGGCGAGGAAGCGCAGCTCGCGCGACTTGGTGTCGAAAGTGCCCGCCACCAGCGCCGTGCGCCCGAAGCGCTCGGCATAGGGGATGCGGAACACCTCGCGCCCCGGACCGTCTGCGGCGGGCTTCTCCTGCTCCGTCGCGGCGCTGTGCAGGCTGGAGGCCGGCAGGTTCCAGCGATTGGGCAGCTCGGTCATCCGGCGGGTCGCGCCGCTGTCGGAAGGCGCGCCGCCCCCCTCCCCGCGCGAGACCACGTAGACGGCTGACAGGTTCTGCTCCGCGCTGTGGCTCTCGGCGGGGGTCGGCGCCGCCTCGGGCTCTTCCTCCGCATGGCGGCCGACACCCAGCAGGCGCTGCTGCAGGTCGCGGTCGGCGGCCAGCACGGAAGCGTCCAGCGTGCGGTTCACCTGCCCGTTGACCATGATCGCCACTTTGTCGGAGACCGAACAGGCCACGCCGATATTCTGCTCGATCACGAGGATCGACATCTCGCCCTCGTGGCCCAGCTCCAGCAGCATCTCGGCCACCTGGTCGACGATGACGGGGGCCAGCCCCTCGGTCGGCTCGTCCATGACCAGCAGCCGCGGATTGGCCAGCAGCGCGCGCGAGATCGCCAGCATCTGCTGCTCCCCGCCCGACAGTTGCGAGCCGCCATTGGTGCGCCGCTCGTAGAGCCGCGGGAAGGTCTGGTAGACCCGGTCGAGCGTCCAGGCCGCGTCGTTGCCGCGGGGCGCGGCGAGGCGCAGGTGCTCGTCCACGCTGAGGCTCGCCCAGACGCGGCGGCCCTGCGGCACGTAGGCCACGCCCGCATTGTGGATCTGGTGCGGCTCCATCCGCGTGAGTTCGCGCCCGTGCAGCCGGATCGAGCCCGCGCCCACCTCCTTCAGCCCGGTGATGGAGTTGCAGAGCGTCGTCTTGCCCATGCCGTTGCGGCCGACGACGCTCATCACGCCGGCGTCGAGCGTCAGCGACACGCCCTGCACCACGTGAGCCTCGCCGTAATAGACGTGCAGATTCTCGATGGCGAGCGCGGCGCGCGGTGTCTGCGGCGATCTAGCCATGGCCCCCTCCGAGGTAGATCTCCTGCACCGCCGGGTCGTTCTCGATCTCTTCCGGCGTGCCCTCGGTGAAGAGCGTGCCGTTATGCATCATGGAGACGTATTCAGAGACCCGCAGCGCCACGTCGAGGTCATGCTCGATGATGATGTAGCCGATGTGCCGGGGCAATGCGTTCAGGATGGCGATGAGATCCCGCCGCTCCGTGGGCGACAGGCCCGCGGCTGGTTCGTCGAACAGGATGAAGCGCGGCGCGCCCGCCAGGGCCAGCGCGATCTCCAACTGCCGCTGCTGGCCGTGGGACAGCGTGCCCACCATCACCTCGCGGTCGTCGTCGAGGTGGACGGCGTGGACGATGGACTCGGCCTGCGCCATGGCTCCGTCGGAGGCGCGCGGGCGCAGCAGCGAGAACCGCCGGCGCGACACGCCGCGGCAGGCAAGGTAGACGGATTCCAGCACGGTGAGGTTCGTGAAGAGCTGGGAAATCTGGTAGGTCCGGCGCAGCCCCCGGCGGATGCGTTCATGCGCCGCGAGGGTGGTGATGTCCTCTCCGAAGAAGCGGATCGTGCCGCTGGTCGGGTTGAAATCGCCGGTGATCGTGTTGAACAGCGTGGTCTTGCCCGCGCCGTTCGATCCGAGGACCGCGCGCCGTTCGCCGGCCGCGATCCTCATGTTTATCCCGGAGAGGGCCGTCAGGGCCCCGAAGCGACGGCCCACGCCTTCGAGCTCCAGCGCGTTGGCGCCGGTTCCTTCAAGCCGTGATGCCGCGACATTCGTTGCCATGATCGGTCCTCGTCCGGTGTCGCGCCGCTTACGGGCAGCTTGGGTTTTCACGGCTCACGGCGCCCAGGGCCATGAACTCTTCCTTGTCGATGCCCAGCGTCTGGTTCACCTGCGGCGTGACCTTGACCAGCTCGTTGACCAGCGTGCCGTCCTCGGCCTCGGTCACCTCGGTGAGGTACATGTCGGCCACGGCGTTGCGGTTGTCGTCGAGCGACACCTTGCCGGTGGGCGTTTCGAACTCCAGCGAGGAGAGCGCGTCGCGGAACGCCTGCTGATCGTCCGACAGCTCGCCGTCGACCTCTTCAAGCGCCAGCAGCGCCGCCTTCATGTTGACGTAGTAGGCATGCGCGAAGAGCGAGGGCGACGGGAAGGCGCCGTCCTGTTTCTTGTAGGCGGCGGTGAATTCCTTCCACGCCTCGCTGTCATTGGTGTCGGCGGTCGGCCCGGCGGCGGGGGTGCCCACCAGCACGTCCTTCATCCGGCCCTTGGCGGTCAGCACCGTCTGGTCGACGGTGATCGAGCCGCCCAGCAGCGGCGCCTGCCCGCCCGCGTCGTAGTATTGCGACAGGAAGTTCACCGCATCCGCGCCCCCGAGGGCCACGTAGATCGCGTCCACGTCATCCGGGATGGCGGCGATGACCGAGGAATAGTCCTTGTTGCCGATGGGCACCCAGGATTTCGAGGGCACCGTGCCGCCCGCCTTGCAGAACTCGGCCATGAAGCCGAAGACCTGCGTGTAGGGGAAGGAGTAATCCTCGGCCACGGTCGCGACCTTGCGATAGCCCTTCTCGTCGTAGGCGTAATCGCCCAGGCCCGCCATCCACTGCGCCCCGTCGGTGGAGAAGCGGTAGAAGTTGTCGGCCGGGTCGCGCAGCGTGGTGTCCTGCGCGGCCGAGCTGCCGTTGAGGAAGGTCACCTCGGGGTGGGTCTTGGCGAAGTCCTTGATCGCGATGCCCTCGTCGCCGGAAAGCGGCCCGATGAGGATTTCGACGCCATCCTGCTCCACCAGCTTGCGGGCGGCGCGGACCGCGCTGTCGGGCGACGCGTCGGAGCTGCCCTTGATGATCTCGATCTCGTGGCCGGCGACTTCTCCTCCGAACTCGTCCACCGCGGTCATCGCGCCGCGCTCGCCGTCTTCGCCGAGCACCGTGAAGGCGCCCTCGAAGGTCGCGAGGAGACCGATCTTGATCGGGTCCGACTGGGCCAGCGCCAGCGACGGCGCCGTCAGGCTGGTGGCCAGTGTCAGGGCCAGTAGCGTGCGTCTTTTCATAGTCATGTCTTCCTCCCTTGGTTTTCAACTTTCCCGGCGGACGTCCCCAATGACGACCGCCAGTCCTCCGCCCCGGCCCGCGGCTTGAACCGCTCCCACAGGCCGAGGATTCCGTCAGGCGAGATGAGCACGATCACGAGAAACACCATGCCGATCAGGGTGTTGAAGCGCTCGGCCCCGATGATGTCGATGGCGAAGGTCTGCATGAGCGTCACGATGACCGCGCCGAGGAACGGCCCGATGGGGTGACGCAGCCCGCCGATGATGGCGATGACGAGAATGTTGATCGACGGCCCCACGGCGATGGTCCCGGGCGAGATCCGCCCGTTGAACCACACCAGAAGGATCCCCGCCGCCCCCGCGATCAGCCCCGCCAGCCACCAGGCAAAGACCTTGTGCGCGGTGACGTCGAAGCCGATGGAGCGCATCCGCCGCTGGTTGTCTCGGATCGCCTGAAGCGTCAGCCCGAAGGTCGAGCGCGCGCCGTAGAGCACCGCGACATAGGCCACGACCGCATTGGCGAGGCAGAGGTAGTAGAAGGGCACGGGATCGCGCCAGTTGAGGCCGAAGACCTCGGGCGCGCGCAGGCCGTTGTAACCCGGGAAACCATTGAACAGCGCATAGTTCTGCTGCGCGAAGTAGAAACACGCGGTCGCCACGGCGAGCGTGATCATGATCGTGTAGATGCCCTCGGTCCGGACCGCGATCCAGCCGATCAGCGCCGAGGCGAAGGAGGCGATGAGGATCGCCAGCGGGCCGTAGACCCACCAGGGCCAGCCGAAGCCGTAGACGCCGGAATTGTTCTCTCCGAAGATCGCCACGACGTAGCCCGCGGCCCCCGCCACGGTGATCTGCGCCAGCGACACCATCCCGCCGTAGCCCGCCAGCAGCATCAGCGACAGCGCGATCATCCCGAGGATCAACGAATAGCCCCCGATCTGCGTCAGGAAGAAGTCGCTGGCCATCGCCGGGTATACCAGAAGGAAGAAGCCCAGCAGCAGGTGGCCGATGCCCACGCTCTCGAACCAGCCCTTGCCGGGCGTCGCGCCGTCGCGCGGGGGATGGGAAATGTCGCTCACATCGACCTCCCCATGATGCCCTGCGGACGGATCGCGAGGGTGACCACCATGATCACGAAGGTCAGCACCACGCCGTAGGTCGGGAAGTAGACCAGCCCGATCTGCTCGGCCAGGCCGATGATCAGCGCGCCGATGGCCGCGCCCACGATGGAGCCCATGCCGCCCACGATCACCACCACCAGCGAGGCCAGCAGGTAGCGCACGTCCTCGCCCGGCGCGATCGACAGGGCCGAGCCGCCGACCACCCCCGCGAGCCCGGCGAGACCGGCTCCCAGCGCAAAGACGATGGCAAAGACGAAATGCACGTTGACGCCCGAGGCGGCGAGCATGTCGCGGTCATCCACCCCGGCGCGGATCATCGAGCCGATGCGCGTGCGGTTGATCAGCAGCCAGAGGCCCACGCCGATCACGATCGCCGCGCCCAGCACCACCAGCCGGTAGAAGGGATAAGCCAGGAAGACCTCGGACCCGTTCGAGCGCACGGCGGTGACGACCGGAAGGAAGACCGCGCCGCTCAGCCAGCTGGGCGTCAGGAACTGGTAGGTGGTGCCGCCCCAATAGGCCAGCATCAGGTCCGCCGCGACCACCGAGATGCCGATGCTCACCAGCGTCTGGCGCAGGTCGTCGCCCTCCAGCCGGCGGAAGACCAGCACCTGCATCACCAGCCCCACCACCGCCAGCACGAGGAACCCCGCGGCCAGCCCCAGCAGCCAGTAGCCGGTCCAGTTGGCGAACTCGTAGCCGACATAGGCCCCCAGCAGGTAGAGCGAGCCATGGGCCAGGTTCACGTTGCGCATCAGCCCGAAGACCAGCGTGAAGCCGCTGGCGACGAGAAAGTAGAGCCCCGCCAGCGTCAGCCCGTTCAGGATCGCCGAGAGGAACGCCTTTTTCGAGATCAGGATGGCGTCCAGCCATTCCGGCCACTGGGCGAAGACCATCCAGACGAAGATCGCGAACAGGATCAGCGCCCCCACCAGCAATACCTGGCGGAAGGTGATCCCCTGCCCCTGGCCAAGCGGATCGGATGTGCTGCGCGACGTCTCGGACATGGGTTCAGGCAGTCAGCCGGCGGCGCGCGTCGTCGGTCCGCGGCGCCTTGTGGAACTTGCCGTCCTTCATGATGGCGAGCAGCCGATCCTTGTTCTGCAGGATGCGCACATCCGCCAGCGGGTCGCCGTCCACCAGGATCATGTCGGCAAGGTAGCCTTCCTTGATCATGCCCAGCTCGTTTTCCATGTTCATGATGTGACCGCCATATTTCGTCGAGGCGAGGATGGCCTCCATCGGCGAGAAGCCGAGCGTGGTCACGAAGGTCTCGATGTCCTTGGCGTTGGTGCCCTGCGGCGTCCAGGCAAAGCCGTAATCGCCGCCGATGCAGATGCGGATGCCGCGCCGGTGCATCTTCTTCATGGTGTCGATGCACATCTCGAGTTCGCGCTCGTAGAGCATCGACATTTCCGACCCGGGCTTGATCCCCCATTGCTCCGCGTGGCGGGCGGTGTTGATCAGCCAGGCGATGCCGGGGGCCACGATATGGTGGTCGCGTGCCGCCTCCAGCGCGTCCAGCGCCTCTTCGTCGGCAAATGACGCGTGGTAGATGTTCTGGATCCCGTGCCGGATACATTGCAGCACCGATCCCGAGGACCGGGCATGCGCCGCCAGCACCTTGTTGCGGCAGCGCGCCTCCTGCGCGGCCATGGCCACCTCTTCCTCGGACATGGGCGTCTCTTCCGCCCCCATGCCGGTGATCTCCTCGCCCGAGAGGTTGAGCTTGATCGCGTCGACGCCGTACTTGATCAGCGTGCGGACCACGCGACGGACCTCCTCGGGGCCCGAGACCACGATGCCGAGGTTCAGTCCCTCATGCGGGATATGCGAGGGCGCGGAGTCCCCCAGCCCGCCCACGGTGGTGATTTCCGGCCCGGCGGCCAGGTAGCGCGGCCCGGGGAAGCGGCCCTCGTTGATGAAGCGCTTGGCCACCACGTCGAGCCGCGGCTTGGCGGCGGCGGCGCCGCGCCCGGCGGTAAAGCCCGCGTCGAGCACCAGCTTGGCCATCTCCATGGTGACCAGCATGTGCTCTTCGACCTCCATCATCTGGATCGGGTCGATACCGGGGGCGTTGTTCCACGACAGGTGCAGGTGGGCGTCGATCATGCCGGGCATCAGCGTGGCGCCCATGCCGTCGATCACCGCCGCGCCGGACGAGGTATGCGATTGCGAGAAGCGCGACGAGCCGCGCGTGATCTGCTTGATGCGGTTGCCCTGGACCAGGACCTCGCCGGAATAGGGCTGTTCGCCCGTCGCGTCGAGAATGCGCACGTTGGTGAACAGGACGGACCCGCCGTCGCCGTTCCAGCCGTTGGAATACGCTGCCATTTTCTCCTCCCTCTCGCCGAGCACCCTCCCAAGCGCCGGCAAATCCCTAACTCGCGCCGGTCAAGTCCTCCCGACGCTTTCACCTAACAGCCTCCGGCACTCGGCCGGCTTCTCGATCGGGGTCCAGTGGCCGCAGCCGCGCAGGATCACCGCCTTGCCATGGGCCAGCTCGTCCGCCAGCTGGTGCGCGACCGAGGGCGGACCCACCGCGTCCTCGTCTCCGGTCACGATCGTTACCGGCATCTTCAGCGCGCCGGGATCCGCCCGGTGCGCGCCGGCCAGCGCCTCGCAGCTCAGGGCGAAACCCTCGGCATCCTGGCGCATGTGGCTCTCGCGCACGAAGGCCACGGCCGCCGCATTGCTCTCGTCCGAGCCGGAGGCCAAGCCGCCGGCCGCCATCTGTTCCGCCACCGGGGCCATGCCCTGTTCGCGTGCCAGCTGCGCCCGTTCCCTCAGCCGGCCACGGGCGGCCTCGGCAGGCTCGATCAGCGGTCCGAACAGCGTGAGCGTGCGGGCCAGCGCCGGCCGCGCCTGCGCCACGTGCTGCGCGATCAGCGTACCGAAGGAATGGCCCACGAGGTCGGCCTCCTCGATCCCCAGATCGCCGGCCATCCGCAGCACCGCGTCCACCAGACCCGGCACGTCGATCGGCGCGCGCGGCGTGGGCGAGCGGCCGGCGCCGGGCAGGTCGGGCCGGATCACCCGGCGGCCGCCCAGCGCGGGGATCAGCGGCTGAAAGGAATTGGACGTGGCGCCCAGCCCGTGCAGCAGGATGATCGCGGGGCCCTGCCCCTCCTGCTCGATCGTCATGCCAGCGGTGATGGTCGTGCTCATGCCCGGCGCTCCTTCACCCGGTTCTCCAGCGTGCCGATGCCCGAGATCTCGACCCGGACGATATCGCCGTCGCGCAGGTATTTCGGCGGCTTGAACCCGATCCCCACGCCCTCCGGCGTGCCGGTGGCGATGATGTCGCCCGGCATCAGGGTCAGCCCGGCGGAAATCGTCGAGATGATGGTGGGCACGTCGAAGATCAGGTCGCTGGTATTGGCGTTCTGGCGGATCTCGCCGTTCACCCAGGTGATGACGGAGGTATCGGCCAGGTCGATCTCGTCCGCGGTGACCGCGAAGGGCCCCATCGGGCAGAACGTGTCCTGCGACTTGCCGATCAGCCACTGGCTGTAGCGCCCCTGCAGGTCCCGGGCGGTGATGTCGTTGACGATGGTATAGCCCCAGACGTGACCCATCGCGTCCTCGGGCCGGATGCCGCGGCCACCCTTGCCGATGATCACCGCGATCTCGGCCTCGTAATCGATGGCGGTGGAAACCTCGGGGTCGATCAGCACCGGCGCGCCGGAGGCGACCACCGATTCGGGCACCTTGGAAAAGATGATGGGATGCGACGGCAGATCGCCCTGCGCCGCGGAGGAATCGAACCCGCTGCGCGAGAATTCCAGGGCATGGGCGTGGTAGTTCTTGCCGACGCAGAACAGGTTGCGGTCCGGACGCGGCACCGGCGCCTCGAGTTCGACCTCCGAAAGGGGCAGCGGCGACAGCAGGTCCAGCGCGTCCAGGTCCTGTCCGATCAGCGCCGCGACCCCGCGCTCGGCCTGGTCCGACGACAGCGCGACGGGAGAAAAGGACTGGCCGTCTCCGGATACGACACCGACACGCCTCTCGCCGGCATGCCTGACGCAGGCTACCCTCATCCCATTTCCTCCCTGTGAACCAATTGTGTATTGGTTTATCCCTGAATTCAGCTTAGGCAGCGATTTCAACTCAGGCAAGAGGAATTCTTCGGGTTTTTGTGAACCAATGCGCAGCCAGTTGCACATATTGGCGCTTTTGGTCTAAACCAATACCACATTGGGTCAGCAAGGAGGCTCACGATGCCGATGCAGAAAACCGCGAGCCTCGAATCCGACCTGCGCCAGCGGCTGGAGGCCGGGGAATGGCAGCCCGGCGACCAGATCCCGACCGAGCGCGCCTTCGCCACCGAGTACGGCGTCGCCCGGAACACGATCCGCAAGATCCTCACCCGCATGGTCGAGGACGGGCTGATCGAGCGGCGCGTCGGACAGGGGACCATCGTGCTCGACCGGCCCGACACCCAGTTCGCCAGCGTGCTGGAGCATTTCCTGAATGCCAGCCCGATCGACATCCTGAACCTGCGAATCTACATCGAGCCGCACAGCGCCGCGGCCGCCGCCAAGAACGCCTCCGCGGCCGAGCTCGAGGCGATCGTCGCCGCGGATGCGAAATGCGCCGAGGCGACGGATCTGGACCTCTACGAATACTGGGACAGCGAATTCCACCGGCGCATCCACGAGGCGGCGCATAACGCCTTCCTGACCGATCTCTACGACCTCATGTCGATCATCCGCTTCCAGCCCCCGATGATGGAGATCCGCCGCCGGTCGTTCAACGAGGAGCGGCGCCAGGCCTACGGGTCGGAGCATGGCGCCATCGTCACGGCGCTGAAGAACTGGGACGGCCGGGCGGCGGCGGCGGCGATGCGCGCGCACCTGCTGTCCCGCCGGTACAATTATTTCGGCCAATGACCCGCTCGGGAGCCCGCAGATGACCACGCCGCAGAAGCCCCGCAAGATCGTCTCCACCGCCGGGACCACCCGCGAATTCATCAAGATCCTGTCGCGCCTGCCCGAGGCGAGCCCCGCCGATATCCTGGCCGTCCGCCTGATCATCGAACCGCAGGCCGCGGCCGCCGTGGTCTCCAGCGCGAGCGGTGTGGATCTCCGCCTGATCCGCGAGGCGCACGAGAAGGCGGTGGAGGCCGGCGACCTTGCCACGTTCGAGCATTGGGACGCGGAGCTGCACAGCCGGATCTACGCCGCCACCCGGAACGAGCTGCTGATCAGCCTGAACAACCTGCTGGGAAACATCCGCAGCCGCGCCCCCTGGATGCGGCTGAAGAAGCTGGTGATCACGGATGCCAAGCGGCAGGAATATTGCGAGCACCACCAGCAGATCGTCGACGCGATCGACCGGCGGAACGCGGACGGTGCGTCAGAGGCGATGCACCGCCATATCTCGGTGATCATCGAAGATCTCTTCCCGAGGTAACGGGGGGGGGTGACGCCGCGCGGCCTCCGGTTCAGGGCGCCGAGCGCCGCTTGGGCTGACGGCCCCGACGCGACAACAAGCCCGGTGCCGGATGCCGGCCTCGAAGATCATCCTGCCGGCAAACTCCCCTGCCCTTCGAATTGGGCAATGGCCCCGCTCGCCCGCCCGAAACGTCGGGCCGGCGGGCCTGTCTCAGCCGGCTCGACCCTCCGTGGGTCGCCGGCCGCCTTCGTTGGAGCTCACCGGTCGATGGTTCGACGCGTCGAGCTGGCAGGGCATCCCGGTGACATGCACGACGCGCAATCCGCCGGGCCTGCGCCGCGGGCGACGACCCTCGTCGCCCGTACCGCGCGAGAGGTTGGTTGCCTGCGTGTTCGCCCCGGGCTCACCTGGCGCAATGGACGAAGGGGGAGCGTTCTCGTTGTCGTGGGTTGCGATCCCGAGAAAATGCGCGACGAGATCAAGAACTGCTTGATCGTCATCGACTGCCAATACTTTCATTACGTCTCCACGGTCATTGCGCCCCACCTCTTCCTGTATCGCCCGGAACTGGGGCTGCAATTTGTCGGATCCGCGGTAATTCCTCTGCGGAATCTTGGCGTCTTTGCCTTTTCACTGCCACATTTTTGCAACGCCCACCGGACTTTAAGCCGCGCCTCCGCCCGGCTCGCCCAGCCGCTCCGGGCCGCTCAATTCGGCCCCGCCATTCGGCGCCAGGCAACGACCGAAGCGCACTAGACTTGGTCCGAGCCCCTTAATTGCAACGCATATCTCGTGGCAAAGCCGCAGAACGCGGCAACGGCTCTCCTCCCCTGAACCGCCCGGTTCGAATCACGAGCGGGCTCTCAAAGTGGACGCGAGCGGTAAACATTCGGGCAATATTGCGGCCGAATTGTGGATAACTAATCTTGTATTGGAAACTTCGCGATGTAACATGCTGTAAACAAAGAGGTCGTGCAGCCCACCCCCTCCAGAACAGAATCCGGAGTTCAGCTTCCATGCCATCTCATGGTCGTGCCGAGGCACGTATTCCCTTGAATGTCGATTGGTCCGAACCGGCCACTCGCCCTGTACGTGCCGACTGGAACGCCTATGCCACGGCCTACGATCTGTTGTCCGAGCACAACCCGGCCTACCAGGCGCTCCTGCAGGAATTCGAAGACTTCCTCGGAACGATCGAGCCCCCGCGGGTGATCTACGACATCGGCGGCGGCACCGGGAATTACACCGAGATCGCGGCCCGCGTGTTCCCCGACGCCGAGATTCGCTTCGTCGAACCCCACACGGGCATGATCGGCGCGGCCAAGGCCAAGCTGGCCGCCTACGACAATGTCAGCTACGCCCCGCTCGCACTGGAGGATGTGGAAGCGACGGGCACGGCGGACCTCGTGATCAGCATTCACTCGCTCTACGCGATGCCGAACCAGGCGCAGCGGCTCGGGGACCTGCGCCGCCTGCTCCGTCCGGGCGGCCTGCTCTACCTCGTGGATCTCGGCCGGCCGATGGATGTGGGCGACTGGCGTCGCTACCTGTTCTCGCACCTGAGAAAGGAACACGGGCTGGCCGGCGCGCTGCGGGTGTTCTGGCAGGGGCGCGAAATCGCCAAGCAGAACTCGGCCATCCTCAAGGCGCAGAAACAGGGCGTCTACTGGACCCATTCCGAGGCAGAGCTCGCGACCGCCGTCACCGGGGCCGGCTTCGACGTTGTCAGGCAGAAAGCCGTGTATCGTGGATACAGCGATCTTCTCCTCTGTCGCGCGAGGCCTGCCGAGCAGAGCCGCCCTCGCCCGGCGCCGGAAGGGAAGATCATGAACGAGCAGGTCACCGAAGCGCTGAAACGCGCGCGTTACAGGGTGCTGACCGCCGACAAGGATCTCGAGGACCTCTATCGCCTGCGCTACAAGTGCTATCGCGCCGAGCGGACCATCGCGCCGAACGAACAGGAAATGATGTCCGACGCGTTCGACCAGACCCCGAACTGCGTCCATGTCGCGGTCGAGATGGACGGGGAGATGCTGGCCGCGATGCGCCTGCACCTGGTGTCCAGGCTGTCGCTCGAATCGCCGACGCTGGACGTGTTTCCCGAGCTCATGGACGAGGTGAAACGCGGCCGCACGATCCTCGACCCGACCCGCTTCGTGACCGATCCGGCGGCCCGCAAGCAGCGTGTGCCGCTGCACTTCCTGGCCCTGCGGATCCCGTTCCTGGCGGCGATGCACTACGATGTCGACCTTGCCCTCGCGCCGGTCCGGGCCGAGCATACCGCCTTCTACCGCCGCTATCTCGGCTACCAGACGACGCTGGAGCCGCGCAGCTATCCCGGGCTGAGAAAGCCCATTCACCTGCTGACCGCCAATTTCCGCGAACAGCGCGACGCGGTCCTGGCCCGCACGCCGGTGTTCGGCCCGATGGACGACATTCCGCAATCCAGCATCGACTTCCCGGCGCTGACGGACGCCTATATCGCCTCCAAGCCGGGTCGGTCGGAGGCGGCCTGACCCCTTGCGCGGCGCCCTCCCCTCCCGCAAGGTGGCACGGGCGCCCGCGGCGGATAGGACCGGACCACGTGGTTTCCCGGGCAGTCGCCCGGGATTTGCCGCAAATTATCCCGGAAATAGCCCCGTCCCGCCTGAGGAAAGGCTGATTTTCAACATATTGGCGCTGTAGCGTTTACTTTGGCATAGCTGCAGAGGCAGGGATGAAGGACCTGAACGCGCTTCGGGCGGCCCGGGTCGACTGGTTCGAGTCGCAGGGTCGCGAACAACGGATCAAGGATTACATAGTCCTTGCCAACCAGCTGGTATTGCAGCGGCAGGCGAGCTTCTTCGCCGCCGCGGTGCTGGCCTCGTTCTACTTCGACGCGGTCTCGACCCTCACCTGCTACGCGGCGGTGGTGCTGACCGAGCTGCTCGACCAGCTTCTCGGGCGGCAGTCCAGGGCCTGGGATGGCGAGGATCCCGTCGTCGGACGCCGGATCCTCAAGCGCATCGCCCTGAATACCACGCTCAGCGCGATCGCGATCAGCATCTTCATCGTCAACATGGCGCTCCAGCAGACCTCGGGCAGCCATTTCACGCCGCTCTTCTTCCTGTTCTCCGCGTCGCTCTTCGCGGCGATGTACAACAGCCAGATGACGGGGATCCTGATCCTGCGGCTGGCGATCTACGGGCTGGCCTTTCTCTTCATCGCCTTCCTCGACGTGGTCCGCTTCCTCCCGCCGCTAAGCTCTCCGATCTGGCTGGAATTCTTCACGATCCTCTTCGTGCTCTACTTCATCGCCGACACCTCGGCGAAGTTCTATCGCAGCTACGAGGAGCGGCTCGCGCAGATGAAGCGGCTGGAGGAAGAGAACGAGCGCACCAAGGCCGCGCTCGAGGTGAAGTCGCAGTTCCTCTCCACCGTCAGCCACGAGCTGCGCACGCCGCTGACCTCGATCGTCGGCTCGCTCGAGCTGGTCAATCACGGTGTCCTCGGCGAGGTGCCCGACAAGCTCAAGCCGACCATCGGCATGGCGGCCAAGAACGCGCAGCGGCTCTCCACCCTGATCAACGACCTGCTCGACCTGCAGAAGATCGAAGCCGGCGAGATGAAGTTCGACTTCCAGCCGATCGAGGTGAACGACCTGGTGACCGAGGCCGTGGAGTCCACCGCCGGTTATGCCGGCAAGCTGGGCATCGAGGTGACGACCGTCCCCTGCGCCGAGGATTGCCGGGTCATGGGCGACCGCAGCCGCCTGATCCAGGTGATGAACAACCTCCTGTCGAACGCGCTGAAATTCTCGGACGAAGGCGGCACGGTGAAGGTGCAGGTCGAAGCGCTCGGCGAGCGTGTCCGCATCGCGGTCCACGACGAAGGCGTGGGCATCCCGCAAGGCGCAAGCGAGCGGGTCTTCGGCAAGTTCAGCCAGGTGGATTCCTCCGACGTGCGCAAGGTCGGCGGCACCGGCCTAGGCCTCAACATCACCAAGCAGATCGTCGAGCGGCACAACGCGACCATCGACTATGTCAGCGAGCTGGGCGTCGGATCGAGCTTCTATATCGAGTTCGACCGCCTGACCGACTGCGAAGAGGCGGATACCGACCTCGAACCCGTGGCAGAGGTGGCCTGAGCCGGCAGTCCGGCGCAATGGTCGTCATGGCCGGCCGAGTTGCGCCGGGTTCGCGACCCCACATCTCTCCCAGCCCTCACGCCATTAGAAGATACAGGGGGCCCACTCGCTGGGCGCCTCGCGCTGAACGATCTTCTCGCGGGTGATCCTGCCCGCCTGCCTGCCGGGCATCTTCATCGGCATCCGCATGTCGATCTCCATCGGGGTGACCATGCTGGTCGCGGCAGAGCTGACGGCCACTTCGGACGGGATCGCCTGGAGGTCGCTGACGGCGGGGGCTTCCTGACTACCGACATCGTGCTGGTCGGCGTGGTGATCATGGCCGTCACGGGCTTTGCGCTCGACCGGCTGATCCGCACGCTCGAACTCCGGATCCTGCACTGGTCCGGGCAGGACTGAGCAGCCACCCGGCCCTCCGATGGGGCGTGTCCCCTTGGCCAAAGGCGGAAACACGCATCGCACCGGCGCGAGCGGTCAACCGGCCTTGGACGCCGCAATCGTGCCCGTGTCGAACCGCGCCCGGACAAAGGCCTCGTTCTCGAGAAGGTCCGACAGGAAGCGCGCATTGTTGGTGACACCGGTCAGGACCATTCCGCCCAAAGCCTCCAGCAACCTCTTGCGGGCCGCCTCGCGATCGGCGCCGGAGGCGACGACCTTCAGGATCATCGGATCGTAGTGCACCGTCACCTCGTTCCCGGCCACGTAGCCGCTGTGGTAGGTGACGCCCTCGACCTGCGGAAGCTCCAGCGCATCGATCCGGCCCGGCGAGGGAAGAAAGCGCTTCTCCGGGTTCTCGGCATAGACGCGGGCCTCGATCGACGCGCCGGTCGCGGAGATGTCCTGCTGGGATGGCAGCGGATCGCTGTCCGGGTCCAGGGCCAGGCGTAACTGGGCGGCAACGAGGTCGAGCCCCGTGATCGCCTCGGTCACCGGATGCTCCACCTGGATGCGCGTGTTCATCTCGAGAAAGAAGAATTCCCCGCTGGCCGGCTCGAAGAGGTATTCCACCGTCCCCGCCCCGCGGTAGCCCAGCGATGTGGCAAGGTTGCGCGACGCTTCGGTCATGCGCGCGCGCAGCTCGTCCGGCAGGTCGGGCGCCGGGGCCTCCTCGATCACCTTCTGGTGCCTGCGCTGGAGCGAGCAATCGCGTTCGAAGCAATGCAGCGCCCCCCGCGGGCCGAGGCCGAAGACCTGCACCTCCACGTGACGCGCCCCGGTGAGGCAGCGTTCGAGATAGACGCTGCCGTCGCCAAAGACGCGCTTCGCGAAATCGCGGGTGCGGGTGACGGTGGACAGCAGCTTTTCCGCCGTCTCGACCCGCTGCATGCCCTGACCCCCGCCGCCCGCGGTGGCCTTGACCAGCAGGGGGTAGCCGATCTGCCGCCCCTGCTCCGCGATCTCGCCCTCGTCCGTGCCCAGCCGGCCGCTGCCCGGCAACACCGGCACGCCTGCGGCGATGGCGGCGTCGCGGGCATTCTGCTTGTCGCCCATCAGCTCGATATGATCGGCGGAGGGGCCCACGAAGGTCAGGCCCGCCTCCTCGCAGCGGCGCGCGAAGGCCGCGTTCTCCGACAGGAAGCCGTAGCCCGGGTGGACCAGCGTGCATCCCGTCTCCTTCGCTGCCGCGATCAGCCGCTCCGCGTCGAGATAGCTCTCGCGCGCGGCCGCCGGGCCGAGGCAGACCGATTGATCCGCAAGCGCCACATGCGGCAGCTCCCAGTCCGCTTCTGAGAAGACGGAGACGGTGCGGAGGCCCAGCTTGCGGGCGGCGTGGATGATCCGGCAGGCGATCTCGCCCCGGTTCGCGATCAGGAGTCGGGTCATGTTCTGTCCAATGCGACGACCGGGCGCCTTGCCCGGCATGTTTCAGGAGCCGCGGGCCGCATCCTCTTCGAGCTCGGCCACGGCGGCATTCTTCGAGTCGTTGATCAGCTGGAGGATCAGCCGGCTGGCCTGCGCCGTATCCCGGTCGCTGACCGCCTGCGCCACCCGCTGCCAGATGGCAGCGGATTCGCGCCGGCGTTCAGGGCGGCGAAGACCCAGCAGGCTGTAGCGGATGGTCTGGCGGGCGAGCGATTGCATCATGTCCGCGAGCCGCCTGTTGCTGGAGGAGTTGGAGAGCATCGTGCTGAGCGAGTAGCTGCGATTGACGTAGTCGTTCAGCGCGTCGGGATCTTCCGCGACCTCGACGATGGCGCGCGCCTGCTCCACGAAGCCCTGGCGCAGTTTCTCGTCCTGCGAACTGCACAGGTGCTCCGCCGCCAGCTGGCTGAGCGCCGCCCGGATCTCGAAGATGTCCTGCACCTCCTGGATGGACAGGCTGGTGACCCGCGCGCCGCGGTTGGGCACGATCCGCACCACGCCTTCCTTCTCGAGGATGCGCAGCGCCTCGCGGATCGGGCCGCGGCTGACCTGGAACAGGTTGGCGAGATCCTGCTCCTTGACCGGGTCGCCGGGGCCGTAATCGCCCCGCATGATCGCGTGGCTTACCTGCTCCGCGATCTGCTCGGGCAGGGTCTGGAGACGGCGATAGCGCAGCTCCGTCTCGCCCTCGGTTCCCGTATTGGTCAGCGGCAGGTCAACAACCATTCCAAATCTCCCCGACAGGCTCATCCTGTCCGCAAGCCCGGCCTACCCGCCCCGCGAGAGTTTTGCCAGCGGCTGCCCCTCCCGAATTGTATCCCCCTCGGAGACCAGAACTTCGGACAGGGTGCCATCCTCGGGGGCGAGAACCGGGATTTCCATCTTCATGGATTCCAGAATCATGATGATGCCCTCCTCTTCAAGGCTGTCCCCCGGCGAGGCCTCGATCTTCCAGACGGTGCCGGCAATCTCGGATTCCACGGTAATGTCGCTCATGTCGCTCCTTCCTCTTCAGAAATAGGTGGGCCAGTTGGCCATTTCGCGGCGGCCGATCCCGTTGCTCAGGCGCCGCCGATGGGTCGCCAGCGCGGCGACGAGAAAATCGCGGGTGTCGCGCGGGTCGATGACGCTCTGGACCCCGAAGACCGAGGCCATGTCGTAGGCGGAGGTGTCCTTGCGCAGCGCGTCCGCCGCGGCATCGAAGGCCTCCGGATCCTCGTCGCGCTTGAGCCCGTGCACCACGCTCGCCCCGACGCCCGGGTCCATGAAGCTGACCTCGGCACTGGTCCATGCGGCGATCTCGTCGCTGTTGCGGCCTCCCCCCATGTTGAGGAAGGCCTGGCCGTAGCTCTTGCGCAGGATGACCGAGACCTTGGGCACCGACACGAGCTGCAGCGCGTGCATCATGTTCATGATATGCGCCGGCGCGGCCTTGCGCTCGCCCGACACGCCGACGAGGAAGCCGGGCGTGTCCACCAGCAGGATGACCGGGATGTTGAAGGAATCGCACATCACGAGGAAATCGCTGGCCTTGCGGCAGGCATCCGGGTCCATCGCGCCGCCGCGGATCATCGGGTTGGTGGCGACGAAACCCACGCTCTGCCCCTCCATCCGGGCCAGCGCGGTGACCACGGCCTTGCCGAAACGCTCCTTGAGCGGAAAGACCGAGCCCTCGTCGGCCACGGCGCGGATGATCTTGCGGATGTCGTAGACCCGCGTCCGCTCGGGCGGCACGAGGGCGAGGATGTCATCGCCGTTCGGCGCCCGCCATTCCCCGGCGGACTGGACCGGCGGCGCCTCTCCGGCATGGGACGGCAGGTAGGACAGGAAGCGGCGCACAAGCTCCAACGCCTCCTCGTCGCTGTCGGCCACCGCATCCGCGAGGCCGGTGACCTCGCTGTGCAGCCGCCAGCCGCCCAGCTCTTCGGGGTCCACCGTCTCGCCGATCGCGAGCGATGTCACCCGGGCGCTGGAGACGGCCAAGGTCGCCCCCTTCCGCATGACCAGGAAATCCGACAGGCAGGAATACCAGGTGGAGGAGCCGAAACAGGGGCCGAGGACCGCGCTGGCCCAGGGCGTTTCGCGCCGGCGGCAATATTGCTGCGGGTCGGCGCCGCCCTGCGACATGGATTCGGCGCCCATCGTGTCTGGAATGCGCGCCCCCGAGGATTCGCCCAGAAAGACGACCGGCATGCCGGACCGGGTCGCCGTGGTCTTGATATAGGCGATCTTCTTGGCATTGGTGGCCGAGGAGGAGGCGCCCTTGACCGTCAGGTCGTTGGAGACCACCGCGATGTCGCGCCCCTCCACCCGGCCGAACCCGCTGACCTTGCCGTCGGCGGGGGTTGTGTCGCGGTCGGCGCGGATCGCGGATTGCGCCAGCAACCCCACCTCGCGAAAGCTGTCACGGTCCAGCAGCGCATCGAGCCGGGAGCGCGCATTCAGCAACCCCTGCTCCGTCCGGCGGGCCAGCTTTTCCTCGCCGCCCATCGCCTTAGCCTGCGCCTCGCGCCGCGCGAGTTCCTCAAGCTGCTCTTCGTACGACATGCGTCCTCCTCCGTTGAACCAAGCCTCCGTCCAATTTGTATGATTGTCAACAATCATCTTGACAGCAAGACTTCCCCCATGTCTTATCGATGCCAGGGAGAGACCGCGGCAGCGGAACGCAGGGAGGTGCGATGTCCTGGCAACCGGAAGTCGACGAGATCGAGCGCCGCAAGACGCTTGCCCGCCGGATGGGCGGACCGGAGGCGCTGGAAAAGATGCGCGCGGCCGGCAAGCTCAACGCCCGGGAACGGATCGATGCACTGCTCGACGACGGCAGCTTTCGTGAAATCGGCAGCTTGACCGGCGCGGCCGAGTACGACGAATCCGGCGCGCTGGTGGACGTCCTGCCGTCGAACGCCATCATCGGCACCGGTCGGATCGACGGCCGCAAGGTCCTGGTCTCCGCCGACGATTTCACCATCCGCGGCGGGTCGTCCGAGAGTACGATCAGCGACAAGTGGATCTATGCCGAGCGCATGGCGCTGGAGCTGGGATTGCCGCTCATCCGCCTGGTGGACACCGCGGGCGGCAGCGTCCGCCTTCTGGAAAAGCAGCAATCGACCAAGCTTCCGGGCTATGCGAGCTGGGAACAGCTTCGGATGCTGGGCGAGATTCCCGTCGTGGGCATCGCGCTTGGCGCCTGTGCCGGGCTTGGCGCGATCAAGGTGGCGGGCTCTCACCTGTCGCTGATGGTCAAGGGCCGCTCGCAGGTCTTCGCGGCCGGCCCCTTCGTGGTCAAGGAGGGCCTCGGCGTCGAGGTCGACAAGGAAGAGCTGGGCGGCGCCTCGGTTCACGCGCGCGGCAGCGGGCTGGTGGACAACGAGGCCAAGGACGAGGCCGACGCCTTCGACCAGGCGCGCCGCTTTCTCTCCTACCTGCCGCCGAACGTGGACAACTTGCCCCCGGTGATCGACAGCGACGACCCGGCGGACCGACGGGACGAATGGCTGCTGGAAGCGGTGCCGCGTGAAAAGCGCCGCGCCTACCAGGTGCGCAAGATCATCGGCGCCGTCTTCGACCGTGACAGCTTTTTCGAGGTCGGCCGCTATTCCGGACGGTCGAGCGTCACCGGGCTTGCGCGGCTCAACGGCCGGCCCGTGGGCGTGCTGGCCAACGATCCCACTTTCGCCGGCGGCGCGATGACCGAGAAATCCTCGCAGAAGATCGAGAGCTTCGTCGATTTCTGCGACACGTTTCACCTGCCCATCGTCTCGCTCTTCGACCAGCCCGGGATCATGATCGGGCCCGACGCCGAGAAGAAGGGCACGATCCGCGCCGCCATGCGCGCGCTCGGCGCCATCGACCAGAGCCGCGTGCCTTGGTGCACCGTGGTCATCCGCCGCGCCTTCGGCGTCGCGGGGGCGGCCCATGGCCGGCTTGGCGGTATCAACCTGCGCTACGCCTGGCCCTCGGCAAGCTGGGGCTCCATCCCGCTGGAAGGTGGCATCGCCGCCGCCTACCGCCGCCAGATCGAGGCCGCCGACGACCCCGATGCCCTGCGCGAAGAGCTGCATGAGCATTACGGGAAATACACCTCGCCCTTCCGCACCGCCGAGCGCTTCGGGATCAACGACATCATCGACCCGCGCGAGACCCGGCCGCTGCTCTGCGACTGGATGGACATGGCGTGGGACCAGCTGCCCCGCCTTCTGGGCCGCGCCGGCCGCACGATGAGAAAGTAAGGACCCGACCGCCAGATGAAGATGATTGCAGGCAACGAACTGACCTGGGCCGCCAACCAGTACCGTGACCGTGTCGCGCTGGTCTTCGGTGACGACACCCACCGCTACTGGGAGATCGAGCAGAGCTCGAACAGGCTGGCCCATGCGCTTGCCGCGCTCGGCGTGGCACCGGAAGAGCGGGTCGCGGTCCTTCTCAACAACTGCATCCAGAGCGTGGAGACGGTGTTTGGCGTGACCAAGGCCGGGATGACCTACGTGGCGCTCAATGCCCGGCATACCAGCGCCGAACATGCCGACATCCTGACCGATTCCGGCGCCTCCGTCCTGATCGCCGGGCCGGAGCATCGCGACATCGCGCTCGAGGCGGCCCGCCGCGCACCCTCCGTGCGCCACGTGCTCGGGCTCGACTGGGACGGCTATCCCGAAGGGTCGCTGTCCTATGCCGACCAGCTAGCCGCGGCAGCGGACCATCCGCCCGAGATCGAGGTCGACGACAGCGCGCTGGCCCGGATCGTCTACACCTCGGGCACCACCGGCCGGCCCAAGGGGATCGCCTACAGCCACGCCCGGTTCCGCGCGCGTCTCGACAACTTCTTCGCCGCGCTGGAATACCGGCTCGGGGTCGAGGACAGCATGATCCACGTGGGCCCGCTCACCCATGCCGCGGGCAATTACCTGATCCCCTACTACCTGCGCGGCGCCCGGAACATCATTCTTCCGAAATTTGAACCGGAGCCGCTGCAGAAGACCATCGAGAAGGAGCGGGTGACCCATCTGCTGCTCGTGCCGACGATGATCATCCGCGTGCTCGACGATATCGAGAAGAACGGCATGCGCTACGACCTGTCGTCGATCAACCGGATCAACTACGGCACCGCCTCCACCCCGCCCCACGTGGTGAAGAAGGCGATCGAGACCTTCGGCCCGGTCATGCGCCAGCACCTCGGCATGTCGGAATGCCCGCAGCCGCTGACCGTCCTCTATCCCCATGACCACGTCACCGAGGGCGACGAGGCGCTGACCCGCCGGCTCGCTTCCTGCGGACGGCCGACGATGAACGTCCGGATCTCCATCCGCGGCGAAGGCGACAAGCCGCTCCCCTCCGGCGAGGTGGGCGAGATCGCCATCGCGGCCGAGGGCGTGGCCGATGTCGCCTACTGGAACATGCCCGAGATGCGGGCGCAGACGGTCCGCGACGGCTGGTTCTACTCCGGCGACCTGGGGTGGATGGACGAAGAGGGCTACCTCTTTCTCGTCGGCCGCAACAAGGACATGATCATCAGCGGCGGCTTCAACGTCTATGCCCGCGAGGTCGAGGACGCGCTGCTGCAGGATCCGGCCGTGGAAGACGCCGCCGTGATCGGCATGCCCGACCCCGACTGGGGCGAGGTGGTCGTCGCCGCGGTGGTCCCCGGCGATGGCTCAGGGGCCGACGCCGACGCGGTGATCGCGCGGTGCAAGGACCTGATCGCCAGCTACAAGAAGCCCAAGCGCGTCCATTTCATCGACGCCCTGCCGCGCAACATGGCCGGCAAGGTGAACAAGGCCGAACTCAAGGAGCAAATCCTCGCCCTCGAGGAGGGGGGCGACGGGATGCAATGACGAACTCAATCTGGGAGGAGAGATCGAAATGCTGAAACGACTGACCGGAAGAATCCTGCCTGCCGCGATGGTGGCCGGCGCCATGCTAGGCGTCGCGGGCAGCCTGCCCGCCGAGGCGCAGCAGACGGTGAAACTGTCCTATCACTGGGGCCCGAAGCACCCGGCGGCGGCGTTCGCCAACAAGTTCGCGGAGGAAGTCACCGAACGCAGCAACGGGGAGCTAGACGTTCAGGTCTTCCCCAGCGGCCAGCTCTTCGGGATCCGCGACGTGCTGGGCGGCGTGTCCTCGGGCGCGGTGCAGATCGGCATGGCCGTCGGCGTGGTGAGCTTCCCGCCGCTCAACAAGAACTACAACGTGACCGCCCTGCCGGGCGTCTTCGGCGGGTTCGAGGAGATCCGCGGCTTCTTCGCCGACACCGAGGAAGGCAAGGCGATCATGGAGGACATCACCTCCTCCGCGGGGATCGAGATCATCGGCTACGACCCCGTCGGGCCGAGCGCGGTCTTCACCACGCACGACGTCTCCTCGGTCGCGGATTACGAGGGTGTCAGCGCCCGGGTGCTGACCGATTCCGACCGCCCCCGCTGGGAGGCGCTCAAGGCCGCGCGCATGGTGTCGCTGCCCACGGGCGAGGTCTATACTGCCCTGCAGAGCGGGATGGTCGATACCGTGGCCACCGTGCCCGGCGCGATCCGCAGCTACAGCTGGTGGGACTTCCTCAAGACCGCGCAGCTTCCCTACTTCACCTATAACGACGCCTATTTCATCGCGAACCAGGCCTGGCTGGACGGGCTGACGCCCGAGCTGCGCGAGATGGTCCTCGAAGTGGGCCAGGAGATCGGCGAGGAATCGACCCAGGCGATCATGGATGCCTCCGACCAGGCGCTGGAGGAGTTCAAGGAGCATGACGGCACCGTCGTCACCTTCGAGGGCGACGCGCTCGAAGAGCTCCGGACGCTGGAGCGCGAGCAGGTGCTTCCGCAGATGGAAGGCGAGGTCGACAAGGACGTGGTCGACGCGGCTCTCGACTACGTCGGCAGCAACTAACTTCCATGGGCGCGGACGCGGCCCTGGTCGCGTCCGCGCCACCCCCTGCCCGGCAGCCGGGGCGCAAGACCGCCCCCTGCCCGTGCCCGGCCCCGGCCCCACCAGGAGTTGCCCGTGACGCAAGCAATCGACACCTACCTGCGCCTGAACACGGCCTTGGCCAGGCTCTGCCTCGTCATCTCCTGCCTGGGCGTCGCCTTTGCCATCTTCGCCCTGACCATGGCCGCGCTGGAGCGCTACTTCTTCGGCTTCGGCTATGCCATGCTGAACGACCTGCCGCCGCTCCTGATGCCCTGGGTGGTCTTTCCCATGATGGGCGTCCTGCTGCGCGGCGACCGGCACATCACCGTGGACCTGCTGCCGAGCCTGCTGTCCGGCCCGAAGCGTCACGGTCTTGACCTGGCCATCGGCCTCATCGTCCTGATCGCGTCGCTCTGGTTCCTCTGGGGCGGGATCGACGCGCTGCGCTTCTTCATGGGCCTCAACCAGACGACCGAGACCGGCATCCGCTTTCCCCTGTGGTGGATCTACCTGTCCTTCCCGGTGGGCTTCGGCATCCTCGCCTGGTTCGCGCTGGAGCGGATCCTGGCCGGTACCTACGGCATGGTGACCGGCCGGGCGCTGCGGCCCGACGAGGGAGGCGCGGCATGATCCCCCTCGCCCTCGGCCTCGCCACGGTGCTGCTGCTCGTCTCGGTGCCCATCTTCCTGGTCTTCGGCATCGGCAGCGCGCTGATCGCCTCCATCGATCTCGGCCTGCCCTGGGCTACCCTGCTGCAGGTGTCCTTCGCAGCGGTGAGCAAGCAGATCCTGCTTGCCGTGCCGCTCTTCATCTTCGCGGGCTACACGATGGTGAAGGGCGGCATCGCGGCCCGCCTGGTCAATTTCTGCGTCGCCCTGGTGGGCCACTGGCCCGGCGGGCTGGGCGTGGCGATGGTGCTGGCCATGGGGTTCTTCGCGGCCTTCTGCGGCTCCATCCTTGCCGCCATCACAGCGATCGGCACGATCCTTATGCCGCGGATGGTGGAAGAGGGCTATCCCAAGCCCTTCGTCGTGGTGCTTGCCGCCATGGCCGCCCTGCTGGAAGGGCTCATTCCGCCAAGCAACGCCGCGATCATCTATTCCTCGCTCACCTCCGTGCCCGTCTCGCACACCTTCGCGGCCGGGATCGTCCCGGGCTTCGTGCTGGTCGTGCTGCTGGCCGCCTACGTGTCCTTCCGCTGCCGCAACGTGCCCCGCTCTCCCAAGGCAAGCTGGTCCGAGCGCGGGCGGCGCTTCGTCGCCGCAATCCCTGCCCTGCTGACGCCCTTCATCATCCTCGGCGGGATCTACAGCGGGCTCCTGACGGCCGCGGAATCCGCCGCCGTCGCCGGAGCCTGGGCGCTGCTCATCGGCTTTCTCGTCTATGGCGAGCTGACGCTGCGCGGCCTGCGCGATGCGCTGGTCGCCACGTCCCTCGCCACGAGCGCGATCTTCGTGATCATCGCCATGGCGACCTTCCTGTCGGTGATCCTGACCTTCACCCAGGCCCCGCAGCATATCATCACCTTCCTAACCGGGCTGGGCACCGGGCCGGTGACCTTCCTGCTGATGGTCGCGGTCGCCTGCCTGCTGCTCGGCACCTTTGTCGAGGTGGTACCGGTGCTGTACCTCGTCGTGCCGATGACCGTGGCCGCCCTGGTGCCGATGGGCGTCGATCCGATCCACTACTACATCGTGCTGAGCGCCTTCGTCGGGCTGGGCATGCTGACGCCGCCGGTCTGCGTCGGGCTCTATACCGGGGCGGCGGTCATCCGGCTGTCGCCGGAAAAGGCCTTCGTGGAGCTTCCGCCCTTCCTGCTGCTGGGCATCCTCTACGGCATCCTCATGATCCTCGTGCCGGCCTTTGCCACCTGGCTGCCCGGCCATGTTTGAGGCCGGGCTGCATATCGACGAACCCCGGCCCGGCGTGGTGCGCCTGCGCATCGACCGGCCACAGGCGCTCAACGCGCTCACCACCGCAAGTGCGCAGGAAATGGCGACGCTCTATGCGCAGCTCGCAACCCGACCGGACATGCGCGCGCTCATCCTCACCGGCACCGGCGAGCGCGCCTTTTCCACCGGCGCCGACCTGAAGGAGCGGGCCGGCCTCGATGCCGTGGCCGCGCGCCAGCAGCACATGACGCACCGTCTGTGCCTGACGATCCGGCGCAGCTTCGAGTTTCCGGTGATCTGCGCCGTGAACGGCCTGGCCCATGGCGGCGGGGCCGAGCTGGCACTGTCCAGCGACCTGGTTCTCGCCGTCCCCTCGGCCCGCTTCGCCCTCCCGGAAATCCGCCGCGGCATCATGCCCGGCATGGGCGGCACGCAGTTCCTGACCGAGGCGCTCGGCCCCCGGCGGGCGCTGGAACATCTTCTGACCGGCGCGGAGATCGCGGCCGAAGAGGCGCTGCGCCTGGGCCTCGTCAACCGCATCGTGGAGCCCGGTGCGCTGGAGGAGGAGACCCTCGCCCTCGCCGCCCGGATCGCCGAGCTGCCCCCCCTCGCGCTCTCCGCCGCCACCCGCGCCACCCGCGCCGCGGGACAAGGCGGAACGGACGCCGGGCTCGCGATGGAGCTGGCCCTGCATCAGCGGCTGATGGCCAGCGAGGACCGGATCGAGGGCGCCCGCGCCTTCGCGGAAAAGCGCGACCCGGTCTGGAAAGGGCGCTGAGGTCCGGCGGCACGAAGCGGTGACGCGGCAGCGATCATTTCCGTCGTGACCGGAGAAATGGACGTCCAGTCGCGACCGACCGGTGAGCCGTTTGCCGAGCCCGAAGGCCTGACGGGATCGCGTGGCAGGCTAAGGCGCCTCCCGGCAACGACCAGGCCGCGACGCCATATGCACAGCGCCTGTGAGATGCCGGCCCACCTGGCCCTGTCGTGCGGCCGCTTTATCGGACGCCCCGGGGCCCTCCGACGCCGCACGCGCATGCGTCTAGGCAGGCTCCGCCCGGCGCCAGGCCAGCCGATCCGTCCGCCCCTTGTCCGGGTCCCGCACTGACAGCGTCAGCGACCGGCTTGCAAGATCCGCCTCTCGGCGCTGCAGAGTGCCGACGAAGGCGGAAACCGTGCTCGAGACGACCTCGTGCACGAGCGCCCCGCCCTGCGCGTGATACCGCCCGGCATAGGCGAAAGGCGCCACACTCCCCGGCCCACCGGGGTCGTGGATGCAGACCGCCATGCCCCCGTCTGTGCCGTAGACCAGCATCCCTGCCGGATCATCGCCGAACGGGGCGCGCACCGTGCCGTCGTCATAGGTGACCGTCCAGCTTTCCAGCTGCCACGTCCCCGCCACCGCTGCCTCGAGCTCCGGGCCGGTCATCGCCCGCCCCCGGGCTGTCGGGCGGCCGTGTCGATCACACGCTCGTCGAGATAGGCGAGGTCCCTGCGCAGGATCTTCTCGGTCTGGGTGCGCGGGATGTGATCGGTGAACTCGACGTAGCGGGGCAGCAGGTTCGCCGGCAAGACCGCGTCCAGATGGCCCCGCAGCGCGGTGGCGTCGAGCGCCCCCTCGGTGACCAGAAGCACCTTGATCTCCTCCCCCATGATGTCGTCGGGCACGCCCACCGCGGCGCAGTCCAGCACGCCGGGCACGTCGCGCAGCTTGTCCTCGATGGCGACCGGCGACACCATCTCGCCGCCGCGGCGAATGATCTCCTTCTTGCGGCCGTGGAAATAGAGGTAACCGTCGGCGTCGAAGCCACCTATGTCGCCGGTGTGAAACCAAAGATTCCGGGTCGCCGCCACAGTCTCCTCCGGCCGGTTGTGATAGCCCAGCATGGTGACGAAGGGGGCGGCGGGCCGGACCGCGATCTCGCCCCGGCTGCCCGGGGGAACCGACCCGTCGTCGTCGTCGAGGATCGCCACCTCCATGTCGTCGCGCACCCGGCCGTTGGAGCCGCGGCGGTGCTCGGCCCGGCTGGCACCGCTGACCCAGCCGCCCATCTCCGTCATGCCGTAAAGCTCGTGGACGAACATGCCGAAGCGGTCCTCCACCGTCGCGGCAAGCTCCTCCGTCGTGCCGCCGCCAATGCAGAACCGCATCCGGTGCTCCCGCTGCGGTTCGCGGAAGCGGGCGGCGAGGATCGCCAGCACGGTGCCCACGAAGGTGCAGCCGGTGGCCTCGAACCGGCGCGCGTCCTCGAAGAACGACATGGCCGAAAAGCGCGGGCGCAGGATCAATGCCGAGCCGGTCCAGAGCGCCGACATCACCGCATAGGTCTGCGGGTTGGTGTGAAAGAGCGGAAGGAAGACCATCACCCGGTCCTCCGGCGTCAGCTCCAGTATCCGCGCCGCCTGGCGGCCCGAGGCCACGTAGGCCCCGTGGCAGCAGATCACGCCCTTGGGCCGCCCCGTGGTGCCCGAGGTGTAGAGGATCGTGCAGGGGTCGGAGGCACGTTGTTCCACCGGCGTGACCGGCGCGTGCCCGGCGAGATCGGCGAAGAAGGCCGCGTCGCCGTCGATGCCGATGCACGGGATCGCCTGCGCCTCGGCCGAGAGCGCGGGAAGGATGCCCTCGCGCCACTCCCGGTCGGCAAGGATCAGCTTCACCCCGGCATCCGACAGGAGGTAATCCATGTCGCCGGCCTTCAGCTTGTCGTTCAGGGTGACGGCCACGGCGCCCAGCGCGTTCATGCCGAACCAGCTGACGAGGTAGGCCGCGGAATTGCCGGCCAGCACTGCCACGTGATCCCCCTGCCCGATCCCCTCGGCCGCCAGCCGCGCGGCCAGGCGGCAGCTCAGGTCATGTATCTGCGCGTAGGAATAGCTCGCCTGGTCGGTGACGACGCAGGGCGCGTCGGCCCGGTCCCTTGCACGGGCGGCCAGCAGGTCGAGGATCACGCCTCGTCCCCGTAAGCCTTGATGATGACCTTTCCGAGCGTGTTCTTCAGGATCTCCGATGACCCGCCGCCGATCTCGTAGGTCTTGGCGTCCCGCAGGTATCGGCCGAAGGGCACGTTGACGCGGGTGCCATGCGCCCCGCCGATCTGCACCGCCTGCGAGGCGACCCGCGTGGCCACCTGCGACGCCAGCAGCTTGGCCTCCGACCCGTAGCGCATCACGTCCCGATGCTCGTCCAGCGCCTCGGCGGCGCGGTAGCTCAGCAGGCGGGCCGCGTCGATCTCCGTCGCCATGTCGGCAAAGTACCACTGGATCCCCTGGAATTGCAGGATGTGCCGGTCGAAGGCCTTGCGCTTGAGGGCATACTCGGCCGCCCCGTCAAAGGCGGCGCGGGCGATCCCCACGGAGATCCCCGCCGCCAGCGTGCGGGAATAGTCGAGCACCGTCACCGCCTGCCGCACGCCCTTCCCCTCGGTGCCGATCAGGTAGTGGCCGGGCACGCGCACGTTCTCCAGCACGATGTTGACATGGGGGCCGTTGCGCAGGCCGAAGGTCTCGGACCCCTCGCCCTCGTAGGAGGACAGCCCCGCAGAGTCGCGCGGCACGGCGAAGACCGAAACGCCCGCCTCCGTCTCCGCGAGGATGATGAAGAGCTCCGCGGCGGAGCCGGAGGTGATGAAGGATTTCTCGCCGGTCAGCAGCCAGTCGTCGCCGTCGCGCACCGCCTTGGTGTCGAGCGAGCGGATGTCGCTGCCATGAGACGCCTCGGTCAGGGCGTAGGAGGTGACCAGCCCTTCGGCGAAGCGCGGCAGCAGCTCCTTCTTGACCTTCTCGGAGCCGAAGAGCTTCAGCATGGTCTGCGCCTGGAAGATCGTGATGAGCGAGATCGCCACCCCGGCGCTGCCGTATCCCACGTCCTCGCAGATGGCGAGCGCGCTGGCATAGCCCCGGTCGCTGCCGCCGTATTCGCCGGGCAGGGTCGTGACGGTCCAGCCCCGGCGGCTGATTTCCTTCACGATCTCCGTGGCATAAAGATCCTTGGCGTCAAGCTCGTGGGCCGCCGGGATGATCCGGTCCTCAACGAATTGCCGCACTTCTCCCACCAGCGCCGCATCGGCCATCGGCTCCCAGAACGTATGCAAATCAATTCTCCCTCTTGACTTGAAAGAGGATAACCCCGCACGGTAATATCGTCAACATGATGCCGTGTATCACGTATGTGATACTCTGATTGGAGGAAATGACATGAGCTCCAGACTTTTGGGCCTCGGCCTGCACTGGGAGGAGATGCCGGAAGGGGAGACGTTCCACACCGTCGGGCGCACGATCACCGAAGCCGACCTGACGGCCTTCGTCGGGGTGACCGGCATGACCGAGGTGCTGTTCACCAATACCGAGTATCTCGACAACGAGACCGATTTCGCAGGCCGCAGGCTCCTGCCCGGCGCGCTGGTCTTTTCCATCGCCGAGGGGCTGCTGATCCAGTCGATGCTGCAGCGCACCGGCGTGGCCTTCATGGGGATGGACTTCACCGTGAACGGGCCGAGCTTTGCCGGCGACACGGTTCACGTGGAATGCGAGGTGCTGACCTCGCGCGCGACGAAGAACCCGGCCCGCGGGCTGGTGAAGACCGAGAACCGCGTGGTGAATCAGCATGGCGAGACGGTGCTGACCTACACCCCGGCCCGGCTGATCAAGTCGCGCCCCTGACCGGGTGGGCGGCAGGCCTCAGCCCGGCCGCCCGCGGTCATGCAGCAGGTGGGGTCCCAACTCGTCGATGCGCCGCACGCCCAGCAGCGCGAGATCGCGATCGATCTCGGCGGTGAGGATGGAGATGGCATGCGCCACCCCGGCCTCGCCCCCCAGTGCCGCGGCATAGAGGAAAGGCCGCCCGACAAAGACGAAATCCGCCCCCAGCGCCAGCGCCTTCAGCACGTCGGTGCCGCGCCGGATCCCGCTGTCCAGCATCACGGGAAAATCCTCGCCCACCAGCTCCCGCGCCTTCGGCAGCATCCGCAGGGGTGCCACCACCCCGTCGAGCTGCCGGCCGCCGTGGTTCGACAGGATCACGCCGTCCGCGCCGCTTTCCTTCGCCCGCAGTGCGTCCTCGGGCGCGACGATGCCCTTGACCACCAGCCGCCCCGTCCAGCGCTTGCGGATCAGCTCGAGGTGCCGCCAGGCCAACTGGTCGCGCTTGCCGATGGCGCGCTTGAGGTTGCGCGACAGGATCGGCGGGCCGCGGAAGGCGTCCATGTTCTCGAAATGCGGCATGCCGTGGCGGCGCATCGTCCGCATCGCGGTCCCGGTCAGCCAGCGGGGATGGGTCACCCCCTGCCATGCGAGCGACAGGCTGGGCTTCAGCGGAATGTCGAAGCCGTTGCGCACGTTGTTCTCGCGGTTGGCGGCGACGGGCACGTCCACGGTCAGCACGAAGGTGTCGTAGCCCGCCGCCGCCACGCGGTCGACGAGCGTCTCGATACGCTCCTCCTCGCCCGGCAGGTAGGCCTGGTACCAGCGCGCCTGTCCCTCCTCGGCCACGCGTTCCAGCGGGATCAGCGACGAGGCGCTGAGCACGAAGGGAATGTCGGCCGCCGCCGCCGCGCGGCCCAGCGCCACGTCGCCGTCATGGGCAATGGCCGCCGACAGCCCCATGGGCGGTATCCCGAAGGGCAGCGCGTGGCGCCGGCCCATGAGCTGCACCGACAGGTCCCGCCCGCTCACATCGGTCAGCGCGCGGGGGATGAAGTCGATCTCCTCGAAGGCGCGGGTCGTCGCGGCGCCGCCCTGCCCCCGTTCCGCGTAGCCCGAGACGTAGCCGAAGAGCGGCCGTGGCAGGTGGCGGCGGGCGGCGCCCTCGAAATCGTCGAGCGTCAGGAGCCGGCGGATGCGCCGGGACGGGCGTGCGGTGCTGGTCGGCATGGTCTTCTCCCCGGTCAGGACGGCCTATCGAACAGCCGTTCGGGATTGGTCGTCAGGATGGCGTTGCGCTGCGCCTCGTCCGGCGCGTAATCCGCCAGCCCGTCCAGCAGCGCCCCCACATCCGGCCGCGCGGCGGGATCGTAAAGCCCCACATGCGGCCAGTCACTGCCCCATAGCATCCGGTCCGGCGCGGCCTCCACCAGCCGGCGGCCGAAAACGAAGGTATCCGCCCACGGGGGCCCCTCGCCGGAGATGCGGAACGCGCCCGAGAGCTTGACGTAGCAACGGGCGTTCCGGGCCAGGTATTCCACCGCGCGGAACCCCTCGCCCCCCGGCCCCTCGGCAGGCGGGCACCATCCCATGTGGTCGATCACGAAGGGCACCTCCAGGTCCGTCAGCCGGGGGATCAGCGCCGGATAGCCCTCGCCCCTCATGCCCAGCTGGATATGCCAGCCAAGCTCCGCGCAGATGGCGGCCATCCGTTCCAGCCCACCGATATCGACGCCACCGCCCACGATGTCCAGCAGCCGGACGCCGCGGACGCCCGCCTCGTTCAGCTCGGCCAGCGCGCTGTCGGTGAAGGAGGGATCGGCCACCGCGATGCCCCGCAACCGGCCGGGATAAGCGCGGAGCGCATCCACCAGCACCCGGTTGTCGGTGCCGTGAACGCTGACCTGGATGAGGACGCCGTAGGTGAGCCCCACCGTGTCGAGCATGGCCACGAAATCTTCCACCGGCGCGACCTGCGGGTTGAAGTGGCGCGACTCGACCCAAGGATAGGTCTCGTCCGGGCCGATGACATGGGCATGGGTCTCCCAGGCGCCGGCGGGGACCTCGATCCGCTTCGGCGCCGTGGCCGGGATCGGGGGCAGCCCGTCGCGGATCGTTCCGTCATACATCTTCATCGGCATCCTCCCTCGGCCTGTCCCCGGCCGGCCCCCGGCCCTGTCTTTCCTGTTCCAGCAGCCAACCCAGGGCGCGGCGGCCATGGTCGCGTATCTCGTCAGGTGGCTTGCCGCGCTCGGCCAGCAGGTCCACCGTGCGGGCGTAGCGCGTGATCGCGGCGGCGGTGGTCAGGCTGGGCAGCCCGGCCTCCCTGAGCTGCGTCTCGGAGGCCACCATCTCCACGTGCCGACGCTCGGCGTGGCGCAGGTGGGTGCGCAGGTACATGTCCAGATGTTCCCGCATCGGGGTCTTGTCGAAATTCTCGAACTGCAGTTGCAGCTCGTCCCAGAAACCGAAGGCCTCGGCCGCCAGCGCGCTTTCGAGCAGCAGCGCCTCCATGCCCTTGGCAAAGACGCTGCGCGCGAGCTTGAGCCGCGAGGCATCGCCGACCCGGCTTTCCGCCATGGCCCGCATGTTCAGGCCGAGCCCGCCCGCCATCTCCGCCAGCGCGGCCGCATGGGCGCCGGAGCACACCATGGGCGTCTGAGCATGCCCGATGGAGACGGCGCCCATGATCGCCACGTCCACGAAGCGCACGGGGTCGTCCGCGAGCCTCGTTTCGGCCGCCGTCACCTGCGCGGGCGTCGAGGCGGTCAGGTCGGCCACGATCGCGTCGCGCCGAAGGTGGCCGGAGATCTGGCCACAGATCCCGTCGAGCGCCTTGGCCGTGGCGCAGACGAGAACGAGGTCCGCCTCGGCCACCGCGCGGGCGAGGTCTGTCTCCAGCTCCCGGCCGAGCGCTGCGGCAGCTTCCCGCGAGGCTTCGGACGGGCGGGAGCAGAGGATCGTGGACATATCCGTCCGGGCGAGCAGGGACCGGCCGAGCGCCGTGCCGACCTCGCCCATGCCGATGATCGTCACGACCTTGCAAGAGGCCGCCGGGGCGTCGAGGGGCGTATCAGGCAAGACAGCCTCCGATGGTTTTATCAATCCCACTCACCCGCCGCGATTGCGCAACTGCGCGCCGCGCGCTACTCATCCCCGTGACGCTAAGAAAAGGCTTGCGACCGGGCCAAGACGCTTGATCCCACATGAGATAGTAAATATTACATATGTGATGACACAAGTCCCTGCCCCTTCCCGCCCGCGCGTGGCCACCGACGGTTCGGTCAAGTCCTCGATGCGAACCCTCGAGATCCTCGAATATTGCGATTCCGTGCAGCGCGCGGTGACCGTCTCGGAGCTGGTGGCGCAGCTGGGCTACCCGCAATCCAGCACCTCCGTCCTGATCAAGAGCATGGTGACCGCGGGCTACCTGACCTACGATTCGAAGAACAGGGGCGTGCTGCCCACCTCCCGCGTCAGCCTCCTGGGCCGCTGGGTGCAGCCGGCGCTCGCCCGCCCGGAGCTCAAGCAGCTCATGCAGAGCCTGGGCGAGATCATCGGCCAGACCATCGTGCTGGGCGTGCCGCATGGCATATTCATCCGCTACATCGATACCGAGCCGGGGCGGCTGGCCATGCGGCTGGAACTGCCCGTGGGCACCCGCCTGCCCATCGTCGCCTCCGGCATGGGGACGATGCTGCTGGCCGCGATGGAGGACGACGAGATCGCGGCGATCCACGCGCGGGTCGAGCAACTCTACCGAGACGGCGGGGTGGAGGCGATCCGTGCCTCCGAGATCGCCGATATCTGGAACGTGGAACCCGGCATCCCCACCCTGCCCGACCTGATGCGCCAGATCGCCAAGGTCCGCCGCCAGGGCTACTCCATGTCGCAGAACGCCGTGGCAATCGGCGCGGGGATCATCTGCGTCCTGCTGCCGACCCACGACAACGAACAGCCGCTGGGCCTGGGGGTCGCCGGGCTCTCGACCATGATCGAGCGCGACCGCGACCTGATCCTCGAAACGATCCAGGCCGAGACCGCCAAGCTGGGCGTCTCGCTCGCCCTGCCGGTGCGCCGGTGACAGGGCGTCCCGCGGGGTCGGTTCAGGCCGCGCCAAGATAGGCATCCTTGATCGTGTCGCTTTCCATCAGCTCCCGCGCGCTGCCCGAAAGCGCGATCTCGCCGTTCTGCAGCACGTAGGCGCGATCCGAGATTTCCAGCGCCAGCCGGGCATTCTGTTCCACCAGCAGGATCGTGACGTCTTCGGCGGCGATCTCGCGCACGGCACGGAAGACGTCCTCGACCATGAGCGGCGCGAGGCCCATCGAGGGCTCGTCGAGCAGCAGCAGGCGCGGCTGGGCCATCAGCGCGCGGGCGATGGCCAGCATCTGCTGTTCGCCGCCGCTCATCACGCCGGCCTTCTGATTGCGCCGCTCGGCCAGTCGGGGAAAGCGCTCGAAATGCCGCTCCACGTCACGCTGGACCCCGGCGGAATCCTTGCGCAGATGGGCCCCCATCAACAGGTTCTCGTGCACCGTCATCTGTTGGAAGATGCCGCGGCCCTCCGGAACCTGGACGATGCCCAGGCCGGCGATCCTGGAGGCGCGCATCCCGGTGATGGCACGCCCCTCGAAGCTCAGTTCGCCGGATTTCGGCTTGAGCAGGCCCGAGATCGTGTTGATCAACGTGCTCTTGCCCGCGCCGTTGGCCCCCAGCAGGCAGGTCACCTCCGACGCCTTCACCTCCAGCGACACGGCTTTCAGCGCCACGATCTGGTCATAGGCGGTGGTCACGTTCCTCAGTTCAAGCATCCGCGTGCCCTCCGCCCAGATAGGCCTCGATGACCTTCCTGTCGTTGCGGACCGCGGCCGGATCGCCCTCGGCCAGCTTCTCGCCCGAATTCATCACGATCACCCGGTCGCAGAGCTTCATGATCATGCTCATGTTGTGCTCGATGATCAGGATGGTCAGCCCGGTCTCGGTGACCAGCTTGCGCAGCAGCGTGGACAGGTCCTGCGCCTCGCGGCCATTCATGCCCGCCGCCGGCTCGTCCAGCATCAGCAGCGCGGGCCGGGCGGCGAGCGCGCGCGCCAGTTCCAGCCGCCGCTGTTCACCGTAGGACAGGGTCCCGGCCGGATCGCTGCTTCGCGCCGACAAATCCACCGTCTCCAGCAGGCTGTCCACGTGGTCCGACAGGTCCCGCTCGGCGTCACGGAACCCGCGGCGGCCGATGATGGCGTCAAGGAGCGAATAGCGCCCGCCCAGGTGCCCGCCGACCATCACGTTCTGCCGGACGGTCATGCCCTCGAACAGGCGGATGGTCTGGTAGGTGCGCGAGATGCCGAGCGCGGCGATCTTTTCGGGCGAGCGCCGCGTGAGGGGCTTGCCACGGAAACTGACCGTGCCGCTGTCGGGGCGGATCAACCCGGTGATCAGGTTGAAGAGCGTGGTCTTGCCCGCGCCGTTGGGTCCGATCAGGCCGAAGAGCCCGCCCTCCTCCACGCCGGTGGTGATGTCGTTGACCGCCCGGACCCCGCCGAAGCTGCGGCCGACGCCCTCGAGCTCAAGCAGTGCCATGGCGTTCGTCCTTTCCCCCCGCGATGGGCGAGGCCTTGCGCCGGGTACCCGGGATCATCAGCTTGAACAGCCCCACCAGCCCGCCGGGGAAGAAGATCACCACCAGCAGCACCGAGACGCCGTAAATGATCGGCCGCCAATCCTGGAGAAAGCGGAAGACCTCGGGCAGAAGGGTCAGCGCGATGGCTCCCAGGACCGGCCCCCAATGGGTGCCCAGCCCGCCGAAGACGGCAAAGATCAGCACCAGCACCGCCTGGCTGAAATTGTACTCTCCCGGCGAGATGTAGAAGGAATAATGCGCCGCGAAGCTGCCCGCGAGCGCCGCCATCACCGCACTCGCCGCGAAGGCCAGCGTCTTGTAGCGCGCGGTGGGGATGCCCATCGTCTTGGCCGCCGTCTCGTCCAGCCCGATCGCCCGGAGCGCGCGGCCGTAGCGCGAGCGGTCCAGCCGGTGGAACAGGAAGATCAGGATCGCGAGGTAGAGAAAGACATGCCAGGTCCGCGTGGTCTGCGGGATGCCGTTCAGCCCCATCGCGCCGCCGAGGTAATCCCAGTTGAGGGCGAGAAAGCGGATGAGCTCGCTGAAGCCCACGGTGGTGATGGCCAGGTAGACGCCCTTGAGCCGCAGGATCGGCTTGCCGATGGCCAGCGCGATGAGCCCGGCCAGCGCGGCCGCGCCCAGCAGACCGACGGCAAAGGGCATGCCGCCGTTGATCATCAGCAGCGCCGAGGTATAGGCGCCGATCGCCATGAACCCCATGGAGGCCAGCGACAGCTGCCCGGCCATCAGCATGATGTAGACGCTGAGGGCGAGGATCGCGTTCAGCGCCGCGAGGTAGGCAAGGTAGTTGTAGGAGGCCAGGAATTGCAGCAGATCGCCCATTACGCCCGCACCTCCCGCGACGAGCCCAAGAGGCCCGACGGCTTGATCAGCAGCATCGCCATCAGCACGACGAAGGCGGCGGCGTCACGGTAATCGGATGACAGGTAGACCACCGTGGCCGTCTCGGCGAAGGCGATCAGCAGCCCGCCCAGCACCGCGCCGGGGATCGAGCCCATGCCGCCCAGGATGATCACGGCAAAACCCTTCAGGTCGATCCAGTGGCCCATGTAGGGAGAGGCGGAATTGTAGGCGACGCCAAGGAACACCCCCGCCACCCCGGCCAGCGCCGAGGCCACGACGAACATCCACGCGATCGTCCGCTCCACGTCCACGCCCATCAGCCGGGCGACATCGGGGTTTTCCTGCAAGGCCCGGATCGAGCGGCCGACCTTGGTGCGCTCCACCATGTACCAGAGCGCGAACATCAACACGACCGACACGCACATCAGCGCCACCTGCAGCATCGGCAAGCGCACGTCGCCCAGCTCCAGCGTGCCGGAAAACGGCACCGCGTCGCTCGGGAAGCGCACCACGCGCGTGCCGAAGAAGCGCTCCGCGAGGTTCACGAGAATGAACGACACGGCGAGGCTCGAGACCAGCGGCGGAAGGTGTCCGGCCGCCCGGTCGCGCAGCGGCTTGAAGGCCGCACGGTCCAGCAGGATGCCGATCACGCCGCAGGCCACGACCGAGATGGCAAGCGCGGGGAAGAACCCCATGCCCATCTCGGCCATCAGGAACCACGACATGAGCGCGCCCCACATGAAGATGGCACCATGGGCGAGGTTCAGGATGTCGAGCACCCCGAAGATGAGCGTCAGGCCCGAGGCGAAGAGTGCGTAATAGGCGCCCTGCGACAAGGCGTTGATGATCTGCTGCGCGATCATGGTGCGATCCTCGTTGGATGGAAGATGCGGGGGCGCGCCCGGTGTTGGGTGGGGGGCGCGGCCCCCTTTCAGCCGAGCTTACTCGACAAGCTCGTGCTTGCCGTTCTTGACCTGGAGCACGGCCCCCGGCACGACCGGATCGCCGTTGTCGGTGAACTCGATCTTGCCCAGCACGCCGTCATAGGTCTCGATCGCCGCCAGCGCGTCACGCAGCTTGGTCCGCGCATCGGCCACGCCATCGTCGGGCGTGATGCCGGCCGCGTCGACCGCCTGTTTGACGATCATGACCGCGTCATAGGTCTGCGCCGCCAGCCAATCGGGATCGGCGTCGAACATCTCGCGGTAGCGCTTCACGAATTCGAGGTTCGCCTCGTTCTCCTGGCTGGCGAACCACGGCGTGGCGGACATGGCGTTCTCCATTGCCTCGCCCGCATCCTTCAGCACGCCGCTGGAGTTGAAGGCGTTGCCGCCGAGGAAGACCGCGTCGATCCCCAGTTCGCGCGCCTGGGTCATCAGGCCCACGGATTCCTCGCCCTGCGACGAGATCACGATGGCGTCGGGGTCGAGCGACTTGATCTTGGTGAGCTGCGCGGAGAAGTCCACGTCGCCGGTTCGGATCGTCTCCACCCCGAGGATCTCCACCCCGTTCTCCGTCAACGCGCCGTCAAAGGCTTCGTATTCGCCGATGCTGAACTGGTCGTCATTGGTGTAGATTTGGGCCACCGTCTCGATGCCCAGCTTGTCCACCGCCGCCTCGACCGTCGAGGGGATGATGGTCGCGGATTCCACCGAGGTGCGGAAGATGTAGTCGCCGATGTCAGTGACCCCCGGCGTCGCCACCGAGGTCAGCATGACCGGCACGCCCGCCCGCTGCGCCAGCGGCGCCGCGGCGAAGGTCTGCGACCCGATGAGCGGGCCGAAGATCAGCAGCTTCTGATCCCGCTGGATGAATTTCTGGTAGACGTTGATCGCGTCGTTCTTGTTGGAGCGGTCGTCCTCCAGCGCGATGTCGAGCTTGGGGCCATCCATCCCGTTCACGTCCTCCAGTGCCATTTTCAGGGCGTTCTGGATGGTGGTGGAGTAGATCGCCACCGGGCCGGTCAGCGCGTAGACCGCGCCGAGATCCGCGGTCTCGATGGTGCTGGACGCCTCCTGCGCGGCGGCCGGTCCGGAGGCTGCGGCGATCAGGCCGGCCACGGAAAGTCCGATTACATTGCGGCCAAGCCGCGCGGGCGCACCCGCCAGTTTGGTGAACATAAGAAATTCCTCCCTTGTTTTTCTGCGCCCGGCGGAGCTCCTCCATTCCGCCGGGAACACGCGCGGCTTCGCGTGCCGCTCAGGGCAATCGCGGGCCAGCGTGTCGAGCGCAGGCCAGAGGTTGCCCTTATCCTCCCGACCGTAGCCGATGGGGATTAATATCGTCAACCTGATATTATACATCATATATATGATGCTCGCGTCTCTGAGCCACCCTCGCCGCCCATCCCTTCAAAGGGTAATCTTCTGACTCCATGGCTGGGCGCTGGCCGGGACAAGGCCCACCGAACGCCGAAGTCCACGCAAATTGGGAGTTCTGTTTTTTCGGGGGGCGCCGCAGAGTTGGAATCCGCCCCTTTCTATGAGACGGCCTCCCGAACTCCTTGGCCCGAAATCCAATGCCCTGGTCCCCAGCCAACGGCAAAATCCGGCCGAAGCCGGATCGGGAGCAGGTAGCTTTCGCATGATTTTCCGGAACGATGACGACCGGCGGTCCTTGCAGCCGAGGGGCGACTGCATCGCTTGCGACGTGCCGTGGTCCTCGGACGCGAGCTTCCGCCAGTGCGGCACGTTCGTCCGGGCCTCCGCCACAATCCGGGCCGCGACCTCGGGAGCCGGCCGGCATCACGACGCGGCAACCCCGGAGCCTAACTCTCGAGGAATTTCTCCGCGAAGGTCCGGCTGGCCGGATGGCCCGCTTCGCTCAGCCAGGCGCGGGCGGCGTCGATCATCGGGGGCGGGCCGCAGAGATAGACATCCGTCTGCTCGCCGATCAGTTCCGCGTCGAACAGGTCGGTGACGAACCCCGTCCGCTCCTCGCCCTCCACCGCGATCGTGCGCACCTCGAGCGGGAGCGTCTCTGCCAGTTCCGCCAGCCGCTCGGCGCCGAAGCGTTCGTCCGGGGTGTTGGTACCGTAAAGCAGCGTCACCGCCTCGGGCTTCTCCTCTCCGCGCGCCAGCTCGCCGAGGATCGACAGCATGGGGGCCAGCCCCGTGCCGCCCGCGACCAGCACGATCCGGCCGCCGGGGCGGCGCAGGTAGAACTGGCCCAGCGGCGCGCCTAGCTGCGTCTCCTCGCCCGTCGGATCGCCCGACAGCCAGCCGGTCATCGCACCGCCCTCCAGCCGCCGCACGAAGAATTCGAGCTCCTCCTCCCCCGGAAGGCTCGCGAAGGAATAGGAGCGCTGCGCGTCCTGCCCCGGCACGGTGATGTTGAGATACTGCCCCGGCAGGAAGGCCACCGGCGCCTCGGGCCGGATCCGCAGGCGCCAGACGTCGCGGGCCGCTTCCGACACTTCGGTCACCGTGCCCCTAACCGGCCCCGCCGCGTCCACGTCGATCAGCGAGGCGGCATAGGGGAAATCCACCACGCAATCGGAATGCGGCTTCATCCGGCAGGCCAGCACGCCACCCTCGGCCTCTTCTTCCGGGGTCAGCGCATCGTCCGAGAAATCGTCCAGCTCGAAGCTGCCCGAGAGGCAGATCGCGCGGCATGTGGCGCAGGCGCCTTCGCGGCAATCGGTCTGGATCGGCACGTTCTGGCGCGCGGCCGCCTGGTAGACGGTCTCGCCCTCGTTGGCGGTGACCCGGATGCTGGTGCCGTCCTCGAAGACGAGGGTGAGGTTATGTGCGGTCATGGCCTGCTCTTACTGTGGAATGAGAAGCGGTTTCAGCGCCTCGCCCGCGAGGATCAGCTCGAACCCGCGGATGCCTTCGGAGAGGGGCAGCTCGTGGCTCACCACCGGTTTCAGGTTCAGCTTGCCGCTCTGCCGGAGGGACCAGAGCCGGTCCCAGCTGTCCCAGATGCGGCGGCCGTGGATGTTGTGAATGACCGGGCATTGCAGCAGCCAGCGGGTCAGATCGATCTCGATCGGCCGGGGCGGCGCGCCCACCAGGCGGAAGTCGCCGCCCTTGGACAGCGCGTCCAGCGCGGCGCGGAAGCCCGGCTCGGTGCCGGAGAACTCGATCGAGACCTCCACCCCGTTGCCGCCGGTCAGCGCCTTCGCCTCCTCGGCCACGTCATGGCGCGTCGGGTCGATCAGGTCGTCGGCCCCCATCTCGCCCGCCACCTTCAGCCGCAGCGGGTTGGGGTCCACGGCGATCACCTTCGTCGCCCCGAGCGCCTTGGCGACGTTCACCGCCATTAGCCCGATCGGGCCGCAGCCGCTGATCAGCACCGGCAGCCCCTCGACGCCGCGGCCCTCGCAACAGGCATGGACGGCGATGCCCAGCGGCTCGAACAGCGCGGCCTCGCGGTGCGGGATCGGCTCGGGGTGTTTCCAGGCGATGCATTCGGGCACGACGACATACCGGGCAAAGCAGCCGTCGATGTCGATGCCGGGATATTGCGTCGAGACGCAGAGATGCGCGCGGTCGCTGCGACACTGGTGACAGGTGCCGCAATAGATGTGGCTTTCCAGCGAGACGTGATCGCCCGCCGTCACGCGGGTCACGCCCTCGCCGGTCTCGACCACCACGCCGCTCGCCTCGTGGCCCAGCACGCGCGGCAGCGCCATCCGCCGGGCCATGCGCGGGGCCCATTTGTAGATCTGGATGTCGGTGCCGCAGATGCCGCTGGCCTCGACCCGCAGCAGGATCTCGCCCGGGCCCGGCCGGGGCTCTTCCTTGTCGCGCATGGCGAGCCCGCCCTCGCCGGGCGTCGTCTTGGATAGAACCTGCATGGCGCCTCAGATCTGGTAGATGTCGATTGTGCCGTCGATCATGGATTCCAGCAGCGCGATCTTCTTCTGCCGGATCTTCAGACCGTCCTCGGTGCGGGCGAAGTCGAAATCGTACCAGCCGCCGCGCACCATCTTGCCCCGCCGCGCATCCATGGACAGCACGGTCCACTTGGCAGAGGCCTGGACCGAGGAGGCGTCCTGCCCGGTGATCCGCACGCTGCCGATCACGTGCGAGGTCCGCGCCAGCGGCAGCGACGCATAGGAGTCCCGGGAGGTGATGCGGAACAGCCGCGCCTCCAGACCCGCCTTGCCCTTGAGGTAGATCGTGTTGATCTCGGTCTCCGGGTCGTCGATCATGTTCTCCTCGTCCGCCCAGGACGGCACCCAGAAGATGCAATCCTCGGTGTAGAGGTCGGTCCATTCCTTCCAGCGCTGGCGGTCGAGGATGTCCGCCTCCAGGTAGATCAGGTCGCGCACTTCGGCTTCCAGCATCAGGTCGCGCTCGGCTCCGCTCACGGCCGCTCTTTCGATCACGTCGGTCATGCTCCCCCCAGATCCTCGTTCCAACGGCGGTAGAAGCCGTAATACAGCGTTTCGTTTTCCCAGTTCGGGTTGCTGGAGACCGGGTTGAGGCCCAGCTCCTTCGCGGTCTCGTCCGGGCCCTCGACCATCACGGAGCGGCCGCGGTCCACGTGGCTGTAGGGCATGTTCGTCGCCATGGATCCGCGCTGCACATCCTCGAGCGCGGCCATGTCGTCCGGCGTCGCCATGCCGGTGACCATGTAGAAATCCTCGAACTTGCGGACCCGGGCGATCCGCGCCTCCCGCGGCTCGCCCTTCGGCGCGATGCAGTAGACGCGCGCCTCGGTCCGGTCCGGGGCGATCGGGATCAGCACCCGGATCTGCGTGGAGGGCTGGTCCATCAAATGCACGTTCGGATAGACGAAGAGGTTCCGGCCCCGGCCGGCCATCCAGTCGATCGTCTTCTCGTCGAACCGCTCGCGCAGCTGGTCCAGCGAGGCCGAGAGCGGCGCCGCGCCCAGGTCGGAGCGCTTGGCCCAGATCAGCATGTGGCCCATGCCGATATCGTAGCTGCCGGTTTCCACCTTGCCGGCGATCCGACCGGATTCGGTCTTGGCCATGCCCTCGGCGGGCGCCATGGATTCACGCTTGGCCATCGCCCCGGCAAAGACGCGGTGCACGGTCGAGACGTGGTAGCCGTCCACCCCGTTCTCGGCCTGCAGCTTCCAGTTGCCGCGGATCAGGTAGGTCTGGCCGCCGCGGACCACCTCCATCCCCTCTGGCGACTGCTCGGCCAGGAGGTCGATAAACACCTTGGACTCGCCCAGGTGCTCTTCGAGCGAGGGGCAGTCGTCGGTGAGCGAGCCGTAGATGAAGCCCTTGTAGCTCTGGACCTTGGCGATGGGCTGGAGCGAGAATTTCGACTTGTCCACGCCATCCGGCCAGCCGACCTTTTCGGTCTTGATCTTGGTGCAGCGTCCTTCCGTGTTGAAGCACCAGCCATGGAAGCGGCAGGTCAGCGTTCGGGCATTGCCGCGGCGCTGCGGGGTCAGGACGGCGCCGCGATGCGCGCAGGCATTGATGAAGGCGTTGATCTTTCCTTCCTTGCCGCGATGCACGTAGACCGGCTGCCGGCCCATCTGCGTCGAGTAATAGTCGCCCTCGTTCTCGACCTGGCTCTCGTGGCAGAGGTAAAGCCATCCCCGCTCGAAGATCCGCTCCATCTCCAGGTCGAAGATCTCCTGCTGCGTGAACGCGCTGCGGTTCAGGTCGAAGACGCCGCCCTCGTCCCTCACCAGCGGGCGCGCATCCGTGCCGTCCTTAGCCATGGCTCAATCCTCCCAATACGTCACCGGACCTGCAGGCCAGTAGAGGCCCTGCATTACCGCCTCATCAGACAAGACAACATTTTGTCGATATTTTCAAGACTCATTATATCCCTCGACCACACCGATCAGGCGCGCCTTGACGGTCTCGGTATGTTCGCGCAGACGCTCGATCGCCGCGGCCTCGTCCCGGGCCAGCGTGGCGTCCACCAGGCGCTGGTGTTCCTCGGCGAAGGTCTGGGTGTATTTCCCGCGCACCAGCAGCCGGTTGCCGTAGCGCTCCGACTGGTCGTAGAGCGAATCCACGAAGGCGAGGATGCGAGGCGAGTTGCAGGCCTGGATCAGCGCGCGGTGAAAGACCCGGTTCGCCATGTGCCAGCGCAGCGCCCACTCGAAGCTCTCGTCATCCGAATTGGCGTCGATGCGGCCGATCTGGTGCAGCGCGGCGACGATGCCCGCCTCCCAGTCCAGATCGCCCTGGCGGATGGCGAGCGACAGCGCATGGGTCTCCAGCACCATCCTCGTGTCCATCACGTCGCGGATATCCTCGGACGAGACCGGCGCGACGGAAAAGCCCCGCTTGGCGTCCGACACGATCAGCGTCTGCGCCACCAGCCGCGACAGCACCTCGCGCAGCGTCCCGGTCGAGACCTCGTAGGTCTCCGCCAGCCCGTGGATCGGCAGCCGCTCACCGGGGGCCAGCCGCCCCGAGAGGATGTCCTCGCGCAGGCGCTGCATGGTGACCTGGAGCCGGCCGAGCTCGGTCTCGGGATCCTGGGCGCCTGCCACGGCCGGCGCGGCATGGCCATATTGAAGATTGGACTTGTTCATCTGGACACCCTTCCATGCAATTCCCGCGATAAGGGACGTTTTTCGTCGCTTCGACTGGAAGCTGTGCGTCTTATCGCATATTCACTGGCGCGGATATCAACCGCAGGTGAAACGTGAAGGAAAGCCGCTCGACCGCGCCCAGCCGGGACGAAGACCGCGCGCCCGAGGCGACGCGGTCGGAACATGCGTTCCGCCGCATCCGGCACGACATCCTGCAGGGCGAGCTGCAACCCGGCGAGAAGCTCAAGATCGAGGCGCTGCGCAACCGGTACGAGATCGGTCCCACGCCGATTCGAGAAGCGCTGTCGCGTCTCGCCTCCAGCGGGCTGGTGCTTCAGGACATGCAGCGCGGCTTTCGCGTGGCGCCGATGTCGGTGGAAGAGCTGGAGGACATCAGCGCCGTCCGCCAGATGGCCGAGACCGAGGCGCTGGCCCTGTCGATCAGCCACGGCGACGCCGCCTGGGAATCCGAGGTGGTCCGCACCTTCTACAAGCTGGCCCGGATCGAGAGCGACCTGATCGCCGGCAAGGGCCATCCGGCGGAATTGTGGGACGACCACAACCGCGACTTCCACACCGCGCTGATCTCGGCCGCGCAGTCGCCCTGGCTGCAACGGATCTGCCGCCAGCTCAACGAGCACCAGGAACGCTATCGCCGGGTGTCTCTGCGCGCCGCCTCGATCGCCGATTACGAACGCCTGCACCAGGAGCACCGGGCGATCCACGACGCGGCGCTCGACCGGGACGCGGCCAGGGCGACGGCGATGCTGCGCGAGCACATCGCGCGCACGACGGCGAGCATCCGCAGCGCCTGGCTCGAACGGGCGGAGTGACCGCTCCGCCAGTGGCGCGGGCCTGCTCACTCCGCCGCTTCCGGCGTGACGGCGACCGGCTCGCGATGCCGGGTCGCCACGGCCATGGCGGCCACCGCGACGCAGATCGCCAGGCCGATCCAGTCGAGGTTCCCGGCCCAGGCGGAATGCGTCAGCGCACCGTCGGGCGCCAGCATCATCAGTCCGCCCGCCGCGGCCAGCAGGCGCAGCCCCGCCCCGAGCGGCCGCATCAGGTAGCCCTCCACCGCGGCGGCGAAGAAGATGCAGCCCAGCCCCCCGGTGCCGAGCGTCCGGATCGTCGTGCCCAGCGGCGCGTCCTGCATCAGCAGCACCGGCGAGGCCACGAAGAGGAACGGCACCACGAAGGCCACCGCCCCCAGCTTGGCCGATTGCCAGCCGGTGCGCATCAGCGGCGCGCGCGCCACGGAGGCCGCGGCAAAGGCCGCCAGGCAGACCGGCGGCGTGATCATCGACAGCACGCCGAAATACAGCAGGAAGAGATGCGCCGCCATCGGGTCGATCCCGCCCCGCGTCAGGGCCGGCGCGATCAGCGCGGCCAGCAGAACGTAGACCGCGGTGGTGGGCATCCCCATCCCGAAGATGATCGCCGTGATGGCCGAGGCCAGCAGCAACAGCGCGATGCTCGACCCGCTCGCCTCCAGGATGCCCAGCCCGAGCGAAAAGCTCAGCCCGGTGATCGACAGGATACCGATGATCAGCCCGGCCACCGCCGTCACGGTGAGCACGTCGAGCAGCGCGCGCCCGGTGCTCAGCAGCATGTCCAGCATGGCCCCGAGCGTCATCTGGCGCGGGTTGTAGACCACCCCGGCCAACAGCACGCCGCAGATGCTCCAGAGTGCGGCGAGCTCGGGGCGCATCCGCTCGAAGAACAGCAGGTAGATCAGCAGGAAGATCGGGATCAGGAACATCCAGTAGGTGCGCAGCGTGCGCCGCACGCTCGGCCGCTCGGCCCGCGGCAGCGGCTCCAGCCCCAGCTTGAGCGCGTGCAGGTGGACCTGCAGAAAGACCGCCAGGTAGAACAGCAGCGCCGGCACCAGCCCGGCCAGCGCCACCTCGGCATAGCTCACGCCCAGCGTGTCGGCCATGATGAAGGCCGCGGCCCCCATCACCGGCGGCAGAAGCTGCCCGCCGGTGGAAGCGACGGCCTCGACCGCGCCGGCCTGGGTGCGGGAAAAGCCGCCCTTGCGCATCAGCGGGATGGTGACGATCCCGGTGGTGACGACGTTGGCCACCGCGCTGCCCGAGACCGAGCCGAAGAGCGAGGAGGCCACGATCGACGCCTTGGCCGACCCGCCACGAAACCGGCCCATGGTGGCGAGCGACAGGTCGATGAACAGGTCCCCGCCGCCGAACTTGAACAGCGCGGTCCCCAGCAGGACATAGGGCACGACCACGCTCACCACGACGCTCAGCGCGGTGCCGAGGATGCCGGAGCTGTCGAGGAAGAGGTAGCCCAGAAGGAAGTCGAACTCGGGCGCCTGCCCGCCCAGGAAGCCGGGCAACTGGTCGGCCACCATGGCATAGGCGAAGAAGACGCCGGCCAGGATCGCCAGCACCCAGCCCGAGATGATGGTGGTCACCACGACGAGCACCGCGATGCCCGCGGCGGCGAGCGCCAGGTTGATCATATATTCCGGGCCGAAGCCCAGGTAGCCGACGGCCACGAGATGCTCGTATTCCAGCGCCGCGCGGCCGCAGGCCAGCAGTGCCAGGGCCGCCATCACCAGGCAGGCGACCCGCCCGGCATCACCGAAGCGCAGGCCCTCCCGCGATCCGATCTGAGCCGCGCCGCCCGCCACCGCGAAGCCGAGGATGGCAAGTGTCGCCTGCTCCCGCCAGATCGCGACGCCCAGCCGGGAGCCGAGGTCGAGCGTGAAGGCGATCCCGAGGATCGGGACACAGAACAAGAGCACCGCCGAAAGGACGCGGCAGACGGAGATCAGGGACATCGGTTCCTCCCGACAGGGCTGTGCCAGAGGCAAGGGCCATGACCCGGACGGGCTGGCCCTTACCGGTATGCGTCACGAGAGCGCCGCTCAGTCGGCCGACGCCACCGCGTCGCTGGCTTTCTGCTTGGCGTCGGACCACATGTCCTTTTCCTTGTAGAACTTGATCGCCCCCGGGTGGTACGGCACGTTGACGTCTTCTGCCGCCATGCCGTCGGCTTCCCAGGACTTGAACACGGCGCTGGTGCTGCGCAGGTCGTCGATCTGGTCGTGGATCACGCGGGTGACCTCGTAGACCACGTTGTCGGGCGTGTCCTTGTTGGTGACCAGGTAGAACGGGTAGTTCCAGACCGACACGTCGTTGATGACGCCTTCCGAGCTTCCGGCGGCGTAATCCTTGAAGGCGCCCGCGGGGAACAGCTCGCGCACCTTGGCGGCCTCGTCCTTGCCCTTGTTCATGGAGATGAAGCGCACCGCGTCGGTGGCGTTGATCTGCTTGACGATGGCCTGCCCCACGGGGACGCACATGGCGACATCGGCCCGGCCGTCCGCCAGCGCCTCCACCCCGGTCTTGGAGTGGGTCACCGGCACCACGGTCACATCCTCCCAGCTGAGACCGAGGTTCTGCAGCTGCGCCGTCGCGAGCGTCTCGCAGGTCTTGTGGGCGGAGAAGGCGCCGGTCACGCGCTTGCCGCGGATGTCCTCGGCGGTCTCGATGCCGGAATCGTCGTGGACCAGGATGCCCAGCGGGTTCTGGAACCCGATGGAGACGAGCCGCAGGTCGGTATTCGCCGCCTGGTAGCTGCCGCCCTTGTTGAAGGCGTCATGGGCATCGGCCGCGTTGAGCAGCGTAAAGCTTCCCGGGGTGGCGTTGGTGCGCGGCACGGTGATCTGGGGGCCGCCCATCGCGCTGGTGCCCATGTCCACCTTGCCGTCCTGGCTGACCTGGCTGGCGATGGCGGTGCCCACGGTGTTCACCATGGACCCGGTCGGGGCCGTAAGCATGTTTGCGGAATCCTGCGCCTGCGCGCTGACACCCATCGTCGCGACGAACCCGGCGGCCAGAACGGCCCTGGTCGTTTTGCTAATCATGTGAAGTCCTCCCTTTATCGGAAATGTTCCGACGGGCGAAGCTAAACATGCAGCCATTATACATGTCAATTTTTTATCGATATTTTTAGCGATGCTCTATCGATCGGGAGTCCCATCGTGGCCGGGGGGACGATGATCAGCGAAGCCCCGGCGCCACCAGTCTCAGGAAGACAAGGGGCGTCACCGTGGCGGAGACGACGATGCGCAGGATGTGATGCGTCGCGACGAAGACCGGGTCGAGGCCCAGAGCCGTCGCCACCGCGCTCATCTCCGTCATGCCGCCGGGCGCGAAGGCCAGGAACAGGATCGGCAGGCTGCCCCGCCCCGCGAGATGCAGCAGGTAGGCGACCCCGAGCGCGAAGAGCAGCGAGGCGGCCAGCGCCATGAGCGAGAGCCACGCGCTCGACAGCAGCGCGGGCCGGTCGGACGGGGCAAAGCCCGCGCCCACGGTGGCCCCGATCACCAGCTGCGCCATGCTGATCAGCGGCGGCGGCACGTGCAGCTCGGCCCAGCCCGAGAGGTAGACCACCGAGGCGAAGGCGAAGGGCCCGACGAGGATTCCCGCCGGCAGCCGCAGCCGGCGGGCAAGGACCAGCCCCGCCGCGGCCGCCACCGCGAGGATGGCCGCGTCGCGCAGGTCCTGCGCGTCCGGCATGGCCAGCCCGTGCACCACGGAGCGCGCCACGGTGTAGTCATAGCCCACCAGCCCCAGCACCAGCGGCACGGCCAGCACGCTGGAGGAGACGCGGGCGGAATGATGGATGGCAATCCGCGCCGAGGTGCCGCCGTATTCCGCCCCCATCAGCAGCGACTCGATCATGCCGCCGGGATTGGCGGCGAAGAAGGCGGTGGGCCGGTCGTAGCCGCCAAGCGCCATGAACAGCCGGTAGACGATGAACTGCACGATCAGCACCGAGGCCGCCACCGCCAGCAGGCTCGGCCACCATTGCCACATGCCGGTCAGCGTCTCGGGCGTGATCCGCGAGGCGATGGCGATGCCGAGGATCGGCACCACGAACATGCGGCTCTTCTTGGGCAGGGCGAGCCCGCCGCCGGCTACGCGCAGCCCGCTCAGCTGGAAGAGCGCGGTGATCAGCAGCGGGCCCAGCATCCACGGCAGGGTCAGCCCGACGAAGCGCGCGATCTCCGCCCCGACAACGGCCAGGGCCAGCGTCCCGGCCCAGCGAAGGACCGGCGCCGTCATCCCGCGCGGACCCGGTGGCCCGCGCCGGGCCGGGGGTCAGTCGGGATCGGCAATGACGATCTCTTGGCTCTTGGCGCGGGAACAGCAGATGATGATGTTGTCGTCGAACTCGTCATCGAAAAGCACCAGGTCCCGGTGATCGGCCTCGCCTTCCACCAGTTTCATCCGGCAGGTGCCGCAGGTTCCCGCCTCGCAGGAGGAGGGCATGTCGCGCCCGGCCTCCTGCAGGACCTGGAGGATCGACTTGTCCTCCGGGACGAGGAACCGCTCGTCCTCGCCCTCGAAGCGGACGAAGAAGCCGTCGCCCTCGGCCGCCTCGGCTGCCTCTTCGGCGGGCGCGGGGCTGGTGCCGAAATCCTCGAAACGGACGCTGCCGCGCGGCCAGTGCGACGCCGCCGAGCGCACCGCGTGCAGGAGCCCCGTGGGACCGCAGCAATAGACGGCACGGTCGCCATGCTCGGCCAGGATCGTGGACAGGTCGAACGATTGTCCCGGGTCGCCGAAATCGTGGTGCAGGGTCAGCGCCTCGGCCAGATCGCCCGCCTCCAGCTCCTCGCGGTAGGCGGTCAGCTCGGGCGAGCGGCTGAGATAGTAGAAGCTGAAGGGCGCGCCCTGCCGCCGCAGCACCCGCGCCATGCTGAGGATCGGGGTGATGCCGATGCCGCCCGCGATCAGGACGGTGCCGCCCTGCCCCGGCTCCAGCTCGAAATCGTTGCGGGGCAGCGACACCTCGACCATGTCGCCCGCGTCGGTCTGCTCGATGAAGCTTTGGGAGCCGCCCTTGCCGTCCGCCTCGCGCTTGATTGCGATGACGTAGGCGCTGCGGTCCTCGGGGTCGTTGCTGAGCGAATATTGCCGGGTGCCGCCGCTGGGCACCGTGACATGCAGGTGGGCGCCGGGGGTGAAGGGCGGCAGCGGCGCGCCGTCCGGCGCCTCCAGCCGGTATTCGAAGATGTCGGTGGCCAGTTCGCGCACGGAGGCCACCCTGAGCGTGATCGTCTCCATCAAAGCCTCCTTCGGTCGGGGGAGTGTCGCGGTCTCAGTCAAGGCGCCGCGCCAGGTAGTTGAAGTTGATCTTGAACTGCTCGGGCTTGCTCAGCGCATCGCGCAGCTTGGCCACGTCCTCGGGCGGGAAGGGCTCGGACCGGCTTCCGCTCGCATCCGCGATCAGCTGTATCTGGGCCGCGTTCTCCAGCATGATCGCGCCGATCACCGCTTCTTCGGTGGTGGCGCCGGTGCAGACGATGCCGTGATGCTTCAGGAGCACCGCCCGCCCCTGTCCCAGGGCGCGTGCCACGCCCTGCCCCATCTCGGGCGAGCGGATGAGGTTGATCGTGTCCTCGTAGAGCCCGAGCGCCTCGAAGAAGAGCGCGCCGGGCTGGCTGACCGGGCGCAGCGGCTCGCCGCTGGCGGTGAGCGCGACGCAATGGGTGGGGTGGGTGTGCAGCATCGCGCCCACGTCGGGCCGCGCGCGGTAGATCTCGGTATGGATGAAGGCCTCGCTGTGGCGCCGCCCCTCGCCCGCCACGACATTGCCGTCGAGGTCGATGGTCAGCAGGCTTTCGGGCGTCAGCTCGTCCAGGCCGACGCTGTGCGGCTTCATCAGGAAGAGGTCGGGATTGTCCGGCAGCCGGGCCGAGACATGGCCCCGCGTCAGGTCGTCCTGGCCGTTGGCGCAAAGCACCCGTCCCGCCGCGACCAGCGTGTTTCTCAGTTCGATATGATCCATCTGTGGATGCCTCTTGCTTGGCGGGCGGCGGGATGCGCCCGGCGCTGTTGGTGCGTGGCTCAGCCGCGGGTGCCGGTGCGGCGCGCAGGCGCCGGGCGCGGGGCCGGCAGGTCGCTGGGCTGCGGTGCCGGGCGGTCGCGGTAGGGGATGTTCTGCTGGCCCTGAAGGCGCGTCAGTTCGGCCAGGGCGAACTCGATCCCGGTCTGCAGATCCTCCACCTGCGCCCGCGACAGGCGCAGCGCGGACCAGCCCAGCCCGGGGTTGAAGACCCCGATGTTGAGCCCGCGCCGCGACGGGTCGGGCCCCACGGACCACAGCAGGTTGTCGAGCACATGCGCCGGCGTCTCGCCCGGCACGTAGCTGCCGCTGAGCGGCGGGGCCATGCGCGCGCGCAGCGCCACCAGCTCCTCGATCAGATGCGACACGCCCGCGGCGTCGAGATCGGCGCTGCCGCCGCCCGGCAGATCGAGGCTGGCCGTCGCGCGGTCCTTGGAAAGCTTGGCGGTCACCATGTCAGTCTCCGTTTCCCGGCCCCTGGTGAAGGAGCTCGATTTCCCTGTTCTCGGCGGCACTCCGCAGCACCGCCTCGCAAATCTCGGTCATCGCCGCGCCATGGGCGCCCGTGTGCAGCACCGGCCGGCCCGCGATGGCGTCGCAGAATTCGTCCAGCACCTGCATCCGCGGCGAGCGGTCGAGCGGCAGGACGATCTCTTGCCGCCCGGCGGCGGAATGCAGCATCAGGCCCTGCGGGCTCTGGCGCAGGAAGCCGCGCTCGCAGGAGGCCAGCGTCAGACCGAAATGCGGCTGGTGCGGCGCGCGGTCGGCGATGGCGGTGCGCGCCCGCTCCTGCTTGCGGCGCAGCTCCTCCTCGGGCGAGGCGGCGGCGGCGGGACGCTTCGGCGCGGCCGGTTCCTTGGCCGTGCCCCATTCCGCGACGCCGCCGGTCAGTTCGCTGCTGTCGAACCAGCCATAGCCGTTGTATATCGCCGTCCCCGTCGCGCCGTTGGCAAAGCGGATGGTGACGTTATGCGCCCCGATGGTCGGCCGCTCGGGGTCGAGGTCGTAGGTCGTGGCGCGCAGGCTGACCGCGGGGGCGCAGGCCAGTGCGCTCAGGATATCGAACTGGTGCGCCCCCTGCCGAAAAGTGACGCCGCCGCCCAGCTCGGGGCGCAGCTCTTCGGGGCGGCGCGGGCGATAGACCCAGTCGGAATAGCAGGTGTTCGACAGGATCGCCGGCGCGCCCAGGTCGCCCGACAGGATGATCTCGCGCATCCGGCGGATCGGCAGATCGTGGCTGTGGGAATGGCCCACGATCAGCGCAAGCCCCGCCGCCTCGGCCTTGGCGGCGAGCGCCAGGCAGTCCTCCACTCCCGGCGCCATGGGCTTTTCGCAGAGCACGTGCAGCCCGGCATCGAGCGCCGCCGTGACGTGATCCTCGTGCAGATCGGTGGGCGTACCCACGTAGACCGCGTCGAGCGTCACACCCGCCAGCATGTCCGCCGGGTCGGTGAAGGACGGCACGCCCTCCAGCCCCGCGATGCCCTCGGCCGCGCCCTCCCGCGCGTCGCAGGTGGCGGCGAGCGTCACACCCTCGTGCGCCGCGATGGCCGGCAGGAAGGCCTGCCCCGCGGCACCGAGCCCGATCAGTCCCAGACGGATCACGTGGTTTCTCCCGGATAGCTCAAGGCGCCCCACGCCGGCCGGGATGCAGCCGGCGCGGGACAGTTCCGTCGGTCAGGCGGCGGCTCAGACCGCGCGCTTTTCCGGCTCGGAAGGCTCGTAAAGCTCCACCAGGTCGTCGAGGATCGGCGAGAAGCGCATGTGCGTGCGCATCAGCCAGCTCTTCATCCCGTCGCTGTTGTGGTGCTTCTTCTTCTCGTTGGGCAGGTCGATCCGCTCGTTCGCCGCCGCCTCGCGGAAGGTGTTCATCGGGTCCTCGCCCGCCTCCACCTTCTTGATCTCGCGGCGCAGCATCCGGCGGAAGGCGGCGACCCCCTGGTCGGTCGAGCCGAGGTTCTCGAGCGAGCGGTCGGTGATCCGCCCCTGCGAGATCCAGGCCATCATGTCCTGCCCGTCCACGTTGTCGACGATGTAATCGCCGTTCTCGTCGTAGATCGGCACCTCGTAGGTGTGCAGCTTCTCCGTCAGGTACTCGGGCGCCTCGGTGCCCTTCGGCGGCACATAGGCGGTGTACCAGATGTGCAGCGTGTTCTCGTCATCCACCGGCACCCGGATCTGGAAGGCGTAGTAGCGCGAGCTGTCGTCGCCGTTGCCCACCGACAGGGTATTGGGGAAGACCACGGGGTGGCCGACCTTCCAGTCGTCGCTGTCCTCGGACTGGCCCTCGAGCAGGCGGTGCTTGGTCATCCCATGCTCGAATTCCTGGAAGGCGATCTTGGCGTGCGGAGCCGAGATCGCGACCTTCACGTTCTCCTGCTCCTTCACGAACTCGTAGAGGTGCCCGTGCAGCCACTCGGTGTGGATCGGATCGAGCGAGTTTTCCATCGCCTGCAGCCAGTTGATCGGGATCAGCGTGCGGCCCATCATGCGCACGGTGCCCTCTTCGACGAAGCCGTCGAGGCGCGGCAGCAGCGGCGCCGGGTCCGGCCCCATATAGGCCCAGATCATGCCGCCCAGTTCCTCGACCTTGTAGGCCGTGGTCTTGATCTTCTGGCAGAAATTGCTGCCCGCGGGTTCGTTGGGCTGCTCGACGCACTGGCCGTCCTTGTCGAAGGCCCAGCCGTGATAGGGGCAGCGGATGCCGTTCTCGGTCGGGATGCCGTTGACCAGCGAGGCGCGGCGATGCGGGCAGTGCCGTTCCAGCAGGCCAAGCTTGCCCTGGCGGTCGCGGAACAGCACGAGGTCCTCGCCCATGAGCCGCACCGGGATCGACCATTTCTCGGCCAGATCCTCCATCGCCGCGACCGGATGCCAGTAGCGCCGCATGAGATCGCCGCAGGGGGTTCCGGGGCCGACCCGGGTGAGCATGTCGTTCTGTTCCTTGGTCAGCATCTCGTGTCTCTCCTCATGATCCGCTGATGCCGGGCACGCCGATTCGGCGCAGGCCCGGCACTGACTCCAGTTTTGTTAAGTGAATAACAATAATTGCCTGCGCTGTCAAAGCGCTCCGGCCGGTTTTGCGACCGGTCTGCGGCGCGGGGCGGGCGATTATTCGCTTGCATTCGCAGGGGTTCGGCATAGGCTCCGCCGCAATTCGCAGCAGAAACAACGGGATGGCCGGCATGGAGGCATTCGAACCCGAAGACCGGACGGCGCACCTGTTGAAACTGGCCAGCAAGGCGACCGCGCGGGCGCTTCAGGACCGGCTGGCGGAACATGACGTCTCCTACGGTCACTGGACCTTCCTGCGCATCCTCTGGCAGCAGGACGGGCTCAGCGTGACGGAGCTCAGCCAGAAGGCCGGGGTGGCGAAGCCTGCGGCGGTGACGGCGGTCCGCGCCATGGAACAGGCGGGCTATGTCGAACGGCGCCAGCGCGAGGGCAACCTCAAGGCGGTCTACATCCACCTGACCGAGGCCGGCCGCGCGCTGGAGAACCGGCTGGTGCCGCTGGCGGTGGACGTCAACGACCGCGCCCTGAAGGGCATGACCCAGCGCCAGCAGCAGGCGCTCAAGTCGGCGCTGGCGCGGATCATCCGCAACCTCGGCGCCGGCCCGGGCTGAGCGACCCGCCCCACCTGCCCCGCCTGCCCGGCCGTGCCGGGGGCGATATGCGGCCCCCTCACACAGAGGGGAACGCCTTGGCCCAGGGCAGCAGCGTGCCCAGCAGCGTGGGCGGCCACGGGATCGCCAGCAGCACGTGGAACACCACGAAGATGAAGAGCGTGGCGCCCAGCGCGATCGGCAGGACCAGTTTCCACGGCTCACGGTTCTCAAGCCGCATGTAGGCGATGATGAAGACGAAGGCGGTGGGGATGAGCCCGATCAGCGCCATCAGCGCCATGAAGCCCAGCATCCAGCCAAAGAAGATCGCCCCGCGCAGCACCACCGTGCCGGGCGACAGGCCGTCATGGCTCGACACCAGGTCCATGTGGCCCTTGAGCGCTTCCTCGGCGTTCTCCACCGACAGCTCGGTGTCCTTGGGCAGACGGTGCATCACCTGGTCGGCCAGCACGAGGATCAGCGCCACGAAGGTGAAGCAGCCGACGATCATCGGCCCGAGCCGAGCGCCGTCCTGGAAGGACGTCGCCATGCTGACCATCACCCCCACCAGCACGATCATCAGGCCGGCGAAGAGGTCGGTGAGACGCAGCCCGGGGCTGTAGCTCTGGGCCGGCCCGACCGTCCGGCGGCGGCGCAGGAAGGCGGCGACGATGGGCTGCAGGATGATGATCGCCGCACCGACAAGCACCACCAGCACGACCGGGCGCAGCAGCCATTCCCAGGAATAGCGCATGGTCGAGATGAACATGTACCGCTCGATGATCGCGCCCAGCACGAAGCCCAGCATCATCGGCGGGCGCGGCCAGCGCAGGCATTTCATCACCCAACCCAGCACCCCGAAGGCCAGCAGCGCGTAAAGGTCGCCCCAGTCCCGGTTGCCCTGGAAGGCGCCGAGGTAGACGATGCTCAGCACCGTGGGCATGATCAGCGTGTAGCGCAGGGTCGCGAGTTTCGCGAGTTGCCCGCTCAGCGCGAAACAGATGCCCGCGCCGAAGATGTTGGCGAGCGCGATGCTCCAGATCATCGAATAGGTCACGTCGAGGTTGCTGGTCAGCATCTGCGGCCCGGGCACCAGCCCGTGGATCAGGAAGGCGCCCAGCAGGATCGCCATGCTGGCGCTGCCCGGCACGCCGAAGGCCACGGTGGGAATGAGGGCGCCGCTCGTGGTGGCGTTGTTGGCGCTTTCCGGCGCGATCACGCCGCGCACGTCGCCCCGCCCGAAGGTTTCGCGCGCGCCCTTGATGGTGCGGGCGGCGAAACCGTAGGCGAACCAGTCGACCACCGCCGTGCCGAGCCCCGGGATCGAGCCCACGACGGTGCCCAGCGAGGCGCATTGCATCACCAGCCGGATGTTGCGCAGCGCATCGCGCGCGCCCTGCGCCATGCCCTTGCGGGTGCTCTGCGGATCGGCGCGGGAGATCGCGACACGCTGGATCGCGAAGTCGCAGAGCTCGGGCAGCGCGAAGAGCCCCAGCGCCACCGGCATCAGCGGCAGCCCGTCGTAGAGATAGATCGACCCCAGCGTCCAGCGCATGTCGCCGGTCTGCGGGTCGGCGCCGATCATCGACAGCATGATGCCGAACCCCGCCGCGGCCAGCCCCTTGAGCGCCGAATTGCCCGACAGGATCGACACCAGCGAGATGCCGAAGACCGCGCAGGCCAGCAGCTCGGGCGAGCCTATATAGAGCATCACCGGCCGCAGCACGGGGATGCTGAGCGCGAGGAAGAAGGCGCCGACCACCCCGCCGATCATCGACGAGACATAGGCGGCGCTGAGCGCCCGGCCCGCCTCGCCCTTCTTGGCCATGGCGTGACCGTCGAGCACGGTGGCCTGCGACGCCTGGGTCCCCGGCACGCCGAAGACCACCGCCGGGATCGTGTCGCCGGTCGAGGTCACCGCCGCAAGCCCCAGCAGGAAGGCGAAGGCCGAGATCGGGTCGAGCTGGAAGGTAAAGGGCAGCAGAAGCGCCATCCCGGCCAGCCCGCCCACCCCGGGCAGGATGCCGATCACGAGGCCCAGAACGACCCCGCCCACGAGGAACAGCAGCCGGTGAAACTGCGCGATCTGGAAGAATGCGTCGGTCGCCGCATCAAGCATGTAAGTCTTTCCCTGGTCGGGCCGCGGCCGGTGGCGCGCAGGCCCTTATCCTTGTGCCGTCTGGGTGCGCGGGCCCGCCTCGCAGGCCCGGCGCTCGGTCTGGGCGAAAGCCGGGGCGCCCCGCGGGCCGCCCCGGCTTTCGTCGGTCAGCGCACGATCTGGATCACGCGCTCCACGGTCTCGGGGTCGGCGGCATAGACCTCTTCGACGATCTCCTTCAGTTCGGCGCCGGTGGAGGGCGTGATGCTCACCCCGGTCTCCTTGGCCGCGGCCAGGAAGTCCGGATCCTCCATGGTCGCGTCGAAGGCGTCACGCAGGGCCCTCACCCGGTCTTCCGGCACGCCCGGAGGCGCCACGTAGGGCCGGCCCATTTCCTGCGGCGCGACGATGAAGCTGATCAGCGACTTGGCCTGCGGAGTCTCGGCGAGGTCGGAGGCCAGCGGCACGTCCGGCAGGTCGGGATGCGGCTTGCGGGCGATCTGCAGCAGCAGGTTCACCGTGCCGTCCGTCACCCAGTCGGCGCGGGTCGCCTGGATCGTCGACCAGGACCAGCCGCAGCGGCCCGAAACCTCGCCGCGCTCCATCGCCAGGACGATGTCGTTGCCGCCCGGATAGCCGTCGATGATGCGCATCTTGGTGCCCAGCGCCTCGTTGAGGATGTTGGATTGCTGGTTGGGGTCCGAGGCGGCGCCGGTGCCGCCCATCATCACCTCCTGCTCCTTCATCTGGTCGACCGAGGTGATGCCGGTATCCGCGTTGACCGCGCAGAGCGAGGTCTCGGCGTTGATGTTGCCGATGAAGTTCATTTCCTTGGCGTCGAAGCTCGCGGCCTCGTTGCCCAGCAGCGGCTCGAAAGGCACCGCCCGGGCCACTGCGCCGAAGGCCGTGCCGTCCTTGGGCGCCGCCTCGGCCAGCCAGTTCATCAGCCGCAGACTGCCCGCGCCCGGCATGTTGATCGGCACCACGTCCGGGTTGCCCGGAATGTGCTTGCCGATATGCGCGGCCAGCAGGCGGGCATAGGTGTCATAGCCCCCGCCCACCGAGTAGCCGATATAGAGGTTCACGGTCTTGCCGGAATAGAACTCCTCCACCGTCTGCGCCTGAAGCGCAGCCGGCCCGGCCAGCGTGGTGGCGAGCGCCGCCATTCCCAGAAGCTTTCTGAGTTTCATCTAGTCTCCTCCCTTGGTTGTCCGGCCCGCCCCGGTCGGGTGCGGCCGGCATGCTCAGATGACGAAGCTTTCCAACGTCTCCGATGCGAATATCTCCTCCGCCGCCAGCCTGCGCGGCGACAGCCCCTGTTCGTGCGAATAGCGCAGGAAGGTGTCCAGCGCGGTCCGGTTCGGCGCAAAACCGTAGGGCCAGAAATCCTCGCCCATCAGCGCCGTCGCCTCTTCGAAATGCGCCACGGTCCACGGCAGCATGGACTTGATCGCCGCGGTCTCGGACAGGCCGTGCATGGCGATGTCCTTGGCCTCGGTCAGCGCCTTCAGCAGCGACTGGCAGACCCAGCGATTGGCCTCGTAGACGTCGCGCCGCACGGCCACCGTATGCATGATCGGGAAGATCCCCGTGCGCCGGTAATAGTCGCGCTCCGCCGCCGGGAAATCCTCGAACAGGCGGCGCACGCGCTGGCCGTCATAGGTGCTGGGCTTGCGCGCGGTATAGAGCGCGTCGATCTCCCCGTCGCGCAGCATGGCGGCCAGCGTCTTGTCCGGCCCGATGGGCGTCACCTCGATATCCTCGGGCAGCGAGAGCTTGAGCTTCTCCTCGCGGTTGGGCGCTTCCTCCCCGCCGGTGAAATAGCGCACGGAATTCACCGCCACGCCGTATTCGTCCTGCAGGATGCCACGAATCCAGACCGGTGCGGTCATCTGGTATTCAGGGCAGCCCACCCGCTTGCCCACCAGGTCCTCGGGCCGCTCGATGCCGCTGTCGGCATTCACGTAGATCGAGCTGTGGCGGAAGAACCGCGAGGGAAAGACCGGGATCGCCACGAAGGGCGGCTCCGGCCGGTGCAGCGACACCACGTAGGAGGACAGCGACATCTCGCTCGCCTCGAATTCCCTGTGCCGCAACATGCGGAAGAAGGTCTCTTCCACCGGCATGTTGAGAAAGTTCAGGTCTATCCCGTCGGGCTGCACCCGGCCGTCGAGGATCGGGACCATGCGGTCATAATCCCAGCATCCGAAATTGATCGGTAAGCGTGTCACGTCTCTCCCTTCGGGGGCGGCTCCTCCTCCGGTGCCGCACCCTCTCCTGTCGCACCTTCCACAAACCGCATGCGCGGGTCACAGTCCAATATATCTCTTGAAGGATAGACCGCAGTTTTTTGTTGAGCTAAGGTTTCGGCGAACAGCCCGGAGGAAGCTTTCTTGAATTTCAAGCAGTTGCGCTACTTCATCCGCGTCGCCGAGGTCGGGAATATGTCCCGCGCGGCCGAAACGCTGAACGTCGCGCAGACCGCCATCGGTTTCCAGATCCGCAATCTCGAGGCCCAGCTCGGCGTCGAACTGATCGAGCGGCATTCCCGCGGCATCCGCATCACCGAGCCCGGCCGGACCCTCCTGCGCCACGGCAAGGAGATCCTCAGCGCCATGGACGACGCGGTCCGCGAGGTGCGCGAGACGGCGGACGGGCCCAAGGCGCCGCTCGTCGTCGGGCTGACATCCTCCATCATGGCGGCGCTGGACACCGACCTCTTCTCTCTCGCGGACCGTCACGGGGTGCAGACCGGCGTGCGCTTTGCCGAGGCGCTGTCGTTCAACCTGACCAGCAGCCTCCTGCGGGGCGAGATGAATTGCGCGCTTGCCTTCAACGTGCCCGAGACCCCCGGCCTGGTGCGCACGCCGCTGCTGGACGAGGCCCTGTTCATGATCGCGCCCGCCGGACACCCGCTCAACGGCGTGCCGGTCAGTTTCCGCGAGGCGCTGTCCGGCACCCTGGCTCTGGTCAGCAGCCGCGACAACGTCTGGGACATGGTGCATTCCGTGGCAAAGTACCTGTCGATCGATTTCAAGGTGGCGTTCGAGGTCCAGTCCACCAGCGCGATCAAGACCCTCGCCCATAGTGGAGTCGCCACCAGCATCATGCCCTATGGCATCGTCGCGAAGGAGGTGCTGGAAGGCACGCTATGCGCGCGGCCCATCGAGGACCCGCGCGCGATCCGCACGCTCTTTCTCATCCACCCCCATCGCACGCTGAACGAGTTGCACGACACCGAACAGGGCCGGCTCGTCGAGGCGCTGTTCGAGGAATATGCCCGCGTGATGGAACGTCACTCGGCCATGCTGCGCCGCATGTGGCATCCCCCGGGCCGCGGGCTCTCCTCTCCCACGGAAACCGCAGGCTGAATTACGGCGGCGAAAGGCGAGAGGCGTAAAGTCCCATGGCCTATCGCCGCAGAGGGGCTGGCGGCGGCATTGCCTCGCACCGGCGCAAGCCTGGTGGCCGCGGGTCGTGATCTGGCTCGAGGCTCGGGGCGATGCGCGCTTGTCGCCGGCTCTCATCCGCGACCACCTCGCCGGCGGGGGCCGATTCCACATCCAAGGTCCTGGGCAACGTGACCCGGGACAGGTTCTGTGCGCTGCCGGCGGCCAGCGGACATGGTCAGGGGCGTGAGGGGGACGGCCAAACGTCACGCTGCGGCCCTCGATGGCTGGAAAGGACCACTTCCGACGACCTGATCGTCTCATGCCCCCCGCCGCGGCATCAGGCTCCGTCTACGACTCCCCGGCCCCTGCCCGCATGAGCATGCCGTAGAGATCGCGCGGCTCGTCGGGGTCGGCGATGATGTCCAGCATCTCGTGGCAATCCCGCCCCTCGATCGCCTCCAGCAGCCAGCAGAGCGCCGAGAAATCCTCCGTCGCGAAGCCCACCCCGTCGAACAGCGTGATCTGCCGGGCGTCTCGCCGGCCGGGCGCTGCCCCCTCCAGAACCTGCCAGAGCTCGGTCACCGGGTGGTCGTCGCCCAGCTGCTGGATCTCGCCCTCGATCCGCGTCTGTTCGGGGAATTCGACGAAAATGTCCGACCGCAGCAGGATGTCGCGATGCAGCTCCGTCTTGCCGGGGCAGTCGCCACCGATCGCGTTGATGTGGATGCCCGCGCCGACCATGTTGTCGGTGAGGATCGTGGCATATTGCTTGTCCGCCGTGCAGGTGGTGATCACGTGGGCGCCCTCCACCGCCGCCTCGGCAGAGCCGCATTCGGTGACCTCGAGCCCCGCGGCCCGCAGGTTCCTTGCACAGCGCGCGATCGCACCCGCATCGGTATCGAAGAGCCGCACGCGCCCCAGCCCGTTGACCGAGCGTTGCGCCAGCGCCTGGAATTCGGACTGCGCGCCGTTGCCGATCAGCGCATGCACCTCGGCCCCCGCGGGCATCAGCGCCCGCGTCGCCACGGCCGAGGTGGCGGCGGTGCGCAGCGCGGTCAACAGCGTCATCTCGGTCAGCAGCAGCGGATAGCCCGTCGCCACGTCCGCCAAGAGCCCGAAGGCGGTCACGGTCTGCAGCCCGGATTTGGTGTTCACGGGATGGCCGTTCACGTATTTGAAGGCATAGCGCAGCCCGTCCGAGGTCGGCATGAGCTCGATCACCCCGATCTCGGAATGCGAGGCCACCCGCGGCACCTTGTCGAAGGCGGGCCAGCGGCGGAAATCCCGCTCCACCTGCTCGGTCATCCGGGCGAGGCATTCTTCCAGCCCGATCTGGTGGATCAGGCGCATCATGTTGTTGACGGAGACGAAGGGCACGAGCGCCTTGTCGGACGGCATCAGCGTCATGGGGGTCCTTTCGATGTCACTGGCCCAGCGAGGGCAGCCACAGGGCGATTTGCGGGAAGGCGATGAGCAGGCCGATCAGGATGAACATGGCCAGCACGAAGGGCAGCGCGCCCAGCATCACGTCGGCGATGCCGCCGCGCTCGCGGATCGCCTGCACCACGTAGAGGTTGATCCCCACCGGCGGCGTGATCAGCGCCACTTCCAGCAGGATGGTCAGCACCACGCCGAACCAGATCGGATCGAAGCCCAGGCCGATGACGATGGGCGCGACCAGCGGCGTCATGGTGACCAGCATCGACAGGCTTTCCAGGAAGCAGCCAAGCGCCACGAAGAAGGCGACGATCAGCACCATGGTCATCACCGGCGACAGGCCGAGCCCGCCGACGAAGCTGGTCAGCGCCTGCGGGATGCCGAGGAAGGAGAGGATGAAGTTGAGGAAATAGGACACCATGACGATCAGCATGATCATCGCGGTGGTCCGCATGGAGGAGATGAAGGCCTCGTGCAGCATCGCCACAGACAGCCGCCCGTAGCAGGCGGCGAGCACCAGCGCGAAGACCAGCCCGAGCGAGGCCGCCTCGGTGGGTGTTGCCACCCCGGCATAGATCGAGCCCACGACCACGGCAAAAAGCGCGATGATCGGCAGGATCGAGGGCAGGCTCGCGAGGCGCTGCTTCCACGTCGCCTTGATCGGCACGCCGCCCATGTCGGGGTTGATCCGGCAGGCAATGATGACGATTCCGCCGAAGATCAGCGCCAGCAGCAGCCCCGGCAGCATCGCCGCGCTGTAGAGCTGCGGGATCGAGCTTTGCGTCATCATCCCGTAGAGGATGAGGTGGATCGAGGGCGGGATGAGGATCCCCAGCGTCCCGCCTGCGGCGAGGCTTCCGAGGAACAGCCGTTCGTTGTAGCGCCGCTTGGAGATTTCCGGCAGCGCCACGGTGCCGATGGTGGCCGCCGTCGCCACCGAAGAGCCGGAGGTCGCCGAGAACAGCGTGGAGGCGGCGATATTGGCGTGCAACAGCCCGCCCGGCAGCCGGTTCAGCCAGAGCGCCACGGCGGCATACATCCGCTCGGCCACACCGGCGCGCAGCAAGAGCTCGCCCAGCAGCACGAAGAGCGGGATGGTCGTCAGAGTGAATTCGTTGGCCACCTTCCAGAAGATCTCGGACCCGGCGGCATAGAGCGGCATCGGCGAATGCAGCCAGCCCATGGTCAGGGCCACGATCAGCAGGACGGCGGCGACCGGCAGCGAGAGCGCCACCAGCGCGATCAGCATTGCGAAGGCCTGGGTGAACATCAGCTCTCTCCCCGCGACTGGGTGACGGCCTCCTGCGCCTCCTCGTCGGCGCGGATCACGCCGTGACGTCCGGCAAGGCCCATGAGGTCACCGCGCGGCAGCTCCACGGCGGCGCGCAGCAGGGCGGTCAGGATCGACAGGCAGAAGACGCAGATGCCGAAGCACCAGAGCGCCTGCGGCACGACCAGCGGGATCTGCATGGTGGAGGCGGAGCGGGCGGAGCGCGCCCAGGAGGTGCCCAGCACCGTCCAGCTGCTGTAGATCAGGAACGCGGCCACCAGCAGCAGCGACAGCATGGCAAGCAGGTCGATCACCACCCGCGGCATCAGCGGCAGGCGGCGGTAGAAGATGTCGACCCGGATATGGGCCCGCGCGTGAAAGGCCGAGGCCAGCGACCAGGCGACACCGATGGCGAAGAGGTAGGAGGCGATCTCGTCCACCCCGCCGAAGTTCCGGCCCGTGGCGGCGCGCCAGAGCACGTCGGCCGCGACCAGCAGCCCCATCGCCAGCACGCCCCATCCGCTGAGGATCACCATGCCATGGGCCAGCCGGCGCACCCCCTCGTCGAGGCGGATGGGAAAGGGGGCGCGCGCCCCCTCCCCGTTCTGGCGCGGGCCGTGGCTCATTTCGCGGCGGTGAGGCCGGTCACCTCGCCCACGGTCGAGTTCCAGTCCTCGATGCAGGTGGCGTCGCAGCGGGCGGCCCAGTTCTTGAGGATGGTGCCTTCGAGCAGCTCGCGGCGGGCTTCCTCGTCGGCCTCGGAGGGCGCGACAAAGGTCATGTCCGCCGGCTCGCCATAGGGGCATTCGCCCTCGCCGGTGTTGCAGGCGATGCCGGCCGCGTCATCCACGCGCGCCAGGTCCCAGAGATCGCCTTCGAGCCCTTCCACCGCGTCACGCAGGGCGGTCTGCTGGTCTTCGGGCAGGCCGTCGAAGAAGTCCTTGTTGGCGGCGATGAAGGTCAGCCCCCAGCCCAGGCGCATACCGTAAAGGTCGCTGGTCACTTCCGGGAACTTGAAGGAATAGCCCGTAAGCGTGCCGGTGAAGGCGCAATCGACCACGCCCCGCTGCAGCGCCGGGACCACCTCGGCCAGCGGCACGTTCACCCCGGTGCCGCCCGCCGCTTCGATGAAATCGTTCATCGACGAGCCGTAGAAGCGGATCTTCTTGCCCTTGAAGTCGTCGATGCCGGTGACCGGCTCGCTGCAATACATCACCTGGCTGGGGTTGGGATACATGCCGAGATAGACCAGCCCCTGCTCTTCGGCGAGGTCCTTGGTCATGATCGGCTCGTAGGCGTCGACGGCCTCGCGCAGGGTGTCGAGATCCTGGATCACGCCCGCCAGCTCGATCCCCTCGATCACCGGGTCGTCCGAAACCGAGTAGCCGACCACGATATGCGCGACGTCGAAGACACCCATGGAGGACAGCCGCAGCAGCTCCGCCCCGCCGAGGCCCAGCTCGGAATAGTTGGACAGCTTGGCGGTCAGCGCGCCGTCGGTCTGCTCGGGCAGTTGCTCGGTCCAGAACGGCTGTTCGATCTTGCCGTAGGCGTTGAGCGTGGACCAGGGCGCCACGACGTTCAGCCGGGTCTCGGCCGAGACCGACGCGGCGAGCGACATGGCGAGGGCGGTGCCGACCGCTGTCTTGGTGAGTATTCCTGTCATTTCCTGTTTCCCTGTTGTTGTGGCCACTAGTCGATCGTGGCCGGTTGCGAAACTTCCTCTGCCGCCGCGCTGCGATCGCGCGGCCCGACGGCGATGTCCAGCCAGCCATGCGGGGTCAGCGATGCGGCATCGCCTGAATGCAGGATGACGGTCGTGGTGTCGGCCTCGACCACCGCGGGGCCCGCGATCTCGTGGCCGGGCGCGAGGCTGTCCATGGCATAGAGCGGCGCCTCGACCACCGCACCCGCGCTGTGGATGCGGCGGGTGCCCGAGGGCTGAGCCCTGCCCGTGGCCGGGGCTACCTCGCGCGCCGCGTCGCCGCGCGGGACTGCGCCGATCACCGCCACCCGGGCGTTGACCATGTCCACGTCCTGTCCGCGCGAGGCATAGGTGTAAAGCTCCTCGTGCCGGCGGTGAAAGCGTTCCTCGACCTCGGCGGCAAAGCCCGGCGCGTCGAAGTCGATCCCGTCCAGCGAGACCCCGATCTCGAAGATCTGCTCGCCGTAGCGCATGTCGGCAGAGCGCTCCACCGACATCCGGCCGGGGGTCATGCCCGGCAGGCGCTCGCGGGCCTGTTCCTCCAGCGTGTCGAAGACGGCGCGCAGGATTTCCTCGTCCTCCCAGCCGCCGGCATTGGGCAGCGACCGCGACACTTCGAGCCGCAGGTCGGACGCCAGCATCCCCCAGGCTGACAGCACCGAGGCCACGGCCGGCACGACCACGCGGCCGATGCCCATCTCGCGCGCGACCTCGACCGAATGCAGCCCGGCCGCGCCGCCGAAACTCAGCATGGTGAAATTCCGCGGATCGACCCCGCGGCGCAGCGTCATCAGGCGGATGCCGTCGGCCATCTTGACGTTGATCAGCCGGTGAATGCCGGCCGCCGCCTCCATCCGGGTCAGGCCAAGCTCGGCTGCCACCTCGTCGATGGCGGCCTCGGCGGCTTGCAGGTCCAGCCCGCCCTTGCCGGCAAAGGCGTCGGGGTCGAGATAGCCCAGCACGAGGTTGCTGTCGGTCACGGTGGCGCGGGTGCCGCCGCGACCGTAGCAGGCCGGCCCCGGCACCGCCCCGGCCGATTGCGGCCCCACGCTGAACCCGGTGCCCGGCCGGTTCTCGGCCAGTGAGCCGCCGCCGGCCCCGATCGACAGGATGTCGTAGCTGCGCAGCGCGATCCGTTCGCCCGCGAGCCCCCGCTCGGAGGTCAGCGCCACCGCCCCGTCGGTGATCAGCGAGATCTCGGTGGAGGTGCCGCCCATGTCGAAGGGGATGACGTTCCCCGCCCCGATCAGCTCGGCGCAGGCGCGGGCGCCGGCAATGCCGCCCGCCGGGCCGGACAGGCAGGTGCCCGCGGCCAGCGCCACCGCATCCTCGACCCGGGTGATGCCGCCATGGGACAGGATGATGTAGAGCGGCCCGTCATAGCCCGCCTCGGCCAGCCGCCCGGTCAGCCGGTCCATGTAGCGCCGCACCACCGGGCCGATATAGGCATTGACCACCGTGGTCGAGAGCCGCTCGTATTCCTTGATCTGCGGCAGCACCCGCGACGAGACCGAGACATAGGCCTCGGGCATCATCTCGGCCACGATCTCGGCCGCGCGGCGCTCGTGCTCGGAATTGCGGTAGGCGTGGAGGAAGCAGATCGCGACCGAGGTCACGCCGGCATCGCGCAGCGCCGCCACCTCCTCCCGCAGCGCCGGCTCGTCCAGCGGCACGAGGATCCGGCCGTCCTGCCCGATACGCTCGGTCACCGGACGGCGCAGGTCGCGCGGCACGAGAGGCTCGGGCGGGGCCATCAGCAGGTTGTAGCGGTCGGGCTTCAGCCCCTCGCGCATCTCGAGGATGTCGCGGTGCCCGGCGGTGGTCAGCAGGCCGGTGCGCGCGCCCTTGCGCTCCAGCAACGCGTTGGTGGCGACGGTGGTGCCGTGCACGATGCGCTCGGTCCGGGCCAGCAGGTCGGCCAGCGTCAGGTCCAGCCGCCGGGCGAGATCCTGCAGCCCCTCCAGAACGCCGATCGACTGGTCCTCGGGGGTGGAGGCGGACTTGCAGATCACGGTCCCGCCCGCCTCGTCCATCGCGACGAAATCGGTGAAGGTGCCGCCGACATCGATGCCGATCCGGTAGGGTTTGCTCATTGCGTCACTCCTCTCCCACGACAACCGGGGAGCCTTGGTCCTTGGTTGGCGGGGTCAGACAAGACCCAGTTTCTCGTCCCGGCTGCGGGCCTCGGGCGCGCGCGCCGCCGGGTCGCCCCAGCCGCCGCCCCCGCCCGAGCGGATGCGGAAGAGGGTGTCCGGCGCGATCTCGATGCCGAACTGCTTGGTGCGCAGCGCGGTCTCGCCCTCCGCCGTCACCATGCGGTAATCGTGCGGCGCGCCGTCCCGGCCGCCCGCGATCCCGGCGGCGCCGTGGCGGATGCCCTCGCCCGCCGTATGGGCAAAGGCCGGAACCTCCACCCGCAGGTCGAGGCTCGTGCCCAGCCCGCCGCGATAGGTGCCGTCGCCGCCCGATCCCGGGCGGAACTCGTGCGTGGCAAAGAACAGCGGGAACCGCGCCTCGGTCACCTCGACCGAGCCGAACTTGATGCCGCCCACGGAATGCCACTCGCCGGCCCCCGACCAGCCGTCCCCGGCGGACGACGCGCCGCCGCCCGGGCGTGCATGGAACAGGTGCCAGACGAAGTTGCGCCCGTTACGCGGGTTGCGCCCCGTGATCGACATGCGGAACCGCCGCGACCAGCCGCCGGAACAGCGCTCGGGACAGGCGGCCTGCAGGGCGCGGACGATCGCCTCGACGATCTCGTTGGCGGGATGGGTGGTGGACATGGTGACCGGCGCGCCCTCGCGCGGGTGGACGATGGTGCCCGGCCGCAGCTTCACATCGAGGATGCGGAACACGCCGTCGTTCTTGGGGATATCGGCATCGATCAGGTAGGCCAGCGCCATGGCCACCGAGGCCTGGGTGTTGGCGAAGGGCGAATTGACGAAACTGTCCGACTGCGCGTCCGACGCCGTCAGGTCGACCGTCAGGTCGCTGCCCTGCACCGTCACCCTGGCGCGGATCGCCACGTCCTCGCGGCCCCGCCCGTCATCGTCGAGATAGGCGGTGCCCTCGTAGACGCCGTCGGGCCAGTCCGCGACGATGGCGCGGGTGCGGGTCTCGGCCCCGTTGAGCGTCTCCTCGATGGCGGCGCCAACCATGGGCGCGCCGAACTCGGCATGAAGCCGGTCGAGGCTGCGCTGTCCCAGATGCGCCGCGCCGATCATCGCGTCGAGGTCACCGCGGAATTCGCGCGGGAACCGGACGTTCATGAGGATCATGTCGATCACGTCCTCGCGCATCACCCCGGCATCGGCCAGCTTCATCGGCGGCAGGCGCAGGCCCTCCTGCCAGATCTCGCGGGCCTCGGGGTTGTAGGCACCGTGGGTGGCGCCGCCGATATCGCCCATATGCGCCCGCACCACGGCCCAGAGCCTGCGCGCGCCGCCCGCGAAGACCGGCGAGAAGATGGTGACGTCCGGCAGGTGGCTGCCCCCGGCATAGGGATCGTTGAGCACGATGACATCGCCCTCGGCCACGTCATCGCCAAAGCGGTCCTCCACGGCCTTCACCGCCCAGGGCAGCGCGCCCACATGGACCGGGATGTGGTCGGCCTGCGCGATCAGACGGCAGTCGCGGTCGACGATCCCCATGGAAAAGTCGCGGCTGGCATTGAGGATCTGGCTGTAGGCCGTGCGCAGCATCGCCTCGCCCATCTGCTCCACGATCGCGCTCAGCCGGTGCTGGATCACGGCGCGCGAAATCGGGTCGATCGGGTCGTTGGAGCTGTCTGTCACGGAAATGTTTCCTCGGCTGATCATCTGGGGACCGAGCCTAGGAAGCCGCCGATGCGCGACGCCAATACCGATTGCCTATGTTATTATAGGCCTCGCCTTACAATGCTTTGTTTTCCGCAACTTACGCAAAGGGCGCGCGGGTCGCCTCGACCACGTCGAGCAATTCGTCGATGAAGGGTGCATGATTGTCGGGCATCCAGACGGCGTAAAGCTCGATCATCGGGCAGGAATCGACCAGCGGCCGATGCACCACGCCTGGGATCTGCATCCGCCGCGCCGACCGCGGCACCAGCGCGCAGCCGAAACCGCTGCCCACGAGGCAGAGCATCATCGACATCTGCGACGCGTCCTGGATGATCGTGGGCACATAGCCCCCGGACCGGCAGACATGCAGCATCAGGTCGCGAAAGCCCGGCGCCTCCTCGCGGTCGAAGATGACCAGCGGCGTGCCGCTCAGCTCGGCGAGGCGCACGCGCTCCTCCCCGGCCTTGGGGTGGTTTTCCGGCAGCGCCACCTGGAAGGGGTCGGTATGGACCAGCCGGATGCTCATCCGCTCGTCCTGGACCGGCGGCCGGACAAAACCGATATGGATCTCGCCCTCCTCCAGCGCGGCAAGCTGCGCGGGCGAGGACATCTCGCGCAGCGAGACCTGCACGTTGGGCCGCCGTTCCCCAAAGGCGCGCAGCACGGGGACCGCGAATTCCATCGCCGCCGTGCCGGTGATGCCGATCACCAGACGGCCGCCATCCTTGGCCCCCTCCTGCCGCGCGATCGCCTCCGCCCGGCTGAGCTGCGACAGGACCGCCCGCGCCTCCCGCAGCAGGGCGAGCCCGGCGGGCGTCAGGTTGATGGGCCGGGTGGACCGGTCGAAAAGCTGCACGTCCAGCTCGGCCTCGAGCATCTTGATCTGCTGGGACAGCGCTGGCTGGGCGATATGCAGCGCCTCCGCCGCCTGCCCGAAATGCCGCTGTTCGGCCAGCGCCACGAAATATCTGAGAGGCCTGATGTCCATGACGAACCTTCTACGAAGGCCGGTCAGCCCTGGGCAAGCGTCAACTTGGTCATGCGGCTCGCCGGCCTCACGGATGCCGGAAGCCCTCCCGCCGTCGCTAGAGGATCTGCTCCAGCTCCGACTCGGACACTTCGACGCCCAGACCGGGCGCGTCCGGCAACGACATCATGCCGTCCTCGTAGGTCGGACCGCCCGACGCGAAGGCCGCCGCAGCATATTCCTGGCAGCTCCAGAACTTGTGCGGCGCGCCCGCGGGGGCCGAGATGGCGACATGCGCCGCCGCGGCATCCGCGACCGCGCTGCCGCCGGACGCTTCCCAGAAGCTCGATAAACCGCCCACTGCGCAGAAATCGCGGAACATCCGGGCGCGCGTGATCCCGCCGACCCGGCTGATCTTGAAGTGCAGCGCGTCGGCGGCGCCCAGGCGGAGGATCTGGGTCAGATCCTCGGCGGTGATGGCGCTTTCGTCGAGGACGAAGGGGGAGACCATGCGCTCCTTCACCCCCAGGCATTCCGAGAGGGTCGCGCAGGGCTGCTCGAACATCAGGCCGCGGCCGTCCACCGCGCCGAGCACCTGGAGCGCCGCGGGAACGCTCCAGCCGCCATTGGCGTCGACGATGAAGGTTTCGTCGGGACGGCGAGCCTCCGCGATGGCGCGAAACACTTCGATGTCCGCCGCGGGGTCGCCGCTGGCCTTGGCGGAAAAGCTTCGCACGCCCTCGGCGCGGGAGGCCTCGACCCGCGCCAGCATGTCGTCCGGGGTGCCGTTGTAGAGCGACGAGAGCATCGGGATCCGCTCTGCCTGCCTGCCGCCGAGCAGGGCGTGGACCGGCTGGCCGGCCGCCTTGCCGAAGATATCCCAGCACGCGACATCCACCGCCGCCTTGGCATAGGGATGGCCCATGAGCAGGCGGTCCATGGCCGCGTTCACCGCCGCCGGATTGCAGGGATCGAGCCCCTTCAGCCCCTCCGCCATGACGGTAAGCGCGGCGCGCGCGCCCTCGGCGAATTCCGGAAGGTAGTCGCGCCCCCAGGGGCAGATTTCCCCCCAGCCGGTGATGCCCGCATCCGTCTCGAGCCGGACGAGCGTGCTGTCGAGCGCTTCGTAACTGCGCCCGCCCGAAAGCTTGTAGGTCGTTCCGGCGAAGGCGATCGGCGCGCGAAAGAGCGCGACATCGGTGATCTTCATGTGGTCTCTCCTCGATCGGCCAGGCAGGCGCCAACGGCCTCGATCTGCGCATCGGTGGTGGCCCAGGAGGTGCAGAACCGCATGAGCCCGTCTTCTTCGTAGCCGGCAAGGCCTTCGGCTTCGAGCCGTCGTGCCTGTTCGGCGGTGACATGGGCGAACAGGATATTCGCGTCGGGGCGCTGCTGCAGGGTGGCGCCCCGGGCCTCCAGCACGTCCGCCAGGGCCTGTGCCTTGGCGTTGGCGCGCGCGGCGCAATCCAGCCAGAGGCCGTCCTCGACATAGGCAAGCAGCTGGGTCGACAGGAAGCGCATCTTGGACAGCACCTGCCCTGCCCGCTTGGCCCGGAACCGCGCCCTCGCCGCCAGGGCCGGGTCGAAGAGCACCACCGCCTCGGCGGCGAAACAGCCGTTCTTGGTGGCCCCGAAGGACAGCAGGTCGACACCTGCCTTCCAGGTGGCCTCGGCCGGGGAACATCCCAGGGCGGCCACCGCGTTGCCGAAGCGCGCCCCGTCCATGTGGAACGCCAGGCTCTCCTCGCGCGCGAAGCGGCCGAGGGCCTGCAGTTCGTCCAGCGAATAGACGGCGCCCGTTTCGGTGGGTTGGGCGATGCTCAGGGCCGCGGGCTGCGCCGCGTGCCGGTCGCCGCGCCGGGTCAGCGCCGGGCGGATGTCTTCGGGGGCTAGCTTGCCCTCCGCGCCGTCCACCGGGTGCAGCCGTGCGCCGCCGGAGAAGAACTCGGGCGCGTTGCACTCGTCGCCGTAGACGTGGGAGCCCGCGTGCAGGCAGACGGCCTCGGTCGGGTCGAGGATCAGCGACAACGCCAGCGCATTGGCCGCCGTGCCGCTGGTGCAGGGGATCACCGCGACCTCGCGCTCGAAGAGCTCGGAGAAGGCCCGGTCCAGCCGGGCACTCTCGGCATCGTCTCCGTAAGGCCGGGCGTGGCCCTCGTTGGTGTCCATCACCGCGCGGGCAATCCGGGGATGCGCCCCCGCGGTGTTGTCGGAGAGGAAGGTGCTCATGCCCCGTCCGCGACCATGTCCAGCGGCCGCGGCTGCAGCATGCGCATGCGGCTCTCGAAATCCTCGCGGTTGAGGTAGCAGCCGACCATGTGGCGCTGGCCTTCGAACGCCAGCCGGCCGTGCAGCAGGCGCCAGTTGTCGAAGATCACCATGTCGCCCTCCCGCTGGCCGAAGGCGTACTGGTTGGCACGGTCGCGGATCAGGCCCGCGAATAGGCCGAGGGCCTCGTAGAGCTCCGACATCTCCGCCTCGGGAAGGGCAAAGGGCGCGCGGTCGTGGTTGTTGAAGCTGACCTGCACCAGGTTGCCGGCATCGTCGTGGCGCAGCACCGGGCGGCGCGCGACAAGGTAGGCGCCGTCGCCGATATACTGGCCCGGGATCTCGACCCGCGACAGGATCTCGTAGGCGGCGGGGTGGTCGCGGCGCAGGATCTCGGCGATGCGGAAGCCGTCCACCAGCACGTTGTCACCGCCGGTGGCATTGTACTCGAGACAGTGCAGGCTCATCAGGCCGGGCGCGTCGTGGTTGTAGGTGCCGTCGTTATGCGGCGTGATCTCCAGCGGGGTGGAGCCGGTATCGGCGATCTTGCCGTCGGATTTCAGCTCCCACATCTCGCCGAAGATGGAAGAGCGGATATAGGCGATGCGCTCCATCACCTCGCGGGAGGCGGCGACGGTCGTGGGCACGTTCTTGAGCGAGACGAGGCCCGTGCGGCGGATGTTGTCCAGCGCGTCGGCGAGGACGGCGTCGTCCTTCAGGAAGGCCTCGTGGTCGACCACCGTCACGCGGGAGGCGACGCTTTCGGCGTCCCAGCTGGGGCGGTCGGTGCCGATCACCTCGTAGGATTGCGCGGGCGACGCCACGCGGGCGAGGTAGTCGGCGGTGAAGCGGCTTTCGGGCGCGCCCTCCCAGGCGACAACCAGCTGGTCGCCCTCGATCTCGATCCGGTCGGCGGGGCCGACGCGGCCCAGCTCGAAGGTCTCCACGAGGCGCTGGCGCGCGGCCTGGTGAAAGACCTCCTCGTCCTGGCTGTGGTCGCGGACCCAGAGCCAGGGGAAGCGCTTCTCGGTCCCGTCCACAGTGACGCTGAGGCCGGTTTCGGTGGGGCTGGCGGCGGTGATGCGGTCAGTCATGTGATTACTCCTTTCGCGCCGGATCAGGCGCCTTGAGTCGCGATCAGCTTGCGAAGGACGCCGCGGCATTCCTCCAGCTGGGCGATCTCGATGAATTCGTCGGCGATGTGCGCCTGCTCGATGGAGCCGGGGCCCATGAGCACCGTCGAAAGCCCGGCGGCCTGGTATTGGCCGGCCTCCGAGCTGTAGGAAACGACGGCGCTTTCGTTCCGCCCGGTGAGGCGGCGGCAGAGCGCCTCGGCCGCGCCCTCGGGCTCCGGGTCGAGACCGGGGACGGCGTAATCCTCCTCGATCTCCACGGCCGCGAAATGGCCCGCCGCCGCGGCACCGGCCACGAGGCGGTCCGCCTCGGCACGGAAGTCAGCGAGCAGCGCGGCCGGGTCGTCGCCCGGGACGGTGCGCAGGTCCCATTCGAACCGGCAATCCTGGGCAAGGATGTTGCAGGCGGTGCCGCCCCCGATCGTGCCGACATGGCAGGTGGTATAGGGCGGCTCGAACTCCGCGGCTTCGGATACGTCGCTTGCCGCGGCGGCGCGGGCCTGCATCTGGTCGTCCAGCCAGACGCAGAGGCGCGCGGCGAGGGCGTTGGCGCTCACCCCCTGGTGGGCAAGGCTGGAATGGGCCGACTGGCCGCGCACGTGGATGCGGTAGCCATAGGCGCCCTTGTGGGCGGTGACGATGCGCATCGACGTGGGCTCCCCCACGATGACGGCGTCGATCCGCGGCAGGGTGTCCACCATGTGCTCGATGGTGGGGATCACGCCGCGGCAGGTCGTCTCCTCGTCGTAGGAGATGACGATGTGGATGGGCCGGGCGAGCGAGGCGCGGACCATCTCCGGCACCATGGCAAGACAGCAGGCGATGAAGCCCTTCATGTCCGCGGCGCCCCGGCCGTAGATGCGGCCGTCCCGCTCCACCCCCTCGAAGGGGTCGGTCGTCCATTGCTGGTCCTCGACCGGCACCACGTCGCAATGGCCGCTGAGCACCACGCCGCCCGGCGCAAGCGGGCCGATGGTGGCGTAGAGGCCGATCTTCTCGCCCGTCTCGTCGGGCAGGAGCACGGGCTCCACCCCGTTGGCGCGCAGCACGCCGGCGGCGTAGTCGATCAGCCCGGCATTCGAGCGGTGCGATACGGTGTCGAAGCCGATCAGCGCCTTGAGGTGTTCGGCGGCGCTGGCCTCGGCCGGGGGCGGGGTGGTGGCGGTCATGTCCATGGCAGGATCCTTTCGGACTTGCGCGCCCCCGACAAGCGAGGAATTCTACGGTTACTGGAGGATAATTTCATGTCACGCCGCCCCCTGCCCCCCTTGAACTCTCTGCGCGCCTTCGAGGCAGTCGCCCGGGAACAAAGCCTTTCCGCGGCCTCTGACGAATTGGGCGTCACCGCCAGCGCGGTCGGCCACCAGATTCGCAACCTGGAGAAAAACTTGGGGATCAGGCTGTTCGACCGGCGCGGGAAACGGCTGGTGCCGACACAGACCGGCGCGCGCTATGCGGAGGCGCTTGGCCGCGGGTTCGACACGCTCTTCCGCGCGACGGAGGCGATCCGGCGCCAGGAGGACGGCGCGCCGATCACCGTCAGCGCGACGCCCGCCATGGCCCTGCGCTGGCTGGCGCCCGTGCTCGACCGGTTCCGCGAGGACGGGCTGGGCGAATTCCGCATCGACGCCTCCTCGCGCGAGGCGGACCTGGCGGCGGGAGAGGCCGACCTGGACATCCGCTACGGACGCGCGGCCGACGGCGAGCTGATGACCGAGGTGCTGTTTTCCGAAAGCGTCTTCCCGGTCTGCGACGCGGCCCATGCGGCGGCGCTGACGGAGGCCGCGGAGCTGACCCGCGCGCCGCTGATCTTCGTCGACGACTGGGGCCGGCGCGGCGGCACCTGGTCGGCCTGGCGCGACTGGTGCGCCGCCGCGGGCGTGCCGGGCGAGGACCTGCGGGAGGCCGGGCGCTATGCCGAGATGGACCGCGCCGTCGCGGCTGCGGCCGCCGGCGAAGGCCTGGCCATCGGCGCGCAGCGTCACCTGGATCAGCATCCCGCACTGGTCCGCCCCTTCGACGGGCCAGAGGTCACCTACAGCGCCTTCCTCGTCGCGCTGCCGGAGGTGGCGGAGGAGCCGACCATCCGCCGCCTGATGAAGCGGCTGGTGGCCGAGGCCCGTCGCACGCGGGGCGTGATCCACGAAGGCGCCTTCTAGCGATCGGACGGGATCAGGCGCCCGTCCTCCGCCGACCAGGTCAGCCAGACGCGGTCGTCGCGGGACAGGCCCTCCGCCTCGCGGAAGCTGCAGGAGGCGATGAGCGGATCCTCCAGCCCCTCGACGTTCACCCGCAGGTAGCTGCGGTCGCCGAGGAAGGTGACCTCGCGCACGCGGCCCTCGAGCCGGTTGCCGGCGGCGGGCGCCTCGCGCGCGATGCCGAAGCATTCCGGGCGCAGGGCAAGCAGCCCGCCCTCGCCCGCGGCGCTGTCGCAGTCGAAGGCGCCGAGGCCCGGCGCCTCCAGCCGGCCGCCGGCGCAGGGGGTGACCTCGATGAGGTTGATGGAGCCGATGAACTCGGCCACCTCGCGGCTGGCGGGCGCGTGGTAGAGCTCCGTCGGGCGGCCGATCTGCAGGATCCGGCCCCCGCCCATCACCGCGATGCGGTCGGACATGGACATCGCCTCGTCCTGGTCGTGGGTGACGAAGACGAAGGTGATGCCGACCTCGCGCTGAAGCTCGCGCAGCTCGATCTGCATGGCCTCGCGCAGGCGGCGGTCGAGCGCGGCCAGGCTTTCGTCGAGCAGAAGCACCGCCGGCTCCATGACCAGCGCGCGGGCGAGAGCGACGCGCTGGCGCTGGCCGCCCGAAAGCTCCGACGGGTTGCGGTCGCCCAAGCCGTCGAGATGGACGAGGGAGAGCATGCGCTCCACCTTCTCGTCGCGCTCGCGCCGGCCGAGCCGCTTGCGCCGGAGCCCGTAGGCCACGTTCTTGGCGACGCTGAGATGGGGAAACATGGCGTAGCTCTGGAAGACCATGTTGGTGGGGCGCTTTTCGGCCGGCAGGTGGGTGACGTCGCGATCGCCGATGCGGATGCTGCCGCTGTCCGGGGTCTCGAGCCCGCCGAGGATGTTGAGCAGGGTGGACTTGCCGCAGCCGGACGGACCCAGCAGCGAGAAGAACTCGCCGCGGCCGACCTCGAGGTCGATGTCCCGCAGCACGCGGGTCCCGTCGAAGGACTTGCTAATTCCCCGGATCGAAATTCCGCTGTCGGGGTCTGCGGCCATGTGGCTCTCCTTTCGGGTGTCAGTCATCGGTCCTCCAGCGGCGCAGCACTTCGCCCAGCACGACCAGCACGAAGGAGGCCAGCAGGATGAGCGACCCCAGCGCCAGCACCACGGGCAGCCGGCCGGGGAAGCGGAGCTGGCTCCAGATATAGACCGGCAGGGTGACCTCGGTGGAGGAGAGGAAGAAGGACAGGACGAATTCGTCGAAGGACAGGGTGAAGGTCAGCAGGAGGCTGGAGATGATCCCCGGTGCGGAGATCGGCAGCACCACCCGCAGGAAGGTGGCGACGCGCCCCTCCCCCAGGTCCCGGCTGGCCTTGAGGACGGAATCGTCGAAGCTTTCCAGCCGGGAGCGCATCACCTGGAAGGCGAAGGGCAGGCAGACGATGAGGTGGCCCAGCCCCACGGTATAGAGCGAGAGGCCGACGCCCACGGTCTGCACCAGTAGGAAGAGCGCGCCGGCAAGCACCACGAGCGGGGCCACGATGGGCAGCATGATGAACCCGGTCACCGGGGCCTTGCCCGGCAGCGGGTAGCGCGTCACGACCCAGGCGCCGAGCGTGCCGAGGCCGGTGGCCAGCACGCTGACACAGGCGCCGACGACCAGGCTGTGGCGCAGCGCGGCCAGCAGCTCGGGGCTGCGGCTAAGCTCGCCGTACCAGCGGGTGGTGAAGCCCTGCAGCGGGAAGGCCACGATGGTGCCGTCGTTGAAGGAAAAGGCCGGGACCAGCAGGATCGGCACGTAGAGGAAAAGCAGGAAGAGCACCGCGTAGGCGGTCAGCAGCACGGGGCGTTTGCGGGCGTGGGACCGGGTCATCTTGCGCGGCTCCTGACCTGCATGATGCCGAACTGCATCGCGATGGCGGTGAGCGAGACGGCCAGCATCGAGATCACCGACATGGCCGACCCCATGGGCCAGTTGTCGGCGGCGCCGAACTGCGCGGCGATCACGGTGCCGATCATCGAGCCGGAGGTGCCGCCCACCAGCATCGGCGCCACGTAGTCGCCCACGGTCGGAATGAAGACCAGCATGGCGCCCGAGGCGACGCCGGGGATCGAGAGCGGCAGGATCACCCGCAGGAAGCGTCGCACCGGCCCGTCGCCCAGGTCGGAGGCGGAGGCCAGCAGCTCGGTCGGGATCTTGGCGAGGCTCACGTAGATCGGCAGCACGACGAACGGCATCCAGGCGTGGGTCAGCGTGATGGTGACCGCGAGCGGGTTGTAGAGCAGCACGCTCAGCGGCTCGTCGATCACGCCGAGGCTGACGAGGCCGGAATTGATGACGCCGTTATAGCCCAGCACCACCTTCCAGGCGAAGATGCGCAGGAGGTAGGAGGTCCAGAACGGGACGGTCAGCAGGACCAGCCAGAGCGACCGGTAGCGCGTGACGTGGAAGGCCACGAAATAGGCCACCGGGTAGGCCATCAGCACCGTCAGCGCGCAGACCGACAGCGCGACACCGATGGAGCGCAGGACGAGCACCTGGTAGAACGGCGTCTGGAAGAACTTGACGTAGTTGCCCAGGCCCCAGCCCGCGGCCATGTCGTAGCTTTCCTGCTGCCAGAAGCTCATGACGAGCAGCAGCAGGCAGGGCGCGCCCACGCCGATGACCATGACGACCAGCAGCGGCGACATCAAACCGTAGCCGCGCAGGCCCGGGGATCCCCGCCGCCGGTGCCGTGCCTCTCTGGTCGGGCTTTCTCCCGTTGCAGCGCTCACGTTGCTCTCGTCTCCCTGTTGCTGGTTTCGGCGGCACCGGGAAGGTGCTCGCGGTTGTTGCCACGCTTCACCCGGCGCACCATGCCGCGCAGATTGCTCCCCAGCGCGCCGAGGCCGGAGAACGCGGCGCGCCAGAGCCCGAGGCCACGAAAGCGCGGCACTGGCTGCCCCGCGACGCGAAGCCCGGCGAGCCGCGCCAGCACCTGGCTCTTGCGGCGCGCCTGGTGCGGCTGCATCGCCGCCATTTGCTCGAGCGCCAGCGGTTCGAGCTCGACCCGCTCCGCCGCACGCATCTCGTCCAGCAAGCGCTGGCCCCGCGCCGTCCGGGCGAGCACGACGTTGTGCCCCGCGCTGTCGTCAAGCGGATTGCCCTCGCCCCCGTCCCAGGCATCGCCGCAGACCAGGTCGGCCTGCTCGCCCGTGCTGTCGGGGCAAATCTTGCAGCGGAACTGTATACCCTGGGTGAGTTCCGAAGACCATGTTTCCTGGTAGGTCTGCTCCCACACGCGGCCGTCCGCCGCCTCGATGCGCGTGGGGCCGGGACAGCCCTGCCCCCGGTAGCGAAGCTGCGCGACCTCGTCTTCGACGAGCCCGTACTTGCCGACGATGTTCTCCGACACCCGAAGCCCCGGCAGGCCGGCGCAGAAGAAGGTGACCAGCGCGAGGACCTGCTCATTGACCCGCGGATCCCGGCGCGCAAGGTTGCGCACCGCGGCGATGTCGCAGGGCTTGGCGACCACGGCGATCCGCTCGCCGCCGTCCAGCAATGCGTGCAGCGGGGCCAGCGGCCCGGCAGGCCCGTATCGCGCCCCTACCCTGTCGCGGACCTCCTCGGGGCTGCGGCTCGCGCAGGCGACGGAGCGCATCGGCCGCTCCGGGTCCGGCGCGACGTGCAACACGACATCGGCCACCCCGCGCTCCAGCAGGAAGCTGGCGGCGGCGCTGGTCACCCCGCCCGAGGACGCGGCAAAGCGCAGCCCCTCGTCGCGCGCATGGCCCAGCGTGACAGACTCGTAGGGCCCCCAGATGGCGCTGCGACGCGGCGCCCCGGTGCCGGACTGGTTGAGCCCGGGACAGGCGGCGAGCACCTCGCGCTCCACCTCCGGGTCGACACCGCCGGACACGTCGGGGCGCAAGTGCCCCTCGGCGTTGACCTTCATCGGCAGGCGGTCGCCGCCCAGGCTTTCGCACAGGCCGCAGCCGGTGCAGAGCCCGTAGCGCACGATGTCCCGGATGCTCTCGGGGTGGCTCACGGCTCGCCCCGCCGGCCGGGAATGAACTGGCCACGCCCATGGGCGTCGGAGACATGGCCCGTCGCCGCGTCCCAGATCACCTCTCCGCGCGACAGGGTGCAGGCGGGCCAGGCGGTGACCCCGTGGCCCTCATAGGGCGTGTAATCGCAGGCATCGTGCAGGTCGGCATGCCGGATCGGACGCGGCGCGCCGGTCTCCCAGATCACCACGTCGGCATCGGCCCCGGGCATAAGGGATCCCTTGCGCGGATAGAGCCCGTAGAGCTGTGCGGGACGTGTCGCCGTCAGCTCGACGAAGCGCTGCGGCGTCAGGCGCCCGGTCGCGACACCCTCCTGGTAGAGCAGCGGCAGCCGCGTCTCGAGGCCGGGAAGGCCCGGCGGCACCTGGCCCAGGCGGGCCTCGCCAAAGGCCTTCTTTCCGTCGTCGCCCTCGAAACGATAGGGGCAGTGGTCGGACGAGACGAGATCGAGGTCGCCCTGCACCAGCCCGCGCCACAGGTCGCCCGCCCGCGCGCTCTCGCGCACCGGGGGCGAACAGATGTATTTCGCCGTCTCCCACTCGTCACTGTGGAGATGCGGCTCGAGATCCAGCAGGTATTGCGGACAGGTCTCGGCCAGTGTCCGGTGGCCACGGGCCCGGGACCAGCGTATCTGCTCCATCGCCTCGTCGCCCGAGACATGCACGATCATCACCCGCGTGTCGGTCAGCTCCGCCAGGGTAATGGCGCGGTGCACGGCCTCGCGCTCGATGGCCTGCGGCGAGGTCTCGGGGAAATACGACAGCCCGTCCCGGCCCTGCGCGTGCAGCTTCGAGACCGCGTGATGCGCACAATGCCCGTTCTCGGCGTGGACCATCACGATCCCGTCGACGGCGCGCACCATCTCCATGATCTCCATGATCTGGGCGTCGTCCATCATGTAGCCGTCATAGGTCATGAAGACCTTGACCGACCGCAGGCCCGCTTCGAGCAGGGCCGGCAGTTCGGTCCGGATACGCTCGGGCTCGTCGGCCTTGAGGATCATGTGAAAGCCGTAATCGATCAGCGAGGGCGCGGCACGGCGCATGTAATCATCGCGCGCGGCGGCCAGCGTCTCGCCCTTGAGCTGGTTGATGAAGGGCACGAAGGTCGTCGTGCCGCCGCAGGCCGCCGACCGGCTCGCCGAGCGGAAGTCGTCTGCGAGGCGCGCGTTCAGGTAGGGCGGCTCGTCGATGTGGCAGTGCGCGTCGACACCGCCCGGCGTCACCAGGCGTCCCTCGGCATCGATCTCGCGATGCCCCCGCGGAAGCGCCTGCCCCAGGACGGCGATGCGGCCCCCGCGGATGCCGATGTCGCCGTGGAAATCGTCGGCCGCCGTCACGATGCGGCCGTTACGGATCACCAGGTCCAGCTCCATACGCAGCGATCTTTCTCTGTCTCTGGGTTTGGCGGGAAATCAACGGCCGCCCGGTCATGGGCCGGGCGGCCGTCCACTCTCGATTGCGCGTGCGGGCTCAGCCGCCGGACTTGATGAGAGTCCACATGTCGACGATCCGCTGGCGCTGTTCCTCGGGCATGGGGCCCATCAGGTTGCCGTTCTCGATCGTCTCGTTGGCGTCACCGGCCAGGCCCAGGTTCTCGAGCGTCGCCTGGTCGACCTGCTCAAGCGCCTTGGTGTTGGCGTGGCCGTAGCCGAAGTTCTCGACCAGCGCTTTGCCGGATTCCGGGGCCTCGAGCGCGTCGATGAAGTCGTAGATCTGCTCCTCGGGCGCGTCTGCCGTCTTCGGGATCGTGAAGCCGCAGAGCCAGGTCACCAGCCCCTCTTTCGGCTCGAGCATGTACTCGACCGGCACGCCCTGCTTCTGCAGGCTGGCATAGCTGTTCGGCCAGCTCCAGGCCGCGTCCACCTCGCCCGATGCGAGCGCCTGCTCAAGCTGGCCGGGATCGGTCCAGATGAAGCGGGCATTGTCGCGCAGCTTGCGCATCATCGCGGCGACCTTGTCGTATTCGTCGTCCTTGAGGTTCAGCGGATCCTCGACGCCGGCCAGGATGGCGGAGAGCTGGAAGACCTCGTCCACCGCGTCGATGATCGCGGTGCGGCCCTTGTAGGCCGGATCGATGAGGATCTCGTAGGATTCATCCTGCAGGTCGATCTTGTCGCTGCGGTAGACCACCGAGGAGGCGCCCCATTCCCAGGGGACCATCATCTGCTCGCCGTTCACCTGCAGCGCCTCGGCGTTCTTCAACCCGTCGATCAGGTCGGGCCAGTTCTCGAGTTGATCCGTGTCGATCGGCTGGATGACGTCGGCGCCGGCCCATTTCTGGACGTCGTGCACGCAGGAATGGGCGATATCCGCCTCGAAGCCGCCGCGCAGCTTGGAAAAGGCTTCGTCGGCAGAGGAGTAGAAGGCGAAGTTCACGCCGTCTTCGCCATATTGCTCGGTGTAGGGCGCGCGGAACTCCGGATTGTCGTATCCCGCCCAGGTGAAATAGGTGAGCGGCTCATCGCTCTGGGCAGAAGCGGCCTGTCCCAGCCCGGCAAGGGCGGTGGAGGCGATGAGCGCGGAGCGCAGCATGGACGTAAGGGTCACGACGGACTCTCCCTGTTCTGTTTCGGTTTCTGGTTTTCCGGGAGAGCGTAAGGAACCGGACGGGGGGCCACAAACAACGTATTATCGCCTTGAGGCGTCGTTTTCGTTGCTCTAACTTCCGCCGATGAGCCAAGCGCTGAACCTCAACTGGATCCGCAGTTTCGAAGCAGCGGCGCGGCATCTCAGCTTCACGGACGCCGCGGGCGAGCTCAACATCACCCAGGCCGCGGTCAGCAAGCACGTGCGACTGCTGGAGCAGGTGCTGGGCGAGCCGCTCTTCATGCGCCAGCCGCGGGCCCTGATCCTGACGGATGCCGGCGAAGCCTACCTGCACGTCGTGTCGGAGACGCTCGCCGGTCTGCGGCGCGGCACCGACGAGATCTTTCCCGTGCGCCAGGATGCCGGCCTCGTGACCGTCCGCTGCAACATGGGGCTCGCCACCCACTGGCTTGCCTCGCGGCTCGGCACGTTTCTCGATGCCCATCCCGGCATCTCCGTCCGGCTGCTTGCCGTCGTCCACGGCTCCGACGCCGTGTGGGAGGGGATCGACATGGAGTTGCGCTACGACAGCGACCATGCCGAGGGCTACGAGGCCGTGCCCTTCCGGCCCGACAACCTGTTCCCGGTCTGCAGCCCCGGCGTTGCCGAGAGACTGAAGGCGCCCGAGGACCTGCTGGGGGAACGTCTGCTCCACGTGATCGGTAACCGCCACGGCTGGAGCGAGTGGCTCGCCCATGCCGGCGTCGAGGCGCCGGACCTGCCGCTCGACCTCCAGGTGGATACCTCGGCGATCTCGCTGGCCCTCGCGGAGGCCGGTGTCGGCGTGGCCCTGGGGCACAGTTCGCTGGTCACGGACCTGCTGAGAGTGGGCCGGCTGGTGAAGCCCTTTTCTCCGGAACTCGTCGCCAATGACATCTACCACCTGATACGGCCCATCGGCGAACCCCAGAACCCGGCCGCCGGAGCCTTTGCAACGTGGTTGCTCGCCCAGGCCGAACGGACGTGATCTGACCCGAAGGGGCTGGCAGACGTACGCGAACTGGTTTCCGATAGGCCAGACAGACTGTCCCTTCTTCCGCGCCGAAACCGCGCCACTCGGCGCGAGCGGGTTTTGCTGGCGCGAGCGTGGAAGCTCCGCTCCGGGTTGAAGTGGATTCTGACCGAGCCGGTCGCACAAGGTCCTCGCCCTCTTAATCAACGGCTCGCCGGACGAATTGTCTTCGGCCGTTGCCCGGCGCCCCTGCCCCGTCTCAAGCCCGGTTCCTCTGGGACCAGGCAGTGACAGCTATCCGTTGGACCTCGAGCAAGACCGACCAAGAGCGCCGACACGGCCTGCCCCACACATGAGCGAGATGATACCCGTCAATGCCGCTTGGGCTCTGCCTGTCATGCTTCGATTGCGCCGTTCAGGGCGGTGTCTGCGATCGGAGGGATGCGATGAGACGAAGGATCCTGGCGAAGCTATGTGCCTCCGCGCTTTTGGTGTCGGTCATCGCGATCAGCAATCCGCAAGCGCCGGAGGCAAGGCCCGGCACCCAGAAGGACGCAGTCCTGATTACCGGGGCCACCTCCGGGCTGGGCCTCAGAATGGCCGAGGTGCTGTCGCAGGAGGGGTTCTTTGTCTATGCGGGCGCCCGCAAGCCCGAGGATATGCGGCGGCTCGACAGGATGCCGAACGTGAAGTCGGTGCGGCTCGACGTGACCATCGAGGCCGATATCGAGGCCGCCGTCGCCTTCATCGAGGCCGAAGGCCGGGGCCTCTACGGTCTTGTCAACAATGCCGGGGTCTCGGTCATCGGGCCGCTCATCGAGATCCCGGAAAGCGAGCTGGATTTCCTGTTCGACGTGAACCTGCTGGGTCCCTACCGGATCACCAGGGCCTTTGCCGATCAACTCATCGAAAGCGAGGGCCGGATCATGAACGTCACCTCGATCGCGGGCGTGATCTCCTCGCCCTTCAACGGCGTCTACAGCATGAGCAAGCACGGGCTCGAGGCCTACACCGACAGCCTGGCCGCCGAAATGGAGAGGTTCGGCGTCGAGGTCGCGGCCATCGAACCCGGCAACTACCGGTCGAAGATCGTGGCCTCCATGGTGCGCCGCATGGAGGCCAGGGGCTACTCGGCCGAGGGATCGCGCTATGGCTCCATGCTCGACCTCATCACCGGCCCCCTGGACCGATCGCAATTCGACAGACCCGACGCCGTGGCGCAGGCGGTCCTCGACTTCCTCACCGCCGAGACCCCGAAATCCCGCTATCTCGTCGTCCCGGCCCAGTCTGAGGCGGAGATGACGATCCGCTGGGCGTTGAAAGAGGTAGCGCAGCTGAACAGGGATCACCCTTACAGCTATTCCCGCGACGATCTGGTGGCGATGCTGGACGCGGCCCTGACAGCCGAGGCGGAGGCCGGGCAACAGGCGCCGGCCCCGGGCACCAGCCTGCACGCGGCGGCCTTCGCGGGCGATCCGGAGGCCATCGCCGACGCCCTCGCCCGGGGGGCCGATCCGGACGCGACGGACGCCTCGGGCGCGACGCCGCTCATCGTCGCGACGACCTTCGGCAGGACGGCCGCGGTCGAGGCCCTCCTGGCGGGCGGCGCGGATGTCGACACGCCGAACCGCGACGGGTCGACCCCGCTGCACATCGCCGCCTTGTTCGGGCGTGTCGACATCCTGAAAACCCTTCTCGAACACGGGGCGGACGCCACCCTGCGCACCAAGTCGGGAGCGACCGCGAAGGACATCGCAACGGCGCCGTGGAGCGAGATCGTGCCGGTCCTGACCGGGCTCGAGCCGCAACTCGCACCCTTCGGACTGGTTCTGGACCATGAGGCGATACAGGACGCACGGCCCACCATCGCCGAGCTCCTGTCGGTCCCGTGAGCCCCCACACTGCGACACGCGCGCGGCAAGTTCCTCCGGCAGGCGGCCGGTGCGGAGAGGGCCGCCGAACGGCCCGGACGCGCATTGCGCGGCATCAATGAAGCCCTTCACAAGGCCGTTAGGGTCAGGAGCGTGCCACTGCCGACCACGACGTCGAGGCGAGCGGCGCCTGGCGTCGACGGTTCGGCGCGCTCGGGGACATTTCAGCGCGGGGCGTCATGAAACGCGTCTGCATCATCGGCATGACAGGCAGTGAGGGCCAGCACCTGGCGGAGCACGTCCTTGCGCCCGCGAGCCTGGCCAAAATCGCCGGGGTCAAGGTCAGGATCCCGTCGCGGGCCCATCGCGACCGACCTCGTGCTGCCGGGCCGGGTGGATCGCGACCATGAGAAAGCGACGGGTGCTCCTTTCCTCGGCCCTCGGGATCCTGATCTTCGGGGCCGTCGTCGCGGTCCTTTTCCGCGCGGACATGCGAAGTGCCCACGCCGCGCTGGCCCGTTACGAGACGATCGAGGTCCCCACCTCGGCCGGCCCGGTCCAGACGGTCGATACCGGGACCGGCCCGCCGATCCTGTCGATCCACGGCACGGGAGGGGGCTTTGACCAGGGGCTCATGCTTGCCGAGGGGCTGAGGAACGCGGGCTACCGGGTCATTGCCCCCTCCCGCTTCGGCTACCTCGGCGCACCGATCCCCGAGCGGACGGATGCCCGCGCGCAGGCCGCCATCTTCGCCGAGGTGCTGGATGCGCGCGGCGTGTCGCGGGCGGTCGTCATGGGGGCGTCGGCCGGGGCGATCACCGCGCTGGCCTTCGCCGAGCGGTATCCGGAACGGACCGCGGCTCTCCTGCTGATGGTCCCCGCCTACTACCCGCCGGCCCGGACCGCGCCCGAACCCTGGTCGCCCCTGCAGCGATGGGCGGTGACACGGGCGCTCCGGTCGGATTTCCTGTTCTGGGCCGCGATGAAGCTGTTCCCGACCAGCATGGCGTCGACGATTCTGGCCACCGACAGGGACCTGATCGAGGCGGCGGACCCTGTGGAGAGGGCGCGCCTCGATGCGGTGCTCGCCATGATACAGCCGATCAGCGCCCGCGCGGATGGCCTCCTGCTCGACGCGCGCAACACCGCCGCCCCTCCCGAGATCGATCTGACCGCCATCCGCGCGCCGACCTTCATCGCCTCGGCGGAGGACGACCACTACCGCACGGCCGACAGCGCCCGGTTGCTGGCCGAGGCGATCGCGGGCGCCGACCTGCTGATCACCCCGGATGGCGGCCATGTCTGGGCAGGGCGATCATCGGAGGTCGAGGCGGCCACGGCGGCCTTCCTCGAACGCGCCCTGTCTGACAGCGACAGGCGGGCCGCGCGATAATCCGGACGGACCTCACGACGTCCCGGAGCCATCTGCAGAGACAAGGTTACCAGAGGCCCACCCCGCCGATCCCGGCCTACACCCGACGCGCGTCGGGACCACGGCCGGGCTCTTCCTCCTCGGCTTCGGGCTCTTCATGCTCTGCCGGCGCAACGGCATCCTGCCCTACGTTCCCGCGATCATCGCACCGGTGCCCCTTCTCCGCTTCAGCTGGACCCTGCCCTTCTGGCGATCGGTCCTGGGGCTCCGGCGTCGGCACGATGCGGGCCAGGTCACGGACGGTTGAACAAGGGGTGGAACATGCGCGCCCTGGGGCATGCGCTGACTCCACATTAGAATGAACGCCGCCAGCGCTTATTGACGACCAATGATGTGACACCGCATAGATAATCGCATCATGATGAGGAATTTTGTCGTTCTAGTATTCGTTTGCGTGGCTCTTTCATCCTGTGAACGCGCCACTGGTGCCGGGCAAGACGGCGTTCCAGATCACGGGTCCTACACCGTCAGGCAGCCGGACCCGCACGGAGCTGACGTGCAGAGGCTCCTGACCGGCATTCGATCCGCCGCACGCGCCGGGGACCAGGAGGCTTTGCTCGGCTGGTTCGCCTCGGACGCAGTGTTCAGCTTTGGCAGTGAAAGCGGCAGCCAAGCCTTTCTCGAGCTTTGGAAGGACAAGGAGAGCCGCCCTTTCGCGCGTTTTCTGTCCACCTTTGACGAGGTCATCGCCCCAGGTGGGACCAGAACCGCGAGCGGGGACATGCATTTTCCGTTTCATACCCGCATCACGGCAGAGGACGTCGATCCGTATTTCGTGATGCATGTCAGGAACGGTGCCCTGCGCGCCGCCCCTACCCCGACGGCGGCGCCGGTTCCGATCGCGCCGCTGGTGACGGTGCTGTGCGTTGATCCGGCCTGCCTCTCCTCCGAGCCTCCCGGATGGCGCCGGGTTCGATTGCAGGATGGCACGCCGGCCTATGCTCCGGCAGAGGCGCTGAGCCCGGTCGTTTCCGAGTACCGTCTCGTCGTCGGACGCCGGGACGGCCGGTATCGCGTGCTGGCCTTCGTGGCCGGTGACTGACCGCAGCCGATATCGCGGCGGGCCGCTGCCTTGATGTCCTGGGACGAAGGACCTCCTCCGGGTCACGACCCGTGGCCGTGGCGCATCGGGGTCGCGATCTTCGCTCTGAGCCTCGTCGTAGAGCGTCTTGCGGGCGGCGGCTGGCTGCTGCTCGGGATCGGAGCATTCCTGGGCGCGATCGTCGGGGTTTGGGTCGCTGACCACAGGAGGGCCGCATCGCCCCTCCGGAAGACCGAAGACGACGAGAGCGCGGAACCGGACCGACAGGCGGACGGTGACCTCTGACGGGCCTATCGCCCGACATGGCGCCGCATGAACCAGCCCCGGGGCCGGCACTGGCATCGCCCCGAATGCCGGTCATGCGCGGCTTGGCCGTGGATCAGCGCGGTACGACGGTCGCTTTTCCATCATTGTAGACGAGCTCCACGACATCACAGCCAAGATCGTTCGCCAGGGCCCGGAGTTCGGACAAGGTGGACAGCTTGGCCGGGAGGCCGGCTCCGTCCCTGCTTGTCTCCATGATGATGTCTCGGGCGTTTTTGCGAACGACAGCGTAGTTGTAGCTTGCCTCAAAGGGAGGGTAAGCGTCGTCGTCCACCAGGTCCTCGAGCGCCTCGAGGGCGCGCCGTGTCAATCCGCTGACCGAGATCACCTTGAAGGCAATGACTTCGGTAAACTCGACGCGGCCCGAGCCACCACGACACGGCTGCCAGTTCACGTTCAGCATGGTTTCCGTGCCCGCATCCTCGCAATTGGCCAGCATTTCCTCGCCGTCCCTGACGACGTCGTAGGGGTCGCACGGCGATCGGACAACGCCGTCGGCCACCGCGATATAGGTCTCGAAATCGCCGCGAACGCGCTCAGGCGCAGGATCGGCCGCGGCATTCCGGGCGGTTCGGGGGGCGCTTGGTCGGCTCGGCGCAGGGGCTGACGGGGTTGGCGCCGGAGAGATGTATCCCTGTCTGAACAATTCGCGGCGCACAGCTTCGTTGTGCCGCCGTGCCGCCGCGAACGCCTCGCGACGCTGGCGCCGGACTTCGGCATTCCTCTGCCTTATGTCGCGGTTCAGGTCGCGCACATATTCGTTGCGCCACGTCCTGCCGCTGTTATGGGCGGCGCGCTCTGCGGCGTGCAATTCGCGGAAGGCCCGCAGTTCCGCGGCGAGCCGGTCCTCGATCGAGCGGATGCCTGACCGCCTGTCCTGTCGCCAGGGTTCGCTCTGGGTGGGCGCAACCTGACCGAACAGCGCCTTGATGGCATCGACACGCCGGTCCATGTCGTCGCGCGCCGCCCAATATGCCTTCTCGGCCTGCTCCAGGCACAGACGGTGCCACTTCATCTCGTCGTCGAAGGAATGGATGTCGGCCCGGTCCGCGCCTCGGGCAAGCGCGGGGGGCTGTCCGCACTCGGCCATCCGGATTTCGTGTCCCTCGAGCTTTCGGAGCGCGGATTCGAACGACCGCGCCTCGGCGGCCTTCTGCGCCTCCATGGCGGCCAGCCGCTCGGCCTCGGCGATTTGCTCGGGCGTTAGGTCAAAGCGCGGCGCCCTGCCCGCCGGCTGGTCCGCGGGGTCAGGGTCCGGCGGCACGAAGTCGGTGCGTTGAACCTCGATCTCCGCCAGGATTGCCCGGGCATCTTTCAGCGCCTGCTCAAACGGGCCATGGTTGCGTCCCGTGCGGAACCGGGGTGGCAGGGCAGCCATCCGCTCGAGCCAGTCCCGAGCCGCGGCATGCCGGTCGATCCAATCCTGTGCCGGCTCGCCGAAGCGCTCCGCCCGGCGCCAGTCACGCGTCCAAAGCCCGCGCCACTCCCTGCTCCAGTCGCCGCCCGTCGGATCGATCGTCGCCTCGAGCCCGTAACTGCGCGTCAGCCCGTCCCGCACGCGTCCCAGCGCCACGAGCAGGGCATCGTGACCCGCGCGTGGAAAGGTCGCCGCATAGCGCCGGTGCAGATCGTGCTGGTTGAGCCGCGCGTCCAGCAGTTCCGCCTTCAGGACCTCGGGTCCGGACTCCCACAGGTCCTGCGCCGCGTCCGCCGTCAGCCATGTGTCATCAGCCGTCCGGAACAGCCTGTCCCAGTCCCGCGTCTCGGGCTGATTGTAGGTCCATTCGGTTTCCCGCCCCGTGGCGCCGGCCGGCAGCTCGACATGGACCTCCCCATGCGCCCCGCCGTCGAAAACGATGCGCAGGCGGGCGCCGGTCACGCGCAGGGCGTCGCGAAGCTCTGCCGGCAGGCTGCCGATGCGCACGGTCTCGAACGCAGGGGCCTCGCCGCCGAGGATCGGCAGGGTCGCGAGACCGCGGTAGAAATCAAAGGTGAACCGGTTCGACAGGGTCGGTGCCCCGCCGACCAGCCCCAGCGACAATTCGCTCTTCCAGCCGAGACCGGCATTCGCGCCCTTCCCGCCTGCCTCCGAGCCGGCAAGATGGGCTTCGCCAGCGAAGTCGACCACGTGGGTTTGCGCCTCCGCCTGCCGGCCCTCAAGAAGGACGGTCAGCACGGTCGCCGCGACAAGGATACAGATCGCACCGATGCGGTTCACCGTGATCCTCCCTCTCCAAGCCAGGTCAGGAACGCCTCTTGCTGGTCGGCATCTGCTAGCGACGCATCGCCGAACTCCGAGGACTCGAGCGGCGGCAGATCGATATGGATGGGCGGCGCATAGGGCACGCCCCTCAGTCTTGCCACCTCCCGAGCGACCTCGGTGGTCCAACCCGACGCTGTCCTGCCATCAAGCCCGAGGTAGAGGCCGCCCGCGGCCAACACGGCTGCGACCGTCACGAGCCCCGTCACTTTCCCACGCGCACTGCCGGACTTGTCCGCGGCCTTGGTGTCGCGTGCATCCTGGTCCGGGGTCACGCTCTTGCGGGATGTCCGGTTGCCTGGCTCTGCTCGGGACGTCCGGGAAGGTCGCGCCGGCGCTGGCCTATCAGCCTCTTCTGTATGTGCCTTTCCGTTCGCGCGCAGTGTCCGTCTGAGGGTGGCGAGTATTTCGCTCCGTTGCACGTTCTCGGCCGGCTCATCGGAGTGCCGCCACGTCTCGATCCGGGCACTGCCGAAGCTCGCGATCAACGTATCGGTCCGGCGGGCAAGCTCTGCCCGCGTCGCGGGATCGCGCATGTACTCCATCTGGGCAAGGTCGAACTGGCCCTTGTTCACCATGGTCTCCACCGCGCGAGGGGGCACGGCGCCCAGCAGGACCAGCGGCGCGATCGCTTTCGGCACGGGAAGACGACGGCCGTCCTCAAGAATGAAATCACACGCGCGATAGGCCTGCCCCAGCGCGCCGTCGTCCGCCGCGAGGCATGCCGCCAGCGCGCGACACCCCTCCGCCTCTGCAGGGTCCGTGGCGTCCATGACGGCGGCAAGCGTGGAAAGCGCGTCGAAGATGCTCTGGTCCCGGGCAATCCGGTGAAGCCCGGTCAAGGGAGGAAGCGCCTCGTCGGCCGACGCTCCGGCCGCCTCTGCGATCACGGCAGAGCCCGTGGGCATGTCCGCGATCGATGGTCCGGGGACGCGATCGGAGGGAGGCTCGTCCGATGGGCGGACCCTGCCGTCATCCGGAGCCTCTGTCTCCTCCGAAGACGGGCGGCCTCGCGCTGCTGGCTCGGACTGCTCCCCGGCTCCGTTCCGCGCGCTCCCGGGATCATCCCCCGGGGACAGGAGCCTTTGCAATTCAGGATCTGCCGCATCGATCGCGGCCTTGGAATATCCCTGCAAGCTCAGGTCACGCCGCACATTGCGCCTGAGCTCAGCGGCCTGACGTTCGCCGCCGGCTCTGGCCGCATCCGCGGCCTGGGTCAGAACGGCAGTCGAGATTGCGGAGCCGCTCTCACTCTGCGCAGATGAAGATTGCAGCCAGGCGTCGATCGTTTCTTCAGCAGCCAGGAGCCGCCGCCGATAGACGTGATTTGGCTCTCCGCGAGAAAGAGCTTCACGTCGATAGGCTGTGAATATCTCCTCCTTCAATGCCTGCCGCTCTGCTGCATGTACGCCCGCTGGCGGAGGTTTCCGCGAAGAGAGTAGACCTGCAAGTACCGGATCAGACATGATTTAAAATTGCCGCGACCAAAATAGCCGGTCAATACTCCTTCGATCGAGTTTCCAGGGTTTTCGCGCTGCTATTGTCGCGCTTTGCGTCCGGAGGGGTCTTGCCCCGACACCCTCGGCACGCGGGAATCCTCTCAGGCGTGCTTAACTGCCTGTATCGAATGACGGCAAAGCGCACGGATACAGCTTTGCCCCCCGCAAAATCATCCAGCCTCTGCCGGGGCATGGGTGGGGCGAGCGGAGGCGCGCAGTCGCCTTACGCAGGCCTAGCCCCCGCGCATGTCGGGCACCTGTCGGCCGCGGTACTTGACCGTCAGCTCCTGGGGCAGCTCATCCTCTTCCCCCACCCCGATCAGGACGCCCAGGCGGCGGGATTTGCCGCGCGCGGCCTCCAGCTCGGCGTGGCTGCGGGTGGTGCGCTGCGAATTGCGGCGGGCCCAGCGGAAGAGCTTGTCGTACATCCGCTCCACCACCTCGGCATGGGCCGGATCGCGGCCGAGATCGCGCAGCTCCTGCGGGTCCTCCACCATGTCGAACAGGATCGGAGGGAAGCCACCCTCGAAATGCACCAGCTTCCAGCGGGCGTCGGCCACCATGAAGATCGCGGCCTCCTCCACCTTCAGTCCCAGCTTCGCCGCGAGCGGGGTGGTGGAATAGTCGTATTCGCAGATCACGTAGTCGCGCCTTGTGTCGCCGGCCGTCCCGTGCAGCAGCGGCAGCAGGCTTTCGCCCTCCAGAATGTGGCCCGGCACCTCGGCCCCCGCGGCTTCCACGAAGGTGGGCGCGAGGTCGATGGATTCCACCAGCGCGTCGCAGACGGAGCCGCGTGTCACATCGGCGGCGGTCGAGGGGTCGTAGACGATCAGCGGCACCTTCACCGAGGCATCGTGGAAGAACATCTTCTCCCCCAGCCAGTGATCGCCCAGGAAATCGCCGTGGTCGGAGGTGGCCACGATCATCGTGTCCTTCATCCGGCCGCTGCGCTCCATGTAGTCGAAGAGCACCCCCATCTGGTCATCGCATTGCTTGATCAGCCCCATATAGGCGCGCACCACCGGATCGCGCAGCTCGGGCCGGGAAAAGGCGCGGCCGACGGGGGCGTCCATAAAGGCGCGCAGCACCTCCTGGGCGCCGTCGTATTCCGCCTGGCTGCGCACGGGGGGCACGACATGTTCCGGCCCGTACATGTCATGGTAGGGGGCGGGTACGATGTAGGGCCAATGCGGCTTGATATAGCTCAGGTGACAGCACCATGGTCCGCTGTCGCCCATGCCCTCCATCCACTCGATGGCGCGGCGGGTGAGATAGGGGGTCTCGCTGTCCTGTTCGGCGATGTTCGCGGGCTCGGCGGCATTGCCCAGGAACCAGCCCGAAAGCAGCTCGCCCCCTGCCCCGCGGCCCGAATTGGCGAAGTCGTGCCAGGGGTTGTCGCCGGGATAGCCGCGGTCGCGCAGGTAGTCGTTGTAGCGCGCCGCCCCGCCCGCATCGTAAAGCCCGTCCGGCCCTTCCGGGCGCATCCCGTCGTCGCGTTCCACCACGTCGAAGCCGCATTCCGACAGCCGCACGCCGATCAGGCTGTCGGGCGCGATGCCCAGCCGGGCCAACCCTTCGGCATCGGCGCGCATGTGGGTCTTGCCGACCAGGTGACAGGACATGCCGGCGCGGCGCAGGTGGTCGCCCATGGTCATCTCGCCGACCTTGAGCGGGATGCCGTTGCCGGTGGCCCCGTGGGACTGGACATAGCGCCCGGTATAGGTCGACATCCGCGACGACCCGCAGATCGGGGACTGGATGCGCGCGCGGTCAAAGCGCACGCCCCGCGCCGCCAGCCGGTCGAGGTTCGGCGTCTCGAGATGCGGGTGGCCGTAGCAGCCCAGGTAATCCCACCGCAGCTGGTCGAACATGATGAAAAGGATGTTGCGGATCTCGCCCATGGCGTCGTGTTCTCCTGCCTGACGCGGTGCCCCCCGGGTCGCATGTCGCGGCCGGTTCCCGCGCGGCCCATCGCCCAGCCTCCCGGCCCCTTCAGGCCCGGCCGCGCCCGGGCCCGGGGCGATGGCCTAGCCCCGCACCAGCTTGCCCGGGTTCATCAGGTCCGCCGGGTCCACCGCCTGCTTGAGCCGTTTCATCAGACCATAGGCGGCCCCGTGTTCCGCCTCCATGTATTTCTGCTTGCCGGTGCCGACGCCATGTTCGCCGGTGACGGTCCCGCCGAGCGAGAGGGCGATGCGGTTGATCGTGGCCGCGAGGTCGCGGGCCTGCGCCATCTCGGCCTCGTCCTCGGGATCGACGAGGATGACCAGGTGGAAATTCCCGTCGCCGACATGGCCCACCAACGGCGCCACGAGCCCGGACATGTCGATGGCCTGCTTGGTCCGCCCGATGCAGCGCGCCAGCGCCGAGATCGGCACGCAGCAATCGGTCACCACGCCGCTCGCCCCCGGCTTCAGCGCCTTGGCGGCGAAATAGGCGTGATGCCGCGCGGCCCAGAGCCGGTTGCGGTCCTCGGTCTTCTCCGCAAAGGCGAAGTCGCGGACACCGAACCCTTCGGCGATCTCCTGGAAGCTCGCCACCTGCTCGCGAACGCCGCCCTCGGTGCCGTGGAATTCGAGGAAGAGATGGGGCAGCTCGGGCAGGCCCAGCTCCGGGTGAAGCAGCGCCATGCCCTGCATCTGCACCTCGTCCAGCAGCTCGATCCGTGCCATCGGCAGGCCGCACTGGATCGCGAGGATCACTGTTTCCACCGCGTCGTCGACGCTGCCAAAGGCGCAGGTGGCCGAGAGGATGCTTTCCGGCTGGCCGTGCAGACGGACCGTGAGCTCGGTGATGATGCCCAGCGTGCCCTCCGCCCCGATGAAAAGATGGGTAAGGTCATAGCCCGAGGCCGATTTGCGCGCCCGGCTGCCGGTGCGGATCACCTCGCCGTCGGGCAGCACGACCTCCAGCGCCAGCACGTTCTCGCGGATGGTGCCGTAGCGCACGGTATTGGTCCCCGAGGCGCGAGTGGAGGCCATGCCGCCCATGCTCGCATCCGCCCCGGGATCGACGGTGAACATCAGCCCCGTTGCATGCAGCTCGTCGTTGAGCTGGGTGCGGGTGACGCCGGGCTGCACCACCGCGTCGAGATCCTTGTCATGAACCTCGATCACCTTGTTCATCCGGCTCATGTCGAGGCTCAGCCCGCCCGAGACCGGCACGATCTGGCCCTCGAGCGAGGTGCCGGTGCCGTAGGGGATGACCGGCAGCCCGTGCCGTGCGCAGATTTTCACGATGGTCGAGACCTCGGCCGTGGACTCAGGGAAGGCCACGGCATCGGGGCGCTGCGGTGGGGTATAGGCCTCGTCGCGGCCATGCTCGTCGAGGATCGAGGGGCCGGTGGACAGCCGCTCGCCCAAGAGGGCGCGCAGGTCGTCCAGCGCGGGCGCGGGATCGGTGCGAAGGGTCATGTTCATGGCGGGCCTCAGCTTTGCGTGGCGGGGTCGGGCTGCCGGGGGGCGTCGGTCTCGGGCGGCGGAGTCGCGGCGGGGGCGCCCATGTTCATCGCCACCTCGCGGCCGCCATAGGCTTCGATCATCGCGTCCTGGTCGGCAAAGGCGAGCGCGTTCATCTCGGCCGGGTCGCAGATCGCGCGCAGCTCCGCTTCCAGCCCCTCCAGCACCGTGGCGCAATCCGGGTCCTCCGCGCGGTTGCGGGTCTCCTCCGGGTCGTCAGCGAGGTTGAAGAGTTCCGGCGCGAACCCCTCGTAGCGGATCAGCTTCCAGTCGCCCTTGCGCAGCATGTAGGCGGCAGAGACGGCGCCCACCGCGTGGTATTCGCTGAAGATCACGCGCTCCGGCTCTTCCGGCGCCGCGGCGATGTCGAAGAGCGACCGGCCCGGCCGCTCGCCCTCCAGCGTGGCGCCGAAATGGTCGATGATGGTCTGCGACACGTCGAGCAGGCTGACCGGCGTGGCGCAGGTCCCGGGTGCAGCGCCCGGTTCCGCCACGATCAGCGGCACCGCCACCGATTCCTCGTACATGTTGGATTTTCCCCAGAGCCCGCGGGCGCCCACGTTGTCGCCGTGGTCCGAGGTGTAGATGATCGTCGTGTCCTCGAGCTGGCCATTGGCCTCCAGCGCGGCCACCAGCTTGCCGATATTGTCGTCGAGAAAGCTGCAGAGCGCGAAGTAGCAGGCGGCGGCCAGACGACGCTCGGCGTCATCGGTAAAGCCCTCGTCGCCCGCCAGTGCGGTATTCTGCTTCTGCACCCAGGGGTGGTTCACGAAGCCGTCCTTGGTGTGCAGCTTGAAGGGCGGCAGATCCTCGACCGGGTAGAGGTCGAGGTATTCCTGCGGCACGATCAGCGGGAAATGCGGCGCGACGAGCCCCACGTAGAGGCACCAGGGATCGGCCGGGTCCTGTGCGGCCTCGGCGAGCCACTCCTCGGTCCGGGCGACGACGGCGGTGTCGTAGCGGGTATAGTTGCTTTCGCCCGGGCCGATATAGGGGCCCAGCATCCGCCCCTCCTTGCGCACCCGCTCGTCCTCGCGGCGGATGGAGCCCCAGACCATGCCGTGCCCGCCCGCGACCTGCATCGGGATATGTTCCACGTCGAAGCCCGCCGGGTCCTCCGCGTCGCGGTAGTGCAGCTTGCCGATGGATTCGACCCGCACGCCGCGGTCCTGCAGCGCATGGCCCCAGCCGCGCGGCGTGCCGGTATAGGGCATCGCGTTGTCCCAGAGCCGGATGTCATGGACGTAGCGCCCCGAGGCAAAGGCCGCGCGGGCCGGCACGCAGATGGGCGACGGCGTGTAGGCGTCGGTGAAGCGGATGCCGCGCGCCGCCAGCTTGTCGAGGTTCGGGGTCTTCACCAGCGGATGGTTCGCGCAGGACAGCGCCCGCGCCTGGTGTTCGTCCGACATGATGATGAGCAGGTTTCTGGATCGTGCCACGGGGTCAGTCCTTGGGGTCCGGTATGTTGTCGAGGAAGTCGATGGTCTCCGCCGCCCGGGCGAGGGCGTGGATCGCGGGAAAGATCATCTCGCGCTGGTCGGGGGTGAGCGCGTTCAGCAGGTGCCGCTGCCGCGCCGCCAATTCGGGGGCGAGCCTCGCATGGGCCGCGATCGCCTTGTCGGTCAGGTGGATCTCGAACTGGCGCTGGTCCTCGCTGCAGGGCGCCAGGGTGACATAGCCGCTGTCCACCATCGCGTTGACCGTGCGGCTGAACTGGCTCTTGTCGATGCCCGCGCTCTTGCGGATCGCGGTGGAGCGGTTCGACAGCCCCACGGCGACCACGCGGATGATCCGCCATTGCGGCAGCGACAGCTCCCCGTGGCGGGCAAGGATGGCCCGGGCCTGTGCCGCCAGGCGGGCGCTGAGCTGCGTGATCTGGAAGGGCAGCAGCAGCGACAGGTCGAAGCTCGCGCCGTCCAGCCCCTCGCCGGGTGCCGCGCCGGCTGCCGCATCAGGCCCGTCGGTATGATCGTCGTCTCTCATGCAGGCTCCTCCCGCTGCCAAGCTCAATCCATCAAGGTGGACATGTCAACCTTTTTCGTTGACATGTCCACTTTCTTGGTCGAGGCTTCGGTCAGTTCATCAGGGAGGAGACGATGAAACACCTGTTCAAGCCGCTGGCCGTTGCGGCCGCCGCATTCTGTGTGCCTGCCACCACCATGGCCGCCGACTGGACCCCTCCGGGCCCGATCACGATGATGATCGGTTTCGCGGCCGGGGGCGGCGCGGACACCCAGGCACGGCTGATCGCGCAAGGTATCGAAGAGAAATACGGCTGGAAGATCCTGCCCAAGCAGGTGACCGGCAACAGCGGGCTGAGCCTCGCCTCCGAGCTGGCCGCGGCCCCCGCCGACGGCACGGCCATCGGCATGGTGGTCTCCGAATCGCTGACCTACAGCGCGCTGGCGGCCGACAACCCGGATCTGCAGCTGGAGAAGTTCACGCCGCTCGCCACGACGGCAAGCTTCGAGCTGGGGCTCGTGGCGATGGCCGACGGCCCCTTCAACACCTGGGACAAGACCAAGGCCGCTGGCGAGGCCGGTGATCCGATCCGCTTCGGCGTGGCCTCGGACCGGCAGGCCGACGTGGCCTACCTGTTCGGCAAGCAGGCGGGCATCGACTTCAACATCGTGCCGGTCAAGGGCGGCGCGGGCGTGATGAACGGCCTGCGGGGCGGCGACCTCGACATCGGTTTCGTCGCCGGGGCGCAGTCCAAGGCCGTGCAACAGGGCGAGCTGGTCAATATCGCCAGCGGCATCAGCACCACGCTGAAGGATTCCCCCGACGCGCCGATGATCACCGATCTCGGCAGCGCCTTCTCGCTCGACGGCTACTTCATGTTCATCGCCCCCGGCGACCTGGACCCCGCGGCGCGCGAGGCCCTGGGCGCGGCGATCGAGGACGTTCTGAACGACCCCGAGACCGAGGCCCACAAGCTGGTCAGCAAGGGCTTCGGCGGTGCCGACGTCATCACAGGCGAGGCGCTCGACGCCAAGATGCAGGAGCTGCTCGACAACGCCGCAGAGCTGCTCGACGCGGCCAACGCCGGCTGATCCGGGCCACGCGCTCGAGGGGAGGGATGCGCCATGTCCCGTGACAAGGCAAACCTGGGCCTCGGCCTGGTCGCCATCGGCCTTGCGCTGGTGGCGGTCCTGGCCTGGGTGCCCAACGACACGGCCACCGGCGTCATCGTGGCCAAGCGCGGGCGGGTCTCCATCGGGGATGCCATGGCACCGATGGCGGCCTTCGGGCTGGTGGCGCTCGCCGGTCTCCTGATCCTGTTCGAGAAGACACGGACCGAAGGCGCGGCCCGGCTGAGCGCCGCCAATGTCCGGTTCCTTCTGCTGCTGACCGGGGTCTTTCTTCTGACGATGGTCCTGATGCGCTGGTCGGGACCGGCCGTCACGGGGTTCGGCCAGCTGGCCGGCCTGACCGAGCACGGCTACCGCGATCTGCGGGACACCGTGCCGTGGAAATACATCGGTTTCGTGATCGGCGGCACGACGCTGGTGGCCAGCCTGATGTCGCTGGTGGAGCGGCGGGTGACCTGGCGCGCGATCCTAGTGGGGCTGCTTGCGGTGGCCGCGCTGATCGCCGTCTTCGACCTGCCCTTCCCCGATCTTCTCCTGCCCCCCAACGGTGACACATGACCGAGGTTCTGAATTACGTCTGGCTCGGCGTGCTCGCCGTCTTCCAGGGGCCGGGGCTGTTCACCGTGCTCGGGGTGTCGATCCCCGCCGCGCCGCTGATGGTGGTGGGCGGGCTGCTGACCGGCATCGCCGTCGGCGCCACGCCGGGACTGGCCGGGCCGATGGCCATGGCGATCTCTCTGCCCATCCTGATCTCGGTCTTCGGCTTCACGCCGGACGCGATCCTGCCGGTCTTCGGCTTCCTTCTGGGGATCATGAAGGGGGCGACCGTCGGCGGCGCCGTGCCGGCCATCCTGTTCAACATGCCGGGCACGCCCGACGCGCTGATGACCACGCTCGACGGCTACCCGATGGCGCGCAAGGGCCAGCCGCGCCGGGCGCTGCGGATTGCGCAGCTCTCCTCGGTCACAGGCGACACCTTTTCCGACCTGGTGCTGTTCGTCTGCGCGCCTTTCCTTGCCGTGTTCGTCGAGGCCTATCTCGACCTGCCGGAAAAGACCGCGCTGCTGATCCTGTCGATTTCCTTCATCGCCGCCGTCATGGGGGCGTCGGTGGGACGCGGGCTGCTTTCGGTCGGGCTGGGCCTCGTCGCGGCCTTCGTCGGCACCGGCCAGGCGCTGACCCCGCGGCTGACCGGGGGCGTCGGAGGATTGGCGGACGGCTTTCCGCTGGTCTCCGCCATTCTCGGCGTGCTGATCCTGGGCGAGATCTTCAAGGGGATCGAGGACCTGATCGCGAAGGGGCCGAAACACCGCGCCGAGGAGGCGCCCGAAGACGTGGAAGGCGGCGACGACCTGCAACCCGGCGACATCGGCCGGATCGCCCCGCACGTGGCCCGGGGGGCCGTCATCGGCACGATCATTGGGGCGCTGCCCGGGGTCGGTTCGACCCTTGCCGCGACGCTCAGCTACACCTTCGGCAACCGTCGCCACGAAAAGCGCCGCAAACCCACGCAGGCCGCCTTCGGCAAGGGCGCACCCGAGGGCATCGCCTCCACCGAGGCGGCGAATTCGGCCGTGTCGGGCGCCAACCTCATCCCGGTGCTGTCGCTGGGCATCCCCGGCAACGCGGCGGCGGTCTTCCTGATCCTCGCGGCGGACAGCATCGGCGGCTTCAACCCCGGCCCCGCGGTCTTCAACTTCACCGCGCCCGAGGTGAATCCCGAGCTGGTCACCGCCTTCGGCATCTTCACCCTGATGGCGATCGGCAACCTGCTGAACTGGACCATCGGCGGCTGGTTCATGCGCTCCATGGGCGTGCTGGCGCGGGTGCCGGGGCAGATCCTTCTGCCGGTGGTGCTGCTGCTGACGCTCACCGCGATCTACGTGCAGGAGACCAGCCTGTTCGCCCTCTGGGTCACCTTCGGCTTCGGGGTGCTGGGCTATCTCTTCCGGCGCAGCGACGTGCCGGTGCTTCCCTTCGTCATCGCCTTCATCCTCGCGCGCCCGCTGGAACAGACCGCACGCGAGGCCTTCGCCGCCACCGGGGGCGATCCGTGGTTCCTGTTTGGCAGCGCGACCTCGATATTGTTCATGGCTGCCGCCGTGGGCTCGGTCGTGGTCCTCAGCCGAAAGTGACTTCGAGCCGGGGCGCGACATTGTCGGTGCGCTCTTCCCACGGAACTCTGACACAGATGCGGATAGCTCTAACCCATTGACCTTGCCGCGGCTTACGACCCGCCTGGCCGCAGGTCCGGCGAGCCCTCAGCGATGTCGCTGAGCACCGGCCCGGCCCGGTGCGACCGTCCGGAGTCCTGCGATGTCACGACGCCGTCGCTCGTCGACGGTGGTCCGGTGGTCGCTCCAAGCCGTTATCTCATGATGGTGCTAGCCGGTAGGATCCACGCCCAGGTCGAGCTGCTCGAGCACCGATGCGATCTCCTGCATTCCCGCGCCACGGCCCAGCAGGACCGACAACAGCAGGCGCGCCTTGACGGCGGACAGCGTCCCCGCGAAGAGGCAGCCCGCGTCCCGCAACGTGATGCCGCCTGAATCCTTGCCGTAGACCGGCATGGTGGCCCCTTCCGCGCAGCGCGAGGCGACGACGACCGGCACCCCGGCTTCGACAAGCCTTTGCGCCGCCGCCGCGAAGCCCATCGGCGCGTTGCCTCGCCCGAAGGCCGAAATGACGACGCCCGCCGCACCCGTCTCGGCGCAGTGGTGCAGGAACCCGGGCGATATGCCGAGCCCGCACATCACCAGTTCGACCCCCTCCCCGAGACGCGGGGCCGGCAGGTGCAGACGCCGGGCGGGCCGCCGGTAGAGCCGGATCACCCCGCCGTCGATGTCCCCGATCTTGCCCAGCCCGGGCGAGCGGAAGGTATCGACCCGCGAGGTATGCGCCTTGGTCACGTCGCGGGCGGCGTGGATCTCGCCCTCGAAGAGGATCACCGCGCCGCAGCCAAGCAGCCTGTCCGACGCGGCGCAGCGGATCGCGTCCGAGAGGTTGCGCGGCCCGTCGGTGTCGGGCTGGCCCGCGTGGCGCTGCGCCCCGGTGAAGACCACGGGTTTCGGGGATCCCACGAGAAGGTCGGCGAGGAAGGCCGTCTCCTCCATCGTGTCCGTGCCGTGGGTCACCACGACGCCCGACACGTCCGGTTCCGCCAGCGCGGCCTCGATCCGCTGGCAAAGGCCGTGAACGGTGGCGAGGTCCAGCGCATAGCTGCCGCGCGCCTCCACGTTCTCGACCCGGACGGCGATCCCCTCGGGCCGGTCGTGCAGCGTGTCGAGCAGCCGGTCCCCCGCGAGGCCGGCGTTCACCGCCCCGCCCGCGCGGTCCTCGACCGAGGCGATGGTGCCCCCGGTGGCGATCAGGGTGACAGTCGGCATCCGCTCAGCCCGCCCGCCGTGCGCGCGCCGGACGGCTGTCGGCGGCGGCGATCAGGTCGGTCCAGCGGCGGACCAGAAAGTTGTGTTCATCCATCGTGCTGTTCCAGACTGCGACATGGTTCGACCGGGTGCGGTAGGACCCACCCGAGCGCAGCTCGCCCGCGCGGATCGCGGGCAGGCCGTCGGGGTCGGGAAGGTCGCGGGCGGCCGGCTTGCCTTCGTACCAGTAATCCCATTCGTCGGGATCGAGGCAGGCGCGGACCCGCTCCGGCACGGACATGTAATAACCCTGCCGCGCCATGCAGGCTCCGGCCCATCCGTCCAGGAACCAGTTGAGCCAGGCATATGCCATGTCCAGCCGCGATCCCTCCAGCCAGCGCGAGAGGCACAGCCCGCCATGCCAGGCGCGATAGCCCTCGACCGGGAAGGCCTGACGAACCTTCAGGCCCTGCGCCTTCATCTGCACCACCGAGGGCGACCAGATCGACGAAATCGTGAGCTCGCCCCGCGCAAAGCGCCCGACCGGCTCGGACGCGCGGAGCCAGAACGGGGCGAGGTGCCCGGAATGCACGAGGTCCATGGCGTGGCTGTACATCTCCTCGATCTCGGCCACGGTCATGTTGCCCAGATCGCGGACCTTCATCCGACCGTCGGCCACCAGCGCCATGGTCAGGTCGAAGGCCCCGATGGCGGGTTCGTCCACCAGCGCCACCCGCCCGTGCCAGCGCGGGTTCAGGAGTTCCGCCCAGCTGGTCACCTCGCGGTCGACGTCGAGGCCCGAGACCTCGGCGTTGATCGCGAAGCTGTCGAAGTTGTGGACCGTGGGCAGCATCGAGATTCGCCCGGTCGGGCTGGCCGAGAGCGTGGAGTCCGGCTGGACGTAAAGCCGCGTCGCGGGCGCGTCGCCCAGGCCCCGGTGCGCCGCCGCGGTGCCGGGGCTGCGGGCGAGGTCGGTCATCTCGTCCCAGGTCGCGATCCGCCTCACGTCGATGGGCTGGATCGCGCGCCAGTGCCAGACGATGTCGAGGTTGTGGAAGCACTGGTCGTAGACGTCGTAGCTGTCCGGCTCCATCGCGGCGGTGCGCTGCGCGGTGACGAAGTCCTGTTCGATGAACTCGACCGGAAAGCCCAGGTCCGCTTCCGCGCGGTCCTTGAGAAGGCGCCACGGCAGGATCTCGGTGCAGAGGATGCGAAGCGGGTCGGTCACGCGGCGACGTCCGCCACGTCGAGCCGCATGAAGGCGTTGAAAGAGCGCCGGATGCGAGCCGGGTCCAGCCCTTCGAGAATGAACACCAGGCGCGAGACGCGCGGTCCCTCGGGCCAGTGCGTCATGTGCACCGGCGCATGGACGAGGTGCTGGACCCCGTGGATCGCCACGGGCCGGTCCTCGCCTGCGATCGAGAGGATGCCTTTCACGCGAAAGATGCGGTCGCCGTAGCGGTGCAGGAGCAGGGTGAGCCAGATGCCGAAGTCGGTCCAGTCGACGGGCTGGTCGACGGTGAGCGAGAAGGTGACCACGCCAAGGCTGTCGTCGTGGTGGTGATGATGATGGTGGTGAACATGGTCATGGTCGTGCCCGCCATGGTCATCGTCGTGGTCGTTCCGGTGATCATGCGCCTGACCGGAACGATCCTCGCCCGGGACCTCTACGGTCAGCCCCGGGTCCGCACCCGCGTCGTCGAGCCCGCCCAGGATTTCGCCCACCTCGGCGTCGCTCCGCACGACGCGGGCGGCGGGGTTCACGCGGTTCAGTTTCGTCCGCAGCGCGGTCACCACGGCCTCCTCGGCCAGGTCCGTCTTGGTCAGCACGATCCGGTCGGCGGCGGCGATCTGGCGTACGGCCTCTGCCCGGTGGTTGAGCTGCGCGCCCGCGTTCACCGCATCCACGGTCGTCAGCACGCCCCCGCCCCGGAAATGGCTCCGCAGCACCGGGTGCGCCGTCAGGGTCTGGAGCACCGGATAGGGATCGGCCAGCCCCGTCGTCTCGATCACCACGCGGTCGAAGTCGATCTCTCCCTTCGCGCGCAGGGATTGCAGGTTCAGCAGCGCATCGGCCACCTCGCCCCGGACCGTGCAACAGATGCAGCCGGACTTCAGCAGCACCACATTGTCGTCGATCCGGTCCAGCAAGTGATGGTCCAGCCCGACCTCGCCGTATTCGTTGATGAGCACCGCCGCCCGCGCCATGCCGGGATCCGTCAGCAGGCGCTGCAGCAGGGTGGTCTTGCCCGACCCCAGGAAGCCGGTCAGCAGCACGACGGGGGTCATCGTTGGGCCATCCAGTCGATCAGGTCCTCGTCCAGGGGATCGAAGCCGCGCGGGGCCAGCGCCTCGGCCTCGGGCCAGAGGTGCGACAGCGCCTCGAACATTGTCGAGGCGCCGGTCGGGCTCGAGACGACGTAAGAGGTGCCCTGCCACTCCGCCAGCGACAGCCGCCGGTAGCCCAGCACGCGATTGGCCGCGCGGATGCGGCGGGCCGCGTCGGCGCGGCGCGACTGGCGGTCGGTGTTCCGGGTGTAGACACCCGGACGCTCGACCGCGCTGGTCCAGTGATCGTCGCATCCCAGGATGCCGCAAAGCGAACACATGGGTCGTCTCCCTTTCGAACGGGCCGCGGACGGATGCCGCGGCCCCTGCCCCGCATCAACCGCGCGGGAAGCGCTTGTCGTAGTCGTCGGCCATCTCGTTCATCGTGACGAACCGGACCCCGTCCTTGCTTTTCATATACTTGATGAGCCTTTCAAGCATAAGCAGAACCTGCGGGCGCCCCGATACGTCCGGATGGATGGTGATCGGGAACACGGCATAGTCCATGTTCTCGTAGACCCAGTCGAACTGGTCCTGCCACATCTGTTCGATGTCGCGGGGGTTCACGAAGCCGTGGCTGTTGGGCGACTTCTTGATGAACATCATCGGCGGCAGATCGTCGAGATACCAGTTGGCGGGGATCTCGATCAGGTCCGTCTCCTCGCCCCGCTCCAGCGGCTTCATCCAGTCCTCGGGCTTGGCCGAATAGTCGATCTTGGTCCACTTGTCGCCCACCCGCACGCGGTAGGGCGTGAAGTCGTTGTGCATCAGCGAGTGATCGTACTTGATGCCCTTCTTCAGCAGCAATTCGTTCGTGACGTTGGAGAACTCCCACCACGGCGCGACATAGCCGGTGGGCCGTTTGCCGGAAACCTCGGTGATCAGGTCGATGCACTTGTCGAGCACGGCCTCTTCCTGCTCGGCGGTCATGGCGATCGGGTTCTCGTGGCTGTAGCCGTGGACACCGATCTCGTGCCCGCGCGCGGCAACGTCCTTCATCTGCTCGGGGAAGGTCTCGGCCGAGTGGCCAGGGATGAACCAGGTCGTGGTCAGGCCCATCTTGTCGAACAGGTCCAGCAGCCGGGGCGAGCCCACCTCGCCCGCGAACATCCCGCGCGAAATGTCGTCGGGGCTGTCTTCGCCGCCGTAGGACCCGAGCCAGCCGGCCACGGCATCGACGTCGATGCCAAAGCCTACGAGAATCTCTTTTGCCATTGTCTTGCTCCTTTTTCGTTCAGCTGTGGATCAGGGTTACGGCGCCCGGATCGACGCCCAGCGTCACCGGCGTGCCGGGTGTCAGGGCGCGCGCCGCGTCAGTGTCCGCATGGGTCTCGACCTCGATCTCGCGGTCGTCGGCGAGACGCACGCGCAGGTGGCCCACCGACCCCACCAGCGTCTTGCCGGTCAGGGTGCCCTCGAAGTGCAGGGCGCCGGGGCCGGCGCTGTCGTCGATGCGGAAGGCCTCGGCCGGGATGATCGCCATGTCGGAGGTCGGCGCCCCGTGGCCCGCGATCCGGCCGAGCGGCGTCGACAGGCACACCAGGCCCTCCGGCGTGGTGCCGTCGGGCTTGCCCTCGATGATGGTGTTCGAGCCGATGAACTGCGCCACGAAGGGCGAGGCCGGCCGGCGGTAGAGCTCCTTCGGCGGCGAGATCTGCTCCACCAGGCCGTTCGACATGACCACCACCCGGTCCGACAGGCCGAGCGCCTCGCTCTGGGCGTGGGTCACGAAGATGAAGGTGATGCCCAGCTCGCGCTGAAGCAGCTTGAGCTCGTTCTGGATGATCCGCCGCAGGTTCGCGTCGAGCGCGCCCAGCGGTTCGTCCAGCAGCAGGATCTCGGGCTCGACCACCAGCCCGCGCGCCAGGGCGATGCGCTGGCGCTGGCCCCCGGACAGGCGGTCGGCGCGGCGGTCGGCGAATTCGGTCAGGTCGAACATGTCGATGATGCGATCGACCTTCTGGTCCTTTTCGGATTTCGGCAGCCCCTTGATGTCGAGGCCGAAGGCGATGTTCTGGCGCACGCTCATGTGCGGGAACAGCGCGTAGTTCTGGAAGATCATCGAGGTCGGCCGCTTCTCCGGCGGAATGCGCGACACGTCGCGACCCTTGATCAGGATCTCGCCGTTGGTGATGTCCTCGAAGCCGGCGATCATCCGCAGGGTCGTGGACTTGCCGCAGCCCGACGGGCCGAGAAAGGCGACGAATTCGCCCTTTTCGACCTTCAGGTCGAAGTCCGACACGGCCACGGTGCCATCGGGATAGGTCTTGCCGACCTGGATGAGTTCAAGATCGTGGGTCATGGGCCCTCGGAATGTCGTGTCTCGGCGAAAGTGGCGCGTGATGGCCCGGCCGCGGGGAGAGTTGCGGCCGGGCCTGCCCGGTATCAGGCGTTCAGGAACTCATCCCACTTCTGGATGAGGTAGTCGTACTCGTCCGGCCACTGGTGCCAGTAGGCGACGTTGGAGGCGCGCTCTTCCAGCGAGCCGCCGTCGCGCAGGTCGCCCGGCTGGATGCCGCGCTCGGGCTCGCCCTCCCAGGGCTTGCCCTCGTACCAGAACGCGTACTTCTTCGGGTCCATCACCTCCTTGATGTTGGTGGACGGCGAATAGTAGCCCTGCTCGGTCACGGCGATGCCCGGTTTGCCCGACAGCCAGAAGTCGGCATAGGCGATCACCGCCTCGCGGTTCGGCGTGCCCTTCAGCATCGAGGGCCCGATCGCCCAGGCGCGGTAGCCTTCCTTGGGCACGGCGTACTGGGCGGGCTTGCCCTGCGCCTTGACCGCCATGACCGCAGGCTGCCAGGCGTCGCAGACGACCATCTCGCCCGAGGCCATCAGGTTCACCAGTTCACCGAAGTCGCCCCAGAGCGCGCGGAACTGGCCTTCCTTCTTCTTGGAGATGAGGAAGGCGGCGGCCTCGTCGATCTCGGCCTGGCTGGGGTTGCCGGGGTTGGCGACGTCCATCTCGCCCAGCGAGTTCAGCGCGAGAATGGCCTGGCCGAAGGCGATCAGCGGATCGACGTTGAGGCCCGACTTGCCCTTCCACTTCTTGTCGAAGATGGCGGTCCAGGTGTTGGCTTCCTCGGCCGACAGGACCTCGGGGTTATAGCCGATGGAGTCGTAGTTGTAGACGGCCGGCACCATGTAGAGTTCGGTCTGCGCCTCGTCGGCCCAGATCTGGCCGGCGATCTGTGCCCGCTCGGGGAGGTCGGGATCGAACTCGGTGAAGGTGTCGCGGATGTTCGCCCAGTTCTTCAGGTCCGAGGTGTTGATCGTCTCGACGTTGTCGGTGGCGATCAGGGCCGGCAGACGCTCGGCGATGATCTCCCAGGTGTCGTAGTCGGCCGAGCCGGACAGGATCTTGGTCTGCGCGTCCGGGAATGTCGCGGGCGTGCCCGAGGCCGAGCCGACGCCGGACTCTTCGACGAACATTTCCAGGATGCGGTCCTGCACGGTCACCGACAGGCCGGTGGTGCGCAGCGACTGGCTGGCGAGCTCCTGCGCCTGGGCCATGCGCGTCCAGGGGTGCAGGCCCGAGCCCATGGCGGCCGCGCCAAGCGCGGCGCTACCCTGCATGAAGGCCCGGCGGGATGGTTTGGCAAATCGTTTCATATCATTCCCTGTTGTTAGTTGGTTGGCGGTTATCAGTAGCGGCCCGGCAACAGGCCGCCATCGACCGTCACCACCTGCCCGGTCAGGTAGGAGGCATCGGCAGATGCGAGGAACCCGATGACGGCGGCGATCTCGTCCGGTTCGCCCAGCCGGCCCATCGGGATGTAGGGAGAGGCGATTTCGGCCGCGTTCGGGCCGAGGCTGTTCTTCTCGCTCAGAAGCTGCGCCGTGCGGATGTAGCCCGGGGCCACGCCGTTGACGCGAATGCCGCGCTTGGCGACCTCGACGGCCAGCCCGCGGACCAGGCCCACGACCCCCGCCTTGGCAGAGGAATAATGGACATGCTCGTCCCAGCCATAGGCGACGCCCATGATCGAACTGAGGCAGACGATGGAGGCCCCCGCCTCCATCACCGGCAGCGCCGGGCGGATGACCCGCAGCATGCCCTTGAGGTCGATGTCGAAGGTCTCGTCCCATTTCTCGTCCGTCATCTCGGACATGGGCACCCGGTGGGCGATGCCGGCATTGGCCACGATCACGTCGATCCGGCCCAGCCTTTCGGCCACGTCCGCGACCAGCGCGTCGGCAGCGGCGGTGTCGCGCACGTTCAGCGCCAGGAACTCGGCCGATCCGCCCGCCTCCGCGATCTCCTTCACGACGGCGGCGCCTTCATCCGCCAGCACGTCGGTCACGACGACATGGCAGCCCTGCCCCGCGAAGCGGTGCGCCACGGCCCGGCCGATGCCGATGCCCGCGCCGGTCACGATGACCACTCGTCTGTCCGTCTTGTCGCTCACAGCATTACGTCTCCGGAATTGGGGCCCAGCGTCTGGCCCACGAAAAGGGCCGCGTCGGGCGAGCAGAGGAAGGACACCACGCCGCCGATCTCCTCGGTCTCGCCGAAGCGGCCCAGCGGAAGCTCGGCCTTCTTGGCGGCCTTCCAATCGTCGGACAGCGCCTCGACCAGCGGAGTGTTGACCGGGCCCGGCGCCACCGCGTTCACACGCACGCCCCTGGCCGACACTTCGCGGGCGAGCGACTTGGTCATGCCGATGATCGCGGCCTTGGCGCCCGCGTAATGTACCAGCTCGACCCCGCCGATCTGACCGAGTTGCGAGGCGACGTTGACCACGATCCCCTGCCCCTTGCTCAGCATCTCGGGCAGGCAGGCGCGGGTCATCAGGTAGGTGCCCCGGACATGGACCGCGAACATCCGGTCGAACTGGTCCGGCGTGATCTCGAGAAAGGGCGCCTGGTGGCCGAAACCCGCGTTGTTCACCAGGATTTCGGGCGCGCCGAGCGTGGCGCGGACCTCCTCCATCATCGTCTCGACCATGCCCTCGTCGCTCACGTCGGCGGCAAAGGCTTGGGCCTCTCTGCCCGCGTCGGTGATCCGCCGGGCCGTGGCGCGGGCGGCCTCGGCGTGCAGGTCGTTGACCGCGACGCGGTGGCCGTCCTGCGCCAGCCGCAGGGCGATGGCGGCCCCGATGCCGGAGCCCGCGCCGGTGACGAGGGCGATCATGCCGCCTCCTCCTGCCCGGAGAAGCGGGCGCGCCGGGAGGTGAAGCGCTTCATCAGCAGCCCGTAGACCACCAGCAGCGTGAAGCTGAAGAGCGTGGTCAGCACCCCGAAGGCAAAGATGTTGGGATAGATCTCGACCGAGAACGTCCCGTAGATCGCCAGCGGCAGCGTCAGTTCCCGCCCCACGGTGAAGAGCGTGCGTGAGAACTCGTCGTAGCTGAGCGTGAAGCTGAACAGCATGGCCGACAGCACGCCCGGGAAGAGGATCGGGAAGGTCACGCGCCGGAAGGTCTGCGCCGGGCTGACGCCGAGCGAGAGCGAGGCCTCCTCCACGCTGCGGTCGAAGCGGTTGAAGATCGCCAGCATCACGAGGAAGGCGAAGGGATAGGTGTAGACGACGTGCAGGACGAAGGCCGTGCCCCACCACGCGCGGTCGATGCCTGCGAAGTTGGACAGCAGCGCCATGCCGAGGCCCACCAGAACGCCCGGCACCATCATCCCGAGAATGATGAGGTAGAACACCGGCCCCGACCCCTTGAAGCGGGTGCGGAAGGCTTCGGCGCTCATCGTGCCCAGCACGGTCGAGACGACCGTCGTCATGAACGCGAGGATCAGCGAGCGGACCAGCGCATCGCCCACCGGCAGCTGCGAGACCCGGCTGGTCTCGGTCACGCCGAACAGGTGGCGGTACCAGTAGGTCGACCATTCCTGGATCGGGAATTGCGGCCCGCCGCCCTGGCTCTGGAAGCTGAGGATCGCGAGAATGATCAGCGGGCCGTAGAGAAACAGCAGGAAGATCGCGGCGTAGATGGCCAGCGTGGGCTTGAGGATACCGGTATTCATGGCCTCACATTTCCTTCCGCAGGTCGACGACGCGCAGCGCCAGCGTGATGACGGCGGTGATGATGACGGTCAGGACCACGCCCGCCACGGCGGCGAAGGCCCATTTGAGCGAGCCGACCTGGCTGACGATGATGTTGCCCAGGAGGTTCACCTTCCGCCCCGAGAGCGAAGCGGCGGTGGCGAATTCGCCCAGCACCATGACCGAGACGAAGATCGCGCCCACGATGACGCCGGGCATCGACAGCGGCAGCACGATGCGGCGGAAGATGGTCCAGAAGGACGCGCCCAGGTCGCGGGCGGCCTCGATCATCGACTCGTCGATGCGCGCGATCATGAAGGTGATCGGGCCCACCATGAACACGCAGTAAATCTGCGTCATGCCCACGAGGACCGAGAATTCCGAGAACAGAAGGAAGGTCAGCGGCTGGTCGATGATCCCCAGCTTCATCAGGATCAGGTTGATCGCCCCCTCGGTGCCCAGCATGGGCCGCCACGCGATCACGCGGATCAGGAACGAGGTCCAGAACGGGATCACGCAGGCCACAAGGAGCGCGGTCTGCACCGTCCTGTTCTTCACGAAGAGCCCGATGAACAGCGCGACCGGGTAGCCCACCACCAGCGTCGCCAACAGCACGATCACCCAGATCCGGAGCGTCGTACCGATCGCGCTGATATAGGTTGTCGAGGACATGAACCGTTCCCAGCTGGCGGTCGTCAGCGTGGGTTCGACCGCAAAGGTGGTCTGGGTCCAGAACGAGACGTAGATCACCATCAACATGGGCAGAACCATGAAGAGGATCATCCAGACCACGCCCGGCGCCAGAAGCATGAAGGCGCGGCGGCGGTCCCGGCCCTCGCGCTTGACGGCGGGGCTGTCCTTGGTCGCGACGGCCATGTCGGTGGTCACGCTGGTCATCAGGCGGCCCCTTCGTACAGAAGCGCGGCCTCCGGCGAGAAATGCAGGGCGTATGTCTTGCCCTCCTCCAGGTCCGGAAGCCGCGGGTTGCTCATGTGATCGACGACCTGGATCAGCTCGCCGTCATCGGCGCGGAAGAAGGACAATGTCGTCGGTCCGTTGAATTCGCCCGTGAGGTAGCGGGCGGTGAAATGGTCCTGTCCCGGCGGCACCGCGCCGGGCTCGGCCACGTCGATCTGGTCGAAGCGGACGGCCAGCTGCGCGGGCGTGCCATCGGCCAGCGGGCGGGGCAGCGGCAGGCGCCCGACCGGGGTCTGCAACGCGCCGCCGGTCACCGTGCCGGCGAGCAGGTTCCAGGCGTTGAGGTGCCGCGCGGCGGCAGGGTTCTGCGGCTGGTGGAACAGCATGGTCGATTCCGCCGCCTGCGCGATGCGCCCCTGAGCCAGCACGGCCACCATGTCGCCCATGGTCAGCGCCTCGGTCTCGGAGCCGGTGACATGCAGGAAGCTGACCTTCAGCCGCTCGCGGATCGCGCGCAGCTCGTCGCACATCCGGGCCCGAAGGTTCGCGTCGAGCGCGCCAAGCGGCTCGTCCAGCAGAACCAGGCGGGGCTCGGTCACGAGCGTCCGGGCCAGCGCCACCCGCTGCTTCTGTCCGCCAGAGATCTCGCCCACGCCGCGATGGCCGAACCCGGTCAGGCCCACGAGGTCCAGCGCCGCCGCCACCCGGTCGGTCAGCTCCGACCCCGAGGCGATCGCGCCCGTCTCGCGGTGCTTCAGCCCGAAGGCCACGTTCTCCTGCACCGAGAGGTGGGGAAAGAGCGCGAAGTTCTGGAACACGAAGCCGATGTCGCGCCGGTGCGGGGGCTTGCCGTCCAGCCGCTCGCCCCCGAGCACGATTTCGCCCGCGTCCGGCTCCTCGAAGCCCGCGATCAGCCGCAGGAGCGTGGTCTTGCCCGACCCCGAGGCCCCCAGGAGCGAAACGTAGGTGTCGTCCGGCACGGTGAAGTCGAGCCCGTCCAGCGCGGCCGTCCCTCCGTAGCGTCGGGTGATTCCGTTCAGCTTCAGCAAGATTCGCCCCCGGTCATGATTGCTGTTCGTACACAAACATCAGAATTCCGCTGCGGCAAGGATAAAATGATCTATGTGTGCAAAGTGCATTTTTTTCACCCGGCCCCACAGCCGCCTAGCTCATTTATTGAGCCGCGCGCATATGCTTGACCGCTTTCAACTCTGAAATGCATCGCACCCCTGGAACCAGAGACTGGACGCAGACTGCTTTCTGTATACCATGTTCATGTTTCCACAGCCCGCCCGGTGGATTTATGGTGGTCGGCGAGTCGGGGACGAATGACCCGGGAAAGGACCCAGAAAAATGGCCCAGCACGCCGCGTCTGACACCGTCATCGAGGCGAGCCGGCCCACGCTCTTCGAGGCGACCGCCGATTTCCTGCGCACGAATATCGACGGCGGCAAACTGGGCCCCGGCGTCGTGCTTCAGGAAAGCGCATTGTCCGAGCGGCTGTCGGTCTCGCGGGCGACGATCAAGCGGGCGCTGTCGATCCTCGCCGAGGAGGGGCTTGTCCGCCGGTTCGAGGGCCGCGGCTTCCTGGTCGCGGGCGATGACACGCCGCAGCGGCTGGACCTGCGCACGCTGGAGCTGGACCTCGACCAGATCGACGAAACCGTGGGCCAGCCGAACTGGCAGCGCATCCAGAACGAGATCGAGACCGAGCTTTCGCGCTGCCTGATCTTCGGCCGCTACAGGGTGGTCGAGTCGCTGGTCGCGCGGACCTTCGACGTCAGCCGCACGGTGGTCCGCGACGTGCTGGGCCGGCTGCAGGAGCGCGGCCTCGTCCAGAAGAGCACGAACTCCCGCTGGGTGGTCGAGCCGCTGACCGCGCAGCGCATCAAGAACAAGTTCGAGCTGCGCATGGTTCTCGAGATCGCCGCCTTGCGCTCCACCCATCCCGACGGCGAGGCGCTGGCCGCCCTGGCCCGCGACATCCGCGACCTGCCCGCGGACGGCCCGCTGTCGCCCGAGACCTGGTTCGACCTCGACGGGCGGTTCCTGCAACTGGCGATTCTCGCGACGCCGAACCAGGACCTCGCGGCCTATGTCGGCGCGAACCGCAGCGCGCTGGAGGCCTCGCAACGGGTGCTGTTCTCGATCGGCCTGCCGCCCGACCGCCAGTCGCTGCTGGAGCTTTGCATGGTGATCGACCTCATCCAGGCCGGCACGATGCCCGCCGCGGCCAACATGCTGAACACGCATCTTGCCAACGCGCTCAAGCGGACGATCGCGCAACTCAAGATCGTGTCGGTGATCGAACCGCCCGCGGACCTGGCCGGCTACCTCGTCCCCGCCTGAGGCGGGGCCGCTCCGTCCGGTCCGGTGGGCGGCCCGCATCGCTCAGCCCGCCAGCGCGTTGCGCAGCTTGTCCAGCATGGCCCGCCGGTGGGCGCGCGCGGCCAGCGCCTGGTCCATGTCGGTGCGCCGGAAATGCACCGGCGTGTTGGGCTGGAGCTGGCCGATCAGGTCCATGTCGGCCGAGATCACCGCGCCCAGCGTGAAATAGCCGCCACCCGACACCGCGTCGCGGTGCAGGACGATCGGCTCGGTCCCGCCCGGCACCTGGACCGAGCCGTAGGAATAGCAGCCATCGACAATGTTCGACGGGTCCGAGCCCGCGCCGAAGGGCTGCTCGCGCTCGACGAATTCCATCGGCCGGCCCCCCTTGAAGCGATAGCCCATGCGGTCGGCCTCGGAGGCCACGGTCCAGGTGTCATCGAAGAAGGCGGTCTGCGAGGCTTCGGTCAGCCGGTCCCAGTAGAGGCCGGGCAGCACGCGCAGCTCCGCCGGCGTGCCGGGACGGCGGCGCAGGTCTTCGGGCACCGAGAGGCAGGGTTTCGCCGCGCCATCCTCGCCCACCGGGATCACGTCGCCGGGCTGGACCGGGCGCCCATCGATCCCGCCGAGCATGCCGATGGGATAGGTCGACCGGCTGCCGAGATCGGGCTCGGTCGCGATGCCCCCGCTGACGGCGATGTAGATCCGCGCGCCTTCCGTCAGGAAACCGAATGACAGCACCTGCCCCGCCTTCGCGGCAAAGCTCGTCCAGGTCGGCACGGTTTCCCCGTCCAGCTTGATGGGCATCTCGGCCCCGGTCACGGCCAGCACGCAGTCGGCGCCGATCCTGATCTCGGGACCCATGAAGACCGCCTCCAGGCAGGCCGCTCCCTCGTCGTTGCCGACGAGCAGGTTGGCCGCGCGCAGGGCGTATCGGTCCATCGCCCCGCCCTCCGGGATGCCGAGGTGAAAATATCCGGGACGGCCCAGGTCCTGCACGGACGTCGCGAGGCCGGGTTTGACAATCTCAAGCGTCATTCAGCGCCTCCATCAGCTTCGCGTTGGTGCCTTTCATGTCGGCGTTGAAGGCGTCGAGGTCGAAGTCCACCTCGGCGACGCGCGGCGTCCAGGTGCCCGCCTCGACCTCCTTCAGGATCCGATCGTACTCGGCCCGGTCGATGGGCTTCCATTTCACGATGTCGCCGGGCTTGAAGTAGACCATGAAGTCCTTGAGGTACGACGTCTCCTGCTTCGGGTCGTAGATGGTCATGGGCGTGATGCCGAACATCTGGTAACCGCCCGCCCCGCGCACCGAGTAGACGCAGGAGAAGCAGCCGCCATAGCCCACCGTCTGCTTTGGCGTGTCGGTCCGGGGGCGCAGGTATTTCGGCACCTGCAGCTGCTTTTCGCGCTCGACCAGCTGGTAGAGGAACGGCAGGCCCGCGACGAAGCCCACCATCGAGACGAACCACGGCGCCGAATGGTGGGCCTCGATGAAGGCGTCGGCATCGGCATAGCCGTTGATCCGCGCCGCATAGTCCAGATCGCTGCCCGAGGGGTCCTGGTGACGCTCGCGGAAGCGCATCAGGGTCTCGTGCGTCCACGGATCCTTGTAGAACACCGGCACCTCGATGATCCGGGTCCGCAGGGTCTTCTCGGCCTGGTCCGCTTTCGACTCGAGCTCCTGCACCCGCTTCATCATCTCCTCGGGGTGGATACGGTCCGGGTCGAAGCGCACCTGGAACGAGGCATTGGCCGGGCAGATGTCCAGCACGCCGGGCAGGTTCGCCGCCTTCACCGCTTCGCTCATGGAGAGGGACTTGAAGAAGGCGTCGAGCGACATCTCCTCGTCCATCTCGACGTAGATATGTTCGTCCCCGCCGTAGGTGTATCTGGTCTTCACTGGGTGCCTCCTGTCGAGTCGGCCGTCAGGTTCCCGGCGGCAAGCCAAGGTTCCAGCCATTGGGTGTGAAAGTCGCCGGCCCGCACCTCGGGCGCGTCTGCGAGCGCCAGGTGGAGCGGCACGGTGGTGCGGACGCCGCCAACCTTCAGCGCCTCGAGGGCCTGTTTCAGCTTGTCGATCGCCGCGTCGCGCGTCTTGGCATGAACGATGACCTTGCCGAGCAGCGAGTCGTAGAACGGCGGGATCTGGTATCCGTCGGACAGGAAGTGATCCACGCGGACGCCCTCGCCCTCGGGGATCGTCAGCCCGTCGACCTTGCCCGGGAAAGGCATGAAGTTGTTCAGCGGATCCTCGGCGTTGATCCGCACCTCGATGGCGTGGCCGTTGCGCGGGATCTGGTCCTGGGTCACCGAGAGCTTCTCGCCGCCCGCCACGCGGATCATCTCGGCCACCAGGTCGATGCCGGTGATCATCTCGGTCACCGGGTGCTCGACCTGGATGCGGGTGTTCATCTCGATGAAGAAGAACTCCTTGGTCTTCTGGTCGTAGAGGTATTCCAGCGTCCCGGCGCCGCGGTACTGCACCGCCTTCGCCAGCGCCACGGCGGAGCGGCAGAGCTCGGCCCGCGCGGCCTCGTCGAGGCAGGCGGCGCCCGCCTCCTCCCAGACCTTCTGGCGGCGGCGCTGGAGGGAGCATTCGCGTTCCCAGCAATGCACCGCGTCGGTGCCGTCGCCCAGGATCTGGACCTCGATATGCCGGGGCGAAAGGATCGCGCGTTCGATGTAGAGGCCGCCATCTCCGAAGGCCGCCTCGGCCTCCTGCGCGGCCTGCGGCGCGAGCTTGCGAAGCTCGGCCTCGTCCTGCGCCACGCGGATGCCCCGCCCGCCGCCGCCGGCCGCCGCCTTGACCATGACCGGATAGCCGATCCTGGTCGCCACCTCGACCGCCGCCGCCGCGCCCTCGACACGGCCGTCGGAGCCCGGGACGACGGGCACGCCCGCCGCCTCGGCCGCCTCGCGCGCCGCGACCTTGTCGCCCATGCGGTCGATCGTGTCGGCCGAGGGGCCGACAAAGATCATGCCGGCCTCCTCGACCGCCCGAACGAACGCGGCGCTTTCCGACAGGAAGCCATAGCCCGGATGCACGGCATCGGCTTCTGTCTTGCGCGCCGCCTCGACCAGGGCCGGGATGTTCAGGTAGCTGTCCGCCGCGGACGCCTTGCCCACGCAGATGGCCTCGTCCGCCTCGCGCACTGCCAGCATCTCGGTATCGGCCTCGGAATGGGCCTGGATCGTGTGAATCCCCAGCGCACGGGCCGCCCGGACGATCCGCACGGCGATCTCGCCGCGGTTGGCGATGAAGAGGCGTCGTATGGCCATGTCAGTCCACCAGCGTCGCCAGAACGGCGCCCGCGGTCACGGCCGAGGCGTTGTCGGCCACGTAGGCGTCGAAGGTGCCCGCGGCCTCGGCCTTGACCTCGATGAAGGTCTTCATCACTTCGATCAGCCCGATGACGTCGCCCTCTGCCACGGCGTCGCCCTTGGCCTTGTAGGGGGGCTCCTCGGGGGTCGCCTGATGGTAGAAGGTGCCGGGAAGCGGGGATTGGATGTCTGCCATAAGTAGTCTTCCTTGCGTCGTTTGTTGGGTCAGGCCGCCTGCTGGAGAACGGTCGCGGCGGGGGCGATGGTGATGCCGGCGGCGGTCAGCCCGTCCCGCAGCGTGCGGCCCAGTTCCAGCGCGCCGGGTGTGTCGGAGTGGAAGCAGATCGATTCGAACTCGATCTCGATCGTCTTGCCGGTCTCGGTCTCGACCTTGCCGTCGAGGCAGGCGCGCACGCACTTGTCGGCCACCGCCTGCGGGTCCAGACGCTGCACCTTCCGCTTGAACACGATCGAGCCGTCGTCGCCGTAGTCGCGGTCGGCGTAGAATTCGCGCACCACGGGCTGGCCCAGCTTCCTGGCGACCTCGTAGGTCTTCGAGATGTCCATGCAGAACAGGATGGTGTCCGCGTTCATGTCGCGCAGCGTCTCGACGATCTTCCACGACAGCGTCTCGTTCCGGGCGGCCTCCATATAAAGCGCGCCGTGCGGCTTGATGTGCTGGAGCGGCACGCCGTGGCGGCGGCCGAACTCGCGCACCGCCCCGACCTGGTAGAGGATGTCGTTCACCAGCTCCTCCGGGCTGGTGTCGATGAAGCGCCGGCCGAAGCCCTGCAGGTCGTTATAGGCGGGATGCGCGCCAAGCCCGACGCCATAGGTCTTGGCAAGCCGGACCACCCGGTCGATGGAATTCGGGTCACCCGCGTGGAAGCCCGCCGCGATGTTCGCCGACGAGATCAGCGCCATCAGATCCTCGTCCGGCGCCTCGCTCAGCGTCCAGTGACCGAAGCCCTCGCCCATGTCGCAATTCAGGTCGATCAGTTTCTGCATCTTGTTCCCCGTGCTGTTGCGAGGAGGGTCAGGCAGTCGGTACCCCGATGTAAATTGCTGAAAAACGCTGTCGTATTATCGCAAAAAACGATAATGGTGAGGTGACACGGGCCGGAGGCTGGCCCACGGACCTGAAATAAGCGGGATTTCGGGTGAAAGACGGCGATTGACCCGCGCGATAATTCCGGGCCAGGGCGTGAGGAAAAACGATGGACCTGCGCGAACTGAAATACTTCCTGGCGACCGCCGAGACCGGCCAGGTCAGCCGGGCCGCCAACGAGCTGAACATCTCGCAATCCTCGGTGACGGCCGCGGTGAAGCGATTGGAGGCCGACCTCGGCGCGCCACTCTTCCAGCGCACGGCCTCGGGGATGGAGCTGACGGATGCGGGGCGCGAGCTGCTCGCCTCGGCGCGCGACATCCTCGACCGGCTGGAGGCGGCGCGACACATCACGCACCGCCAGTCGGCGGTGACCGGCACGATCTCGGTCGCGGCGACCTACACGGTGATGGGCTACTTCCTGCCCTATCACCTCGACCGGCTGCACCAGCTGTTCCCGGCCCTGCAGATCCGTCTGTTCGAACTGCCGCGCGAAAGCATCGAGGAAGGCCTGCTGGCCAACCGGTTCGACATGGGCGTGCTGCTGACCTCGAACATCACCAACACCGACCTGGAAAGCGAGACGCTCTTCCGCTCGCGGCGCAGGCTGTGGGTGCCCAACAACCACCGCTTCCACCAGGCGGGCCATGCCAGCTTTGCCGAGATCGCGGAGGAAGACTACATCATGCTGACCGTGGACGAGGCCGCGCATACCGCCATGAAGTACTGGAGCGCGCTCGGCCACACGCCGAAGGTCAAACTGCGGACCTCCTCGACCGAGGCGGTGCGTTCGATGGTGGCCAACGGCCAGGGCGTGACGATCCTGTCGGACATGGTCTATCGCCCGTGGTCCCTGGAGGGGAAGCGCATCGGCACCATGCCGACCGAGACCGAGGTGCCCACGATGAATGTCGGCCTCGCCTGGCGGCGGGGCCAGGACCTGTCGGGGCCGGTGGCCGTGTTCCACGACTATTTCCGCCGCGCATTCCTGTCGCCGCAGAGCCCCTCGGTCGTGGGGCGCCCCTGAGGCCGGGGCGCCCGCCCGGTGGTCAAGACCAGTGGGCAACGGACCGCTTCTCGAAGCTCTCGCGGAACTGGGCGGTGGTCTTTTCCAGCACCTCGCCGCTTTCCCAGTCGAGGATGGTGGCGTAGCGGCGCACGGCGTCCAGCGCGTCGATCTCGCCCCCGCGGTAAAGCTCCGACACCTCCGACGGTGACATTCGCGCCCAGCCGACCCGCTTCGCGCGGATGTCCGCGCGCAGCGCCTCGGTCGCGTCCGCGTCCACCTCGTAGTCGCAGAGGTCCGCATCCTTCTCCTCGATGACCACGCCATAATCCTTCGCGGCGCGCTCCACCGAGACGTAATCGTCGATCACGTCCTCGCGGACCGCCTGCGGATCACGCTCCAGCGGATCGCCGAAGCCGCCTCCGCCCGCCGTCGGCCGCGCGAATTCGTCGCCGGTATGGACGCTGTAGTCCGAGAAGACCGAGCCAAGCCATTTCGCATGCTCCTCCCCCTCGCGGCGGATCGACAGCCCGTGCGGCATCGACGGCAGCCCGCCCTCGACGCCCCAGACCACCGCGCGTTCGCGGTCGCAGATGTAGGACATGACGGCGTCTTCGCTCTCCAGCAGGACAGAGGTCTTCTGTACCCCGGTCCCGCCGCGCCACTTGCCGGGCCCTGCACTGTCGCGGAGGATCTGGAACTCGGTCGTGCGGGTCGGGTTGACCCGCTCGTTCCCCTCGTTCGGCTGGGACATGAGGCCGGTGCCGAAGCAGGCCGTCGTCACGTCCGATCCGTCCTTTCCGTTCCGTCCGCCCCAGCCCCCGGGAAGCCATTCGTAGAACATGAAGATGGGCTTCTCGGGGCTCCGAAGGTCGCGCCCGCCCGCCAGCAGGTATTCGAGGTTGAAGGCACAGGCGATGGCCCGGTCGGGCATGATCTGCGACCACATCTCGAAGATCGCGTTCATGATCTTCTCGAAGGGCATCAGGAAGCCCGTGACCGCCACCGGCCATTCCGCGCTGACCACGCTGCCCTTCGGCGCGGTGATGTCGATCATGCGGTAGAAGCCCGAGTTCAGCGGCAGGTCGGGAAAGAAGGTCTTCATCCCCGCGACCACGGCCGAGAAGGTCGCGCCGGGGGCCGAGTTGTAGATCGACGCGATGGTCGCATGGCTTCCGGTGAAGTCGTAGTGGATGCGGTCGCCCTCGATGGTCATCTTCACGCGGATGGGGATCATCCCCTCGCCCTGACCCGGATCGCGGTCGATGTGGTCCACCGTCTCCCACGTCCCGTCGGGCAGCGCCGCGATGCGCTGGCGGGCGGCGCGTTCGACATAGTCCTGCACCTCGCGCATGCCCTGGAGCACCTGCTCGCGGCCGTACTTCTTCACCAGGCGCAGCAGCTCGCGTTCGGCCACCGCGGTGGCGCTGGCCTGGCTATGGATGTCGCCGATGATCGAGGCCGGGTCGCGGGTGTTCGCGGCCAGCAGGCCCGCGACGTCGTGGCAGAACTCGCCCGCCCGGAACAGGCGCACGGGCGTGATGCGGACCGCCTCGCGAAACATGTCGCGCGCGCTCACGTCGAAGGAGCCGGGAACCGAGCCGCCCAGGTCCGACCAATGGCCGTTCGACTGCGAGAAGCCGATCAGCGTGTCGTCGTCGAAGATGGGCCGGACAAGCCGCACGTCCGAGAAATGGGTGCCCCCGGCATAGGGGTCGTTGATGGCATAGACATCGCCGGGCAGCATCTCGCCCTCGAAGGTGCGGATCACGTCCTTGCAGGTGAAGTGAAGCGTCCCGACATGCACCGCGATGTCCTGGTTGCCCTGCGCGACCGAGTTGCCCTCCGCGTCGTGCAGCCCGTTCGAGAAGTCGCGGTTGTAGATCACGAAGGAATAGCAGGTACGGAGCATCTGCTCGGCCATCTGGTCGACCGAGGTGATGAACGAGTTCTTGAGAACCTCGAAGGTGACGGGGTCCAGCGGCTGCTGCGTGGCTTGGGTCATCATGGGTCAGCCCTTCGTTTCGATGCGGATGTTGAGGTAGGGATCGACCTGCGCGGTCATCCCGGGCGGGACCACGGTGGTCGAGTCGAGCTGTTCGATCACGGCGGGGCCGGTCAGCGTCGCGCCCGCGGGCAGGTCCTCGCGCCGGTAGATGGCGGTGTCGTGGGCCGTGCCGTCGAACCAGACCTGCCGGCGGCCGGCAGGCTCGGGCTTGGTAGTGCCCGCCTCATGTTTCTGAAGCTCGGCCTTGGGGACGAGGCCCACGGCCTTCACCGCCACGCGGAAAAGGCTCACCTCGGCTTCCTTGCGGGAGTAGTTGTATTCCCGCTCATGCGCGGCGTGGAAGCCGTCGACCAGCTCGGCGACATCGCTGACCTTCGCCGGCACCGGCACCTGGAGCGAGCGCCACTGGCCCTGGTACATCATCTCGGCCGTGCGGGTCAGGACCATGTCCTTCTCCTCCACGCCCTCCCGCGTGAGCTGGGCGCGGGCCTCGTCCTCGATCCGGGCAAAGGCCGCTTCCAGGTCGACGGCGTCGATCTCCGCCGTCCGCTTCATGTAGCTGTCCGAGAAGTCGTGCTGCACGTCGACCAGCAGGCAGCCCAGCGCCGAGGTCACGCCGGGGTTCGGGGGCACGATCACCGTGGGGATCGACAGCTCCCGCGCCACCGCCGCGCCATGCAGGGCCCCGGCCCCGCCGAATGCACAGAGCGCGAAGTCGCGGGGATCGTAGCCGCGCGAGATCGACAGCAGGCGCACCGCGTTCGCCATGTTGGCGTTGGCGACCCGCAGGATCGCTTCGGCCGCCTCGTGCAGCTCCATCCCGAAAGGCTCGGCCACGGTGCGGCGCACGGCGTCCTCGGCCAGCTGCGGGTCGAGCTCGATCTTGCCGCCTGCGAGCGAGGAGCCCAGCCGGCCCAGCACCACGTTGGCGTCGGTGTTGGTCGCCACCTCGTTGCCGTTCCGATAGCAGGCCGGCCCCGGGAAGGCGCCCGCCGATTGCGGCCCGTTCCGGAGCGAGCCGCCCTCGTCCTGCCAGGCGAGCGAGCCGCCGCCCGCGCCGATGGTCATCACCTCGATCGACGGAAAGCGGATCGGGTAGCCGTATTCGATGTACCAGTCCTTGGTGATCCGCGGCTCGCCCTCGAACGACACCGACACGTCCGTCGAGGTGCCGCCCATGTCGAAGCCGATCGTGTTCGGGAAGCCGCAGAGGTTGCCGATGAACCGGCTTGCTATCGCCCCCGCCGCGATGCCCGACCCGGCGAGCCGCGCCGCGAAGTCGCGCACGGCATGGGGCGTCATCACCCCGCCGCCGGTGTGCAGCAGGAGGAGATCGCGCTGGTAGCCGCCCTCCGCCAGCTTGTCGCCGAGCCGCGAGACGTAGTCGACCACCACCGGCGACACCACGGCATTGGCCATGGTGGTCGAGAACCGCTCGTGCTCGAAGATCTCGGGCATGATCTCGGCCGAGATCGAGACCGGCACCCCGGGCATGACCTCCTTCAGGATGTCGCGCATCCGCTTCTCGTTCGTGGCGTTGACGTAGGAATTCATGAAGCAGACCGCGATCGACTTCACGCCGCGCTTCTTGAGCACCTCGGCCACGCGCCGGGCGTCATCCTCGTTCAGCGCGGTCAGGATCCGGCCCTCGGCATCGACCCGTTCGCGCACCGTCAGCCGGTCGCGGCGCGGGATGTAGGGCTTGGCCACGTCCTTGTAGGTGTCCCAGAGATCCTCCTTGTTCGCACGCCGGATCTCGACCACGTCGCGGAACCCCTCGGTGCAGACCATCGCCGTGCGCGGCAGGTTCCGGGTGATGAGCGCGTTGGTCGCGACGGTCGTCCCGTGCGAGAACATGGACACCTGCGCAAGGTCGATGCCCGCGATGTCGATCCCGTCCATCACGGCTTTCATGGGATCGTCGGGAGTGGAGGAGGTCTTCTCGATCCGGATCGCGCCGGTCGCCTCGTCCATGACGCAGATATCGGTGAAGGTGCCGCCCACGTCGACGGCGACTCTAGTGTTGGTCATCTCGGATCCTTCGTTTGTTTGGGCAAGGGGCGCCCGTCGCCCGAAGCGGCGCTTCGGTCGTGAGGTCGGACAGGGTCGGTGTGTCTGGCGGCGCGGCCGCCCGGGATCAGCCCGTCAGGCGGGCACGCTGCGCCGCCTTCCGGGTTTCGGTCGGCGTGCAGCCGAACCGCTTGCGGTAGTTCCGCGAGAACTGGGACTGGTCCGTGAACCCCCAGCGATAGGCGATTTCCGCCACCGACTGGCCGCTGGCGGGCATCTGCAGCTCTTCCCGGCAGCGGGCCAGCCGCCGTTCCCGGATGAAGCCGTTGATCGACTGGTCCGTCTCGAAGAACAGCTGCTGCAGGTAGCGCAGCGAGATGCCGCAGGCATCCGCCACGTCCTGCGGCGACAGGTCCGGGGTCTTGAGGTTGTCGCGGATCACCTGCTCGGCCCGGGCGAGGTGGGCCGCGCGGATCGAGGAGGTGCCGCTGCCCAGCACCCGCTCATCGCCGCGGATCGTCAGGCAGAGCAGTTCCAGAAGATGCTGCCCGGCGGCATCGCGCGCGGCATCGTCGAGGTGGTCGACATGGGCGACCATCGTCCGCAGGCTCGACAGGAAATAGGAGGCCACGCCGGAGGTCGCATCGAATGTCAGCCCGCCCAGCCGTTCCGAGGCGCCGATCCGCGACCGCACGCTGGCGGTCGGCACCTTCAGCACCCACTGGCGGTTGCGGCGCGCGTGCCAGTATTCGTAGGGAGCGTCGCTCCGCTCGACCACGAAGCCGCCCGGCTTGCAGGTCGTGCGGCGGCTGCCCTGGACGAACTGGACCTCGTCATCCTCGGGGATCGCCACCAGCAGCGAGCTTTCGGTCTCGCTCAGCAGATGCCGGTTGTTGCGCCGATAGATCAGCCCGTCGCAGTGAATACGGGACAGCCCGATGCAACCCAGCGACCAGGCGTCCATGTCGCCGCGAAAGCCCCGGTCGTCGCGCGTTTCGATATCCAGCGGGAAATAGGCCTGTGACACCTTCTGCTGCCAAAACTCGCGTCCCGCCGTCAGATCCTGTCTCAACATCGTTTCGCCTCCCTGCCCGGCCACGCTTGACCGGATTCGTCGAGCTGGCAACAAGCCTAGCATGGCTGGCCGCGAACTCTTGACGGTCTGCGCTCAAATTTTGGCGGTTTCGCGCGGCGGGGCGAAACGGGAGGCGGGTGGTCCGATGCCAGGTCCGGGTGCCGTCAGACTGCTCGACAACGCGATTCTAGCCCATCTTAGCCGTTCGTGGCAGCGCAACAGGGGTCGCAGAAGGCGGGAAGCCGGCTTTTGTTGCAGTTTGCGCGGATGTCCGAATGCGGGAACTGAGCCCTCCTCAGAACCCGTAGGCCTGCAACCGGGCACGGATCTCGTCGCGGGATGCGGCATCGCGTGTAGGGAAGGCGGCGAAATAGGCCGAGGCGTTGGCATCGGGCCTGAGGCGGCGCGCCTCCTGTCGCCAGCGGTTCGCCTGGTCGTGGCGCTCCGCCATCGCGTTCGCGGCGACGGCGATCATGGCGATAAGGTAATGCGCGCCGGGAGCCGTGGCGGCGCGGTCCGCCCAGTCGGCCGCTGCGGCGTGATCGCCCTGCTGGAGCAAGAGTTGCGCCCGAACACCGTGGACCCCGTAGAGAAGGGGGTCGAGCGGGCTGAGATGCAGCGACCGTTCGAGCGCCCCCAGCGTGGCGGGCGCGTCTCCGGTCAGCATGGAGGTGAAGGCGGAGGCATAGTAGCCCTGTGCGAAGTTGGGGTTGAGGCTGGTGGCGCGGGTCAGCCATTCCGACGCGACCTCGGGTTCATCGGTGAGCCAGTGCGAGCGGCCCATGGTGAAATTCGCGAAGGGATCGAGCGGGTCGAGCTCCAGACTCCGCTCGGCATGACGCCGCGCGGCACCGATGGCGGCCTCCGGGTCCGGCCCGAGCCGCAGGAAGGCTTCGAGAAAGCTCGTGAAGGACAGCCCGGCCTCGGCGCGGGCAAAGCGCGGGTCGGCCGCGGCGGCGCAGGTGAAATGTTCTCGCGCGCAGGCCGTGTCGAAGGCCGTGAAACGGTAGAGGTGGCGCAGGCCCAGGTGATAGTCCGCCCAGGCATCCAGCCCCTCCGGTCCGCGGGACAGGGCGATCTGCGCCTCGTGGAACGGAATATGCGTCTCGAGCGCGGCGACCAGGTGCGCGACGATCCGTTCCCGCAGCTCGTCGATCTCGGCAAGGGCGGCGTTCAGCCGGTCGGCCCAGATGACCTCGTGGGTGCCGGCCTCGGTCAGCTCGATCGACACCGCGATCCTGCGGCTGTCCCCCTCGACGACGCCGGAGAGCAGGTAGCGCGCGTCGAGCGCGGTGGCCGTGACACCCCTGTCGGTCTCATGGCCGAAGCGGAAGGAAGAGCCCCGCGCGATCACCGCGAGCCAGCGCAGCCGTGACAGCGCCTCGATGATCTCGTGCGGGATGGCTTCGCCCAGGAGCGGCAGCTCGGGCGCATTGCCCAGCGGTCGAAACGGCAGGACGGCGATCGAGGGGCGCCCCATCGGGTGGCTGACCGCCCCGTCATCGCGTGCTGTCGAAGCCTCGGCCGGCGGCGCCCGGACCTGCGCCACGAAGCGGAAACCGCGGCCGTGCACGGTGCGGATGAAGACCTGCCGCACACCGTCGTCGCCCAGGGCCTGCCGGGCCGAGCGGATGCGGCTGGAAATGCTGGCGTCCGAGACTGCCCGTGCCTGCCAGACCTCGGTGACAAGCTCATCCTTCGTCACCATGCGGTCGCGGTTCCGGACCAGGTGGATCAGCAGCGAAAGAACCTGCGGCTCGACCGGGACCGGCGCACCGGCACGGCTGAGCTGGAAATGCTCGGGGTCGAGCCGGAGATCTCCGAAACACCACGCCATACTCCATGATAATGCAGAATCAGGCCGTTCTGCACGAATTCTTCAGACCGTCATCAAGCTTCGCCCGGACACCGCGCCTATGGTCGGTGACATGCCGGATGTCCCCGGCAGGAACCACGCAGAAGGGAGACGGAAGATGCTGGACCGAACCATCGAGACACGGCGCTTCGTCACCCCCGACGAGCACCTCGACATGAAGGAGCGCGGGGGGACCTCCATCATCCGGATGAAAGGCGGCAGCGCGGGAATGCAGGCGGTCTTCGAGCCCGGCTGGACCTGGGAGGTCGACGAGACACCGCTTCTGGGGTCGCCCGAGTCCTGCCCGATGCGGCACAAGGGCTACTACATGTCGGGCGAGCTTGTCGTCCGCATGCTCGAGACCTGCGCGGAGACCCGGCTTCGGCCCGGCGACTTCTTCGAGATTCCGCCGGGGCATGACGCCTATGTCGCCGGCGACGAACGGGTGGAACTCATCCTCTTCGAGTCCGCCGAACATCAGCACTGACTGCAAGCCACCGTCGCGCCGGGGCGATTGCCCCACGTGACGGCCGCGCCACAAGATAGGAAAGAGAGATACGATGGACGCCATGACCATGCGAAGCACCGAAGGTCGCGGGAAGCTGTTCGGCAGCATTCTCGACACGATCGGAGATACCCCCACCGTGCGGCTCAACACGCTCGCGCCCTCGGGCGTGGAGCTCTACGTGAAGGCGGAATTCTTCAACCCCGCCGGCTCGGTCAAGGACCGGCTGGCGCTCAGCATCATCGAGGAGGCCGAGCGCGACGGCAGCCTTGCCCCCGGACAGACGGTGGTCGAGGCGACCTCGGGCAACACCGGGATCGGCCTGGCGATGGTCTGCGCGGCCAAGGGCTATCCGCTCGTGGTGACAATGGCCGACAGTTTCTCGGTCGAGCGGCGAAAGCTGATGCGCATGCTGGGCGCCAAGGTGGTCCTAACCCCGCGCGCCGAGAAGGGCTTTGGAATGTACCGCAAGGCGGTCGAGCTGGCCGAGGCCAACGGCTGGTTCCTGGCCCGCCAGTTCGAGACCGCCGCCAACGCCCGCATCCACGAGAACACGACCGCGCGCGAGATCCTCTCGGATTTCAGCGGCGGGCGGCTGGACTACTGGGTGACCGGCTACGGCACCGGCGGCACGGTCACCGGCGTTGGCCGCGTGCTGCGCCGCGAGCGGCCCGAAACGAAGATCATCCTTTCCGAGCCCGGCAATGCGCAGCTCCTGGGCAGCGGACAGGCGCAGCCGCGCAATGCCGATCATTCACCCGCCGGCAGCCACCCGGCCTTCGAGCCGCACCCGATCCAGGGCTGGACGCCGGACTTCATTCCGCACGTATTGCAGGAAGCCGTGGATTCCGCGCTCTATGACAAGGTGATACCCGTGCCCGGCCCGGACGGCATCGCCTGGGCCCAGAAGCTCGCGCAGCGGGAAGGTATCCTGACGGGGATTTCCGGCGGCGCCACCTTCGCGGTCGCCATGCAGATCGCCGAGAAGGCGGAGCCCGGGACCGTCATCCTCTGCATGCTGCCGGACACGGGCGAACGCTACATGTCCACGCCGCTCTTCGAGACGATCCCCGAAGAGATGACGGACGACGAGGTGGCGCTGTCGCGCTCCACCCCCGGCTACCAGATGGGGTGAGCGATGACCGAGACGGCAGAAACCCTCGATCCCACCGACTGGGAGGCGCTGCGCACGCTCGCCCGGCGCATCATTGACGACGCGGTCGACTACACGCGGGACATCCGCGACCGGCCAGTCTGGCGGGACATGCCGCCCGAGGTCCGCAAGCGCTTTCAGACGGCGGCCCCGCAGGAGGGTCAGCCGCTCGGCGAGGTCTACGACGACATCGTCCAGAACATGCTGCCCTATCCCATGGGCAACATCCATCCGCGCTTCTGGATGTGGTACATGGGATCGAGCAACTTCACCGGCGCGCTCGGGGATTTCCTGGCCGCGATCCTGGGCTCGAACCTGGGGGGCGGAGATCATGCCGCGGCCGAGATCGACAAGCAGGTCGTCAACTGGCTCAAGGAGATGATGGGCTACCCGGCGGAGGCCAGCGGAACGCTGGTTTCGGGCGGCTCCATGGCGAACCTGATCGGGCTGACCGTGGCGCGGAACCGGATGTCCGGCATCGACCTGCGCGAGGAGGGACTTGGCGGCTTGGCGGCGCCGCTTCGGTTTTACGCCTCTGACCAGGTCCACTCCTGCCACCAGACCGCGGTCGAGACACTGGGCCTTGGTAACCGCGCCCTAAGCCGCGTGCCCAGCGGTCCGGATTGCCGAATGGACCTCGGCGCCCTGCGCGAGGCCATCGCCCGGGATCGTGCCGGGGGGCTCGCGCCCGCCTGCGTCATCGCGACCGCCGGGACGGTGAATACCGGCGCGCTGGACGACCTGGAGGCCATCGCCGATCTCTGCGCCGAGGAGGGGCTATGGCTTCATGTCGATGGCTGCATCGGCGCGCTTCTCGCCATCGCGCCGCGGGGCCGGTCGCTGGTGCGCGGCATCGCCCGCGCCGACTCCATCGCGCTGGACCCGCACAAGTGGCTGCACGCGCCCTTCGAGGTGGGCTGCGCGCTTGTCCGCGACGCCGGGGCGCACCTGGGCAGCTTCACGCTGACTTCCGAATACCTCCAGACCTCGGCACGGGGCATCGCCTCGGGCGCCTGGCTGCACGACTACGGCCTTCAGACCTCGCGGGGGTTTCGCGCGCTCAAGGTCTGGATGGCGCTCAAGGAACACGGTGTCGCCAAGTTCGGCCGCCTGATCGAACAGGACCTGGCCCATGCGCGCTACCTGACCGCGCGCATCGAGGCGACACCGGCGCTGCAGCTCTGCTTTCCGACCTCCATCAACATCGTCTGCTTCCGCTACGACCCGGGCGAGCTGCCGGAGGACGCGCTCAAGCGGCTGAACACGGAGATCATGCTGCGCCTGCAGGAAACCGGTGTCGCCGCTGTGTCGGATACCACGGTGAAGGGTCGCCACTGCCTGCGCGTCGCGATCAACAACCACCGGACGACCCGCGCGGACCTCGACATACTGGTCGAAGAGGTCTCCCGCTTGGGCATGGCTCTGAAGGCTGAAGCCTTTGCCGACCAAGGCTGAGCTCTTGCCTGAGCAAGCGAGTGGGCCAATAGCGAATGCAATGCCACCGAAGAGCGCCACAATGTGCAGCGACGCGCCACAGCTTCCTTGACGCCACGGCCCAGTGTCGCCGCTACTCAGAACGACTATTGAGGCCAGGGTTGCGCTTCTCAACCAGGTAAGGCCGTTTCCGGACTTTCGCTGCGAAAAGGACGAAATGCCGCTATGGGCCGCAAGCGGCGCACTTGTCTTGGGACGCCAGGCCGACGGTCTGCTGCGCCGCCGCGCGACCGCTTTGAGCCCTGCCAGGGCATTCGGGGCGAAAATTCGCGGGCGCTCACAGGTCGGCCAATCGGTATCATCCTCGCGTCCGCCATCCATGGGAATAAGTGCTTGCAGACGCCTACCAGACCGACTTGCCGTTGATGACGCCCTTGAGATCGGCGCGTATCGCGTTTCCGGGCACGACTTCGTCCTCTGGACGATCCCCATCCACTCCGAAACTGTTCCGGTAAGCGCTTGGCGAGACCCCGAGCCTTCGGGTAAACACCCGGCGCAGGGTCGCCGCCGTGCCGAAACCCGAATTTACCGCGATCGACCCCACTGACTGCCTCGAGGTCTCGAGCAATCCCCGTGCGGTAGAAAGGCGGACATCCTCGACGTAGAGCGACAGCGTGGTTCCCGTGACCTCCTTGAAGCGCCGCACCAGAGATCGCCGACTCATGGCAGCGCGACGCGACAGCTCTTCGAGCGACAGATCAGCACAGGGATTTTCCCAGACATGGATCTGCACCCGCCGGATGCGAGGGTCTTCGGTAGCCGCAGCCATCAGCTGTGAACTGAACTGGGATTGTCCGCTCTTGCGGCGCAACGGCACGACCATGAAGCGGGCGATATCGAGTGCCAGCTGGTGCCCGTGATCGCTTTCGATGAGCGAAAGCGCAAGGTCGACCCCCGCCAGCATTCCGGCGGAGGTCCAGAGCTTGCCGCAATTGATGAAGATGGCGTCCTCCTCGAGCGTCGCATCCGTCTCGGGATCGGCCTTCAGACGCATCGCTTCGAGCCAGTGCGTGGCCACGCGATGCCCGCGCGCCACCCCCGAGCCGATCAGAACCGTCGATCCGGTGCAGACCGAGCCCAGGCGTTTACAGCGCGGTTCGAGCCGCTGAATCCAGTCCAGAAGGGCCGTGTCCTCGGCAGCGGCGAAGCAACCCGGGCCGCCCGCGACCAGCATCAGGTCAATCTGCTCCGGCAGATCATCGAAGCTGCATGTCGGTACAAGTTCAAGAAAGCCTCCGGCAACAGGCACCGGCGCGCCGTCGAGAGAGACCGTGATCGGCCGATAAAGCTGACGTCCGGTGAGAAAATTCGCGAGCCCGAACGCCTCGAGCGGCGCGGAGACATCCACGGCGCAAACCCGCGGATAGACCACCATGGCGACCAGGCGCGGAGGTTCGTGGGCCTTCGCGATACTCACACCGATTCCCTTTTAATCAACGCAGCTCAATAATGCATCGAGTCGAACTGACGTAAGGGTAAGCGCCTTTACGCGCAAAAGGAACACTTGACGCCGAACAGCGCACAGCACGCGCCAAACTTAGAAGCCTCGACCTGCTCTTCCCTCCGTCCATGGCATCTTCTCCGCAGGGCCCTACCCCGCCGGGCCCACTGCAATGGAGGCGCTGATGGACCCTTCAGCCATCTTGGCCTACATGGCCACACTCGGCGCTCTCACGCTGACGCCAGGCCCGCTCATAGCGGTGCTTGCGGCGCGCTCGGCGGGTCGCGACCGCCCTGGAGCCTGCGCCATGGTGGTGGGGATTTGCGCTGGCGACGCACTGGTGATCCTGGCAATCTGCGCCGGCTTCGGCTTCTGGCTCCAGGCGCATCCCCAGATTTACAGCTTTGCTCGCTATGCCGGTGCGGGGCTGCTGCTGTGGCTCGCATTGCGATTGTGGATCAGCGCAACCGCCCAAAGCGCCGAGACCTGTCCGGCCGGTGGTATCGCCGCCTCCCTGCTGGTCGGCTTCGCGCTCTGCCTCAGCAGCCCCCAGACGGTTTTGATGTATCTCGTGCTTCTGCCGAGAGTGGTCGATCTGACGACACTTGGCGTTGCAGACCTTCTCCTCCTGCTCGCCGCCACCATCGTTGCACTCGTCGCGGTCTTTGTCGTCGTCATACTGTTCGCGGAAGCCACTCAAGCGCTGTTACGATCCACGACCGGCGCACGGCTTTGGGCACGGGCCATGGCGCTCACGCTCGTGCTCTCGGCGGGGTGGATCGTCTTGGCTGCCGACTGAAATCGCGCCGCGGGGCTCGCGTGTTTTCCGCTCGTGACCCGAATTGCTGCCGACCCGTAGTCCGGTCCAGAAACGGTCGCGCGACATGGAGGAATAGCTCATCGAAAGGCAGGTTTGTCCACGGTGCCGCAGGGTTTGCGACACTGGCAAGGGCAGCGCCGTGACCTTCACGCAGCGCACCGACCCGTGGGAGAAACTCGACTTCGCCGAGGTGACCCGCCGGATCGAAGGGGCTCCGGAGGCTCGAACACCGGAGCGATCCCGGCGACTACCTGACCGCGCACGAAGAATACGCGGACGAGGTGAAGGTGATCCACACGCTTTGCGTCGTGCGCCGAGGGTCAGCGCCCGTGCGCCGCGACGGCCTCGATCCCGCCGAGGCAGAAGGCGATCAGCGTCTCGCGATAGTCCATCGGACCGCCGGCCTCGCGGCCCGACAGCCCGGCGATCCGGGCACGGCTGGCCACCAGCGACAGCATCGAGGCGACCGTGAGCGTGAGCGCCGTCACCAGTTCCTCGCGCGGGACCCCGGGGCGCAGTTCGTGCATGGCGTCCAGGTATTCCTGCGCCACGGGGTCATAGAGGCCCCCGACCTCGGGATACCAGCGGTCGTCGCTGACGATGCGGGCGATCAGCCGGGCATATGCGCGCCATTGCGGATCCCCGCGCGAGGCATGGTCGAGGTAGGGCGTCAGGTAGCCATCCACCAGGTCGCGCATCTCGAGTGTGGCATCCTGCGCCCTCAGCTCGGCCAGCCTCGCCCGGCGCGCGGCATTCAGGGCCTCCACCCTGCGTTCAAGCACGGTTCGGAACAGCTTCTGCTTGGAGCCGCCGTGAAACCCGACCACCCCGAGCGTGACCCCCGCCTCGGCGGCGATACGGCGGATCGAGACCGCGTCGAATCCCTCTGCCGCGAACAGCCGTTCGGCGGCGTCCAGGACCCGCTCGCGCGTGGCCTCGCCCCGCAGGACACGGCCGTCGGTGGTGGCCTCTTCCATGTGTGCTCCCTGATCCCTTGACAATTTATACGCTCGTACAGATAGTTTGCCAAGGCCGCTGGGAGGCGGCCTCAGAGGAGGAACATCATGCAACTTTTCACACCGCTTCGCCGCGGGCTTGCGGCCTGTGCCGCTGCCGCGCTCCTGACCCCGGCCGCGCAGGCCGAGGACTTCGACGCCACCGTGGTCGCAGGGCACCCGCCCGTCTTCCTTTGGGTGAAGACCCTGTCGGAGACCTTCATCCCCACCGTCAACAGCGAGCTTGAGGGGACCGAACACTCCATCGACTGGATGGAAGCCTATGGCGGCACGCTGGCCAAGGTCGGCGGTGAACTTGAGGCGATCGAGGACGGGCTGGCGCAGATCGGGATCGTCAGCTCGCTGTTCGAGCCGTCGCTGCTGAGCCTGCAGAACGTGACCTATGCCACGCCCTTCGGGTCGCCCGACGTGGACATCGTCTTCGACACCGTGGACGGGATGCACGAGGACATCGCAGACATGCGCAAGCTCTGGGAAGAGCATGACATGGAGTACCTCGGCGGAGGCTTCGGACTCGAGGACTACCTGCTGATGACCACCTTCGAGGTGGACAGCCTGGACGATCTCAAGGGCCGCAAGATCAATGCGCCCGGCCCCGCGGTGAACTGGCTGAAGGGCACCGGTGCCGTCGGAGTCTCGGGCAACCTGACGACCTACTACAACGACATCCAGACCGGCGTGGCCGAGGGCGTCATCGTCTTCCCGACCGCCGCCGCCGCCGCCAAGCTGCACGAGGTCGCGCCCTACGTGACCCGCACCGGCTTCGGCGCGCAATACGCCGGCGCCATCGTCGCCAAGAAAAGCTGGTACGATGAGCTTCCGGACGAGGTGCAGGCGGCCATCGACACAGGTGTCGACGCCTTCGCAAAGGCCTATCGCGCCGGGCTTGAACAGCGTGTGCAGGCGGCCTTCAAGACCATGGAAGACGGCGGCGCCACGATCACGACGCTGCCCGCCGAAGAGCGTCAGAAGTGGGCGCAATCGCTGCCGGATATCGCCGGTGACTGGGCGCGCAACCTCGACGAGCAGGGCCTTGCCGGGTCCGAGGTGGTGAACACCTACATGCAGCGCCTCAAGGATGCCGGCGTCGAGCTGCCCCGCGACTGGACCGTGGAGTAAGCCATGACGCAGGCCGGGCCGGACGAGGAGGTGGGCGCCCCGCGCCCCCTCGCGCAGCGCATCGCCAACGGGATCATGTCGGCCGCCAACGTGGCGGCGACGGCATGGATCCTCCTCCTGATGGTGCTGATCCTGTCGGACGTGATCGGGCGCAACGCCTTCCTCGCGCCGATCGCCGGGGTGCCGGAGATGGTGAAGTATTCCATCGTCGGGATCGTTTTCCTTCAGGTGGCGCATACACACCGGAAAGGCGAGCTGATCCGTTCGGACGGGTTGCTCGGCCTGCTCATACAGCGCGCGCCCCGGGCGGGGGCGGCGCTTGACCTCGTGGCGCAGCTGGCGGGCGTGGCCGTGTCTCTGATGCTGGCATGGGCCGTCTGGCCCAAGGCCATCCGCGCCTTCGAACGTGGCGAGATGGAGGGGATCGCGGGTCATTTCCAGATGCCCGTCTGGCCCTTCCTGACCATCGTCACCCTCGGATCGGTTCTGCTGGCGGTGTCCTTCCTGATCTCGGCCGTCCACGCGGCGCGGAAGGTGGTCGCCTGATGGACAACCTGATGATCGGATACCTTTCGCTGGCCGGGATCGGCGTGGCGATCTATGCAGGCCTGCACGTGGCGATCGCCCTGGCCGGCGTATCGTTCCTAGGGGTCTGGGCGCTGACGGGCAAGGCGGCGCTCGCCTTCAACTTCGTGGCCCTCGCGGGCACCGACTCGATCGCGGAATACACCTTCGGCGTGGTGCCTCTGTTCGTGCTGATGGGGCTGGCGGTCAGTGAATCCGGCCTTGGCCGCGACACCTTCGCGATCATCGCGCGCAGCATGCGCGGCTGGCGCGGCGGGCTGGGGGTGGCCACCGTACTGTCGAACGCGGTCTTCGCGGCGATCACCGGCATTTCCATCGCCTCGGCGGCGGTCTTCTCGAAGGTCGCGGTGCCGCAGATGGTGGCGGCGGGCACGAAACGGTCGATCGCGGTCGGCACCGTCGCGGGCTCCAGCGTGCTGGGGATGCTGATCCCGCCGTCACTCCTGCTGATCCTCTTCGCCATTCTCACCGACAGCTCGGTCGGGGACCTGTTCCTTGGCGGCGTCGGGCCGGGACTGCTGCTGGCCCTTGCCTTCGGGGTCTACCTGACGGTGCTGGGGCGCATGCGCCCGCAACTGTTCGACGGACCAAAGACCATGGGCGGCGCCGATGATACGACCCCTTCGGTCCTGATGCTGCCGGTGCTGGGGCTGGCCGGGGTGGTGCTGGGCGGTATCTATACCGGCTTCTTCACCCCGACCGAGGCCGGAGCCGTCGGCGCTGCCGCCGCGCTGATCCTGTCCTTTGCCATGCGCCGCATCGGCACATCGGGGGCCTGGCGCATCGCTGTGCAGACCGGGCATATCACCGCCGCCGTCTGCTTCCTGATCGTGGGCGCGTCGATCTACAGCCGGATGCTGGCCTTCTCGGGTGTGCCGGCGTCGGTCACTGAATGGGCCGTGGCCAGCGGGATCGGGCCGCTCGGGTTCCTGTTCCTCTTCGCGCTGATCGTGGCGGCGATGGGGACGATCCTCGACAGCTCCTCGATCATGCTGGTGACCGTGCCGCTGGCCTTTCCGATCACGCAGGAGCTGGGGATCGACGTGGTGCACTTCGGCCTTGTCACCGTGCTCGCGGTCGAGATCGGCCTGCTGACCCCGCCGCTGGGGCTGTCGGTCTTCGTCGTGCAGGCCACGCTGCGGGATGAGGGCGTGACCCTTGGCGAAGTGTTCCGCGGCGCCGCACCCTTTGCCCTTATCATGGCGGGCGTGCTGACCGCCGTGATCCTGATCCCCGACATCGCAACCGGCCTGATCGGCCGCTGACGGAGACTGCCATGAAACTGATCGACCTCGCCCGTCCGCTGGAGAACACGAAATACGCCGACCCGCCGGGCCTGCACCCGGAGATCGAATATTTCGGCCACGACGTCACCGCGCAGCAGATCCTCGACTTCTTTCCCGGCGTGAAACGCGAGGACCTGCCCGGCGGCGAAGGCTGGGCGGTCGAAAAAGTCAGCCTGTCGACGCACAACGGCACACACCTGGACGCGCCCTATCACTACCATTCCACCATGGATGGGGGGAAACGCGCGATCACCATAGACGAGGTCCCACTGGAGTGGTGCATCGGGCGCGGGGTGAAGCTGGATTTCCGCGATGTGCCGGACGGGCACGTGGTCACGGCAGCCGAAGTCGAGGCGGAGTTCACGCGCATCGGCCACGACCTGCAGCCCGGTGACATCGTGCTGGTCAACACCGCGGCCGGCGCGGCCTATGGCCAGCCGCACTATGTCGCGACCGGCTGCGGGATCGGGCACGAGGCCACCTGCTGGATGACCGAGCGCGGCATGCGGGTCTGCGGCACCGACGCCTGGAGCTGGGACGCCCCCTTCGTCCACACCGCCAAGAAGGTGACCGAGACCGGTGACGCGGGGCTGATCTGGGAGGGACACCGCGCCGGCATGGTGCGCGGCTATTGCCACATGGAGAAGCTCGCCAACCTCGAACAGCTGCCCGCGACGGGCTTCGAGGTGCAGTGCTTCCCGGTGAAGATCAAGGACGCGAGCGCAGGCTGGTGCCGGCCCGTCGCGATCATCAGGGACTGAGGAGAGAGCGATGAAACTGGCAACCTTCGACGCCGGGCAAGGGCCCCGGCTGGGCGCGGTCACGGACGAGGGCATGGTGGACCTGACGGCCACCGGCCGCCCCGAGCTGGCCGACATGCTGTCGCTGATCGAGGCGGGCGAGCCCGGCCTGGACCTTGCGCGCGAAACCGAGAAAGCGGGCCCGGTGCAGGGCATGGAGGGGCTGCGCCTGCTGTCGCCGATCCCGGTGCCGCCGCAGTTTCGCGATGCCTCGACCTTTCCGCGCCATATCGTGCAGGCCCCGGTGGGGATGCAGAAACTGGCCGCGCAGATGCAGGGCAAGCCCGACCCGGAGGCGCAGCCCGGCGAGGTGCCCGAGGTCTATCGCCAGCAGCCGATCTTCTACATCACCAACCGCTTCAGCGTGCGCGGACATGACGAGGACGTTCTCTGGCCGCGGTATTCGCAGGCCATGGACTTCGAGCTGGAGGTCGCCTGCGTCATTGGCCGGGGCGGCAAGGACATCAAGAAGGAAGACGCTTTCGGTCACGTCTTCGGCTACACGATCTTCAACGATTTCTCGGCCCGCGACACCCAGCTGATCGAGATGCAGGGCATGCTCGGGCCCGCCAAGGGCAAGAGTTTCGACGGCGGCAATGTCCTTGGCCCGGTGATCGTGACGGCGGACGAGGTTCCCGATCCGCGCAGGTTGCGCACCCGGGCACGGATCAACGGCAAGACCTACGTGGACACCGACATGAGCGCGATGCTGCACGGATTCGACGACATGATCGCCTTCATCAGCCGGGACGAGGCGCTCCATCCCGGCGAGGTGATCGGCGCGGGCACCGTCAACGACGGCTGCGGGCTGGAGCACTCGGTCTTCCTCAACGACGGGGACGTGGTCGAACTCGAGGTCGAGGGCATCGGCACCCTGCGCAACCGCGTGCGCCGACAGGACTGAGCGGGCCGCGGCGGCTCAGGCCGCCGCGGCCTCCGGCGCCTTTGGTCGGCCCGAGGTGAGGGCCGAGGGGGCCACCGTCACCGCCGCCGTGCCCAAGACAAAGGGCAGGCCACCGCGCTGGTAGGCCAGCCCCGAAAGCAGCGTGTCTACCAGCCGCCCGCCGGCATTGGCCATGTAGGGGAACCCCACGTCCATAGTCACCCGCTCGAGCTGCGCGAGGGCGAGGATCAGGTAAGAGTGGAACGTCCTCCGAGAACTGGTTGCGTCCAGCACAATCAGCAGGTCGCTCCTTCGACTCGAGATTGATCAAGATGCCCTCGCAGGGACACTGGACGTCAAGCCGAAAGATCTATCGGAAACCGCACTTGCTATTGCTGCACCCTTCTCGCTCCGGCGCCGCGGTGTAGAAGCGCGCCTCGTGGCGGGCGATCGGCAGCCCGCGCCGGATGACGCGCTCGTGGCGTTGCTTGCGCGGGCTCATGGCTGGGCCGAGGAACTCCGCGCGGGCACGCCCCTCTCCATTCTGGCGCAACGCGAAAACGTCTCCGATGCTTTCCTGCGCACGCGCATTCAACCCGCCTTCCTCTCGCCGCGAATCCAGGCGGCCATACTCGCTGGAACGCAGCCGCCGGAACTGACGGTCAAGGCACTGGCGAAGAACTTGCCGCTCGATTGGAGCGACCAAGAGCAGGTGCTCGGCTTTTCCGCCAGCTGAGCGCCCTCCCTGCACAGCGCATAGCCTTCCCTGCTCGCGCCAGTAAATTCCCTGTTCTTCCGAATTAATTCCCTGTTACCTTGCGCAGGGAATTTCATTCTAACCTTCTGAACTTGTTGCAACTTCCGATCCGCTCGACGCAGTTCTGGCGAGACACGGGCAACTTCCCTGTTAGTTTCCCTGTTAGCAGGGAAAACAGGCAAACCGAACCTCGGGCAGAGGCGTTCAGAGACTCGGTGAAAATTACACGCAAATCGGGCGCTGGAGTTCGGTCTCTGTCAGGCGACAGCTATCTCAAGCCACGCGAGTTCCGTGGGAAAATCGACCGAAAGCGAACAGGGAAAAGTAGACAGATGTGGGTGGCGGTGCTGTCAGACGAATGCGAACCAGTCTCAGCAAGGACAGGCGAACTGCCCTGTCAGGCAGCGAAGAGGCCGCGCCACTCAGCGAGAGCGGCGGCGCGGTTCTGCTTGAAGATCGGGCGGGAGGAAAGGCCGCGTTCCAGATTGAAGTGGTTGTGGACGGAGGCATGCACGGAGGCGAATTTCTGGAGACATCGCATCTGCCGGAAGCGCTGCATCGCCCGCTCACGCCTTCGAAACGGCAGGTGTGAATTCTCTCCGCGATTGTTCGACCACCGCCCCATCTGACGATCGTCGCCCCGCCCCATTTCCTTCAGGGCAGCGCCATACGTCCGAAGCCGATCCGTCACGACGTCCACCGGTCGTCCGTGGCGCTTCATGGATTTCCTGAGGAATTTCAGGGCTGCCTTCCGGTCACGCGTGGTCGTGACAAAGCTCTCCAACACCTCGCCCTCGTGGTCGACGGCCCGCCAGAGATAATGCTGCTTGCCGTTGATCTTCACGAACATCTCGTCCAGATGCCAGCGCCACCGGCTCGAGCGCATGCCCTGCACCCGCCGTTTGCGGATCTCCGACGCGAAGATCGGGCCGAACCGGTTCCACCAGCAGCGAACCGTTTCGTGGCTCACTTCGACACCGCGCTCGTGGAGCAAATCCTCCACGTTCCGCAGCGACAGAGGAAACCGGATGTACATCATCACGGCCAGGCGGATGATCTCCGGCGACGTCTTAAAATACCGGAACGGGCTGCGCTTCTTGGGCATGGTCACACGCTAAGCACCCGCCCTGCCCCGCTCAAGCCGTTTTCCTCTGACACCACCTCCCCAATGAGTGTCTTAGCTGCCTCGGTGGGGTCAATCCTCCCTCCTGCGCCGATGAAGAGAACGAGACCAAGACTCTGCTCGGTATGTGCGATGACGCGACTCACAGCGGGCTGGGAGACATTCAGCATGCGCGCCGCGCCCGACATGGACCCGGTGAGCATCACGGCGCGGAAGACTTCCATCTGCCTCAGTCGAAAGCGCAACTGGTATTACTCCGAGACATGGGCTGCGACACATCAGGATAAGGATCAGCAGTACGATTAGGTGTAGGTTCACTCCACCTTCCGTGGATCATAGACCGGCTTGTAGCTCCCCGCAGGCGCAGCGCGGGCTCGGTCACGATCTCGGCAAACGAATTACAAAGGTCATTTGCATGTCGCTTATCAAGATCCGCAAACGCGCTCTCATTGCGGAAACCGTCTACCACGAGCTCGGTCCTGCGCCTGAAGAACCGCTTCGCCTCGCCGCTGCGATGGCGGTGATCACGAACCCTTTCGCAGGGCGCTACGCAAGCGCCCTGCCCCACTCAAGCAAAGTTCCTCTGACAGCACCTTTTGACGGGCTTCGGCCCCGGCTGCGTGGCACGACCTTGCGCCACGCGGTTTGGGAAAACGCTTCCACGAGGGAAAGTCACGAAAGAAGACGCGACCGGGAACCGATGGTCTCGCGCTCCAGGACCGCCCCGTGTGTAGACTTCCGGCTAGGACCCCGGCGCGTCAATGGCCTCACCTAGACGCAGGAGCGCCTGCCCGGCCCGCACTTGGCTTCCTGTCGTGCAGAGGACCTCGGCGATCACACAATCCCTGGGGCACAGAACAGGCATTTCCATCTTCATCGCCTCCAGAACCACCAAGGGGGCGCCGCGTGCCACCGTATCCCCTGATTTCACGGGCACGGAGACCACTGTCGCGGGCATCTCGGACCGGATCTCGCCACCAGTCGCGACACTGCCTTCCGGCGTCGGCATGAGGTCCAGCAGGTGGCGGTAGCCCTCCAACAGAACCTCGACAGAGCTATCGCCGACAAGGGCCGAGAAGTGTGCCGCGTCGGCGACACCGCTCCTCCACGACCCGTCGCATCCATCCAGACGAATGGTATGACGGCTCTCTCCGGTCACGTCGTCGCAACCCTCGAGTGTGACCGTTGCCCCGTTCATCGTGATGACGCGGATGACCCGGTAATCAGCCCCGCACGAAAGCCAGAGGCGTCCCTGTGGTGCCATAGAATCAAGCGCCTCGCGGTCGGAGCCTCCACCGAGCCAGAGAGAGAGCCGGCCCTCCCCGACCGGCCGCCATCGGGCGGCGACAGCGGCAGCCGCCGCCGCGAATACGGGGGCCATCGAGGGCCTTTGCAGGATTCTGTCCAGATGCGCGTCGATGAACGTCGTGTCTGCCTCTCCGCCGACGACCTCGGGAGTGGACAGCAAGTTGCTCAGGAAACCGATGTTGGTCGCGACGCCAGCCACCCGGACCCCGGCCAATGCCTCTTTCATGGAGGCGAGGCTTTCGGCGCGGTCGGCTCCCGCAACGATCAGCTTGGCCAGCATCGGATCGTAATCGGGCGGGATCGACGCACCACGCTCGACGGCGCTTTCGACACGGGGTCCGGCAGGCCACGACAACCGCCGTACCGTTCCCGGCGACGGACGGAACGCCGAAACGGGGTCCTCGGCATAAATGCGGCATTCGATGGCGTGGCCTGTGCAGGTGATCGCCTCCTGCGTCAGGGGAAGATCCTCGCCCGAGGCGACACGTAGCTGCCATTCCACGAGGTCGATGCCGGTGACTTCCTCGGTGACGGGATGTTCGACCTGTAGCCGGGTATTCACCTCGAGAAACGCGAAACTGCCGTCCGAGCCCAGAATGAACTCGAATGTCCCGGCGTTCCGATAGCGCAGCGTCTTGGCGCCCTGCACCGCGGCGGCGGTCATTTTCTCGCGGAGCGCCGTGTCGAGCCCTGCGGCGGGCGCCTCCTCGACCACCTTCTGGTGGCGGCGCTGGAGGGAACATTCGCGTTCGAACAGGTGCACGACATTGCCCCGCCCGTCGCCGAACACCTGCACTTCGACATGCCTTGGAGACGGAAGATACCGCTCGACCAGAAGACGCCCGTCCGCGAACGCGGCACGGGCCGTCCGCACGGATGAGGTAACGGCATCGCGCAGGGCGTTCCCCTCGAGCATCGAGTCGACGATCGTCATTCCCTTCCCGCCGCCTCCGGCTACGGGCTTCAGCAACGCGGGACGTCCGACCTGGTCAACCATGACCACGATCTCGTCAGGGTCGTCACTCGCCCGGTCCGATCCCGGGACAACCGGCACGCCGGCTCGGGACATGATCGTCTTGGCCCGCTCCTTGTCGCCCATCGCGGCGATCGTCTCGGGGTCGGGGCCAACAAAGATCAAACCGGCCGCCTCGACGTCCCGCGCGAAGGTCGCGTTTTCGGACAGGAAGCCATAGCCGGGATGCACGGCATCGCAGCCATGCTTCAATGCGGCGCTCACGATACGCGCGCCATCGAGATAGGATCGCGCGGCGGCGGCGGGTCCGATCCGCACAGCGGCGATTGCGCCTTCGAGGTGGGGCGCGTCGGTATCGGCATCCGAATAGACCGCCACGTAATCCACCCCGAGCCGGCGGCAGGTCCGGGCGATCCGACTCGCAATTTCGCCACGGTTGGCGATGAGAAGCCTGCGTATCATGGGTTACATCCGGAAGACGCCGAAGCGCGTTTCCTGCTTCGGGCCAGCGGCCGCCATGGCCAGGGCGCGGGTCAGCCAGTCGCGCGTCTCGGTCGGATCGATGATCGCATCGACCCAGAGCCGCGCCGCGGCGTTCACCGGGTGGCTCGCCTTTTCGTAGGACTCGCGGATGGGCGCCTCGAAGGCCTGCCGCTCCTCGTCCTCGAACGATCCGCCCTTCGCCTCGACCTGCCCCTGCCGGACCAGGCTCAGCACCTTGGCCGCCTGCTCGCCGCCCATCACCGAAGTGCGCGCATTCGGCCACATCGCCATCAGCCGAGGCCCGAAAGCGCGGCCGCACATCGCGAAATTGCCGGCGCCGTAGCTTCCGCCGATAAGGATCGAGAACTTGGGGACCCGGGCCGTCGACACGGCGTTGACCATCTTGGCCCCGTGCCGCGCGATGCCCCCCGCCTCGTATTCCTGGCCCACCATGAAACCCGAAATATCGTGGAGGAAAAGCAGCGGAATGTTCCGCTGACAGCACAGCTCAATGAAATTGGCCCCTTTCTGGGCGCTTTCCGAAAACAGGACGCCGTCGTTCTGAACGATCCCCACCGGAAAGCCGCCGATCGCGGCGGTTCCGCAGATCAGTGTAGTCCCGTATCCGGCGCGATATTCCGCCAGACCCCCGTGGTCGATCAGACATGCCAGGATGTCGCGCGCGGGAATCCGACGCCTTGGATCGTCGGGCACCAGATCCGCCAACCGCCCGGCAGGCTCCGCAGGCGACTCGGGCGCTTGCGGCGGCTCCGCCAAGGGGGGCGTCGGCGACCGGCTGACGATCTTGCGGACGATGGAAAGCGCGTGCGCGTCACTCTCGGCGAGATGATCCGCGACGGCCGAGCTTTTGGTATGCACGAGAGCACCACCCAAAGTCTCAGCATCTACGACTTCGCCCGTGGCCGCCTGGACCAGCTGCGGTCCGCCAAGGAAAATGGTGCCGGTGCCCCTGACGATCACGGTTTCGTCGCACATCGCGGGAATATAGGCGCCCCCGGCGGTGCAAGAGCCCATGACAGCAGCGATCTGAGACAGACCCGCCGCGGACATCTCGGCAATATTCCGGAAGATCATGCCAAAATGCTGCTCGTCTGGGAAAATGTCCTCCTGCATCGGAAGGAAGGCTCCGCCGGAATCCACCAGGTAGATGCAGGGCAGACCGTTCTCTCGCGCGATCTTCTGCGCCCGGATCTGCTTCTTGACCGTGAGGGGGTAATAGGTGCCACCTTTGACCGTCGCATCGTTGGCCATCACCATGGTCAGCCGTCCGCACACCAGCCCTATGCCCGTCACGATCGCGGCGGAGGGCACGGCATGGTCGTAGACGCCGTGGGCGGCAAGTTGACCGACCTCCATGAAGGCTGTCCCCGGGTCGAGCAGCTGTGTCACACGCTCCCGCGCCGTGAGTTTGCCACGCGCTCTGTGGCGCGCGACGGACTCGGCGGACCCGCCCAGCAGCGCCGCCTTGCGGGCCGCGGCCACGGGTGCGCGATGACGATCATAACCGTCTGGCTCGGCGGCCGTCTCAGGCTGCGGCATGTCAGTGGCCCGAGACGACAGGCAGCCTCAGGATGCCGTTACCGATGGCCTTGCCGGTCTGGTCCAGACGCAGCGTCCGCGTGGCGCCGCCACCAAGCGCGCGACGCATCAGGACCATGACCCCTTCGATGTTGTCCATCGGGTAGACCTCGACGTCACCCTTCACCCAATCGCCGAAGAGAGTCTTCACCGCCTCGGGTGTCACGCTTTCCAGAACGGCCGGATAATGTTCCGGGGACGAGGCGAGAACGCCGATCGAGACGGTGTCGCCTTTGTCCCCGGACCGGACATATGCAATGTCGCGCAGGAGTTTCACGCTCTCATACCTCCAAGATTTCCATGGTTTGCGAGACGGAGCCGCGCGGGATCAGCGTGGGCCACAAGGCATAGACGGGCCGAGGTTTGATCGGGGTGCCGAAGGATGTGCCGCCCGGCCCCATGATCCAGAGCTGCGAACAGGCGCGGCGCACCTTCTCGGCCTCTTCCTTGGTATCCGTGTGGACGGCCACGCGCAGCCCGATCTCGGACGGGTCGTAGTCCGGCTTCGGTGAAGCCGGGCCGTGGAGCATGTCGATTCCGATATAGTCGAAATGGATCTGGTCAAAGGACAGGCCCAGCCGTTCGAAGCGCTCCATCAGCGATTCCTTCGCCTTGTCGGCGCGCGCGATCGCGTTCGGCCAAGGGAAGAAGAGCATGCCCTCGCCGATCCACCCGTCCTCGTAGCCGACGACCATCTTGAGCGTCTCGGGCGGCGCCTTGCCGTCGACCTCGCTCAGCTTCACGCGGTCGGGGCCGACCTCCTCGATCCGGACCGAGGTGAAGTCGGCCACGCCGTCCGGCATGAGGTATTCGCGGGGATCGCCGATCTCGTAAACGAGATGCTCCTTCACCGTGAAGGCGTCGACCTTGCCGCCAGACCCCTCGACCTTGGTGATGACCGCGGTCGCGTCCTCGCTGAAATCGGCAATCGGGAAGCCGGCCTCGCCCATGCGCGGCATCTCGGCGAAGCGCGAGGACATGCCGCCGGTCGCGGCCGCGGCGCATTCCATGATGTGGCCGACCGTGATCGCGGCGGCGACCTGGCGCGCATGGGCGGCGTCGTGGCGCCAGCCGAATTCGTGCATGACCGGTCCAACATACAGCGCATTGTCCGAAACGCGGCCCGCGATGACCACATCGGCGCCGTCGGCCAGGGCCGCGATGATGGCGGAGCTGTCGGTATAGGCATTGGCCGCGGCGACGCGGTTGCGGATGCCCGCGAAATGCGTCTCGCCGGTGTCGAGGTTGGTCAGATCGGCACCGGAGGCCACCAGATCCTCGAGTTGCGGAAGAATGTCGTCGCCCTCGACAACCGCGATCTTCAGACCGGTGAGACCAAGGTCGCGCGCCACGTCACAAACCTTCTCGGCCGCGGCGCGCGGGTTCGCACCGCCCCCATTAGTGATGATCCGGGTGCCCTTTTCCTTCGCGAGCGGAAGGAGCGCCTGCATGTGCGGAATGAGGTCGGGAATGTAGCCGAGCTTGGGGTTCTTGAGCTTCTGGCGCTGCAGCAGGGCCATCGTCAGCTCGGCCAGGTATTCCATCGCGAGATAGTCGATCTCGCCCTTTTCCAGCAGTTCGACGGCCGGGTCGAGGGCGTCGCCCCAGAACCCCGAACCGGCGCCCAGCCTCACATGCTTCGTCATCAGAATCTCCCGATCCGGTTGAGCGTTCCCGGGGACCACGCCACGCGGGAACCGGCCACGCAGGGCCGCTTCATTCGCTCAGACCATCTCACCACAGTCGGGAGGGGTCAACATTTTTTTGGAAGCTTGTTCCGCAAGATGAAAACTTTGATTGACCCTCCATCCCGCCCTTCATAAGGTAGCGAAAACCGGCCCGCGCGCCGGCGACAGAAAGGAGACGACATGATCGACAAGCCGTTCGGAGACCTCGAGATCGGCGAGGTTCGCACATCACGGGGGCGTACGCTGACAGAGACGGATGTCGTCAATTTCTGCATGCTCACCGGCAACTGGCTGGAAATCCACGCCAACACCGAATTCGCGGCCGCGGCGCTCTACAAGAAGCGGCTGGTCCAGGGCACGCTGGTCTTCGCGATCGTAAACGCGCTCATCCCCTTCGAATCCTCGGTGGTCGAGGCGTTCTACGGCACCGACAAACTGCGCTTTCTCAAGCCCAGCTTCATCGGCGACACGGTCTGGGCGCGCAGCGAGATCATCCACCTCGAGCCAAAGAAGGACGGCGCCGGCGTGGCCACCTGCGAGCTTCTCGGCGTGAACCAGCGCAAGGAGAAGATCATGCGATGCGAGTTCAGACTGCTCATCCGCGCCGAGCGCCTCGTCCCCGCCGGAAGCGATCCATTTTTCTCCATGGAGTTCGACCGCACATGAACTTTCTGACCGATGAACAACGCGCCTGGCATGAGACCGTTGACCGGTTCATGGACAAGGAAGTGACCCGCGAATACATCCGCCAGCACGACATGGATCGCGAGTATCCCTACGAGGCCTACGAACGCATCGCCAAGGAGGGGTGGCTTCGGCTTCTGATCCCCGAGGATCACGGCGGGTTCGGCGGCGACATCTTCGACTACGCCATCATGTGCGAGGGCCTGGGCAAGTACGGCTTCGACTTCGCGACCTCAGTCCTCGTTCCGACCTTCACCGGCATGAATATCGTGAAGTTCGGCACCGATGCCCAGAAGGACGCCTATCTCGAGCGCTTCATGTCGGGACAAATCCGGTTCTCGATCTCGATCTCCGAACCCATGGCCGGGTCCGACGCCGCCTCGACCCGCACGCGCGCGCAGATCGACGGGGATGACTACGTGATCAAGGGTCAGAAGCTCTGGTGCAGCGGTGCGGCGGCGCGGGACGTGGTGATCGCGATGCTGGTGCGCACCGATCCCGAGGTGGCCAAGCACAAGGGCCTCTCCGTCCTTCTGGTGCCCAACGACACCGAAGGGCTCGCCATCCGCAAGCTGCCCACCCTCGCCCGCCGCTCGACGGGCACGACGGAGATTTTCGTCGATGACGCACGGGTCCCGGCGGCCAACCGCCTTGGCGCCGAGGGACAAGGCTGGGAAATCATCACGGACCACCTGGAACTCGAGAGGATCGCGGTTGCCGCGGCCTATGTGGGCAACGCCCAGACCGCCGTCAGCGACGCGTTGCAATACGCGCACGAGCGTGAACAGTTCGACCGGCCGATCTTCGACTTCCAGGTCCTGCGTCACATGCTGGCGGACATGCAGACGCAGGTTGATGCCGCGCGACTGCTGGTCTACCGCGCGGCCGAGATGGCGGCCAAGCACGAGCCCTGCGCCAAGGAAGTCGCCATGGCGAAACTCTTCGCCTCGGAGACGCTTCAGACCGTCTCCCGCAACGGGATGCAGATCCTCGGTGGGCATTCGATGCTGCCCGAAGCCGACATGGAGCGCTATTTCCGTGAGGGGATGCAATGCACCATCGGCGGCGGGACATCGCAAGTGCAGCGCACGATCATCGCGCAAGGCATGCGCCTCAAGAAATGACGGCGCGGCTTTTCGAACCGCTGACGCTGCGCGGCCTGACGCTGAAGAACCGCGTCGTGGTCTCGCCCATGCAGACCTATTCCGCCCCCGACGCTTTGCCCGGCGCATGGCATCGCGTCCACCTGGGGCGCTTCGCGCTCGGCGGGGCTGGGCTGGTGATGGGCGAGGCGACGGCCGTCTCGCCCGAGGGACGCTCGACCGCCGACGATCTTGGCCTGTGGAGCGACGACCAGGAACGCGCCATGGCGGAACTCGCCCGGGCCGTCCAGGCCTGCGGCGCGGCGTTTGGCCTTCAGCTTCAGCACGCGGGACGCAAGGCCTCGACCACCGCGCCGTGGCAGGGCTTTGCCAACGCCCCGATCGCGGCGGGAAGCGAGGTGCTCGGACCTTCCGCCCACCCCGCCTCGGAGGGGGCGCATCTGCCGCGGGCGATGACGACCGAGGACATGGACCGGCTGGTCGCGGCCTTTGCCGAAGCGGCCCGGCGAGCCGACCGCGCCGGCGTGGACCTTGTCGAGATCCACATGGCGCACGGCTACCTCCTGCACAGCTTCCTGTCGCCGCTCGCCAATGCGCGGCGCGACGACTATGGCGGATCGCTCGCGAACCGGATGCGCTTTCCTCTGCGGATCGCGAAAGCGGTCCGAAAGGCGTGGCCGCAGGAAAAGCCGCTGGCCTGCCGCATCTCCTCCGTCGACGGGGTTGGCATCGGGTGGACGCTGGAGGAATCCGCGGATTTCGCGAAGGCGCTCGCCGGGGTCGGGGTCGATCTCGTCGATTGCTCCTCCGGCGGGATGACCCTGCCCGAGCGCGGGATGCTCGTGCCTCGCGCGCCGGGTTTCCAGCTGCCCTTCGCCGCGGAATTGCGCCGCGTTCCGGGGATCGCGACGATTGCCGTAGGGATCATCACCGACGCGCGGCAGGCCGAGGCCGCCATCGCATCGGGCCAGGCCGACCTTGTGGCGCTCGGGCGGGAGATGCTTGAAAATCCCAACTGGGCGCTCCAAGCGGCCAACGCCCTCGAACCGGAGCAGGCCTATACCCGGTGGCCGGTACCCTTCGGCTGGTGGCTTAAGCGCCGCGCCCGGGCCTCGCGCTAACCGGTCTCGCCTCGCCCGACCTGCCCTGCCGCAAGCCCCCGCGTCGCGGTCTGCTCGCTGCGCCAGCTCAGGGTGGCGCAGACGACCAGCAGAGCGACCCCCGCCGCATCCAACCAGAGTGCGGGATAGAACAGCATCCCCCCGCCGACATAAAGCGCAAGGCGGACGCCCCACCCGATCCGCCCGGCGAGGAATCCCGCCGAGGCGCCGGTGATCGCGATGACCGCGCAGCCCGTGATGATCGTGTCGTAGAGGATGTTGACCACGCCCCCCTCCATCAGCACGCCCGTGCGGAAGATGAAGAGGAACGGGATCAGGTAAAGGGCGATGGCCATCACGACGGCATGCCCCGCGACGCGCCAGAAGTTCTCTCCGGCGATGGAGGCGGCGGCGAAGACGCTGGCGCAGACGGGGGGTGTAATCGCCGACATGATCGCGAAGTAGAAGACGAAGAGATGCGCGTTCAGCGGTTCCACGCCAAGCCGCGTCAGGATCGGGGCCGCGATGGCCGAGGCCAGGATGTAGGAGGCTGTGGTCGGCACGTCCATCCCGAGCAGGATCGCCAGGATCGCGGTCAGGATCAGGACCAGAACGAGGTTTCCGTCCGAGAAGGACAGGATCAGGGACGACACCTTGACCCCTGCCCCGGTCGCCGTGAGGACCTTGACGACGATGGCCGCGCAGGCCAGCAGCACCGCGATCATCGCGATCGCCTTGCCTCCCTGCCAAAGGCCCTCGATGACCTGGGCCAGAAGGGTCCGCCAGCAGGAGAGAAGGCCGCCCGGCCCCTCGTCCATCAGGCATCTTAGAGTGCGTAGAACAACCAATGTGGCAAGCAACGTCAGCACCGCCACGGCCCCGGCGAGCGTCGGGGTGTAGTCCATCGACAGCAGCAGGATCAGGGCGCCGACCGGCAGGTACATCGGCAGCGCCTCGAAGGGCTCGGCCAGCTCGCGCCATCTGGGAAGGTCCTCGGGCCGGACCGGGGTGATGCCAAGGCGGCGCGCCCGCATCCCCACGCTGAACCACAGGACGGTGAAGTAGAGGATGGCCGGGATGATCGCGGCGACCATCACGTCGGAATAGGGCACGTTCAGGATCTCGGCCATGATGAAGGCGCCGGCCCCCATGACCGGCGGCATGATCTGTCCGCCCGCCGACGAGACCGCCTCGACCGCCGCCGCATAACTGCCGGAATAGCCGGCCCGGCGCATGGTGGGGATCGTCACCGGGCCCATCGCCATGACGTTGGCCACGGCCGATCCGGTGACCGTGCCGAACAGCGCCGAGGACACGGTGCAGACCTTTGCCTGCCCCCCGTGACGCTGGCCTGCGATGAGACTGGCGAGCTTGATGAAGACCTCGGTCGCGCCGGTGCTGAGCAGGAGCGCCCCGAAGATGATGAAGATCGCGATGACCCGCGTCCCCATGTCGGTCATGTAGCCGAAGATCGTTTCGGTGGAGGTGTAGTAGGTCTCGATGAAGGTCAGGAAGGACACCCGGGGCGGCTGCCATGCGCCGCTCATCAGGGTATGCCCGAAATAATAGTAGCCAAGCCCGGCAATGGCGAGCAGAGGCAGGAACCACCCAATCGTGCGCCGCGCCGCCTCGAGCACGAGGGCAAGCGCGATCAGGCCGAAGGCGAGGTCTATCGTGGTCAGTTCGACCATGAAGTTCGAGAGGCGCCCGGAACTGGCCGCGATGTGGTAGCAGACCAGGTAGCCCAAGCCGGCGAGCAGAAGGTCGCCCACCCAGATCGCCGCCGGGACGCCCTTCGCGCGCTTCTCGAGCGCGCCGATGAAGAAGACCGAGCCAAGCGCCGTGCCTAGGAAGATGCCCCGCTGGATGAGGGGCTCGAGCATGCCCATGAACGACATGACGATCTGGAAGACCGCGAAGGCGATCAGCACGGCCTTGAGCAGGAGCGTCAGCCCGGTGCCGAAAGAGCTGTGTTTGAGTGTCTCGGGCATGTCTGCTTCCGTGCCGCTGGAGCGAAAGGTGCGACCGCCCCGCAGAACGGGACGGCCGGCTGTTACGCGCCTTCAGTTTACTGCGCGGATTCCCAATACGCCTTCGCGCCGGGATGGACCGTGATGCCGGCCTTGTCCGAGGCGAGCATCGAGCCGCCGAAGTCGTAATCCTTCAGCTGCGGCCAGACGTCGACGAGGATCTGGCGGTGTTCGCCGATCGCCTGCGCCACCTTCTTCGCGGTTTCATCGTCCATCAGCGACAGGCGGGTCGCGTAGACGATCGGAACGGACGGCGTGACCACTTCGGGATTGCCGGAGATGAAGTCGGCCGGCAGGGTCGCGAACCCGACGCCCGGGATGTTGTCGCGCACCATCTTCTGCTGCTCTTCGTCGAAGCCGATCAGTCGCATATCGACCGAGGTCATCAGCTCGCGGAGCGTCGCGTCCAGCCGGTCCGCGGCGCCGTATTTCGAATACCCGACGAGCTGCTGGTTGCGGGTGCCTTCGACGGCATCCGTGACGGTGCCGTAGACGTATTCAGGCTTGATGCCGAACAGCTCCAGGCTCTGGGTCATCAGCAGTTCGGCGCCCGAGCCGCGAATGCCCGGCGAGAAATTCTTGCCGTCGAGACCTTCGAGGCTGGTGATGCCGCTGTCCGCGCGGACCGACACGTTCAGCACCGAGTCGCTGTAGGGATAGAGTGCGACGAGGTCTTCCACCGCGTTGCCCTCGAACTGGCCCAGCCCCTGTTTCGCCTGGACGAACACGTCGCCCGCCACGAGGCCGAGGTCGATCTCGCCGCGCACGAGGCGGCGAACGTTGTCCACGCTGGCGCCGGTTTCCACCACGGTGGCAGTCGAGCCGGGAATCCCCGCCTCGATCGCCTGCGCCATGGCGACTGCGATCTGGTAATGGCTCGAGGTCGCGTTGGTCGAGCCGAGGCTCAGGTTCTGCGCGACCGACGGTACCGCGGATGCGATCAGCATCGCCGCACCGGCCGTAAGCGACTTCATTCCTAGGGTCATTCTTTCCTCCTCCCAAGTTTGCTTCAGAGCCGCCGGACCTGCCGGCAGCACCGCTCTGCTCCAAGTCCCCGGCGAACGATCGACGCGCCATCCGCAGCGATACGCGGCCGCGGGCTCTTCATGGGCGACCCTTGCACAGCGGAATCGCACTGACAAGCTTTTATGAAATATTGTTCCGCATGATGAGAATGTGCTAACGAGTTTCCGAAGGCGGCGCTCGGCGCCGCGAGACAGCAAGGAGAGCGAGATGGGTGACGGGACCGAAATTCTTTTCGAATGCAAGGATGGCATAGCGACCGTGACGCTCAACCGCCCCGAACGCCGCAACGCCCTGTCGGTGGCGATGGCGAACCGGCTCTTCGAAGCTTGGGAGGAAGTCGACGCGCGCGACGACATCCGGGTCGCGATCCTGACCTCCGCACCTTGCGGGACCTTCTGTGCCGGGATGGACCTCAAGGAGGCGAGCGAGCTGCGCCGGGAGAAGGGCGTCGATATACTGACCTTGATCCAGGACCCGTTTCACGAGCGCATGCGAGCCGTGCGCAAACCCGTCATCGCCGCCATGACAGGCCATTTCGCGGCGGGCGGCTTCATGCTCGCGCTGAACAGCGACATCCGCGTCGGTCTGGCGGGAACCAGCGGCGGCATCACCGAAGCGAAGGTCGGGCGCGGATGCCCCTGGGCCATGCCGGTGCTGTGGCAATTGCCGCAGCCGATCGTGATGGAGCTTGTCCTGAGCGCCGAGGTGATGAGCGTGGAACGCCTTCACAACCTGGGCTTCGTGAACCACGTGGAATCCGATCCGGACGCGGTGTTGCGTCGCGCGCAGGCCATCGCGGAACGGATCCGCGACAATGCTCCGCTTTCTGTCCGGGCCGCCAAGGAATCGGTCCTGCGCACTATCGACCGGGGTTGCGCTGCCGGGATCGAGGACGCAAAACGGATACACGAGGCGGTCTACGCCAGCGAAGACGCCCAGGAAGGCCCCCGCGCATTCGCGGAAATGCGTGCCCCTGTCTGGCAGGGCAGATAAGAGATGGAGTGCAGGTCAGATGGCAGCAGCCAAGTCGAGGAACGCGACGGAGATCGTCTCGCTCTCGCGCGGCTTGAACATCTTGCGCGCGTTCCGCTCGATCGACGCCCCCCTCGGCAACAAGGAGATCGGCGACCGGACCGGGCTGGCCAAGGCGACGGTCGCCCGGCTGTCCCATACGCTCTGCGAGATGGGGTATCTGCGCCAGGTCGGCCCGCACGGGCAGTATCACCTGGGCAGCAAGGTCACGGCGCTCGGCCACGCTACGCTTCGGGCCCTGCCGGTGCGCAGCATCGTCGAACCGATGATGCAGGAATTCTCGGCCCGCCACAGGATGTCCGTCGCGCTGGCCATCGGCGACAGGACGGACATGATCTACCTCGCCTATTGCACAGGGCCCGACACGGTCACCACGCATCTTCGCGTCGGCTCCGCCGTTCCGATCGCCGCGTCGGCCATCGGTCGCGCCTATCTCTGGGCGGCGGATCCCGAGACGCGCGCCTCTCATATCGCCGCGATCCGTGCCGAGGCGGGGAAGGATGCGGATGCCGCGGAAGCCGCGTTGCAAGAGCAGATCGCCGAGGTGGACCGCACCGGCTATGCCATATCGGTCGGCGGCTGGCGGCGCGAGATCAGCGCGGTGGGCGTCCCCCTCTGGCTCGACCGGGGCGATGTGGTTCTGGGCATGAACTGCAGCACGCGGATGCGCGGCATCGAGGAGGCGCGCTTTCGGAACGTGATTGCGCCCGCGATGCTCAACCTGTCGAGCGAGATAGGGCACAGCATGGAAACCCTCGGCGCGAACTTCTGGGACGAATGACAATGTCCGAGAGCCGCAAGGACCATGCTGCCGGAGGCGCCTTGGAATGGGCTGCCAGTTCGCCGCGCGACCGCGCCCGGCGCAAGCGGAAGAGCGGCGTCTTCTCGGAGGACCGCGATTTCGTCACCGCCCTCGCCCGCGGCCTCCTCGTCCTCGAAGCCTTCGCCGATGCTGGCGAGGTCTGGATCAGCGGGATGGACGTCGCCGACCGAATCGGTCTTCCCAAGCCGACCACCTCGCGCCTGTTGCAGGCGCTCACCGCCACCGGATACCTTCACTATTCGTCGCGGCGCAGACAATACCGCCTTGGTGTCGCGGTGCTCAGCCTGGGCTTCGCCGCACAGGAACCCTTCAGCCTGGGCGAACTGGTCACTCCGCATCTCAAGACGCTGGCGGACACGTTCAACGTTCACGCGTCTCTCACCGCGAGGGACCGGCTCGACGTGGTCCAGCTTGAGGTGCGGCACAGTCTGAACACGCTGATGACCCTTCGGCTCGAGGTCGGTTCGCGGATCCCGCTCGCCGGCACGGCCACCGGGCATGCCCTCATCGCCGCGATGCCCGAAGCCGAGTTGCCGGCCCTGTTCGAGGAGCTGGAAGAGCGCCACTCGAAGCATTGGAGCGAGATTTCGGCCAGTATCGAGACCGGGCGGCGCGAAGTGCGGGAACGCGGGTACACCACCGCCTCGGCCAGCTGGAACACCGACATCAACGGTGTCGCCGTGCCGCTCGTCTTTCCGGGCGGCGCGCCCATCTATGCGCTTGCCTGCGGTGCGCCCGCGCGGCACCTGCCGGCGGGCAAGCAGAAGATGATCGGCCAGCGCCTGGTTGCCATCGCGCACGAGATCGAGACGAAGCTTCGGCAGGTCGAGACAGACCTCGGAAACGCATCATGAGCGGCGTTCTCACCGAACGGCGAAAGGACGGCGTGGTCGTCCTGACGCTCAACGACCCCAAGCGGCGCAACCCGATGTCGGACCGTGCCCTGCTCGATCCTCTGGTCGCGGCGCTCCGGGAGGTCGAGACGGATCCAGAGGCGCGGGTGCTGCTCATCACCGGCGCGGGTCCGTGCTTTTCGGCCGGAGGGAACCTGAAGGACATGCAGGCGGAGTCCGGGATGTTTGCCGGGCGCGGCGAGCAGATCGCCGAGGCCTATCGCGCGACCGTCCAGCAGATCCCGCTTATCCTGTCGCGCATCGACATTCCCACGATCGCGGCCGTGAACGGCCCCGCCTACGGGGCGGGTTGCGATCTGAGCCTGATGTGCGACATGCGGCTCGCCTCGACCACGGCCCGCTTCGGCGAAGTCTTCGTCGACCTCGGCCTGGTCTCCGGTGACGGCGGCGGCTGGTTCCTTGTCCGGCATCTCGGATACCAGCGCGCGGCCGAGATCAGCTTCCGAGCCCGCCCCGTCGCGGCGGAGGAAGCGCTGGAACTGGGCCTCGTGCTGTCGCTGCATGCGCCGGAGGACCTCATGGCGGCGACGCTCGCAATGGCGTCGGAGATGGCGGCCAAACCGGCCCCTGCCCAGCGGATGACGAAGCGTCTGTTGCGGATGGCCGAGCGAACCCACCTCCAGGACTACCTGGCCGCCGTGGCCGCGATGCAGGCGCTGGCCCATGGCACCGACGAGCATGCCGACCGGGTCGCGACCGCGCTCAAGCCCCGGGAGGGCTAGGCGCGGCGCAGCAGGCCTTCCGGATCGACGCGCTGCCTGAGCAACGCCAATGTCTCGGAGTCGGGCAAGGGCGTCTCAGGTACAGTATCGGCCGCCGGGAGGTCGAATCCGGTCTTGTCCCGCACTTCCTGAACGCTCGACCACGGATGCACCGATTGCAGACGCATCCGGAGCGTTTCGGGATCGAAATCCATCACGGCAAGAGGGGTCACGCAAAGCCGCGGACCGCCGGTGATGCCGGCGGCACGACAGCTTTCGGGCCCGTCGAGGTATCCCGGCGAGGTGATGAAATCGACCCGTTCCACTAACGTCCGCGGCGAATGCACGTTCGTGCAGATGTAGAACCTGCGGGACGTGTGCGCATAAGAGATATTGGCCGCCCCCGGCCCCCGCATTTTCGGCGCATCGATCGTCCCGCCGATATGGTGGAGGTTGATGTTGCCGTGGGCGTCGACCTGCATGCCGTTGTGAAAGAAGAAATCCAGCCCCCGATGGGAATGGCCGAAAAGTTCCAGGAACGTCTCGGCGGCCTCGCAGGCGCCGAGCGCGCGGTCATCCAGCATGGAATCGTAAAGCTTGCGCGGACGAGGGTTCACGAACATCTCGCCCGCGATCTGAAGATCGGGCGCATGGGTCAACCGGGCAAGCATCATCGCCGCCATCGGGATCGCCGCAGAAGCGCCGGCCGCGCCCATCTCGCCATCCCGGAGTTCCTTGGACAGCACGAAGGCCTGAAGCTCGCGGGGGGTGCAATCCTTGGTGCGGCTCATAGGGCCTCCGCTTCACGTTCCAGCTCGGCCAGGCGCGACCCGCCGCCGATCATGTCCAGATAGTCTGACAGGGTCTCGGGCGCGAAGACGTGGCGATCGAGCCAGTCGGCCAGCGCCGCCCTCTCTGCGTCGCCGCCCTTGCGGGCGGCCTCCGCGATTGTCGCATAGGCGGCGATGTGATCCTCGTCTATCGAGTAGAGGGGAAAGCTCCCGGTCGGGTGCGCACCGTGCGGCAGGTGGACCACCGCATCGACGTAATTGCAGGCGATGGAGGTCTCGCGCGACCGCGCGACGATGTCGTCGGTGTCCACGATCCGGTCGACACTGACGATCACGCGTTTCGCGGCGCGCGCGATCATCTGATCGGCATAGGTCATCGTCGAAAGGTGCCGGATGTTGCCGTAGATATCGCCCTCCTGCGCGTGGAGGATCGCGAGGTCGGGATGAATGGCCCGCGTTGCATGCAGAGGCCTGCCCGTGAAGGGGCACGTCATCTCGGTCACCAGGGGATTGTGCCGGATCACGTCCGAGCCCTTCCATGCGTCGACCGGCTGGAACGGAACGCCGTTCGCCGCTGCCAGAAACCCTCCCACGACCGACAGGGCATCCACGCAATGCGCCTTGATTTCGTCGCGCTCGGCCGCGCCGCGAAAGGCCGGGCACATCCGGTCTTCGAGTGTGACAGCCGCCAGATAGGTCTCGGCGACCGCGCCGGCGGCGATCATGACGTCGACGTCGAATCCGGAGCCGGGGGAGGAGACCAAGCGCAGCAAGCGACGGCCGGATTTCAGCACCTCGCGGACCAGGGCCATAGGGCGGTTCTGCTTGAAGAGACCTCCAAGCGCGAGCAGCCCGCCCTCCGGCAGAAACTCCGTGACCAGCCGACCCAGATCTTGGGGCTCGACAAGCTTGCATTGACGTCCTGGCGCGCTCATGTGCGCCCCGTGAACACTGTGGCGTCCAGCGGCCAGACCCCGCTGCGACCGACCCCGACCGGGTTGATCTCGAGCCCGGCGAAATCTGCTCCGAGATGCGGAGCGAGATCGGCGACCTGCCGGATCAGCGAGACCAACCCGTCCATGTCCAGAGGTGGCTTGCCGCGGGCGCCCTTCAAAACGGTGGCGACGCGGCAGGACTCGACCATCGCAGCAATGTCGGCCTGGTCGAGCGGCAGAAGGCGGACGGCCACGTCGCGCATCATCTCCGTCAGGATGCCGCCGGCTCCGAACGTCAGGACCGGCCCGAATTCGGGATCGAGCCCCAGGCCCAGGATCACTTCCGCCTCGGGCTTGACGGTCTCACCGACCAAGAAGCCTTCCAGCTGCAGCGCGTTGCGCTCGGCGCTGTCCTGCATGGCCTTGACCGCATCGCGCAAGGCACCCTCGTCCGGCAAGGCCACCTCCACCAGTCCCAGCTCGGACTTGTGTACGACGCCTTTCGCGATGCCCTTCAGGGTGATGGGATAGCCAATGTTCGCCGCGACAGGATCGACCGCTCCCCCAACGGGCACGAAGTCTTCGCGCGGAAACGGTATGCCCAACTCGCGCAAGCGCGCCTTGCTCTTAGCCTCGTCGAGGGCAACGATCTCTCCCGGCACATCCTTCGGCATCCCCGTTTGCCCGTCACGTAAGAGCTTGGAAGGCGAGGCCTTTGCCCGCGCCACGTGGAGGGCTCCGGTGGCGGCAGCCGTAAACGTCTCGACGCGCCCGAAGGTCGGGATGCGGGCCACGCGGAGGGTCGCGAGCGCCTCGGCGTTGAAAATCTCGGACGGCCAGATCGCGGAAATCGGCTTGCCAGTCCGGGCGTGGGTGGCGATCGCGGCCTCGGCCACTGCCGCGCCCCACGGGGCGACCAGCGGCGTATTGGCGATGACGATGGCATCGAAGTCCGGATCGTCCGCGAAGGCGTCCAGGCAGGTCGCGAAGCCCCCGTCGCGGCGGAAAGGCGTGCCGCCCACGTCCACCGGGTTGGATGCCGACAGGAACGCGGGAACGTCCCCCCGCATCTTTTCCACGGTCTGTTGCCCCGGAGTTGGCAGACGTACGACACCGGATTCCTCGAGCGCATCCGCGACGCACCCCCCGTAGCCGCCCGAGACCGAAATCACGCCCACCCGCTCTGCAGGCCCGGATCGCGCCACGTAATTGGCGACCGGCAGGAGATCCTCGATATTCGCCACGTCGATCCAGCCAAGCTGCTCGACAGCCGCCCGGTAAGCACCGCGCGCGCCCATGAGCGCGCCTGTGTGGCCGGCAGCGGCGCGGCGTCCGGCATCCGAACGACCGGCCTTGTAAACGACCACCGGCTTGCCGGCGGCATGCGCGCGACGGGTCGCCGCGATCAGGCGCGCGCTGTCGCGCACGGCCTCCGCATAGATGGCGATGGCCCTCGTCTGCGGATCATCGGCCAGGTACTCCACGAAATCCGGCAGACCGTTGACCGCCTCGTTCCCGGTCGAGATCAGGTAGCTGAGCCCGATCCCCCCGCGCGCCGCTTCCTCCAGCAGACCGGACCCAAGCGCGCCACTCTGCACCACAAGGCCGACGTCCCCGGCCGGCGGCAGATCGGCGCTGATGCGGCTGGTCGAGCTCATCGCGATGCCGCCGAAATTCACGTAGCCGGTCGTGTTCGGCCCCAGCAAGGACGCACCCGCCTCGGCGATCCGGCTGGTCAGCTTGCGCTGAAGCTCCCCTTCTCCGGCTTCGGCAAAGCCGCCCGTGATCACGACAAAGGCCCGGCACCCAAGGTCGAGCCCCTTCTCGACCGAATCCAGAACCTGCGCCGCGGGCACCGAGATCAGCATGCAATCCGGAACGGTTTCCAGATCGGCGATGTCGGTATGCGACTTCACGCCCTCCAGAACGACCGGTTCTCGCGTGACGATGTCAATGTGATCCTGATAGCCGTGCCGAAGCAGATGCTGGAACACTGCCCTGGCCCCTACCTGAAACACGCCGGATTTGCTGGAAACCCCGACAAGCGCGACGGTTTTTGGGGCGAGAAGGTTGTCAAGCATGTGCAGCTCCATGACGGCAATCTGGTTCCGCATGCATAGTGGCAGGAGGCATTGGGCGCAATATTATAAAAACGTGTTCCGCATAATGGTTTCTGACCATGTGCCGCCGAAGGTCTCGGTAAATCAGCGTGAATTCTATCCTGCGAGGCTGCATCGCGGCCCAAGAAAGGCAGGGTTTCCGGTCCCTGGCTGTCGCATATTGCCTGCAGCTTCGTGTTCATGCCGCCCTTGGTCCGTCCGATCAGGCGGCCGCCCCCCCTATTTGGCGGCCAGACTGGACGCCGTTCGGTGACCCTTCAGGTAGTTAGCGTCGATCATCACGGTCTCCCAGAGAGGCTGAGGCCCCACGCCACGCGTAAAGCTCCTGCGAGGTGCGGCTCGTCCGGTTGAACGGACTCGTCAAGGCCCACTCCCGACGATACCCTTCGCCCTTGCCCAAGCCGACCGCCACCAGGGGTCGCGCGCCCGGATGCAGAGAGTGTGCGAAGCGAATGACCGAACTTCCTGATTCCCGGATCAAATATCGCCATCTGCGCTTTCTCGTCGAGTGCGTGCGGACCGGCACGCTGGCCGAGGCGGCCGGGCGCACCGGCGTCACGCCCTCTGCCGCATCGAAGACCCTGAAGGAACTGGAGGATATCGTCGGTGAGCGGCTCGTGGAGAGGAACCGGCGCGGCCTGACCCTGACGCCGGCCGGCGAGGTATTGCATCGCTATGCGAGCGCCAGTCTCACCGCGTTGCATCACGGCGTGGACCTGATTGCGAAAGCGCGGTCGGAGCTGCGGGCCAGCGTCCTCGTCGGCGCCCTGCCCAACGTGGCGGCACAGGTCATGCCCGCCGCCGTCACCACGTTCAAGGAGCGGATGCCCCAGGTCCCGGTGCGTATGGCCGCGGGAATGAACCGCCAGCTCATGACCCAGCTTCGCAACGGCGAACTCGATTTCGTCGTGGGGCGCCTGGCCGAGCCGGACGAGATGATGGGGCTGCATTTCGAGCGGCTCTACTTCGAGCGCTTCGCGCTCGTCGCCCGGCCGGGCCATCCGCTCGAGGGCGTGACGGAGTTCACGGAAGAAAACCTCGGCCGCTTCACCATGATCCTTCCGTCCTACGGCACCGTGATCCGCCCCGAGATCGACCGATTCATGATCGGTCTCGGCATCTCGCATTTTCCGGACGTGATGGAGACTCTCTCGCCCGATTTCAGTAAGGCTTTCGTTCGCCGTACCGATGCGCTCTGGCTTGTCCCGTATGGAGTGGTGAGAACCGACCTGCTGGAGGGTCGGTTGAGAGAGCTGGATATCGATCTGAGCTCGACTGGCGGCCCGGTGGGCATCTCAACCCTTGCGGAGGCGGGACTGAGCGCGCAGAGCCGCGTCTTCGCCTCATGCGTGAGAGAGGCTGCCGCGCAATACGCCTCCGAGGTATCGCAGCCGAATTGATGTCCTTTTTCTCACGTTGAAGCAGCAGAACTCAGTTTCACCGCGCATTCTCCGACATTAGCGTTGAGGGAGATTTCGGATGGGCTCTGCCTGTCCCCGTTCGCAAGGAGGAGCGAGATGAACCAATCCGCTGTCGCCGAACCGGCCGCGAAAGCCGGACTCGATGTAAAACGCAAAGGTGTCTTCCTGGGCGCGGAGGTCCGCGGCGTCGACCTGACGCAGGAGCTGGACAAGGCCACGATCGACGCGCTCAAGCAGGCCCATGCGGAGCATGGCGTGCTGGTCTTCCCGGATCAGGAGATCAGTTCGGAAGACCTGAAGCGTTTCGGGCGCTACTTCGGAGACCTGTCCGTGCACCCGTTCTCCACCAACGCCGCCGACGCGCCGGAGCTGATCGTCTACGACAACAAGGAGGGCAACCCGCCGGCGCCCACCGACGTCTGGCACACCGACGAGACCTTCCGCGAAGCCCCTCCGATGGGCACCATCCTGTGCTCCAAGATCGTGCCGGAGGTGGGGGGCGACACTGCCTTCGCCAGCATGACCGCGGTCTGGGAAGGCCTGTCGGACCGGATGCAGCATTTCCTGCTGGGGCTCGAGGCCATTCACGATTTCAAGCCGTTCCGGATGCTCTTCGACGCCACCCCCGAGGGCAAGGCGAAGGAGCGCAGCTACGAGGACAAGTATCCGCCCGTAGTGCACCCGGTGGTGACCGAACACCCGATCACCGGCAAGCGCGCACTTTTCGTGAACCCCCAATTCACGCTCAAGATTAAGGGCATGGAAGACGAAGAGAGCCAGATGCTGCTGGATCTTCTCTATCGCAAGACCAAGCGGCACGAATACCAGTACCGACATCACTGGTCCCCCAACATGGTCGTCTTCTGGGACAATCGCTGGACCCAGCATTCCGCGCTGCACGACTACTATCCGCAACGCCGATTGATGGAGCGCGTGACCGTGGGCGGGACCAAACCTGTCCCCGCCGCACCTGCCGTGGACGAGGCCGAGCTGCGCCGCTACCTGATGCCGCCGGTCACCGCCTTCAAGAACCGCGCCAAGCGTCAGCACGACCAGTGACGGACACTTCGCCAGGATCAGCGCGCGCCGCCTTTAGGCGGGGCGCGACGAGGCGGCTCGGAGAGTATGATGCCGGGACCTAATTTCGTCTTTATCATCACCGACCAGCAGCGGGCAGATTCGCTGGGATGCACCGGCCACCCGGTGGTTCGCACTCCGGCGCTGGACGGGCTGGCGGGCCGCGGGACGCTTTTCACCGACGCCTACGTGGCAAGCCCCGTCTGCATGCCCAACCGCGCCAGCCTGATGACCGGGCGGATGCCTTCGCTGCACGGAGTCCGGCTCAACGGGGTGCCGCTGTCACGGAGGAACGTGACCTTCGTGGAGCTGCTGCGCGCGGCGGGCTACGATACCGGGCTGATCGGCAAGAGCCATCTGCAGAATTTCTCCGACATGCCGGCCATCCGTGGCGCGGCAGGGGAGACGGGAAAGTGCCCGCCGCCGCCCGACCTCGCCCAAGCGGTGCGGCAGGAGGATGGCGCGGGGTACGACATCGAATCCCCCGACTTCTGGGACCGCGAGGATGCCGCGGTGGAGACGCCCTTTTACGGCTTCGACCACGTGGAGCTGATCACGGGCCACGGCGACCGTGTGGGCGGCGACTATCGGCGCTGGCTGCTGGAGCGCGAGCCGGCGGCGGACGACCTTACCGGCGCCGAGAACCAGCTGCCCCATGACTACACTTGCCCGCAGGCCGTGCGCACGGCGCTGCCGGAGGAGCTTTATTCCACCAGCTTCATCGCCGAGCGCGCCGAGGCATGGCTGGCAGAGCGGTCGGGTGACGACCGCCCCTTCTTCCTGAATGTGTCCTTTCCCGACCCGCACCACCCGCTCAACCCGCCGGGGCGTTTCTGGGACATGTATGACCCGGCCGACATGCCGGTGCCCGCTGCGTTCCGGGTAAATGACTGGACACCGCCTGCCCATGTCGCGGCCGTGCTGGAAGAACGCGAGGCCGGTCGGGCCAAACTGAACGGCATGAACACGATCGGCATCACCGCGCGCGAGGCGCAGGAGGCGCAAGCGTTGACCTGCGGCATGGTCACCATGATCGACGAGGCCGTGGGGCGCATCCTCGCGGCGCTCGAGGCCTCGGGCCGAAGCAGGGATACGGTGGTGATCTTCACCAGCGATCACGGCGACAACCTAGGCGATCATCGACTGCTGCTGAAGGGCGCGGAGCCCTATCAGCAGGTCACGCGGGTGCCCCTGATCTGGGCCGAACCCGGGGGCGAAGCGCACCGGACCCGCGAACTGGCCAGCACGATCGACATTTCTGCGTCCGTGCTCGACCGGGCGGGCCTGGCCCCGTACGAGGGAATGCAGGGGCAATCCCTGCTCCCGGTGGTGCGGGGGGAAGCGAAAGGTCGCGACAATGTGCTGATCCAGTACGAACACCAGCGCCCGCATCCCGCATGGGGGGTGCCGCCGCGGGTGCACACGATTGTGGAAGATGGCTGGCGGCTCAGCCTCTTCCCCGGCGAAGCAGGCGGCGAGCTCTACGATCTGGAGGAGGATCCTGACGAGCTACGCAATCTCTGGGACGCACCGGAAGCGGCGTCCCGCAAGGCCATGCTTTTCGAAAGCCTGGCGCGGGCCGAGATGGCCTGCGTCGACACGGTTCCCTTGCCGACGGGGCTGGCTTGAAGGCCCGTCCGAGGGAGCAATATCAGGAAACTGGGAGGAAAGATCATGAAACTGCTGACCTATGTCTGCGCTGCAGCCATCTCGGCGACGCTTGCCGCGCCGGTGGCCGCCCAAAGCTACGGGATCGCCACGGGCAATCCGGGCACGCTGTTCCACAACATCGGCACCGCCGTCGCCAACACGGCGAACAATGCCGGGCTGCGGACCACGGTGCAGCCCGCCACCAGCACGAACCAGTACATCCCCTATGTGGGCTCCGGCGGCATCGATTTCGGCGTCGCCAACCTTCAGGAAGTCTCCTACGCCGAGCAGGGCGCAGGATGGTTCGAAGGGATGGAAAGCCCCGACCTGCGCATCGTTGGCATGATCATGCCCCTGCGCCTGGGCATCTTCACCCGCGCCGATGATGGTATCGGCAGTATTGCCGAGCTCGAAGGCCGCCCCGTGGCCGATGGCTATACCGCTCAACAGACTATTCTTCCGCTGATCGATGGGCTGCTCGCCACCGCCGACCTGACGCGGGACGATATCGAAAGCGTCATGGTGCCCAGCACCAGCGCCGGGGCCGATGCCTTCATGTCGGGTGAGGCGGACGCTTTCGTCTTCGCCTTCGGGGCCGGCAAGGTTCGCGAGGCTGATGCCTCGGTCGGGGGGCTTTATGCGCTGCCGATGGAGCCGACGGAGGAGAACCTCACCGCGATGCGCAAGTACTGGCCCACCGCCTTCTTCACCCAGATCGAGGGCGGCAGCACCCCGGGCGTGCCCGAGACCGACACCTACATGGCCTATCCGCAGGTGGTGTTCACCCATGCCAGCGCCGACGAGCAGGCCGTCTACGAGATGACCAAGGCGCTTTACGAGGGGAAGGACACGCTGACCGAGACCTTCAAGCCCTTCGCCGGCTTCAACCCCGACGACATGCACGGCGATGGCGGCGGTGTGAAGTTCCATCCCGGCGCCCTGCGCTTCTACGAGGAAAAGGGCCTCTGAGCCCTCCCCGCTGACGGAGCCTGTCGATGATTGCGCTGCCTTCCCGTTTCTGGCGCCCGCTCGCGAATATCGCGGCCGCTGCCATGACGCTGCTCGCCATCATGTGGGCTCTCAACGTGCCCCGGATGCTGGGGGTCGGGTTCTACCCCCAGCAATTCCTCGGCCTGATCCTGGCCATCGCGCTTTTCGTGGCCTTCCTGTCCCTGCCCGGCCGGCCGGGCACCAAGCGTGAGACCGTGCCGTGGTGGGACGTCGTCTTCGCTCTGATCTCGGCCGCGGCGGCGCTCTGGGTCGCGCTGCGTTATCCGACGCTGACCAACCAGATATTCATGCACCCGCCCGAGATCTGGATCCCTGGCGGGCTGCTGGTCCTGGCGCTGCTGGAGACGGTTCGCCGGGCGACCGGTTGGGCGCTGCCGATCATCCTCGTTTCATTTCTTGCCTATGCGCTTCTGGCCGACCGGTTTCCGGGTGGGCTGGAAGGTCGGCCGCAGGGCTGGCAGCAGCTCGCGGCCTATATGAGTTTCGATTCCAACGGCGTGCTGGGCCTGCCCTTGTCGGTGGCAGCGACGGTGGTGGTTGCCTTCATCTTCTTCGGAGTGGTTCTGAACATCGCCGGCGGCTCGGTCTTCTTCACCGATGCGGCAATGCGCCTGATGGGCCGTTACCGGGGCGGGTCGATGAAGATCTCGGTCCTCGCCTCGGCCCTCTTCGGTTCGATTTCGGGATCCGCGGTGGCGAACGTCGCCAGCACCGGGGTGATTACGATCCCGATGATCAAGCGTGACGGCTACCCCGCTCACAAGGCCGCAGCGATCGAAGCCGTCGCCTCGACCGGCGGGCAGCTCACGCCTCCGGTGATGGGTGCCGCGGCCTTCCTGATGGCCGAGTTTCTCGCCGTGCCCTATTCCACCGTGGTGATCGCAGCGATCGTGCCCGCGGTGCTCTACTATGTCGCCGTCTTTGTTCAGGCCGATCTCGAGGCCGCGCGCATGGGAATCCTCGCCGTCCCCCGCGACCAGATTCCCTCGCGCCGCAAGGTGATGAGCGGATTGCATTTCCTCCTGGGCTTCGGCGTGCTAATCTATGCGCTCTTCTTCATGAACTGGCAGCCGGAGCGCGCGGCCCTGCTGGCAGCAGCCATGATTGTCGCGACCGTCCTGATCTTCGGCTATAACGGCACCCGCCCCGGCTTGAGGACCCTTCTATCGAGCTTCGCCGGCGCCGGGCACGCGGTAGTGGAGATCATCCTCATCTCGGCCGCCTCCGGCATCGTGATCGGCGTGCTGAACGTCACGGGGCTGAGCTTCAACCTGACCTACCTGCTGGTGCAGATCGGTGGTGACAGCCTGATCCTCCTCCTGGCGCTTTCCGCAGCAGTTTGCGTCGTGCTGGGTATGGGACTGCCAACGTTGGGCGTCTATGTGCTCCTGGCGGCGCTCGTCGCCCCCGCCCTCACCAAGCTGGGGATCGAGCCGATCGCGGCCCATCTCTACGTTCTCTACTTCGGCATGATGTCGATGATCACCCCGCCCATCGCGCTTGCGGCCTTCGCCGGCGCGGCCATTGCCAAGGCGCCGGCCATGACCACCGGGTTTGCCGCCATGCGCTTCGGCTGGCTGGCCTATGTCATCCCTTTCCTATTTGTGTTCTCACCCGCATTGCTGCTCGACGGCAGCCGGGCCGAGGTGGCCATAGTCTGCCTGACCGCGATCGCAGGGGTGATCTTCGTCTCGGCTGCGCTGGCGGGATATTTTGCCACGATCCTGCCGATCCCGACGCGAATCCTGTTGGGGACTGCGGGTCTGCTGTCGCTCATTCCGTTCCAGAGCTTCGAGGTGCCTCTCGTGATAAGCCTCGCCGGCCCTTTGCTGGGGGCGGCCATCCTCGTCCACGACCATCGCCGCAAGCCCAAGCCAGAGCCCTCTGGCGTTGCGACACAGCGCTAGGTTCAGGACAAGCGTCGCTCTTCGCGGAGGCCGCGTTCCGCAGGTACGAAATCGGACGAATTCAGGTACACCAACCCATGCCGATACGGAGATTCTGGTTCTGCTTGCCACCAACCCAAAGGTCCGATCATCCCCCGGCCGAGCCTTGCCACATGAACGCAACCGACTAGGCAGCAGGGTCCGCTTGCCACCGCCGCATGTTGAAGGAGCTCGATCTGGGGTGCCGACCTTACGGTCGGACTGATCATCGCCTCCAGCACCCCGTCAGCCCGCCCCCGTCGAAACGTTACTTTGCTCTCAGGTGAGTGGATGTATCGTCAACCAGTTCAATGAGCAGCGCGAGGCGGTAACCAGCGTTGACAGAACATTTAGGGGGTGTCCGCAAACCGTGTTGGTCCGCTTCGCGGACGTTTCGGTCGTTCGCCGCGCTTGCTCGATCATAACAGCGCCGGCAAGGATCTTCGATGCGCCGAAGGAGTTCATTACCGATCCAGGCCACGCATGATGCCGAAGACCCGTTCCCGCATCCAAGCCGCAAGTGGTGTATTTTGCGACCGCTTGTGCCAGATGCCGATGATAAGCGGCGGGTCGATTGGCATCGGCGGTTTGAACACCTGCAAATCGAAGGTATCCGCGACATCCGCCGCCAATTGCGCCGGGACAAGTGCGATCAGGTCGCTTTCGCGCACCGCCCGGCAGACGCCGGAAAAGACCGGCACCGTCATCGCCACGCGGCGTTTGCGGCCGACGCGTTCCAGTGCCGCGTCGCCCATCGCGGCGATGTTGCCTTCGGGCGAGAACAGGACATGATGCAGCGTGCAGAACACCTCGTAAGGCATCACGTCGCCGGGCGCGAGCCCGACAAGGCCCGGGTTCCCGCGACGCGCGATGACGTGAAAGGGCGACCGAAAGAGCACCTCCCGGCAAACCCAGTCCGGAAGCGTCGTGTCGGGTATTAGTGCGATATTGGCGCTCCGCCGGTCGAGGCTTGCCACGTAGTCCTGCGGCACGAGGTCAATGAGTTGCGCGCGGATGCCGGGGGCCTCGCGCTGCAACAGGTCGGCAAGCGCTGGCATCAGCATCTCGGCGAAGAAATCGCTGGCCGCGATTCGGAAGGTTCCCTCGGCGGTGCGTGGATCGAAACGGGCGGGCGGTGACAGTATCGCTTCAATCCGCTCCAGTTCCTTGCTGACCGGCTCTTTCAAACCCGCAGCGTAATCGGTGGCGACCAGCCTGTTCCCCTGACGCACGAACAGCGGGTCGCCGAGGGCATGACGCAAGCGCGACAGGCTACCTGACACGGCGGACTGTGACAGGCCAAGCCGTGCGGCCGCTTTCACAGTCGAGCCCTCGCGGAAAATCGCGTCCAGCGCGCGCAGCAGGTTCAGGTCAAACGTTGCGAAATTCATTTCGGCGATATCCTATATCGTGCAATACGGTTTGGTCGATACCGCCATTCTGGGTTATCGTTCTCTCAACGAAAGCGCTTTCGTTTCAGTCCGGAACAAGGAGTGGAACGATGAAAGACCTGACCACCGACACCAGCGCCATCGAATGGCTGGGCGTCCACTACAAGACCATCCTGTCCCCCGAACAGACCGGCGGCGTCATGTCCATCGTCGACAGCCTGTCGCCGGTCGGAAGCGGGCCGCCGCGGCATGTGCACCAGACCGAGGACGAGACCTTCGTGATGATCACCGGGACCTGCAAGGTCTGGATCGACGGGGATGAACGGATTGCCGGCCCGGGCGAAAGCGTCTTCATCCCGCGCGGCACCAACCACACCTTCAAGGTCGTCGGCGACGAGCCGTCCCGGCATCTCTTGATCCTGACCCCCGGCGGGTTTGAGGCGTTCTTCGCCGAGATGGCCGCGGGCCAGTTCCGTATCCCCGAGGACATGCCGGCGATCGAGGCGTCCGCCGCGCGCCACAACCTCTCCTTCACCGGCCCTTCGCTGGACTGATGCCATGAGCGCGAGACATATCGACTACCATATCCCGGTCTGCCCCTTCTCTCAGCGGCTCGAGATCCTGTTGGCCCAGCGCGGCCGGCGGAAGCGGTCGAATTCCGCGTCGTCGACATCACCAAGCCCCGCGACCCGGCGCTGCTCGAAAAGACGGGAGGCACGACCGCGCTGCCGGTGCTCGAGACGCCGGATGGCCGGATCATCAAGGAAAGCTTCGTCATCCTGCGCTATCTCGACGAGGCGATCGACGGCCCGGCATTGCGTCGAAGTGATCCGGTCGAGCACGCCATCGAATTCATGCTGATTACGCGCGAAGGGCCGTTCACGATGGCGGGCTACCTGTTCGTCATGAACCAGGACCGCGACCGCCGGGACGCCTGTGCCGACAAGCTTTTGTACGTCTATCGCGACATCAATGACTTCCTTATCGAGCACAACCCAGACGGACGCTATCTGTTCGAAGATTTTGGACTGGCCGAAGCGGTGTTTGCGCCGATCTTCATGCGCTTCTGGTTCCTCGAATACTATGAGGGATTTCAGCTCCCGGACACGCCAGAATATCACCGCGTGCGCGCCTGGATGCAGGCCTGCCTGTCGCACGAGGTCACCGGCCAGATCACGCGGGAAGAGATCGTGAAACTCTACTACGACTACGCGCTTGGCGTCGGAAACGGCGCACTGGTCGAAGGCCGTTCGGTCTCAAGTTTCACTTTACCCCCCATTGGCGAGACAGACCGTGGCCCCCTAGAGACAAATATAGCGATAACGCAAGCGACGAAGCTCTCGGGCTCGTCGCCTGAGCTGTCTTGTTCGGTATCATAAGGCACAAAACCAAGACCTGAATGGCACTTGAGGGCCGGTTCCCACGACGAGCGCCGCTGCTGCTGCGAACCGTCTCTCCCAGACCGCGGTCAGAAAGGGCTCGAAGCAGACCTCTGCCGCGACACCGGGTTTACGATGCCCGGACAACCTCGGCGGGTTGCCCCCCGCCAGCCGAACCTCCGGCCAACGGATGTAGCCATCCAGGTTCTTCGTGGCCGGTGCGCAGAATGGCTTGATGAACCTTTTGTAGCGGGCGTAGAGCGAATTCACGTTCTGGATGTGATAGCAGCCCGCTGCGACACGGGTGCCGGGTTTGCTGCCGATCACGAAGTGCTTAAGGCTGCGCGCCGCCGCGAGGTTCTTGTAGCCGTTACCTCCGTCCGAGCAGAGCACCGCATCCCCCGGCACCAAGGGTTTCACCGCGCGCTCCATGGTCGCGCCCATGCGGTTCGGTAGCCGCCGAAAGAGACAAGAGCCGCCACGGTCCGCGACAGTGAGGATGGGCAGCTGCCACCTCGACAGACCGCGCATCATCTTGAGTCCCTGGGTTGTGAAGTCCTCCCTCCTGGGGCGGGGCGGCGGCGTAACCATCGTCGGGTCAGCGAAGTGTCGAACCAATTCTCGCGATCCCTTGCGCGACTCTCGGTGGTAGGTCTCATCGGCCTCGATGATTCCGGAGAAGGCCGCCACAGTGCCACTACCGATGATCGAGAAGACCAGCATCCGCCAGCGCCAGATCGTATATTTGTTGAGCCCGAGCCGGCGCGCAAGCTTGCGCACCGACTGCGGCGGGGAGGAGCCGAGCATATCCCTCCGCGCGACCATGAAGAGATCGAGACGATGGATGCGGCCGATAGCGCTACCGGTCCAGCCTCAACAGGTCTTCTTGCAGCCCGAGCATCGGTAGCGCTGGACCTTGGTGCGTGTCCGGCCCCACTTCTGGCGGCGCTCGTCGCCGCGGAAGGGGCACTTATGTTCTTGATTTGTCCGTGTTTTGATCTCCGAAATCGCCTCGCTCCTTCGCCGCAGATCCCGGGTCTTCGTCTGGGCTTCCTCAATCTGGGCTGGGTTCAGCTCGTCGAGGGGGGCAAGAAAACGGCGAAAGTCGTGGTTTAGCAATGGCATCCTCCGCGGGAAAAGCGGAGGAACATTGGCCCTTTCGGGTTAAACCGGAGTGAACCAACACAGAATGCGGACACTCCCAACGTTTTTGGGAGACACCACTGAATGTGAACCTAGCGTTCGCTATTGAACTGCGCGTCACTTCCCGCCCCAAGGCTTCAGCTCTCGTTCCAACAAAAAGAGTTGGCCACCGCCACCACCCCAATCTTAGCGAGGAGCTGCCTCACCTGCTCCTCGTCAATCTCGGGTTTCTTGCGGGCCCCGCGTTCGAACACGCCGGACCCACCTTCGAGCAGGGGCCTCTGCCATTGATGGATCATCGTCGAATGCACGCCGAACCCGCTTGCAGTTCGGCGGCCGACACCTCGCCCTTCCGCGCTTCCAGCGCGACCTTGGCCTTGAAGTCAGGCGCGGGCTGCTTCCGTTTCGACATCTCTGATGTCCTCCTCCTTGAAGATCAGCAGACTGAAAATCGTAGCTTGTGTCAGTGTCTGAATTTCGAGGAGTAGCTCAACCCGGCTCCGAAGAGGGACAAAATTTCGGCTAGCGGCCGCGGTTGCCAGGCCGTTCCCGTCCGAGAGTTCTACTCATAACGAGCTGAACCACTTAGAAATAAAGTGTTAGGCGTATCGGCGCAACCTATGACAGTATTATGTTCGGATGTGTGCGATTTTGGGGAGGGGAGCATTTATGCGGCGAGCAATACTCCTTGTTACGAGTGCAATTCTGATTTCAGGGAGTGTGCAGGCCCAGAATTCGAATTCCCCAGAGTGGCAAGCTGCTGTGGCGGCCGTCAGAGCTAACCCCGCGGATGCAGACGCCTCGTTCCACCTCGCGCGGCTTGCGTCGGAAGCCGGCGACTTCCAGACAGCGATCACCGCGCTTGAGCGCATATTGCTGATTTACCCGAACCTCGACAATATCCGGCTGGAACTCGGCGTGCTTTACTTGCGAACCGGCAATGTCGCCCTGGCCGAGCCGCTGATCCGGGAGGCGGTCCAATCACCCGACTCGCCCCCCGCAGTGCGCCAGCAGGCTCTCGAATATCTCGAGGCGGCAAAGGTCGGGAACCGCCGCCTGCATTTCGCGGGCAACATCGCGGCGGGCCTCATCGCTGACAGCAATGCCAATTCCGGTCCCGCCTCGGGCACCACCTTTGCTGGGGCGACCGTCACCCCCGGCTCCACCGGGGTTTCGGACGTCTCGGCCTTCGCCGCGTTCGGGGGACGGGCGCGTTATGATATCGGAGCGCAGGCTGGGCATCTGCTGGCCTTCGACCTCGATCTGTATCATCGGCGGTATTCTGACCGCAGCGAACTGGATATCACTACCCTCTCCGGCGCCGTCGGTATGGACGTGAACCTTGCCCCGACACTGGGTCGTCCGGCCGACCTCGTGCTGCGCTACCAGGTCAGTGGCCAATGGCGTGCCGGAGAGCACAGCCTCACGGAGCACGGCCCGATCGTGAGCTACCGGAGCGCAGTCGGAAAGGCGGGGCGGTTCAACGCTTCGGTCTTCTGGTTCCAGCAGGAATTCGAGGCCACGACGGAGCTGGCCAGCAACGACGATCGCGATGGCGAACGGTGGGGCGTGCAGGTCGGATACAGTTACGCCCTGAGCGAACGGACGCAGGCCACGGTCACCCTGGGTTACGCGGACAAGAGCGCCGCTGCGGGCTACGAGGCATTCGAGGAAGTGGCGCTTGACTTGGGGCTATCGCATCTCATCGACGCGCCGGTAGGCACTCGCGGGCCGTGGCGGCTCGGCCTGAATGCCAGTGTCAGCCAGCGCGATTACGACGCTCCCACCCTGGCCTCGCTGACGGAGGCGCAGAGCGACACCCGCTACGGGCTGTCCGCCTCGGTCTCGGTCCCGGTGACCGACACCGCTGCCGTGATCGCCGAGATCGGGCAGGTCTGGAACCAGTCCAATTACTCGATCGCCGATTACGACAACACATACATCTCGGTTTCTTTCACCAAGAATTTCTGACGCCGGTACCCTGAGCCTGGGAGGCTGCGACATGACCGCATTTCGAACTTCAGCATTCTTTGCCGTCACCTTGATGCTCGGCGCGACCCTGGCACCGGGAGAGAGCCGGGCGGACTCGCTCAGGCAGGTGGCCGTGGACTGCAATGGCGCGCAAACGTTTGTAAGTGCGCCGGACCAGACGATCGAGGCGATCCTTCCCGACAATACCTCTGTCGTGCTGGCGCCCTCGAGTTCGGCCAGCATCACCTGCGATGGGGGCGCGATCCGGGTGTCGCTCGACGAAGGGCTGGTCCGGATCGCCGGGGGCGCAACCAACGCGACTGCGCCGATCACGATCGTCACAACACAGGCGACGATGCTTCTTGTCGCCGGGTCGGCGATCGTCAATGCCTCGGGCGGGAGGACGCGGACCCATCTGCTGACCGGACGCGAACTGATCGTAAGCGCGGACGGCACCAGCCGGCGGCTCTACCGCAGCGGGTTCGAGGTTTCGGCGTCGGGCGGGGCCCCCACGACACCGCGTCGGATGAGCCGGGAAGAGGTGCTGGCCGATCTGCTGGCGCTCAGCCGCGGTTTGCGGGACGGGATCCCGCCAGACCTTCGCGGCCGGCGCAGCGCGCCATCCGGGGGGCCGCTCGATGCCAGGGCGGACGAGGATGGTGAAGATGTGGCCTTCAGCGACATCGAGCAGGAAAGCGCGGATCCCGACCCTCGGACCGTCGAGGACGAGACCCCGACTGGTCCGGAGACCCCCGAACCCGAGACACCCGAACCGGATGCCTTCGACCTGGCCGCGGAGTTCGATGTCGGTCTGGCCGATACCGGCGACGCTGTTTCGACAGGGACGATCAACGAAACGCCGTCGACTACCGAGGATGGCAGGATCACGATTTTACGGCAGGGCTACCAAGAGCCGTTTCTCTTCGGAAAAACTTACCTCGGTGCGCGAACCAACCGAAAGTTCGGCTCCTCATCGCTAACCGTTGCCTTGGACGACTGCGGCACCGAAAACTGCGCACCAGTGGGAATTGAAACTACCAAATCCGACGATGGGCAACTGGGAGGCGTAGGCTACTTTTACGGCAATCCAGGAACAAAAGAGCGTCCGTCTGCATGGGGGCTCACATCTGATTTCGAAGAGAGTGCGTACCAGTCCGGCCTCATTCGATTTTCGTACGAGGCTTCAGAGGAAGATGCGTCCGTCTACTATTCCCTTGCTACGACTAACGACTATTCTACCTTCGTGGAGGACTTCGATACATTTCGAAGTTTTGAGAACTCGGACAACCTTGACGTTCTCCGCGCGGATACGACCTTGGGGGCTGGACCAGAGCCCGGCGCCCTTGATACCATATTCAATCTTGATGCGGCGGAGCAAGCGGCCGGGAAGGTATGGCATACAGGGATTGGTGCCGAAATGACCTACTTTCTCGCGCGCGACGAGGCAGGCGATGGCGTGACCAAAAACCCATTGCTTCCTTACGCCCCCCCAGTTCGCACCGACTTTTTCCAGCTCATGGACATGAAGCTCCTTCGCGCCGCGAACTGGGTGGCAGCAGGTTGCGGCGACAATTGCGAGAAGGCCTTCAACGACGCGATCGAAGCCAGGTTTCCCGACGGAAGCATAGTTGCACCGTCCGATTGGCCGAATAGCTCCATTTCCGGCGACTTACTGATCACCGCTGCCGCCCTCGTCGACACGGGCGAAGATTTGGGGCGCTATATCTTCGCCACCGGCGGGCTGCACACGCTGCTCGACCTCGAGCCGGAGCAGCGCGGGCCCGGCCATCGCATCGATGAGTTCAGCTTGGCGGAGGGTATGCCCGGCTCCGGGGACGCGGGGATGGACCTTTCCACCAGCCGTGCCTTCATGACCGGGCTCAGTTGGACGGGGCTTGATGGTGGCACGCGGTTCTCGCCGAGCGTATCCGATCTTCGGCAAAGCCCGTTCTACGTGGTGAACCCGGACGGCGTGGTTGAGGGCGCGGGCGCGCAGACCCCCAAGCTTTTCTATGCGGATTACGGGCTCAAGACCGTCACCGAAGACGGGATCGACCGGCAGATCTCCACCATTTCAGCCACCATCGGCAACGTCGTCTTCACCAGCTACGAGGAGGACGATCCAGCCACCAACGCGCTCGGGATCGAGGCGTCTCTGGGCGTGGTGATGAATATGCAGACCATTGGCTCTTCGCGGGCCGTCGACGCGGCCGGTAAATCCACCGGCGCGGTTCTTTCCTATGGCCAGACCCAGAGCACCGCGGTCGGGGGCAACAATCCTGAGCTGCCCCTGAACGAGGGGCGGCTGGGCTATTTCGTCCTCGAAAACTATGGTCGGATCTTCGACGACATGGACGAACGCGACCGGCTCGAGGGTGGTACGGACCTCGCGATGGACGGGTCCTCCGCCCGGTATGCCCTGCTGCGGGTCGGGGCCGCCACGGCCTCGGCCCCGGTGGACGCAAGCAACCGCGTCGCCGGCATCTCTGGCCTGGGCTACGCAGCGGGGTTCCTTGAATATCAGAAGGGTGACGGCGTTGCAGCCACGGCGTTCGGAAATACCGACCTGAGATCCGCGGCACTGGACCCGAACGAGATCACCGACGAAACCGGTCTCCGGGCCAATCTCAGCTTCTCCGATTATGACAGCGCGACCAACAGTTTCTCGGCCACGCTCCAGTTCGGTGACGATCAGATCGTCATGGGCGAGGTGGACGGAACCAGCGCCTTCGTGCGCGACGGCGTCTATGGTGCGCGCACGACGGCAGCGGGCGAAGGCGACACGGGCGAGACGGTGACCCGGCGCGTCGCCCTCGTCTCCGGCGCCAGCGTCGAGGCAGGCGCCACGGATTCGCCGGATTCGCCCTATGTCAAATGGGGCTACTTCTTCGGCGACCTCGATACCGGCGCCGCAGGCGGTACCAGGACCCACGCTCATCTGGGCAGCTATGCCGCGGGGGCGGAGCTCACGTCGGACGAGGCAAGCAATATCGGCTGTGCGACATCCGCCGAACGCAATTGCCTCGGCGCCTCGAATCCGCTGCGCGCCAACGTCAAATATTCCGGCCACGCGATCGGCAACGTGCGTCAGGGCAACACGATCCGGACTGTCACCGGCTCCTATTCAGACACTTTCGATTTCGCCTCGCGGACGGGGGAGGCGACGATGAATTTCGACGGCCGGAGCGTCACGGGCGCCACCGCCGCCTCTTCGAGCTTTCGCAATTACACAGGGCTTCTGACAGATGGCGCGACTAACCCGGCAACCGGGGCCTATAGCGGGACGCTCGCGGAGGTGAACGGGCGGTTCGTCGGGCCGAATGTCACCGCGAGCAGCCCCGACCGGGGGGCAATGAAGGCCCCCGCGGGGCTGGTCGGGGCCTTCAGCATGTCGGATCAACAACAGAACGGCTATCGCGCGGTCGGAACCATCGCCGCGACGCCCGCGGCCCCCGGCGGCTAGGCGCGGCGCCGTGGCCCGGCGCCACGCCGCAGCTTTCCTGGCCGTCCTGCTGTTGATGGTCCCTCATCCTGTCGTGGCGAAGGATCTGCGCGAACTGGTGGGCCAGGCCAGAACGCTCCGCGATGACGCGCCGGAGGAGGCGCGCGCGCTCTACCGCCGCGCGGTTGGGATGCTCAACGAAAGCCCCGCGAACGCGCGCAACCTGGCCTTCCTCTGGAACGAGATCGCAGCGCTTGAGCTGGATCTCGGGCGGCTCGATGGCGCGGCCGAGGCGGCGGAGGAGGCACTCGAACAGGCCGACATCGCCCAGGCCGAGGGCGCGCTCGGCTCGGCGGTCCGTTTGACCGGAGCCAGGATCGCCGTGGCCACGGGCGGGTCCGCCGATGAGAACGAGCTTCGCCACGCCGCGGAGATGGCCCGCGAGGCCGGGCGCCCGGAGCTCCTTCGCGAAGCGTTATCGCTGCTGGGCCAGTCGCTGCTGGCGCGAGGACAATTTGCCAGTGCCGAAGCGCAGTTCGACGCCGCACTCGCCGTAGGTATTCCCGGTTCGGAGAAGGCCAAGGCCGATCTCCTCTTTCTCAAGGTGAAGTCGCTCCTTGCCCGCCGGCTCCCGGAGGCCGCCGAGGCCGCGCTTTCCGCGCTTCCGCTCCGACTGGCGGAGCGGCAGGAGCTCGAGGCGCAGCTTCTGACCGGCAGAATCCGGCAGTTCCAGGCCCGCAGTGCCGAGGCCGAGACACTCCTGACCCAAGTCGCGGAAAGGACACGCGGCAGCGCGCCGATGCTCCATGCGTCGGCCCTCTACAACCTCGCGGAAATCGAGTTCGCCCGCGGCCGCTTTGCAGAGGCCGAGGCCGCGAACAGCAGGGCGGAGGCAGCCTATCGCGAACTGCTTGGCCGTTGGCACCCGGTCCTGGGCCAGACCGCGCATCGCGCCGCGCTCATCCTGGTGAAGGTCGGCAATGCCGAGGCCGCACAGCGTCCCTTCGCGCGCGCGCTCGAGCAGTTCGCCCACACACTTGGGACCAACCACCCCTATTGGCTTACCACCCGTCTGGAACAGGCACGGGCACTCGGTCAGCAGGGACGCCATGCGGAGGCGATCGCGATCCACCGCGAGGTCCTGTCCTCTCCCAGCCTGACGGAGGGGGGAGAGGAAGTCGGCGCGCTTCAGGTCCTTGCGATGGCCGGACTGGGCCTTGCATTGTTCGATGCCGGAGCGGACGCCGAGGCGCTCGATATCCTGCGCAAGGTCCAGCGCATCCGGGCCGAGCACGACTATTCCCCGGTCGATGCGCCGCCGGGCCTGAACGCGCTGGCAATGCTGGAGCTACGCGCCGGGAACCTGTCGGCGGCCCGGCAGGCGGCGGACCGGGCCTTGCACATCCTCCTCCGGATGCATTCGAGCGCAACCGAGCTTTTGGGAGAGGCACGGCGTATCAGGGCAGAGGTTGCCCTTCGCGCAGGAAAGCCCGGGCTGGCCCGGAGGTTGATCGGGCAGAACATGGCCGGCGCCGAGGCTCGGCTGATCGAGCTGTCGCGGTTGAAATCCTATACCGGCGATTTTGCTCCGGTCCCTCTGCGGGGGCAGGTCGCGCAGGCACTCGACTTTCATTCCCCCTCCGCGGCCGCCGGTGACACCCCGGCACTTGCCGCGATGTTTCATGCCATCCAACTCCTGCAACTCAACGAGACGGCGCGTGCGACGAACGGCATCCTCCAACGCCAGGCGGATCCCGAGACAGCCGCGTTGCTGAAGCGGTATCGTGACGCGACCACCGCTTTACGGGAGTTGGAGGCGCGGGCCTTGGAACAGGGTGTTCCGGCCCGGTTGGCTGCGCGGATTGCCGATGCCCGCGCAGCGCAGCGAGCCGCCGATGCGGCGCTGCGTCGTGCCGCACCCGGTTTTGCCGACCGGCTCACGCCGCGGCCTCGAAGTGTCCAGGAGGCCCGTAGCCTGCTTCGCCCTGAAGAGGGGCTGTGGCTTCACGCTGCGACCGACGACTACAGTTACACGATGTTGCTGACCGCAGACCGGCTCGAGGTCGCACGCAGAGAGGTGGGTGCCGCCGAACTGGATGCGCTGGTGCGGCGTCTCCGCGCGACGCTGGATATTCGCGAAAGAGAGGCATTTCCTCCGTTCGACCATGCTGCGTCAGCCACGATCTTCGACGCGCTGCTGGGGCCCTATCGCGCCGGGCTGGACAAGTTGAAGACGCTGGTCATGGTGCCTGACGCGGCCGCCCAGCAGATCGCGCCCGGTGTTCTAGTCCGGGGCGAGGCTCAGGTCGGGCGCACGCCGGCGGGCGCCGATGCCCGGTTTCTCGGGCTTACCCATGCACTTGCCGTCGTGCCGAGCGTGTCATCCTTCGTCGTGCTGCGCGCCACGGCGCCCCAGAGGTCCGGCGCGGGATTCTCCGGGTTCGGCGATCCCATTCTGCGCGGACCCGCTGGCGGTGTCCCGTCCCTGCGCGGCGGGATCTTCGACCCGTTCACTGGCGTCGCGCGTGCCGGGACCGTCTCCCGCTTGTTCGAACCCTTGCCCGAAACCGCGGACGAACTGCGCTCCATGTCGGACCACTTGCCGCTCGAGCAGCGCCAGCTCTATCTCGGTCAGGACGCCAGCGAGGCGGTGCTGAAATCACTCGCGCCCTTGCGGACGGGCACGCTCGCGTTTGCGACTCATGCAGTGGTGTCCGGAGATTTCGACCACGTCAACGAACCGGCACTCGTGATGACCCCGCCACGGAATCCCACGCGGCTCGATGACGGGTTGCTCACCACGAGCGAGATCGCCGGGTTGCGCCTGGATGCCGACATGGTGATCCTTTCGGCCTGCAACACCGCCTCGCCCTCCGGCCGGACAGGGGCGCCGGGGCTTTCGGGCCTGGCCAGCGCGTTCTTCGAAGCCGGGGCACGCAGCCTCGTGGTCTCCCATTGGACCATCCTTTCGGCGTCTTCCGTCCTTCTCATGCCCAGGTTTTTCGGCAAGGTTTCGGAGGGTGGGGTCTTGCCCGGCGAGGCGATGCGCCGGGCCATGGAAGAGCTACAGGCCAAGTTGACCGGAACCGAATTCGACCATCCCGGGATATGGGGGCCATTCACGATCGTCGGGGCCGGGTGACCTGTCTGCTGGCGTCCCGCAGGAACCAGTGACCATCGTCCCCCCATCGGAGGGTGGCTTCAAGCCCTGTGCCTGCGTTGTCCGGTCACCGAAAGTCACCGCCGGCCGAAGGCAGCCTCCGGCACTACTTTACCTTCTCCAGGCTCGCGATAAGCGTCTCGTATTTCCTTATTCGCGCATCGAGATCACTTTTCATCTTCTTGCGGATGCCATCGACCTTTGCATCGCTGTCGCGGCGGATCTTCTCCGAATACTTGGACCAGGAGACGGGATCCCACTTGAACTTGCGGCTTTCGACCATGTCGGAATAGGCAGCTCCCCAGAAGGATAGCTTGTTCATATCGGACCATGCCTTCAGCGTTGCCTTGGCGAAGAGCACCGCGTTCCCGTCTGAGCCCACGTCGTCCGACACCATGTCGCCGAGCAGTTGCGCAGTCTGGTTCGTCTTGTCCTTTCCGACATCCACCAGGATCTTCCGGTTGAGCTTGGCCAGTTCGGCACCGGTCACCTGTGTGGACTTGTAGGTCGCCTTGGCGAGATTGAGGAGACCGCCGGCCATCGTGGCAAGCGTGCCCAACAGGTCGGCCTTGTCCTGGGCATGCTTGCATTTCGCGAGATCCCGGGCGGTTTGCTTCTTCAACTTGTCGAAATCCCGGTCGAGCTGAATGCGCAGGGTCTTCAGCTCCTTGAGGATCTTCTTGTAGCGGGCGATGATCTGCTTTGTGTCTTGCTTCGCCGGCTTGCGCTTGCGCCTGCCACCGGGCGCGAGCAGGCTCTTCACGTCGAGGCGCAGGTTCATCTGCTTCGCGACCTTTTGAGTGGCGTCCACCTGCTTGACGAAGTTCGGCGCGATCGCCGCGGCATCCCGGTCCGGCACCGTGGGATCGCAGAGGATGTCGAGCACCCTCTCGCGCAACTCGGGAGGTAGCTTGCGGCGGAGAAGGTGCAGCAGCTCGATCTCGCGCAGGATCGATTTCGGTTCCACCTTCGTGCCACGCACGACCGCGATCACCTTCGACTGGTTGACGAAATACGTGCTGGCCAGCCCCCAGAGCCCATGGTTTTCCTTGTCGTCGATCAGCCCGTCCTTGCGCATGTTCAGCATGCAGACGCCGAGGTCCGCGTAAGGTTTGGGGGCCTTTTCGCTGAAGGTCGGCGCATCGATGAAGCCGAGCACGTCGGTGATGATCTCTGCCGGAAGGTGAAGGTGCAGTCCGAAATCCCGGATTACCGTGTCCGTGCGTTTCCTTACTGCCTCGAATGCGCCGAGCTTGCCGAACTTGCCTTCGTACAGGACCGCGTGATCCGACCTGATCTTGGGGCCGACCCTGCGGATATGCTGATGGGTTTCGTAGAAATACGGGTTTTTTGGTACAACCATCTCTCCTCCGATTGGTGTGCCAAATGATCAATATGCTCAAATATTCGAACAACTATATCACAGGTTGTTGCCTCGCACGGCACGCTTTCTCACCCACGCCGCGCCGTGAACGTTGTTGGAGACGGTTACGAAGATCCAGCGGGCGTATTTTTTTGGGGCAATTGGATATTTGACAAACCCAAACCACAAGATTGTGGTGATCGACGGCGCGACCACCACTGTGAAGGTGGCACATGGTAGGCATGAACCGCAACTGACCGCAATGACGCCGGATCTCTGGCGCAACTCATCCGCTCGGGCTGGTTCAAGGCCGTCCACGGGAACTCGACGGAGAGCCAGGAGATTCGCAGGCGCATCTCTCCGTCGCAACCCATTGCGATTGATGAAGGTAATACCGCTCAGGACACGCCGATCGTCGACGCGCGGCTTGCCGTGGGGGTTCGGGGAGTAGGGCTTGAGACGCGCCATGCGCACATCGCTCAGCCAGAAGAGATTAGACATATCACCGCTCTACTTTCTGACGGCAAATCATGACCCTCCGGCACAAATAATGGGTCCTGAGCCTGGGAGTAGAGCAAGAAGCTTTCTCGGTGCTGCATATTGCGCACCGAGAAAGCTTGCCTCCGTTGCAACGGTCGCGCTCAGAAACACGCCCGGAGCAAGACAAAAGATCTTATCGCGGCCGAACCGAACCAGAGGCAGATCAGGACAGCCATTCCGCGACCTGTACCCGGATCCTCTGGCCGTCGGCAGCGGCGTTTGTTCCGTTGTTGCGTTGCAGCGCTGTCACCAGCGCCCGGAACTCATCAAGCTCGCGCTCGCTCCGAGGATCGAGAATTTCGGCGAGCGTCTCTGGCGCAAGACTGACATGCCCATCATCCAACAGTCCGATATATTTCGGTAACGGCGAGGAGCCGATGATAATGGCATCCAACCAGTCGGACGCATAGCCTTTGTCGATGACAGCCAAACCCGTTTTGGTATCGATTAACAATCGCATGGGGACTCCAGATGCAGGTAACAGCGCCGGGTGTGGACTGGTTGGATTGCGCCGCCCCCCTTCGGGCGATCCGCAGCCCATCAATGACTGGAACTGGCCAACGTATCGAACGCGCTATTGCAAAAGACCAGTGGCGCTCCGTCGACGATAGCTAGGCTGATCACGCGACCAAGGAAAAGGATGTGATCACCCGCTGGGTACTGCGCGTCAGTCATGCATTCAAGTTGCACAAGCGCCCCGGCTATCAGCGGCACGCCACTTTTCCCGGTTTCCATTGTGACGCCCGCGAATTTCTCGCCGCCGGACTTAGAGAAAACTCGCGCCAGCTCGGACATCTCAGAGGGCAGAATGTTGATACCGAACCTGTCGCTTGATCTGAAGGTTTCTAGGTTGGACGAATTCAGCCCTAGGCTCCACAAGATCAACGGAGGATCAAGTGAAAGGGAATTGAAAGATGTGATGGTCAATCCGGCTGGAGCGCCGCCATCCGTCAATGCGGTAGCAATGCAGACACCTGTCGCATATCGGGCCATTGCCGTGCGCAGCACCGCAGGTTCGACGGGCGAGGCATTGTTTATCAGCGTCTGCCTCATTGCTCATCACCCTTCGCCGAACGGACCGAGCGATCGAGGTGGAGCGCGCTCTTCAAAGTGTCCCCTTCGTGTGCGGTTCTGAACAGGTTCCGCTTCTGCAAGATCGGCAGCAATTCTTCGATCAGCACATCCAGCATCCAGGGCAAAACCGGCGGCATGAGGTTAAATCCGTCGGCGGCGCCGCTGGAGAACCAGTCCTCCATATAGTCGGCCAGTTGTTCAGGCGTCCCGACAAAGGTGCCGTGCCCCCGTGCACCTGCCAGCTTCTGAAGTAGCTGGCGAAGCGTCAAGCTGTCCTTTTCGACCGCGCGAACGATAAGCTCGGCACGGCTTCGGGCCGCTTGGACAGTGGAAACATCGGGAAAGTCGGATGCGGAAAGCGGAGTGTCGAGCGGCAAATTCGAGAAATCATGCCCACCGAACCGAGCCGAAAGCCGCTTGCGCCCGACCTCTATATCCGCCAGATCGTCCAGCTCTTTCGCGATTTTCTGGGCCTCTTCTTCAGTTGAGCCGATGATCGGCCCCAGCCCCGGAAGAATGTTCACCTGGTCTTCGCTCCGACCGTATTGCTTGGCCTGCCCCTTTACGTCGCTGTAAAATTCCTGCGCCGTCTCCTTCACCAGGTGCGCGGTGAAGATGATCTCGGCAAAACGCGCTGCGAAATTGCGACCTGTAGGAGAAGATCCGGCCTGAACAAAGACGGGCCGACCCTGCGGACCGCGCGGCATGTTCAGGGCTCCCTTGACAGAGTAGTAAGGGCCGGCGTGATTGGGCGGTGTAATGCGCGCCGCATCGGCATAGATACCCCCAGCCCGGTCGTCCAAGATCGCGTCTTCCGCCCAGCTGTCCCAGAGCTTGCAGACGGCCTCCATGAAATCTTCGGCGCGGGCATAGCGGTCGGCGTGGCTGACCTGTGTCTGTTCACCGAAGTTCCCCGCCGCGTCCGCTGACCATGTTGTTACGATGTTCCAACCCACGCGACCCTGGCTGATGTGATCGAGACTGGCGAAATAACGTGCCAGATTGTAAGGGGCGGTATATGTCGTCGACGCGGTGGCGATCAGCCCGATCCGCTCGGTAACCTGCGAAAGAGCGCCAAGCGTGGTCAGCGGCTCTAGCCAGTTGTGCGGTGCCTTGTCGATATCATCCCAAAGCGCGACCGCATCGGCCAAAAAAATGCTGTGCAGCAAGCCGGCCTCGGCCTTCTGGGCGAGGGTCTTGTAGTACTCGATATCCGTCAGCGCCAGCGGCGATGCCTTTGGATGCCGCCATGATGCTTCATGATGACCCTTGCCCTGGATGAATAGATTGAGACACATCTTCCGCATCTTTCGGACCTCCACTTTCAATGTCGCCCGTCAAAGGGGCTTTTTGAATTGAACTCGACTGCCACCTTCGAAGGTTTCGAAGGGCTCGCTCGGCGCCTTTGCCAGATCGGGAAATCTGTCGGCGTCCATATGCAGTGGGTTGCGTATCGGGCGCTCACCGTGCCCCCCGCCCGGCGCGCACGTTCTGCCGCTGCTCGCCTAGGCCGGCTATGCTCAGGCGCATCTCCGCGCCTTCCTGCAGATAGACCGGTGGGCGTTGCCCCATGCCGACGCCGGCGGGGGTGCCGGTTGCGATTATGTCGCCCGGCATAAGCGTCATAAACCGGCTGATATAGCTGACCAAGAAAGGCAACTTGAATATCATATTCGCCGTCGTCCCATCCTGATACCGATGGCCATCGACGTCCAGCCACAGCTCAAGGTCTTGCGGGTCGGAAACGCTGTCGCGCGTCACCAGATAAGGTCCGATCGGTCCGAAGCTGTCGGCCGATTTGCCCTTGAGCCACTGGCCGCCGCGTTCAAGCTGAAAACTACGCTCCGAGACGTCGTTCACGATGCAATATCCGGCGATAAAGGCTTCTGCCTCATCCTCGCCGACATCGCGGGCGATCCCGCCCATCACGATGCCCAGTTCGACCTCCCAGTCGAGCTTTGCGGCCCCAGGCGGCAGGATCACATCGTCATTCGGTCCCGCAATGGACGTGTTGGCCTTCATGAACAGGATCGGCTCCTTTGGCGCCTCCATACCGGCCTCTGCTGCGTGATCGACATAGTTCAGCCCCACGCAGATGAACTTGCCCACCTGCCCAACGCATGGCGCGATGCGCGTTTCAACGGGCAGAAGCGGCAGTTCCCCCGGATCGATCAAGCTGATCTGCGCTAGCAGGCCGTCGGCAAGCGCGTCACCAGTAATGTCTGGCACGCGGCCCGTCAGATCGCGCAATTGGTCGTCGCCGTCCAAAATGCCAGGCGCTTCCGTGCCCGGAGCCCCGTGTCTGAATAGTTTCATCTCGTCATCCTCTCGTACTCAGCAGGATTTTTCCCCGGCTGGCACGTTTCTCGAGCCGCCGATGGGCCTCGGCGGCAGCGTCCAACGGGAAAATCTTGTCAATTGTTTGCTTCAAGGTCCCGCTGCGGAGGAGCGAGAAGAGGTCATCCATGCGGCTCTGGGATTCCTTGGCCGTTCGCCGATAATGGGCGAGGTGCGGCCGAGTAAAGAAGACCGACCCACATTCGGCCAATTCCATCGGAACGATATTATTGACGGTGCCCGAACTGGCTCCGAACAACACACAGGTGCCGCGGACCTTCAGGCACCGCAGACTGCGCGAGATCGTGTCCCGGCCGACAGAGTCGTAGACCACATCGACCCCTCTGCCCGACGTGGCCTGATGCACTGCCTCAGCAAAGCAGTCGCGGCGGTAATCGATCACCAAATCGGCGCCTAGACCTCGCACAAAGTCTACCTTGTCGTCGCCGCCGGCGGTGGCGATCACAAAGGCGCCGCGCGTCTTTGCAAGTTGCACCAGAATTTGCCCGACCCCGCCCGCGGCGGCATGGATCAAGCAACTTTGGCCCGGTGCGAGGGGAAACAAGGAATGGGTGAGGTAGTGCGCCGTGGAGCCCTGCAGGATTACGGCCGCCGCAATCTCGTCGCCGATACCGCTTGGCAGCAGCACGGCCTTCGCTGCGTCGACGACGATCGTCTCAGCGTAACAGGCATTGCCAAGACAGTAGGCGACACGATCCCCCGTCGCAAATCCGGGCGCCCCGCTGGAAACCACCTCGCCGGCCCCCTCTACGCCGGGAATGAAGGGCAACGCTGTACGATAGGTATGCTGGCCATTGTACAGCCCCTGGCGCATGTAGACATCCGCAAAGTTAACGCCGGCGTAGGTCTGCCGCACGACGATCCGGCCAGGCCCTCCTTCGGGTTCGCCCACGTCCACTTCGCGCAGCAACTCAGGGCCGCCATAGGCTGAGATCACGACGGCCTTCATGTTGCGTTCTTCATCGACATATTGACACGGCGCCGCTGGACTGCGGCGACACGGGCCGGGCGGCGGCAAGCGACCAGGTCTTTCCTATCGCGGTATGCGTCAGCACCGATGATTGTGACGGGCCGCGACGTCATCGAGTCGTCTCCAGACGACCCGTGGCCGTATCAGTCGCAAGATCGGCAACGAGATCGCGCGCGACCTTCGGGACCGCAACCTGAGGCACAAAAAGGTTCGGGCCATCAAGCTGCAATGGCGACGACAGTACGCTTGTCAAGGGCTTGGTAAAGCCGTTCATCTCGCCCGCGCGGTCGAGGCCAAACACGGCTTGCAGCAACGCTTCGTGATAGCAGCCGAGATCGCTGGCCACACCGTTGCCGATGACAACGTCAAGACTAAGCTCGCGACAGAGAGCGATCTGAGAGCGTAACTGTACGGGTCCGCCAGCCTTACTCATTTTCAGCTTGATGGCCGCCACGCCGGCAATCGTCGCCGCCCGCCTGATATCGTCTTCCGAATAGATCGACTCGTCAAGCATGATCGGCAGCGGGCTTTGCTCTGCCACACTGGATATCCCGCCCCAATCCTCTTGATGCACCGGCTGTTCAAAAACCTCAACGTGATCTGGAGGAACGGCCCGCGCAAATGCGAGCGCGTCATCGACGTCGTAACCCTGATTTGCGTCAATCCGCATGCGAACGCCATCACCGAGCACAGCGCTGATATTGCGCACTCGCTCCGCGTCACGAACCGGTTGGTAGCCGACCTTGACCTTCAGCGTGCGATAGCCCGCTTCAATCAGGCTGAGGGCCACTTCAGGGGCTGCGTCCGGGTCTAGCGTGTTGACTGTGCCAAGCAGTTCGATAGGCTGATTGCGAACCTTGTTCCAGGCGTCGTCAAACAGGCCGGAGAGATCGGCCATCGCTTCGTTCAGCGCGGACGCAACGAAGGGATGCGTCGCGGTCAACCGATCAACGGCGGCCTGACCCTCGACCGCGTCGCGTACCATCTGCGGCAAGATCGCCCGCGTCGCATCCCATGCCTCATCGGGCGTCTCTGGCGAGTAGCCCGCAACCGGGCAAGCTTCGCCCCACCCTTCCCGACCGTCCTCGGCTACGACCCGATACAGGATCGCATCCAGATGGCTGAGCGTTCCTAGCGCGTTCTCATAGGGCTGCTTCAACGGAAGCCGCAGCCGAAAGGCGTCTATCATTTCGATCCTTGTCATCGCTCGTCTCCCTTGGCGGCGCTCTGGTCCGTTTGCTTGCGTGGTAGCGGCCGTACCAACCGTTTCAGCGGAACGAGAGAGGTCAGGACCGCCACGCTCAGGACGACAAGCGCCACTGGCCGGTTGATGAAAATCGCGATTCCGTTGCTGGACATGATGAGAGACCGGCGCAAGTTTTCCTCGATCAGCGCGCCCAGAACGATGGCCAGGACGATCGGCACTGGCGAAAGCCCGCAACGCCGCGCCAAGTAGCCGAACACGCCGAAGCACATAGCAAGATAGACGTCGAACACATTTGACCGGATGCTGTAAGAACCGATGACAGACAGCGTCAGGATCGTAACCGCGATGAACACCGGCGGCATCTGCACCAGCCTGACCCAGAGCCCCACGCCGACAACGCCGAAGGCCAGCATGAGTAGATTGGACAGGCCGAGTGCAATAAATATGAGGTAGACGAGGTCCAGCTGTTCGCTGAAAATCGTCGGCCCTGGCGTGACGCCATGCAACATCATCGCGCCAAGCAGGACGGCAGCCGTGGCTGATCCGGGGATACCGAATGCAAGCAGCGGGATGAGCGACGCGCTTACCGTCGAGTTGTTGCTGCTTTCGGCGGCTGCGAGACCCTCTTCCGATCCTTTACCGAAATTGTCCCCGTCCCGCGAGAAGCGTCTCGCTTCGTTATATCCAATCCAGTTGGCAGCAGCTGCGCCAATCGCTGGCAGGGTTCCAAGCACGCTGCCGACGATCGAGCCGATCATTGTCACACGCATTATCTTATAAAACGCGGCCTTCGGCAAATTAAAGCACCAAAGCGAAAGTCGTGACGGCGGCGAACGAGTCTCCGACCGTGCGCCGATCAGGCTGATTGCCTCGGAAACTGCGAACAATCCAACCAACGCCGGGATGTACGGGATACCTTCAAAAAAGTTGACATTGCCGAAAGTGAACCGAGGAGAACCGGTAAATGGATCGATGCCGACCGTGGTGATCAACAGGCCAAACAGCGCCAGAACAAATCCTCCAAGAACGATCCTGTCCACCAGGCTGGCGATAATCGTAACCCCCAGAACTCCCAGTGCGAAATATTCCGGCGGCCCAAAATTCAGCGCGAAGGCGGCCAGCGGAAAGGTCAAAAACATGAGAGCTGCGGTCCCGACCAATCCGCCGATCACCGAAGTGACGATAGAGATTGACAAAGCGCGCCTCAGCTTGCCCTTCTGCGTTAATGCAAAGCCGTCGAGAACCGTCGCTGCCGATGCCGGAGTTCCGGGAACGCCAATGCTGATTGCGGTGATCGACCCGGCGTAGGTGGCGGCGGTATAGAGCCCCAGTAGGGCACCCAGAGCAACTTCGGTCGAGTAGGCGTAAGTCGCGGGCACGAGCAGCGCAGTGCCCGACGTGGCATCAAGCCCAGGGGTGGTTCCAAAGGCCATCCCGATGGCGACACCGATGAACACGGCGATTAACACTTGGGCCTGCATCGCCATTTGCAAGCCAGCAAGAAAGCCCTCCCACATGGTCGCCCCTTTCTTAGATTGTCATCAGCGGAAGACCGAGCAACCGCACAAAGATCAGCCAGGCGAACAATGGCACCAACAGGCTGAACGCAGTCACGGCTACCCATTGCCGCGAGCCGCTTGCCCAGAGGCCGACGAAAAGCGCGAAGGGAAGAACCGTGAAAAAGCCGAACAGCGTCGCCAGCCACATCGCGACGGACGCCACCGCACCAACCGCAAGCGGAAGCGCGACATCGCTCCACGGCACTTTCGGTGTCGTCCGCCATCCCGCGATGAGCCCAATTGTACCCAGCACGACAATCAGTCCTGCAATCCCTTGCGGAAAGGCGGCAGGACCGATGTCCCGAGGCGAGATCGCGCCACGAAACTGCTGCGCCTGAACGAAGAAGATGACTGCGAGAAACAGGATTCCGATATAGATCAGGCGCAGCAGGGGCATCGGCCTATTCCTCGATCAGGCCCAGCTGGAGCATACGTTCCCGATCGGAACTGGCCTGCTCCTCAAGCATGGTTTGAAACGCGTCGCGCGTCATACTGCCGCTCAAGGTTGATGTCCGCTTGAGGTAATCTTGAAACCTCGGCGTCGCGACCGCCTCGTCGATCAACTGGTGAAGGCTCTCGGTGACGTCATCCGGCGTGTCGCCGTGGACGAACATTCCCCGCCAGTGATACCGTTCGATCGGATAACCTTGCTCGATCAGGGTTGCGACGTCGTCGTGTCCTTCGACGCGCTCATCGGAACTGACCGCGATGACATGCGTATTCTCGCGGAAGCGATCATAGGCGCTAATATTGCTTATCGCCACCTCAAGATCGCCGGCCATAACCGCGGTAATGGCATCGGCGCCTGAGTTGTAGGGAACCCAATTGGGCTCAACACCGGCGGCCTCGGCCAGCGTCAGCGCCATGAATTGGAACGGAGTTGCAGTGCCATAACCTCCGATCCGGATGTCGGCAGGCGCCGCGCGCATCGCTTCCAAAAGTTCGTCGACCGAGCCCATAGAAGAATCATCGTCGACATAAATCGCAAGTGGATCGAGCTGAATGCGATAAAGCGGCCGGAAATCATCCATCGAATAGGAAGCCCCCTCCATCTGGAGAATCGCAGTGATGCCGGTCCCGTCGGAAAAGATGGTGTGTCCGTCCGGGGCCTGCCCTTGAACTCTTGCCATGGCGACCTGCCCCGATCCTCCGGGCCGCGGCTCCACCACTACAGGAACCCCGGCAACGCCCTCGAGGGCTTGAGCTAGTTCTCGCAGCATCACGTCCTGGTTCGCACCAGCCGCCGATCCATGGTTGATCGTAATCGGCTGGCTGGGGAAGTCCTGTGCATGGCTGACGGTGGCGGCAAACGCCGCGGCAGCGGCCACTGCGGCCAAAGTGTTTCTGTGGGTCATTTTTGCCCTCCCTTTTGATGGACCACCTTACTGGCGGGCGCTCCTCCAAACCCAATGAGCCCGAAAGGCACCCGTTGTGTCAACATTTTTATCGAGAAAACCCCCTTTTACGATAAAATGGTGATCTTGCGATAGATTCAGAGCCATGCTAACGTCTTGAAAGTTCCAAAGAAGGCCCTGTAAAGAAGGCACTGACTATGTTCGCTAAGTCAGCGGGTACGCCGCCACCCGGCCCGCAATCCACGGTGACTGACCAAGCGTACAGGAAGCTACGCACCGCCATTCTTGGTGGCGACTTGGCGCCCGACACCAAACTGCGTATTGAGCATGTCAAACGGGAACTCGGCACCGGCGCGAGCGCCGTTCGCGAGGCTTTGCTGCGCCTTTCAGGCGAAGGTCTTGTGCAAATGCAGGAGCGTCGCGGCTTTTTTGTATCGCCGATCACGCTCGAAGACCTCTGGGATCTGACAGAGATGCGGGTCGATCTTGAGACCAAAGCCCTGCGCATGGCCATCGAGGTTGGCGACGACACTTGGGAGGCGGGGATCGTCGCCGCGTTTCACCGCCTGTCGCTGCTGGATGATCAGCTTAAGTCGCCGCCACTCACGTTCGAGTGGGAAGAACGCCATTCGGCGTTCCATCAGGCGCTGGTCGCAGCGTGCAGGTCGAACTGGCTGATGCGATTCCGGCGGATACTTTTCGATCAGAGCGAGCGCTACCGGCGCTTGTCGTTGTCACAGCAATCAGTAGAGCGCGGCGTTCCAGCAGAGCATTTGGGGATCATGAACGCCACGATCTCACGCGAGGCAGATGCCGCATGCGCGCAGCTAAAGGCACATATTCTGCGTACCGCAGAGATCGTCGCGGAGGCCATCGCATCAGAGCGTTAATCTGATCGCGGGTCAATTACACTCCTGCGAATTTTTCTCAGCGAGCACGACATCATCCGCTACGAAGATGTCTACGCCCGCGACTGAACCCTCAATGCGCGGATTCCACGCGATGATAGGCGCAGGCGCCCATTCCAAATGATGGTGGGCAGCCAATCCACGCGACGGTGGGCAGGTCTGGCCGACAGTCTGAAGCTACGGTGCCTTCGCTCAGACGAGTGGACCGGAGTGCCAACGGAAAGACTGGCAATGCGCCCTAAACGCGATGTGTTACACTTGAAAGACGCCCAAGGACTGAGCGAGCGGTCGATTGCCGCCTCGCTCGGACAGTGGAAAGGAACGGTCAGAACCTATGTCGGCCGCCGGAATACGGGGCTGAGCTGACTGCTACCTGTCACGCTCTCCGACGACGACCTCGAATGGCAGCTATTCCCTGCGTAGCGGACGGTGCCGAACTTCGAACGTCCCCTGCCCGACTGGGCGGCCTTGGTTCTCCAATTCCGTAGGGGATGGTTCGATACAGACTCACCGTCGTTCACGCGGCTTCAGTCGCGAGTGCCTGGCAACGGTCGTTGACACCTCGCTCTCCGGCATCCGGGTTGCCCGGGACCTGGACCGGATCGTCGAGGCAAGAGGCCGTCCCTGCATGGTGGTCATCCGCCACAATTTCCCGCTGGACTTCACCGGCACAGGAAGCATTCCTGGGTGCTCGGAGCCAGCTGGTATTCGCCTACGGCGGATTCCAGGCATTTACCGAGATCATGTCGATGGACGCCGAGCCCCCAAATGAGTGAGGCGTTAGCAGACGATTGGGTACCGGACATGCCAAGCGCGGGGACCGCGGGAGACCCACGGATTTCAGCGATCATTCTCGAAGAAGGTCAGGCTCACGCTCTCGCCCACCCTCTCCCGGGCCTGGAACTCCAGCTTCCCTCCGATCTGCTCCATGGCGGCGAATGCGATGGACAATCCCAACCCGCTGCCGCCCTCGGGAGCGTTGCGGCCCCGGAAGAAGCGCTCGGTGATGCGGGCGCGGTCGGCCTCCGCGATTCCGGGCCCCTCGTCCAGCACGGTGACCTGAGCCGCGCGGCCGGTGACGGTGGCGCGGATCTCGACGGTGCCGCCGGCCGGGCTGGCCGCGATGGCGTTCTCCACCACGTTGCGCAGCGCAAGCGTCGCCATCACCGCGCTTCCGGAAATCGACGGAAGCCTTGCGGGCAGTTCGACGCGAAGACGGACATCCTTGGCCTGGGCGGCACGCTCCAGCGACGCGCAGACGTCGCGGATGACCTTGCCGAGGAGGATCTCTCCGCCGGCTTCGGCCGCGGCACCGTCCACGGCGGCCAGCTCGAGCAGCTGGCGGACCATCCGGTCGGTGCGGGCCACGCCCCTTTCGATCTGCTCCAGCGCATGCCGGCGGGTGGCCTCGTCCGGCGCCATGGCGGCAATCTGGGCCTGCGTCTTGATCCCCGATAGCGGGGTCTTCAGCTCATGGGCCGCATAGGCCGAGAAGCTGCGTTCCCGCTCCCGGGCCGCAGCGACGCGCGCGAACAGCCTGTCGAGCGCCGCACCCATCGGGCGCAACTCTCGCGGCAGCGGGCCGGCCTGGACCGGCGCGAGGTTGTCGGCCGACCGTGCCGACAGGGCCCGCGCCATGCGCGACAGCGGCGCGAGGCCACGGCCCACGCTGACCCAGATGAGCCCCGCCAGGAGGGGCAGGATGGCCAGCGCGGGGACCAGCAGGCCGCGGACAACGTCGCTGACCAGGCGGTCGCGCACGCCAAGACGGTCGCCCACCATCACGCGCAGGCCCAGCTCTTCGTTCACCGCGGCAAAGACGCGCCACCGCTCGCCATCCACCACGTTCTCCGAAAACCCGCTTGTGGCCTCGGTCAGGCGACCCTCGGGGGCGCTGGCCGAGGCCCCCACCATCGTCCCATCCAGCGACCAGATCTGGCAGGAAAGCTGTCGGGAATAGGCGACGACCGAGTGCTCGGTGAAGGCGGACACCGCCTTGTCGGCATCCGAGAGCTCGACGCGGCCGTCCGAGAGCAGCGAGGACACCATCTGCGCCGCTTCCTCCAGACGGGCATCAAGCACGCGCTCGACCTCCACGCGGGTCGAATGCTGGATCCACCAGACCGCGGAGAACCAGATCGTCCCGGTTGCGATCAGGAGGATGAGGAAAAGCCGTGTGCGGATGGAGCTCATGCGTCTTCCTCGGCCAGCCGGTAGCCGACTCCGCGGACCGTCTCGATGAAGCCCGGCCGCAGCTTGGCGCGCAGCTTGTGGACATGCACCTCGACGGTGTTGCTTTCCACGCCGTCCTGCCACCCGTAGAGCCGTTCCTCCAGCCGGTCCTTGGGCACGATCACCCCGGGACGTTCCAGCAGGGCCTGAAGGATCGCGAATTCACGCCGGGAGAAGCGCACCGTGGCGCCGCCGAAGCGTCCGGCCATGCGCGCCGGGTCGAACTCCAGCCCGTTCCAGCTGATCGTGCCATTGGCCTGACCCTGCGCGCGCCGTGTGATGGCCCGCAGCCGCGCGCCCAGCTCGCCTAGGTCGAAGGGCTTTGCCAGATAGTCGTCTGCCCCGGCATCCAGCCCGGCGATCCGGTCGCCGACCTGGTCGAGGGCCGTCAGCAGCAGAACAGGGATGCGGTTTCCCCGGGCGCGCATGTCCCGCAGCAGGTCGATGCCGGAGCCGTCGGGCAGCATGACGTCCAGCACCACGGCGGAAAACCCGTCCTGCGCCCACGCCTCCCTCGCGTCGGCGCATGTGCCGACCAGTTCCGGCACGAAGCCATGCAGGCGCAGGCCGGTGCCCAGCCCGTCGGCCAGCGAGGCGTCGTCTTCCACCACCAAGATCCGCATTCACAGCTCCTTCCGACTGTTCGCTGCGTCGGCCATCAACATTAAGGCAGTGTTAAGGTTGGCGGTCGAGGGAGGCCACATGACAGAATACCCGCATGCCTCGCTCCGGCTCCTCCGGTTTGCCCTGCCCGCCCTCCGCGTGATCCTTCTGGTCACGGGCCTCGCCGCATCTGTCGCGGCGCAGGGCAACTTCGACACCTCGGACGCCCCGATGCCGCCGCGGGAGGCCTTCGCGCTGTCCGTCGAGGAGCGTCCCGGCGGGGCGCGGGTGCTGCGCTGGAGCATTGCCGACGGCTATTACCTATATCGTGACTACCTCGCCGTCGAGACGAGCGGCGGAGCCTCGGTGCCGTTCGACAGCGAGCCCGGGGTGCGGCACGACGACCCGACCTTTGGCACCGTCGAAGTCTATTACGAGCGGGCGGAGGTGCGGCTCGGCCCGGTGCCGGGCGAGATTTCCGTCACCTACCAGGGCTGCCAGGAGGGGGGCATCTGCTATCCGCCGGTGACCGACACCTTGCCGGCCCTGCCGGTTTCGGCCGCATCGGGGCAGGGCGCGACATCCGCGGCGGCCCCGCAGATGACCTTGGCCCAGGAGAGCGGCCTGGTCGACGGGCTGATGCGCCGTGGGGGCACGGGGCTGGTGCTGCTGGCCTTCTTCGGCTTCGGCCTGCTGCTGGCCTTCACCCCCTGCGTGCTGCCGATGATCCCGATCCTCGGCGGGCTGCTGGCGGGCCAGGGGGAGACCCTGACCGCACGTCGTGGGCTGACACTCAGTGCGACCTACGTGCTGGCGATGTCCTCTGCCCTCGCCCTGCTCGGAGTGGCCGCTGCCTGGTCGGGGCAGAACCTCCAGATCCTGCTGCAATCGCTCTGGGCGGTGGGGGCCGTGGCGCTGCTCTTCAGCGTTCTGGCGCTGTCGATGTTCGGTCTGTTCGAGCTGCGGATGCCGCGGGTGTGGAACGACCGCATGGCGGCGGTGGGACGCGGCCGGCGGGGCACGTTCGGTGGCGCGGCCGGGCTGGGCTTCACCTCGGCGCTGATCATGGGGCCCTGCGTGACCGCGCCGCTGGCCGGCGCGCTTCTCTACATCGCGCAGACCGGGGACACCGTACTCGGTGCCGCCGCCCTGTTCTCGCTCGGTCTTGGCGAAGGCGTTCCCCTGCTTCTGCTGGGCGCCTTCGGCAGTCGCGCCCTGCCGCGGAGCGGGCGCTGGATGGAGGTCGTGACTCGTATCTTCGGCTTCGTCTTCCTCGCCATGGCGGCCTGGCTGGCGGCGCGGGTGGTGCCGCCGGCGGTAGGGCTCGCGATCTGGGCGCTTGTGCTGGTGGTGGCGGGGGTCTTCCTCGGCGGGCTCGATCGGCACGGGGCCGGGGTCGCCCCGGCCGCCCGGCTGCGCCAGGCCGCAGGCGTTGCCGCCCTCGGGGCCGCCGCACTCATGGGGCTGGGCGCCGCCAGCGGCGGAGAGGATCCGCTGCGTCCGCTGGCCGGGCTGCGCGGTGCGGCAGAAGCCAGACCCGCGGGCAAGGCCGTCGCCTTCACCACCGTCCGGTCGGTGCCGGAACTGGAGGCGGCCCTCGGCACGGCGGACAAGCCCGCGCTGATCTACGTCACCGCCGATTGGTGCATCACCTGCCGCGTCATCGAACGCCGCGTGTGGCCGGACCAGGAGGTCCAGGCCACGTTGTCCGACATGCAAGTAATTGCGGCGGACCTGTCCACGTTCGACGCCGACGGCCAGGCATTGCTCGACCGTCTGCAATCCGTCGGACCGCCCACCATGGTCTTCCTCGACGCCCGGGGCCGTGAAGGCGCAGGCACGCGCCTGGTCGGCGAACCGGGGCCGCAGGACGTGGTCGCCTCCGCGAGGGAAGTGCAATGAACGCCGTGGCCATCGGTCCCCTGGTCTTCTCGAACGAGCGCCTGCAGGCGATCATCGCGATCGTCGTCTTCCTGGGCGTCGTGGAGCTGCTGGCGCTGCGCTGGCCCGACCGCGCCGGGGCGGCGCGGCGCTGGGCCTCGATCGCATTGGTGAGCTGGATCCTCGCGGCCCGGAGCGGCTTCGTCATCGCCGAGTGGCCGAGCTTTGCCGCGGCGCCGCTCGACATCCTCAAGCTGTGGCAAGGCGGGTTCGACCCACGGGCCGGTCTCTTCGGCTTCGGGCTCGCCATGTTTGCCGCCCTGCTGCGGCGCCCGGAGGCAGTGCGCCCGGTCCTGGTCGCGACGGTATGTGCCGGTATGGCGCTTTCCGCGGCCAGGTTCACCTTGCCCGACGAGGCAAGGGGCCGCTTGCCCGCGATCACCTTGCGCGATCTCGGCGACCGGCCGTTCTCGCTGAGGGACCTCGAAGGCCGGCCCGTGGTCATCAATCTCTGGGCCACATGGTGCCCGCCCTGTCGTCGTGAGATGCCGATGATGATGGAGATGGCGGAGGCGCGCGACGATGTCGAAATGCGCTTCGTCAACCAGCAGGAATCCCCTGCCGCGATCGCAACCTACCTCGCGATGGAACAGCTGAGCTCCAGGGGCGTGCTCCTGGATACGGACGGAGAGCTGATGGCGGGGTTCGGCGTGCTAGGGTTGCCGTCCACCCTGTTCTTCGATGCCGAAGGCCGACTTGCCGCCGTTCATACCGGGGAAATTTCTCGCGCAGAACTCGATGCCCGAGTGGAAAACCTGATCCGGAGGAGCCGATGAAAATCTCTCACCCCGCACCGAAACCCATGATCCTGCTCGCGTTTGCCGGCGGTCTGGCGGCGTGTGCCCCCATGGACGCGGCGCCGACCATGCCGCCCCCGGCAGCCGCGGCCCCGAACATCCCAGCGGAGGCCAGGCGCGACTACGGACAGATCGAGGACGGGGGCGAGATCATCCCCGCCGTGCCCGACGGCGCCCTCGTCGCCCGCAACCGCCGGCAGGAGGTCGATTACTGGACCGATGAACCGGCCGGAACCATCGTGGTCGACCCCTATGCCCGCTTTCTCTACCTCGTGCTCGAGGACGACCGGGCCCTGCGCTACGGCGTCGCCGTGGGCGAACAGGGGCGCGGCTTCTCGGGCGAAGGGGTGATCCCGTTCAAGCGCGAATGGCCCCGCTGGACCCCGACCCCCAACATGCTGCGCCGCGACCCTGAGCTTTACGGCCCGGTGCGGAACGGCATGGAGGGCGGGATCGACAATCCGCTCGGCGCCCGCGCGCTCTACCTCTTCAAGGACGGCCGCGACACGCTCTACCGCATCCACGGCACCAACACGCCCTTCTCGATCGGCAAGGCCGTCTCGTCCGGCTGCATCCGCCTCTTCAACCAGGACATCATCGACCTGCACGAGCGGGTCCGCCCCGGCACCCGGGTCGTCGTGCTGAGCAGGGCCGAGACCGGCAAGGGCACACGGCCGCCCGGGATGACCCAGACCGAGCAATTGCAGAAACAAGGAGACCTAGAATGAGCAGATTGACCCGCAGACATGTCCTGACCGGCACGCTCCTCGCCGCGGGGGCCGCAGGGAGCCTGACGCTCATCCGGACTGAAGCCTCGGCCGAAGAGCTGACCGTCGAAGCAGTGCTCTACGACCCGGACAACCCGGTGCTGGGGAACCCGGACGGCGACGTGACGATCGTCGAGTTCTTCGATTACCAATGCCCCTACTGCAAGGCGAACCATCCGGAGCTGACCGAAACCGCTGCCGCGGACGGGAACGTCCGGCTGGTAATGAAGGACTGGCCGATTTTCGGCGCCGCGTCAGTGCGGGCCTCGCAACTCGCCCTCGGCGCGGCATCCCTGCAGGGCTACCGCGCCGCCAACGAGGCCCTGATGGCGACCGAAGGCCGTCTGGACGACACGCATATCGCCGACGCCCTCGGGGCGGCCGGTTTCGACATCGCGGCGCTCGACGCGGCCTACCGCGAGAACCGCGACACATGGGACGGGCTCATGCGCCGCAACAGCGAACAGGCGGCCCTGCTCGGTCTCCGGGGCACGCCGGCCTTCATCATCGGCACCACCCTCTACCCCGGTGCGATGGACGCACCCGCATTGCGGGGGGCAATCGCCGCCGCCCGGGGCTGACGCCCTGTCTTGAAATCGGAAAGGAGAAACCGATGACCGATGTCTTCACCCGCCGCGGCGTTATTCTCGCGGGCGCAGCCGGGTTCGCCACCCCGTCGCTGCTGCACGCCCAGCAGGCGCCGGTCCGACGGAACATGTCCAGCTTCAGGGCGCAGCGCTGGCAGGACCATTTCGACAGTCTCGGCGTCGTCACCATCGTCGCCGACACGACCTCGCGCGCGCTGCATTACTGGAATGCGGACGGGTCGGACTATCGCATTTACCCGACCTCGGTGCCGATCTCCGAAGAGCTGACCAAGCGCGGATACACCAAGGTGGTCCGCAAGAAGGTCGGGCCCGACTGGACGCCGACGCCCTCGATGATGGAGCGCAATCCCGACCTGCACTACATGCCGCCCGGCCCGGACAATCCGCTCGGCACGCACGCCATGTACTTGTCCTGGCCCGCCTACCTGATCCACGGGACGCACGACACCCGGAAGATCGGGCGCAGGTCATCGGACGGGTGCATCGGTCTCTACAACGAGAAGATTGCGGAACTCTTCGCGATCACGCCGGTCGGCGCCCAGGTCCGGATAATCTGAGCATAGAGGGGGAAGCTGCCCTGCTGCTTCCGGGCGGCTTTCCTGACGCGCACAATACGGCCTGTGCAGCGTCTCCAGCACCGCGGCAGCTTCGGGCCCGGCCAGGCGGGATTAGATCGTCTGCGCGTCGCGCCGCCCTTCGATGAGGCTCAAGAAGCTGGTACTGCGCAGAGCGCTTTAGCGATCAGGATCGTCGGATCGAGGCCCCTCCGAAGATCGGCGAGTTCCGCGTTCTCAACCTAAAGGAAATCGCGACGCGCGGATCGGTCTCAATCGCGATAACTATAAAGGCCTTGCATGAAAGCGCCAAAATCTCATTACTTGCGCAGAACATCACTGATGTTCGACGCCAGTTCCCTTCGGAATGTACACCCCGCTCACAAGGCCGCAGCGATCGAAGCCGTCGCCTCGACCGGCGGGCAGCTCACGCCTCCGGTGATGGGTGCCGCGGCCTTCCTGATGGCCGAGTTTCTTGCCGTGCCCTAGGGGATATCTAGGGAGCTACCTAGGGAATAACCGTGCACAAAAATTCTGCTGCGCACCGAGCACATTATCAGACAATTGGAGCACATTTATTTCTCAGGTTGGGCCTAAAGGTGACGCTGGCAACGGCTCCCAATCCAACAGCCGGGACTTGTTTCGCTGCAGGCGGCGGCCGTTAGGAAAGCGATGGTGACATCTCATCATTCTCGGACTACCATGATTCAATTAACGTCTACGGGAGGATACAATGAGAACTTTGAGCGCTGCCGTCCTTTTTGCCATGAGCCTGACCCCAATCGAAATGGTGTTTGCTGCAGAACAGCCTTTGGTCACCACCTAAGAAATGGGGGTGGTTGAACACAGCGGAGGTTGCCGAAAGGACTCCCCACGTGGGCAGTGTTGTCATGCGGGCAGCAAGCCATACCACTGCCACTAACTGGCATAAATTGAGGGACGTAGGGACACGGCATTGGCCGTTCGTCTAAAGTTAGTACGGTCGACATGAATTCGGTTGTAGACGACAACCATCGAACAGCCCCACCCTAAAGCAACGCGTCCTAGCGATGGTCATTGAGGTGGCTTTGCTTCGAAGGTGGCAGCTGGTCGTCAATCATGGGCCGGCAAGATGAATGTTGCAGCGATCATTGCATTTTGGTCGCTGCTCTTATACACCTTTGTGCTGCGAGAAATGAAGGAAGACTAGCCATTCCGCCCCTGACCTATGGCGCTAACTTTGTAGTTAAATGCAAGCGACCGTAAGGTTCTCAAAGCGAATTTGAATATGCGTGATCCGAATAGAATCTGCGTGATACATTGCGCCAGATCTGTGACTTTCAACGGATCCAACTCTGGCAGCAGCCCTCGGACGTGAGGCGCCTCGCAGCGAGTTGTGCGTCAGTCCCTCCGCCCAGCGCTCGGCTATTTTCCGATTAAATCTTTAAGGCTTAGTTCAACTTTAATAGAAACAATCTTTGATATTTTTGCGATCAACCCCTCTCTTGGACGCAAGTTTATTTTTCTTCTTAGAGCTCGTCCTTCTTCAGTAAGCTCCATAGAAAACTCACCCTCAACTACATATCCATTAGCCTTTGCTTGCTCCAATATCTCACGAATATCCTCTGTGGGCTCGAATAATGTGTTCGCGCTGATTTCATGGCCTTGGAGTTCGGATACGTTAAACCCCTCGAATATTGGGCCGGGCTCTCCTACCCCTCGATCGATGAGGCCGAGAGCGAGCTGGTCCGCTGGCGGGTAAAAATACTGATAAATATCCAATTCCTTCAACCGCTCTTGAACTTCCTCTATACTCTTCTTGGACAGAAAAAGATCCCAGTCATTTTCTGAAAGTTCATAGGTTGGAATTGGACAAATGCCTTGCTCTCGATCAGCAGCCAAGTTATCAAGCAGCGAAAACTTGGTCAAAACATCTACTGACGTCTGCATCAAATCCTCTTTGCTTGCAGGCATGACGCCTTCCCAGTCGACAGAATGTAGCTGCTCAATTGCGTTATAGATGTGAATGCGCATAGGCAGTGCGCTTCGCGCGGCGTTTCGCATAACCTCTTCAATCGGTTCCATGTACAGCTCTTTCAGCTGTTCGCTGCCATTCTCGCCACTCCTTAGAGCAGCCCCTGCCTTTAATAACTTAGTGAAGTCTAGTGTGCCTTGGTCGGTAAAGAATAGCTTGCGAGCAATATGCGAAATATCAATCGCCATGGGTCGGGCAACCATTACACGAAGACCAGGTACCGTGGCCTGAACATCGCCACGAAGTAAAGCAGCGACTCGCGGGTTGGATTCAGACGAAATTAGAATAAGGCGCTTTCTTTTTTCATCGACGCCTAGCGCCTCAATGGGGTGAACCAGCCCGCTACCGCCAACTATTTCCCGCGTATCTCGATACTCCGTCCCAAGAGCCGAGCAAAGTGTTTCCCATATCGAAATATTTTCTTTCTCACTTACAGGCATATTTCCATGCTTTCAATATTTTGCTAGCTCATTTCGCGAATCGAGTATAGAACGCTTTACCGCAAAACAGCGATTATTCTGCTATCGAGCAAAATCTAGTTCGAGTAGACATTCCGCGTGGCCGTTTTGTTATACCCTATCGCACAATCCCGTGTATGTGAAACTATTCGATTGCCTTGATGTCATGAGCTTTGATTCTGAGCAATGACGATGTCAGGGTTGACGGGTGTGGCAGACATCCGATTGCCGCCCATATTAGCTTCGGACTTCGCGAGAAATGTTCCGCGTAGGTTCTAGATGCCGTTGGCTCCCCATGCGACCTTAGCTAGGGGGCCTGCTGGGTTAGTGTAGCCCTCACTTCAACTTCTTCAGAGGCTCCGATTTTTCTTCCCATAACAGTAACAACAACAAGCCCCCTCTTTTTTGAAGTGGCTTGCCAAACACCCCCACCCCTTCCCATTCGACGGTCAACTTTCTGACGCCCAGCGCCTAGCTAGGCCGTCCTCCTGCCGCCCCAGCCACCATGCCACTAGAGCTTGCCCATGTGACAGCCTCGGGATGTACCGGAATAGGCTGACAGTGAAGCCGGTTCCGGCTTTTGGCAGGCACACTGCCGCAATCTCATAGACATCATTGGCAGTAAGGAGGGCATATCCATGCTCATCGGCTACGCACGTACATCCAACCTTGAGCAGACGGCTGGCGGCCTCGCCCGCGTAGGTCTACCAGTGTCGAACCGCGACAGCCCCACCCGCCTACCCCTCTAATACAACGAGAAAATCCGGTCGCAGCCGGATCGGGAGAACGCTTTGGCGGGGGCAAGTGGCGGAGGGTATGGGCCTGAGATCCAACCTTCTCCATACTTTCGCTAAAGCCTGAGCCTTCGCCGGAAGCGCATAACGCACTGCATCAAAACAACAATTTTCCGGAACGCCTTCGATTCGAACCGACCGAGCGGTCGCACAAAACGCGACCACGATGCGAGGCGCCTAGCTCAATCAGACCAAACTCCCAGCCGGCCTTGAGGTCAGCCCGAGAGCTCTTGAACAGTGGCGCTGGGTGGGAGAAGGCTGCCAACCACTGTGACGGGCCACTAAGTGCAAGTACGTTAAGCATTTACGTTGCCAGTTCGTGATCTCGCGGCTAGCCTGATGTAGCCCCAGTAAATGGGCGCGCATAGTTACCATGTGCATCAGGGGGTTGGGAGGCCGCGGTGGAGAACGAGAGGTCCGAACTTCGCTGGGGAGTCGAGCAGCGTCTCGAGTTCATAGAGTTCCGCCTGTTCTGGGAGGGACATGTGAACCGCAGCGACCTGATGGACCAGTTCGGTGTCTCGGTGAACCAGGCGTCCACCGACCTGAACCGCTATATCGGCTTCGCACCCGACAACATGGTCTATGACAAGAGCGCGCGGACCTATGTCCGTGGCACCGCGTTCACGCCGCGATTCCTCGAACCGGACGCAAGCCGCTACCTCGCCCAGCTTCGGTCGGTAGCAGACGGCATCCTCGACCGTGAGGACTCTTGGATCGCCGATCTTCCGTCCTACGCCTCAGCCCCGACCCCGGTGCGCGGCCTCAATCCGGTGACGCTCCGCTCGGTTGTAGGCGCCATCCTTCGCTCCGTGGCGATCGAGGTGAAGTACCAGTCCCTGTCTAGTCCGGAGCCGCGTTGGCGTTGGATCGCTCCGCACGCCATCGGGTTCGACGGGTTCCGCTGGCACACACGGGCGTTCTGCCTGACCGACGAAGCGTTCAAGGACTTCCTGCTCTCGCGAATACTGGGGATTCGCGGGTCGCGGGAAAGCGAAGTGTTTTCGGGGCGCGACGGCGACTGGAATACCGAGGTTACCCTGGAGATCGGGCCCCACCCCGCCCTGTCGGAAACTCAGGCAAAGGTCATCGCGCTTGACTACGGGATGCGCGGCGGCAAGGCGAAGATCAAGGTCCGACGTGCACTGTTGTACTACGCGCTCAGGCGTCTCGGCCTCGACACCGATCCTGACGCAAGGAAGCCGCAGGATCAGCAGATCGTGCTTTTGAACCGCGAGACACTTGGGAATCAGCGCGATCAGCGTCGAACGCAGCTCTGAATACGACAGCAACGCAAGACATTGTTCGGTAGGGAATTCTGTAGCCATGAATATTGCCGCGAAAGCTCCGCAAGATACAGGCTGGGATGCAGATCAGCACGCGGTAATCGAGGCGGAAACGGATGCCCGGCTAGTCGTTGAGGCGGGGCCCGGAACCGGAAAGACAGCCGTCGCCTGCGCGCGCCTCGCGCACCTGATCAACGAAGAGAATATTGAGGCCAGCAATACCTGGATGATCAGCTTCACGCGGACAGCGGTGGCGGAAATCCGTGCACGGCTGCATTCCTACGTTGGCGATGCATCCTTTGCCATCCGGATAGCTACCATCGACTCGCATGCGTGGTCCATCCACTCCGGACACGACCCGAATGCGAGGCTGACCGGTTCCTACGAAGAGAACATTACCCGCGTCATCGAGCTGTTGAAATCTGATGAGGACGTGGCAGACGAACTGGCGCAGATCGAGCACGTCGTCATTGACGAGGCGCAGGACCTCGTTGGGCAGCGAGCGGATTTGATCGAGGCTCTGGTGAATCGGCTGCCATCGGACTGCGGAGTCACGGTGTTCGCCGACGAGGCCCAGGCGATCTATGGCTTCTCCGACGACAGCAACGGACGTCGCAAGAGCGGAGCCTCAAAACCTGGCAAGCCGCTCCTCGACCGCTTGCGAGGCGTGAAGGCACTGGGCTTCACCACTCTTGCCCTTAGGGAGATTTATCGCACGTCCTCCCCTGGGCTTCGCAAGATCTTCTCCGAGTTACGGAGTGATGTGCTCGACAAGCAAAAGCACCGCGACGGGTTGCACGGCCAGACAGCGGAGAGAATCCGGGAGCTGGCGGACCAGCAAGGGCTGAAGTGGAGGCAAATGAAGGTTGCGGACTTCAAGAGCGATGACCTTCTGCTCTTCCGAACTCGTGCCGAAGTCCTGATGGCATCGCAATTCTGTGACCTTCCACATCGGTTGCGCCTGTCAGGGTATGGGGTAACGCTGCCGGCATGGCTGGCGATCTGTTTCGCGGATTTTGTTGACCCGTTTGTTGCCCAACGACGCTTTCTGGATCTCTGGGCAGCGCGCATCGAGAACAAGGCTGCGCCGCATTATGGTCCAGCTGAGGCGTGGGAACACCTCGTGCGCGTTGCCGGCCGTAAGGACGGCTCTGTCGATATGCAGAGGCTGAGACGGCGCCTTGGTCAGGCGCGCCCCCCTGTCGAGTTGACGCTCCCTGAATACGGCCTCCACGGACCGATCGTCGGAACGATACACGCCAGCAAAGGTCGCGAGGCCAGCAACGTCGTTTTGCTGCTGCCGAACGGCGCAGAGTTCGAGAGCATCGAGGACGAAATTGAAGAAACGCGTGTGCTCTTCGTCGGAGCCACGCGTGCGCGCGCATCACTGATCGTCGGGGAGAGCAACGCCTTCAGAGCCTCAACATTGGCATCAGGACGGGTTCACCGTTCGGCCAGAAACGGCAAATCGACGATGGTCGAGATCGGCCGTGACGGCGACATCTCTGCGCGCGGTCTCGTCGGTCGCAGCGAATTCAGCGCAGCCGACGCCGCGGCAGGACAGGCATTTCTCACCAAGGTCGCCGATGTCGTAACGACCTACAAGCTGGAAGCGGATGCCGATCTCGATTGGCGCTACAGGATCCGAGCTGGCAGCGAGGGCCCTCGCGTCGGTGCCATGTCGCGCAACCTCACGTACGACCTGTGGGAGATACTGTCGAACAGGAACCAGAAGAACAGCCACAGGCCGCCGGGCTATGTAAATCACGTGAGAGGTCAGGGCTGTGCAACAATTGTCCTGAGTCCGGACGACAATGACCTTGAGACACTGAATGAACCATGGGCTTCCTCCGGTTTCGTCCTGACGCCGAGAATTGCTGCGTTCCCCCCCTTCTTCTTTTCGGGCCGGAGGTAGCAATCATTCAGGACTGGAACAAAGAGGATTCTCTTGGATGCCCTGGTCACGTTGGTGACTCGGCTGAAACGGATGATGAGTACCCAATGTCGGACGCGGGCACAGTAGCTGAAGCACGCCATTTGCTTACGGACTGGGACGCCGAGCAGATGCGTGTAATCACTGCGGACAGTGATGCTCGACTGATAGTCGAAGCAGGACCTGGCACCGGCAAGACAGCTGTCGCATGTGCTCGTCTTGCACACCTAATCACTGAAGAAGACATCGAGCCGAGTAAGATCTTAATGATCAGCTTCACCAGAGCAGCCGCGGCGGAAATACGCGCACGCCTTCACTCGTACGTCGGTGAAGCATCCTATGCCATTCACAACGCGACAATCGACTCCCACGCGTGGGCGGTCCGATCTGGGCACGACCCCAGTGCCCGTCTGACGCGTTCGTACGACGATAACATCGAGAGCGTAATAGCATTACTCACGTCTGATGAGGATGTGGCTGACGAGTACTCCAGAGTCGAGCATATCATAATTGATGAGGCCCAGGACATTGTCGGGCCCCGTGCCGAACTCATAGAATCAATGGTTGGGCATCTACCGACTGATTGTGGGGTGACAATTTTTGCTGACGAGGCTCAGGCGATCTATGGTTTCTCTAATCGTAATTCCAAGCGCAGCATTCGTTCCAATGACGGATCTTTGTTAGAGAGGGTGCGCGCCGGAAAACTCGGGAATTTCTCAAATCTGCCCCTCGGGCAAGTTCATCGCACATCTTCGGCTCAACTAAAGACTATCTATTCGGATTTGCGCACCGAGCTGATGAAGTCGGAGCATCAGGTTCTAGAGCTGCGAGATTGGGTGGCAAAAGCGATTGAAGATCTTTCTGCTGGTGACTTCGACGAATTCATCAAACAGCACCCTGCAGATTCTCCGCGAGACCTTCTTGTCCTGTTCCGAAATCGAGCGGATGTTCTCGACTTTTCTCAAGGCCAGACGGACGCCCACAGTCTTCGCCTCTCAGATTATGATCCCGGGCTGCCTGCATGGCTTGCCCTGTGCTTTTCGCATTTCTTGGAACCTTTCGTGTCTGAGGAAAAATTTCGCGAGCTCTGGTTTGTCAATGTTGAAGGCAAGGGTAAGGCCCGAGAAGAGTGGTCCTCTGCGTGGCTATCGCTCCTGAAATTGGCGGGTCGTCATGATCGGGTGGTCGACATGCTGCATTTGAGGCGGCGTTTGGGAAAGGCCCGCCCTCCAATCGACGTAGCCCGATCAGAGTTCGGGTTGGAGGGTTTCACGCTAAGCACGATCCACGCGAGCAAGGGTCGTGAGGCGGATGTGGTGATCCTGATGATGCCCGAGGCCCGCAAGTCGCGGTCGGTAGAAGGTGTCGTCGAAGAAGCCCGCGTTCTGTTTGTTGGTGCGACACGCGCCCGCAAGGAGCTTTATGTTGTGCGAAACAAGTCCTTGTGGACCGAAAGCCTAAATTCTGGACGCCTGTTCTGCTCCAATCAAAACTCTCGCGAACAACAGGTGTCTGTAGAAATCGGGCGGAAGGGTGACATCGAGCCAAGGTTGCTTGTCGGTGCGACTCAGTTCAAGTCGGCTGAGGCCGCAGCCGCTCAAGACTTTCTTGCCTCCGTCTCAAGCTCTGTCACTGAATACAATCTAGTCAAGCGATCAGACCGCGTATTCAAATACGGGATTCACTTCGGCGAACCTGAAGCATGTGTTGGCATCATGTCGGGCAGCTTCTCGAGAGACATTCAAGCAATATCATTCCGACCTGGCGGCGTTTCTTTTAGAACCCCGAACCAGATAGGTAATGTGAAAGCTCAAGGCTGTTCATCCATTGTACTGGCGCCAGAGGATGGTAATGCTGAGAGCTTGCATGAGCCGTGGGCGTCCTCTGGATTTCTGCTTGCACCTAAAATTGCAGGATTTCCGTCTTACAGAACTGATCGGAGCTGAGCTCATGCAAGATAAATCACTGGACAGAGATACCGTCGCCTGTCGGCTTGCAGAGGACCTGATCGGGCCGCGAGGAGAGGACGAGGAACTGAGTGCACGTCCTTCCGATGTCTATCTCACCGGCATTCTATGGCCGCAGCGTACGGCGATGTCCGGGGAGGATGATGAACGTCTCGGGACCGCGGGCGCTGGCTCGGGCGAGGAGAGCGACGGAGAGAGCGATGCAGTCCGAACCGGATCGATCCAGAAGCCCTCAGTTGCAGGCATATCGTTCAGCGTCGTAGCGTCCAGTGGTATCCCGCAAGTGCGCGTTTCGTGCAACTTCGCCACGTATCGGATCGAAAAGCGCGACGACGTCGACATCTGGGTCCGCCAACCGCACAGGGCTGAGATTCCGGTTCTTGATCTGCCGCCCGGACCTACGCGTGAGATTAAGCTGGTGGAACACGGAGACGGGCTGCCTAACGTCTCGCTCAGTGTCCGATGCATCAATGCAGGTGAGTCAGTTCTCGTCACTCTCTCTCTCGTGAATTCGATAGTCCCAGAACAGGGTAGAAACGAGATCGAGGCTGCATCGCTGTTCCAGACGGCGCTTCGCGTCGAGCCTTGTGAGGGCACTCTGCTGGTGCCGAAGCCCCCCCGGCGCGCGGCGTCGCGGCATCAAGGTGGGGGCGACGTGCCCGCCGCCGTGAGTGACGAGGAAAGCGGAGCTCTGCTGTACAGGAACGTGGCCGAGTTTGCCGTCGGACATGTCTGCTCCGCGGAGTGGGAATCCTTGGACCACACAGCCGGAACCCGCCCCACTGCACGATGGGTCGGGACGACCTGGCTCCCTTCAGCGATCGTCGAGGGCGTCGATCCGAATGGCCACACATTCTTTTCCGAGCTTGGCAAGGACAGCGGGGGTTTCGATCCGCTTTCGGCTGAGGCACTGGCCTACGCCGATGCAGCGAACCTCGAGCAGGGGTTACAACTTTTCTGCGATGCCTACTACCGTTGGATAAAATTGCAGCGGAAGCGCCTCGACGACACGTCGGACGTGCGATCAGAACTGAAAGCCGTGGCTGAGGCGCATCTGGCGCAATGTGATCTGGCGCTTGGGCGCATGCGGGCATCGGTCGACCAGCTTGGCACCGATCCGCGTCTGCGCCGCGCTTTCCAGCTGGCAAATCTAGCCATGCATCTGCAGCATTCCTGGGACAACTCAAAGAGCCGCCACGGGCCCCTGCGCTGGCGCCCTTTCCAGCTGGGTTTCCTGCTCCTCAGTGCGCCATCCTCGGTCATCCGTGATCACATGCACCGAGGCGTCATGGACCTCCTCTGGTTTCCCACCGGCGGTGGCAAGACCGAGGCATATCTCGCGCTGATCGCGTGCATCGCCGTGTATCGTCGGCTCTCGGATGATCCGAGTGACCACAGCGGTGTCTGTGCCCTCATGCGCTACACGCTGCGACTTCTCACTACCCAGCAGTTCGCACGCTCTGCCGCGATGATCGTGGCACTGGAGGCAATACGCTCTGGTCGCGAGTCGGCGCCCGACGGTCTGCCGCTTCAAGGTGACAAACCTTTTTCGATCGGCCTGTGGGTCGGAGGAGACGCTACTCCCAACAAGCGTGCCGACGCATTTGCTTCCCTCCGAGGGTCCTCGGAGGTGGCTTCGCCAAAACAGCTCGCCCGCTGTCCAGCCTGTGGCGAGAAACTGACCTGGTCGATGGCGAGCGCCACTTCACCCGTTGATGCCGAATGCAAGAACAGCACGTGCAAGATGCACGGGAAACTACCTGTCTTCACTGTGGACGAGGATGTCTACGACAACCGGCCGACGTTGCTCATTGGAACTGCCGACAAGTTCGCTCAGATCGTCCGCGAGAAGCGTACCAACGGCCTGCTTGGAGTTTCGGATGGCTCTCCGCCTGACCTCATCATCCAGGACGAGCTGCACCTTATCTCCGGGCCTCTGGGCACGATCGCTGGCGCATATGAGGCGGCATTCGATCTGATGTTCGCCGTGCGCGGACACCGGGCGAAGGTCATTGGTTCGACCGCAACGATCCGCAGAGCGTCGGAGCAGGTGTTGGCCCTTTTCGATCGCGAAGCATTCCAGTTCCCACCGCCAGCGATCGATCACGACGACTCCGGTTTCGCGGTTCGTGATCGGCGGCCGAAGGCTGTGGGGAGACGCTATCTCGGTGTCACAACGGCCGGTCGGTCGGCAAAGTTCACTTTGCAGGCAGTTTCAGGCTCCCTGCTGCAAACGGCGTTCGGGGCATTCAGCGATGATGTTCGCCGGGACGCCTACTGGACGCTCGTCGGGTACTTCAACTCGCTTCGCGAGCTTGGAGGTGCGCTCGTCCTCATGCAGGACGACGTCACAGACAGCATCGAGCTCTATGCTGATGCTCGCTCCGAGGAGAGAAGACCCCTCAGCAACGTCGAGGAACTGACATCCCGGCGAACGCAGGAAGAAATCCGCGGAATGCTCGACCTGCTCGACATCAAGGTCGGTTTCCCTGGCGCTGTTGATGCCGTTCTCGCGACTAACATGGTCAGCGTCGGCGTGGACATTTCCCGGCTGGGGCTGATGCTGGTCAACGGACAACCGAAGACCATCGCCGAGTACATCCAGTCGACCAGCCGCGTCGGGCGGGGAGACGTCAGCGGCCTTGTCGTCTCGGTTCTCAACAACGCGAAGGCGCGCGACCGTTCGCACTTCGAGACGTTCTGCAGCTGGCACCGCACGCTCTACAGGGATGTTGAGGCGACAAGCGTTACTCCCTTCGCGTCACGGGCTCGCGACAGGGCGCTGCATGCGGCGCTGGTTGCCGCAGTGCGCCACCTTGTTCCCGACATGCTCGACTCTCCCAGCATGGACGACGACGCGGAAGATCTGGCGATGAACCTCATCGACCTGCTCGTCGAGCGGGCGAAGCGGGTCGATCCGGAAGAGACTGCAGTCCGAAGAGAGCTTGAGCGCCGTCTCGACACATGGCGGGCAAGGTCCCCCACAGTTTACTGGAGTGACCACAAGGGAGGGAAATCCCTTCTCCAGAGTGCCGAGCGCGCTGCCGCTCGCCGGGCCGCCGGCCGCGACGCCGGTGCCGCCTGGCCCACCCTCAACTCCATGCGCACCGTCGAGGCTGGAACTCCCTTCAGGATGGCCGCCATCCTCAGGGCAAAGGATGACACTGATGAAGACCACTAAGTATGATTTGCAGGAGCTTAGACGTAGCGCTGTCGTCTCGACGTTTGGCCCCGGGTCTGTAGTAGACTTCAGGTCTGGAGGAGCGGCTGTGTCCGGGATCGCGGCAGGGCTCGAAGTTTGGGATAGTTCATTCTACCCGGCGGGCTTGGCGAATCCGCAAGTAATCCGCGAGACGCGTTTGCAGAAGAAGCTGGACGTCAAGGGCTTCAGGCTACCCCCCGTCACGCTCGAGCGCGGCAAGGACGACGAACCGGATACTCGGCGTCTTGTAGCTGTGCGCTTCCCGAAATGGCTGCAATGCCCAAGCTGCGACGTAATCAAGCCGGCGAGCCGATGGAAGAACGACCCCGGAAAAGCCCACTACTACTGCCCGTCATGCACCGAAAAAGCATATGGGGACAGCAAGGTTTTCGTAATTCCTGTTCGCTTCGTCATGGCCTGTAAGCATGGACACGTTGACGAGTTTCCGTGGGACTGGTGGGTCGGACACAAACCCGATTGCTCGATCGCGAATCGGGAAAACACTGACCGCCACAAGGGGCTAGTCCTGCGGTCCGAGAAACCCGGCCTTGCCGGCCTCATTCTCAGTTGCCCCAAGTGCGGCGCGCGTCGTTCGATGGACGGCGTTTTCTCGAAGAAGACCTGGGAACGTGGGCCGAAATGCCGGGGGCACAGACCTTGGCTGGCCGATGGCGATGAAACTTGCGGCAAGGAGCAGTACGCGGTGCAGCGAGGTGCGTCCAACCTGTACTTTGCCGTGACGGAGTCAGCCCTGAGCATCCCGCCCTGGTCTGACCGTCTTCAGGAAGTTCTGGGCGACTGGTGGAGTTCCCTGACGAATCTCGACGACCTGTCCAAGCTTGAGGAATACATCGGATTTTTGGCTAAAGGTGACTTGGAGAGCATCCTGAAGGAGCTCGAGATGTCACCTGCCGAACTGGCAGAGGCGATCCGTGCGCGCCTTACTTCATACGGACAGATGCGGACCGACGACCTGCGTCCGGCAGAATACCGACAATTCGTCACGGAGCCTGGTCGGAGCCGGACCCCCGACATCGACTTCGAAACGCGGAGAGAGACTGTATCTCCTGATATATCTCCGTGGATCTTCAGAGTTGTACGGGCTGTCCGCCTTCGCGAGGTACGTGCCATCAAGGGATTCACCCGGATCAATCCGCCTGGCGATCCCGACTCACCCGAAGTGGCACGGCTCTCCAAGGCTCCGCTTGAGTGGCTGCCGGCGATTGAAGTTCGAGGCGAAGGCATCTTCCTCGCACTGAACGAGGAACGGCTGACGACTTGGGAAGCCCGATCTGATGTCATCGAGCGCGTCTTCGAGTGCGAGAGCCGACACCAGGCAGACTGGAAGGAACGCTATGGCGACGATGCAAAGCCGCCGCAGGCGATTACCCCGCGCTACATGCTCTGTCACACCCTCGCGCACGCGCTCATGCGTCAACTGACGCTTGAGTGCGGATACTCCTCCGCATCCCTTCAGGAGAGGATCTATGCCGGGACGGGCGATGAGCAGATGGCTGGGCTTCTGATCTATACCGCAACACCGGACTCCGATGGAACGCTCGGCGGGCTCGAACGGCAGGGCAAGGCGGGGCGCATCGAGGGCATCCTGCAACGTGCTCTCGACGCGATCGAGTGGTGCTCATCCGATCCGCTCTGTATCACGGATATGATGGGAGCGATCAACAGCTACTCCCATTCGGTATGCCACGCATGCTGCCTTGCTCCCGAGACATCATGTGAGGCCTTCAACAGCTTTCTTGATCGCGCGCTCCTGACAGGCGATGGGACGCGCTCGGGGCTCGGATTCTTTGAAGATTTGATCGTGAGGGCCTGATGGCAATTCTCTGGCCTAGAGCTATCCCGCGCTCAATTCTGGAAGACTCGCGCCGCGGCGCCGAGGTAAGGGTATTCAACCAGCTTGCGAAAGCACTCGACGATAGCTTTTCGGTTTTTTATACGCGCCCTTGGGTCGGCCTTGATCGCCTTGGCAACGAAATTGATGGCGAGTGCGATTTTTTGGTCGCACACCCGACACATGGAATTTTGGCGATCGAGGTTAAAGGTGGTGGTATAGAGTTCGATCCTGAGAGAGACCAGTGGATTTCGGTGGACCGCGGCAACTTTCCGCATAAAATCAAAGATCCAGTTGCGCAGGCACGGTCCGCAAAACATGAGATAAGAAGACGCCTGAAGAATTCACGTCGATGGATTCCTCGCTTCATCCACGAATCACATGCAGTAATTTTTCCTCAATCCGAAAGGATCAAAGGGGACCTTGGACCAGATCGTCCTCGCAAAATTTTCTGCTGCCAAGGGGAGTTCTACAGCGATCTGCGCGGGTGGATATCTCTTCGGATGAATGAGGGACAGCGACCCCAAAATTGCGAAGACTTGGGCAAGGATGGTATGGCCGCATTGGAAGAGCTTTTGGCCAAACCATTCAAATTAAGCCTCGTGATTGGGGCTGCTTTGTCAGAGGCTGCTGAAGACTTTCAGGCACTTGAGCCTTCACAATATCAGATACTTGAGACTATTTCCGAGATCCCTCGCGCTCTCATCCGAGGTGGTGCAGGAACCGGCAAGACCGTAGTGGCGATCGAGGAAGCGCTCAGATCTGCCGCGGCTGGACGGAAGACCCTTCTGACCTGTCACAGTCGGCCGCTGGCGTCGAACCTCGAACGAAAGCTGAAGGACGTCGAGAACCTCACGGTGGCCGGATTTCACGCTCTGTGCGGGCGCATCTCGCATCAGGCTGATGTTCCGCCGCCTTCCAACATCAGTGAGCGGGAACTCTATGAAACCGCGCTGCCCAACGCGCTCTACCGCGCGATGGAGGTTAAGCCGTCACTCAGGTGGGACACGATCGTTGTCGATGAAGGCCAAGACTTCAGCGCCGACTGGTGGATCGCGATCGATGCCTGCCTGACCAATGGTGGACACCTCCGTGTATTCATGGACAGCAACCAGAGGGTCTACGAAAGCGTGGGGGGCAGCGTTCACGACCTGAGCGTCGTTCCGGTTCGGCTTTCCCGAAATCTCCGAAACACAAAGAACATCCACAGTGCCGCTTCAGTGCATTATTCCGGTCCCGAGATAATCGCAGATGGACCCGATGGTCTGGATGTCTCTTGGGTCGCTGCCGAAAATGCTGATCAAAAGATCGATGCGGCATACAGGGAGCTTAGACGGCTCGTGTTCAACGAGGAGGTTGCCCCTGGCGACATAGCCGTGCTTGTCAACGGACCAGCCGCCCGAACAAGTTTCGTCGAAAGAAGCAGCGGGACCAGCATCCCACTCACAGATGCAGAAACGATGGCGCTCGAGGATGTGGTGGTGGATACCGTGCGGCGGTTCAAGGGTCTGGAGCGTCCGGCAATAATCCTGATTGCCAGCGGAGATGAAATGGACCGCCGCGAACTGGCCTATGTCGCGTTCTCTCGTGCGCGGGCCTACCTTTGCATCGTGTCATCCCGAGGCGAGGCCAAGTGGCTGTCGGAAGGGTTGCTGGATACCTGAGATCTCTTGGTGAATGATCAATCAGGATAATTTCACTGCTTTCAGGACCAGCATGGCAATCCGCCTCGCAAGGAACGGCGGTACGGCATTGCCGACCTGGACATACTGCTGCGTGCGATTGCCGAGGAACAGGTAATCGTCGGGAAAGGTCTGCAGACGAGCAGCTTCGCGAACCGTCAGACTCCGGCACTGGATCGGATCGGGGTGAATGAAGTAGTGCCCATCCTTCGAGATGTGGCTCGTGACCGTGGTCGAGGCCTCGTCCGCCAGCTGAACCCGAAAGCGGTCATTGAACACACCGCTGTGCCAGTTGCGGTGATCGGGGCTGAGCACCAGAGGAAAATCGGCGGCCTTCGGGCTGTAGCCACGGACGGTCCCGAACACGGCAGCGAACAGGTAGCGACCCAGATCCGATGCCATGTGCCCGCGCGTCTCGTGCTGGGCGATCGCGCGAAGTTCCGGTCGCTCGATCCACTGCAGCAACTCATCATTCGAAGTGCCGTAGCCGTCTGGCAACCTTGACGCGGCCCGAACGATAGGCGGGTTTTCCTTCACTCGCTCCGAAACGGTCAGGAACGCTTCACGGATCGCACGTTTCTCCTTCCCCTTGGAGATGCCGGCCAGCAGCTTCGCGGCATCGAGGACTTCTCCTCGCCAGGCAGCCGCGTCGTCGCGCCCGCGGCTGATACCGCTTCGCAAGGCGGGCATCGGCTCGATGACATCGCGGACGGTCCGCGCCATCCCGGATACAGCGATCTCCGCATCGTCGGCCCGTCCTGCGAGGTCCGAACGGATCCCGACGATGATCACCCTGTGGCGACGCTGCGGAACGCCAAACGCCTCGGCGCGCACGATGAAATCCGAAGGCTGTGCCGCCTCCTGCAGGCTGGCCTTGCCATCCTCGACCCGGACGGCACGAAGTTCGTAGTGATGGGCATGGCCCGTGCCAAGCGAGGACAGATCCTCCATCAGCATCTCGAAGACAAGTCGGCTCTCGACGGTGGACGAAAGCATGCCCTTCACGTTTTCCATCACGAAGGCGGCCGGGCGAAGCTTGTCGAGGACCCGGATGTACTCGCGAAAGAGGTAGTGCCGCGCATCCTCCTCCGGGACGTAACCGACCTTTCCTCTGGAGCGAACGCGTCCTACCAGGGAATAGGCCTGACATGGCGGGCCGCCGATCACGATCGTGTCGTCGTACTTTGCTTTCAGCGTCGCGATGGCGCCATCTATGGCGGTCGCCGCAGCCCCGGTGCCGAGCTCGAGCGCGCGGGCTTCGTCGATGGCATGCTTCCACGCTTCGGCATCGACGGCTGACCAGTCCGGTTCGGATGCCAGCCCGGCATGGAAATCGATGAACTCTTTCGGCAAGACGCCATGACGTGCACAGTACTCGCGCAGAAAGGCACGCAGCGTCAGGGTCCGATGGGCCGACGCCTCCTTCTCGACCGAAATGCCGATCCGGAACGGCGCATGGCCGTCCTCGATGAGGGAAGCGAACCCTTCGCCAAGTCCGCCCGGGCCGGCGAACAGATCGACAATGCCGAAAGTGGAAGGCAAATCAGGCTCCTGACGAATTTCATTCAGCCGGTGTATACTAGGTTCAGGGACGAAAACCAGGACGGATGTGACCGATATCGTGGACCAGCAGACCCGTTCCCGGATGATGTCGGGGATCAGGGGAAAGAACACCAAACCCGAGCTGGCTCTCAGGCGGGCATTGCACGCGCGCGGTTTTCGTTTCCGGCTTCATTCCGGCAAGGTTCACGGCCGACCGGACCTTGTCCTTCCGAAGTACCGCGCCGTGGTCTTCGTGCACGGCTGCTTCTGGCACCGACACGAGGGGTGCCGCTACGCGACCGTACCGGCAACCCGGCCGGAGTTCTGGCGGGCGAAGTTCGATGCGAACACCGCTCGAGACAGCGCCGTTCGCACAAGACTCCTCGAAGACGGGTGGCGCGTGGCGACGGTATGGGAGTGCGCCCTGCGGAAGCCGAAACAGGTGGAAGCCTCTACGGAAAGCCTGTCGATCTGGCTGCGAACAGAAGAACTTCAGATCGAGATTGGCGACGACAACGCACGTCGATCCTGAGCGGAAGGGCCGTTTTCCTTTCGGGGCCATGAAACCAGCACCGTGGTGATCGAGCGACGTTGCTGACCGAGCTGCGCTATCCGCAGGCCCGCGCCTGGTTGCGCATGACAGCGTATCGGGTCGAGAACCGGAAGCTGGTGGTCGACGAAGAAACCGTTGCGCATGTGCGCTGGATCTTCGCCCGCTTCCTCGAGATCGGGTCCTGCACGGAACTGGCGCGGGAGGTTGGCACGCGCGGAATCCGGACGCCGCGCGGCAACCGTATCGACAAGAAATACATCTACCGGATGCTCAGCAACCGCGCCTACATCGATGAGGCGGTCCACAAAGGCGAAAGCTATCCCGGCGAGCACGACGCGATCATTGACCGCGAAGCGTGGGGGCGCGTCCACGCCATCCTGCAGGAAAGCCCCCGCAAGCGCGCCGCCCGGACTCGCGCCGACACGCCCGCGCTGCTGAAGGGACTACTCTTCGGTCCCGATGGCGCCGCGTTCTCGCCGACCCATACTCGCAAGGGCGGGCGGCTGTACCGCTACTATGTCAGCCAGACCGTGCTGAAGCATGGCGCCGGGTCCTGCTCGGTCGGTCGGGTGCCTGCGGGCGAGATTGAGGCCGCCGTCATCGACCAGCTCCGCGCCGTGTTCCGCCAGCCTGAAATCGTGGCGGGTACATTTAGAGCAGCGCGGACGCAGGACGAGGACATCACCGAGGCCGACGCCCGCGCAGAGCTGACTCGGCTGGATCCGCTGTGGGATGAACTCTTCCCGGCCGAGCAGGCGCGCATCGTCGGGCTGCTGGTCGAGCGAGTCGAGATCGGCCCCGAGGGCCTGAACGTCCGCTTGCGCATAAACGGGCTGGCCGGGCTGGCACGTGAGATTGCCGCCGACATTGGAGAAGCCGCATGAGCCGCGCCAAGCCGATCACCGACACGGTCACCATCCACGTCCCATTCCGCCTCTTGAGGCGCGGCGGGCGGAAGGAAATGCAGTTGCCCGAGGACGCGTCGGCCCAACGCCGCCCCGATGATGCCCTCGTCAAGGCGCTGGCCCGTGCCTTCCGCTGGAAGCGGATGCTGGAGTCCGGCGAGTTCGCAACGATCGGCGAATTGGCAGAGCGTGAGGGCATCGCGCCGTCCTACATGACCCGCGTCCTCCGGCTTACGCTGCTCGCACCCGACATCGTCGAGGCGATCCTGGACGGGAAGCAGGGGCCGGCGGTGACGTTGGCGCGGCTTCTCAAACCATTTCCTTCGAACTGGATGCAACAAAAATTGGCTCCGGCACACGCCTCAAGAGGCCGGGAAACCGACCCCAGACTAACCGGGTCGAAACGGTTGACATAAGAACATAGAGCGAACATTATGCGTGAATCTCACAACTGAATGAAAGTGCGCAAAAGTGAGGAATTCTGTTGATGCCGCCGCGCCGATGCGCCAGAGTGCCCACATGTCGAGTAGGCGCACATCTGAGCCCCGTCAGCACCGGATCTCGGTGCTCTTAGACCCCGATCTGGGACATAGGTTCGAGGCGTTCTGTGATGAGCGCGGTTACAAGAAAAGCACGCTGATTGCCCGATTGATCCGTGAACACTTAGATTCCGAGCATTTCCAAGTTCAGGATAGCCTGTTCCGTGACTATCCTTCGAGAGGCAAGAAGGAATGAATCCATATATCCTAAACAGGCCCAAGAGCGGAAAAGCCGGATCGCGACCGAAGGTTGTTGACCTATTCTGTGGCGTCGGTGGGATTTCTCTCGGATTCTTCAATGCCGGTTTCGACGTTAGACTGGGGATGGATCTCGATGGGGCTTGTGCAAAGACGCACCGTCGAAACTTCCCTCAAACTCCGTTCATTCATGCCGATATACGCGATGTCAGCGCCAGTGAGATCATGGAGAAAGCTGATATCCGCCCGGGCGAACTCGACGTACTGGTCGGCGGACCGCCCTGCCAAGGCTTCAGCATCATCGGGCAGCGCAAGATCCTCGATCCGCGTAACAGCCTTATCCGCGAGTTCATGCGGATCGCCCGCGAGCTGCGCCCCAAGGTGCTCGTGATCGAGAATGTGCCGGGACTCGCGACGCTTGAGCGTGGCGCTGTGTTGTCGGAGATTGCGGACTCATTCAGAAGCGCAGGATATTCAATCGACTGCGCTGAGTTGCTTGCAGCTCAATACGGTGTTCCGCAAATGCGCTGGCGCATGTTCTTCGTCGGTTGGCGCAATGACCTGAAGGCCAACGGAGGTTTCCCGGCGCCGACGCATGGCATTGCCGGAATAGGCGATCTCGTTCCTAACCGAGCGATTCCATCCGAACTGACCTCTGGGTTTGTTACCATTCGAGAGGCTATCGGTGATCTGCCGGCGGTAAATGCCGGCGAGACCAATGGTGATTACAGCAGTCCCGCCTCTGGTGAGTATCAGGAGGCGATGAGGAAAGGCGCGTCCCGCGGGTTGGCCAATCACTATGCTCCGCGGCTCGCACCACAGAACATCGCAAGAATACAAATGTTGGCGCCTGGTGAAGACTGGCGGGCCCTCCCATTTGAGATGCTCCCGGCGGGAATGCAACGGGCCCACAGAAAGGATCACACTCGACGTTTCCGGCGGATGCAATGGGAGGGCGTGGCTCGCGCGATCATTACGCGGTTCAGAGATCCGAAGTCTGGCGAGTACATCCACCCAGAACAGGATCGTACCATTTCGATCCGTGAGGCAGCGAGAATCCAGTCCTTCCCCGACTGGTTCGTGTTCGAGGGCTCGAACTCTGAGCAGTATGATCAGGTTGGCAACGCGGTCCCACCGCTGTTGGCGAAGGCCGTCGCTCTGGAAATCAAGGCGATGCTCGCGAGCGATCAGCCAGTCTGGCGTGAACCAGTGAAGTGTCGGTATCACATGCCAGTGCCGAGCGAGTTCATTCAGGCGGCGGAGTAATTTCTCTTGGCGAAGAAGCGTCGGCGCGAGGCGCCCGGAAATTATGTCAGCGAATGGTTTGGTCACCGGGTCTTTCCATCAGTCGAGTCGACGGCAACCTCCGTTCGTGATCAGCAGGACGAACGATGCCCTTTCCTGTCGAAGGTGACGGGGGAGAGCCGCCGCTGCATCAAGAGTGACGCTTCGAAGGGTGTCTGCACCATCAACAGTTTGAGCAACGGCAAACGCCAGGACTGGCTGGTGTGTCCCTATCGTTCTTTCGGCCCAGAATTGATTGGAAGCGCCGTGCGGACGCTGTTCGGCTTAAGGGCCGATTCCGATCCACAGATCATTCCGGCGATCAGCTTAGAACACTCGACCATGCGAAGCGATATTTCGACGCGCCTTTCCGCCGGCGAGCTTGTTTTCATCTACTTCGACGCGAAGCTGGGTGGCGAGCTATCCATCCCGCAAACGGATCGTTCGCCCGAGTTCTCGTTTGATGTGACCATCATCGAGTTGGTGAACGAAGGTGGCGTGCCCCATGTCGGTAGGCTGGGTTTTCTTGAGATCCAGACGATGGATTTCCACGGCTCATATCGGGCAGCCGTCAGGAACCTCCGCGAAGGACTTCGAATGCATGGCGACAAATTCGGTCCGACCCTTCAAGAGTATCAGCATTGGCTGAGTGAGGGTGTCGAGGGGCCGAATATCGCCAACGTGTTCAAGCGCACCTTCTATCAGATGATGTTCAAGTTCCAGCTTGGGAAGCATGACCGCTGCATGGGATGCGTGTTGGCCACACCGGAGGCGGTCTGGGACAGCTGGCAGAAGCACCTTGGTAAGCCTACGCTGCGAACCGGCACAGACGGTGTGCTTCACTTGGAAGGGAACCAGCCGGAAACGACCGCCAGCCCCGCCTGGATATTCGTATTCGATACTGCGCCAAAGTCAGGCGTGACGCCGAGCCCGATTGAAATCACGAAGATCATACAAACGAGTGCGGCATCGGTAGGGTACTGGGCCTTGGAGGTGGCGCCGGAGGCCGCGTTGGAGAACATCAGTTCCGATGCGGGGCTCATGCGCGCCATGAGCCGCAGGCTCAAGGCTATTTGGCCGGAACTCGCAGATACTGTGACTCTCTAAGCGACGTCGTCGATCTCAAGGGGGGTGCCCGCCACGGACAAGAGGTCGGCATGACCTGCAGTAGTGGTGCGTGTAGCGTCCCAAAGGTTCGATTTCAGTTCCATCTCGGCGAGTGCCACTCGGATCGAAGTGTTCAGGTGCTCACCCTGAAAAGCCTATGGATTTCAAAAAACTAGTAACTCTACACCAAACCGGCGCAGTCATGAGGTCCGGAGAATATTGGCCCCGAGAGACCGCTTCCGAGCCCGCTCGCGCCGGTGCCAGTGCTGAGCCCCTCCCGCATAACCCTCGAATACAACGAGAAAATCCGGCCGCGGCCGGATCGGGAGAACGCTTTCGCAGGGGCAAGTGGCGGAGCAGAGGGGATTCGAAACAACACGACGGCGTACCTGGTCCCTACTCTCGCCTTCGCTCACCCCGACGCCGTCCGGTGACCGGGTCCGTATCCAGGTAGCTTCCTTGTCGCCGCCGCATGAGCGCTGCGAACTGTGTCAGAGCATCCACCTGATCGTCGTGCGTCGCGTTCGGGAACTGCAGCAGCTCTCGCCGGAAGGTATCGTACCACGGCTGATCGGTCGGGATGACAATCTGGCCGGACCTGATCCAATCTGTCTGGCCCACGAAACGCTCCACCTTCCCGTCCGTCGGCTTGACGCCGGAGTAGGTCCTGCTCTCCTGTCGGCGCAGCTCTTGCAATGCGGGCGCCCCTAGTGCTGAGTTCTCGATCAAAACCTTGTCGGCCCGCCAGCGCTGCCTCGTGGCCCTTATCCGGTCAAGCAGCTCGGGATATTTCAGGCGCTCGCGCACCACATCCATCAGATACCAGCGCTCTTCCTCTTCGTGCCAACCGAAGGTGAGGCCCACGGAATAGTCGCTTCGCGGGCCATCGTTGACGGCCGTGTCCCAGCTTTGTGCAAAGCGCACGAAATGACGCATCTCGGGAACAGCATCGACGAGATGCAGGTCGTCCATCGACAAGTACTGGCTTTCGCCGGGCGCCGGATCCTGTTGGTACTGCGCTTGGAAAGCGTAATTGCCGATCTCCTTGCGAATTTCTTCTAAGACGAAACGCGGCTCCCGATCCGGGCTCAAGACATCGCCGACCTCACGGATCCACGGCCGTCGGTAGAGCGGAATCTCTTGCCGGATCTCCGCAATCGAAGGCAGGCAGAGGTGGTGGAACGTGCCTTTCTCGAGCAGGTAGACGGCGAAGTCGTCCTGGTGCAGTCGTTGCTGGATCGAAACGATCCGCGCCTCGGCCTTGTTGTCGAGGCGTGAGTAGAGCGATTGGTCGAAGAAGGTGCGCGCCTGCTCACGGATCACCTCCGACTGCATGTCGGACGCCTTCGCGAGATCGTCGATAATGATCACGTCGGCGCCGAAACCGGTGACGGAACCGCCGAGGGAGGCGGCCTGGCGGCCGCCTCCTTTCGTAGTCTTCATGTGCTCGATCCGGTTGTGTTTCGGGTCGATCCGCATGGCGAACAGGCGCTTGTAGAAGGGACTTTCAACCAGCCGGCGGAAGAGGCCGCCGTGCTCACGCGCGAGGTCCCCGCCGTAGCTCACCACCATCACCTTCTTCTCGGGGAAGTGTCCGAGAAAGAAGGCTGGGAAGAGAACCGAGCCACAAACGGACTTCAGGTGCCGTGGTGCGATCGAGATCATGAGCCGTGGCGAACGACCGTTAGCGACCTCCTGCAGCGCGTGACACATCGCCTCCAGGTACGGCGCCTTCTGCAGTGGGCGCCCTGGAAACAGGACCTCGAACGCGCCAATCAAGAAGAGGTAGAGATTGTGACGCTGAAGAGCCTCCATCTGCGGCTTCGTCAATGGCGTTCCGTCATCCGCCATCGTCACCCTCCATCTGCGCCTCGAGGAAAAGCTCGGAGGCTGAAACGCCCATGATCCCTGCGAAGGCCGCGAGGATCGGGCCGTCATCCCGTGCGTTCTCGGCCTGCTCGGCATCTGCGACGGCAGCATCCCGCTCCATCTGCTCCTGCACGAGCGGCAGAAGCTTCAGGATGCGGTCGCCCGACCGGGAGTTCCCCGTGAGGGCCTCCTTGATCTCGCGCAAGAAGAACGCCTCGATCGCAGTGATCCGTTTGCGCTGACCATCCTCCGTAATCGTGACCTTCCGATACAATATGTCGCGCAGTATGGTACCGGCATTCTTGACACCACGGGGACGTCCCCGAGGGTTACCCGACCGGCCCTTGCGAAACCGTGTGTGGCGCGGCGGCTTGCCATACCCCACCTCGTATCCACGGTCGTCGTCGTCATGCCTCTCCATGATCAGCCTCCCCTGTTGCGCGGTGGTTAGCGCCGATTGCGGCACGTCCGGCGAAGGTCTCCCCGCTAGAAACGTGGACAGCATCCTCGCCGCTCAGCTTCTGCCAACGGCGTATGGCGACATCGACGTAGAGCGGATCGAGCTCGATTAGCCTGGCCCGGCGTGCCGTCTTTTCAGCAGCCAGGAGCGTAGAGCCGGACCCGCCGAACGGGTCGAGCACGATATCGCCCCGGTGAGTCACGTCCTTGATGGCGTCCGCGACCAGCGCCGTCGGCTTCACCGTCGGGTGATCGGCAAGATCAGCGGTCCGCGACCGACCGAACGTGTTCACGCCAGCGTAGTCCCAGACATTGGTGCGGTAGCGGCCGTGGCGGCCGAGTTCCACGTTGTTCACGTGGGCCGCGCGTCCTTGCTTGAAGATGCAGACGAGCTCGTGCTTGGAGCGGTAAAGGCTGCCCATCCCGCCATTGGTCTTGTTCCAGACGCAGAAATTGAGGAGCTGCAACTCCTCCGTCCGACCAGCCTCGATTAGGTCGGAAATGTGGCGCCAGTCCATGCAGACCATGGTGATCGCTCCATCGACAACAACAGCTCGAGACAGCCCTAGGGCGGTGCCGAGGAAAGCGCGGAATTCTGAGGTGCTCATCTCACCCACGCCCATCGCGAATTCCCGATGGCCACCACCATCGCCAGTTCGGACGTGACCGGCGATCGGCACATTATAGGGCGGGTCAGTGAAGACCATCTGCGCGACCTCGTCCTTCAGAAGATGTCGGTAGCTTGCCTCTTCCAGAGCAGAGCCGCAGAAGATGCGGTGCTCTCCCAATTGCCAGATATCTCCGGGTCGGCAAACGGCCAACGCATCGTGCTCCGGCATCTCCACGCGTTCCGGAGCTTCTTCGGAGGCGTTGTCACCAACGCTATCGATGATGATATCGAGCTCCGCGGTTCCGAACCCGGTGAGCGAAAGGTCGAAACCCAGCGAGCCGTCCAACTCCAGCTGCGAGAGGTCGATGATCTCCAGCCGCAGGAACTCCTCATCCCAGCACGATAGCTCGGCAATGCGGTTGTCGGCGATCCGGTAGGCGCGGATTTGGCTTTCTGACAGGTGACGCACGCGAAGGACGGGCGCGATCTTCAGCTTGAGTCGCTGAGCCGCGGCGTAGCGCCCATGGCCCGCAACGATCACCCCTTGGTCGTCGACGACGATCGGGTTCACGAAGCCGAATTCCTGAATGGCCTTAGCCAGGAGGTCGATCTGCCGATCGCTATGGCGTCGAGTGTTGCGGCTGTAGGGCTTCAACTCGTCAAGCGGCATCTGTTCCAGCGCAGGATGGTCGGGCTGTTTGTTCTGGTGCCGCGGCGGTCGCTGCCGCACTTGGTCGGAGAAATCTGGAGAAGGTCTGGACGTCATCAACGCCTCCCAAAGTTGAGCTCTTTTGAGAGCCTAGGTTCTGTTGGATAGGAGGCACTGGGCGAAGCAGACAGAAGCAACACCCCGGACCCACGATCCGGTTCAGTTGCCCCTAGGCTGCTCATTTCGACCTGAAAGCGTGCGCCGTGACGGACGTCAGCTTTTGATCTCCGAGATCGACGGTGCTTTTAGCCGTCGTCTGCCACGCGGGCGGTAGCAGCATTTTGGTACCAGACGGACAAAACGTCGTCAATCGCAAAAACAATACAAATCACTGAGTTTGTTGACAAATAATCATGGCAAAGGTACCGCGCCACGGTTGCCGACTGAACCTTCAGTAAGACGTAGGCGCCACCGCATCCGCCACAATTTCCCGCTGGACTTCACCGGCACAGGAAGCATTCGTGGTGCCACGCCCGGAAGAGAGTTCGGGCTTCTCCCGGTAGCAGGCCCGGCACTCCCGCCGCGCCTGAATCGGAGGGAGTATCCCATGACGAAGACGACAAAGACCAAGGCGGCGCGCGTGGAAGACCTGCTGCGCAAGCCCGGCGGCGCCACGATCGACGCGCTCTGCAAGGCGACGGGCTGGCAGAGCCATTCGGTTCGCGCGGCGCTGACAGCGTTGCGCAAGAAGGGCCACGTCATTGAGCGGCAGCCCGGCGATGCGGGACAGCCGACGATCTACCGGATCCCCGGAGGCGAGGCGGCAGAGACATGAGCCGCACGGTCCGCACCACTGACCTAGAAACCATGGACCGAGCGGCGCTCATGGCGCTCTGGTCCGAGACCTTCGGCACTCCGGTGCCGAAGGGGCTTAGCCAGCCGTTCTTGCGGCGCTTCCTCGCCTTTGAACTCCAATCCCGCCGCCACGGCGGGTTGCCTACGCGCCTGAAGGCGCAACTGGCAGCACGGCAGTCGGGTAAACTCAAGACGCCCGCGCCTCTCGTAAAGCCGGGCGGGCGGCTGCTGCGAGAATGGAATGGCGTCACCCATGTCGTTGACGTAATCGCGGAGGGCTATCTCTGGCAGGGTCAACGCTACCGCTCCCTGTCCGCCATCGCCCGCGCCATCACCGGGGCCCGCTGGTCCGGGCCTCGCTTTTTCGGGCTGAAGGGAAAAGCGTCAACATGAGCAGCCGCCGCACCATTCGCTGCGCCATCTATACCCGGAAGTCTTCCGAGGAGGGCCTCGACCAGGAGTTCAGCTCGCTCGACGCGCAACATGAAGCCTGCGCTGCCTATATCGCGAGCCAGCGTCACGAGGGCTGGAAACTGCTGCCGGACCGTTACGACGATGGTGGGATTTCCGGCGGCACGCTGGAGCGCCCTGCCCTCCAGCGCCTCCTGCAGGATATCAAGACGGGCGGCATCGAGATGGTCGTCGTCTACAAGATCGACAGGCTCACCCGCTCGCTCGCAGACTTCGCACGTCTTGTCGAAACGCTGGAAACGGCCGGCTGCTCATTCGTTTCGGTGACACAGGCCTTCAACACGTCCTCGTCGATGGGTCGCCTCACGCTTAACGTGCTGCTCTCCTTCGCCCAGTTCGAGCGCGAGGTCACGGCCGAGCGGATCCGGGACAAGCTCGCCGCCTCGAAAAGGAAGGGCCTCTGGATGGGGGGCAACCTGCCTCTCGGCTATGACCGACATCCCGACCCGCAGCGCCAGGAACTCGTGCCGAACGAGGCCGAAGCGAAGGTGGTAGGCACGCTATTCGATCTCTACGACCGATTGGGATGCCTCAAAAGGGTGGCGGAGGAGGCGGGCCGCCTTGAACTGCGTTCTAAGTACCGGGTCTCCGCTGCTGGCAATGCGAGCGGCGGCGGTCCGCTCAGCCGGGGCCAAATCCATCACATTCTGCGAAACCCGGTCTACATCGGTCGCATACGGCACAAGGAAAAGAGCTGGCCAGGTCAGCACGCTGCCATCGTCGAAGACGCTATCTATGAGCGGGTGCAACAGAAACTGAAGTTTGCCAGTGCCCGACTACGCGGCAAGTCTGCCGCAACATCGCGATCCGGCGACGCCAGTTCTCCCCTAGCCGGCAAGCTGCGGGATGAGACCGGCGACCGGCTGACGCCGACGCATACGACGCGCCGGGGACGTCGCTTGCGCTACTACACATCGCACCGGCTCATTGCCGGAGGGCGGGACCCAAGCGGATGGCGGTTGCCGGCGCCCGCACTTGAGACGGCAGTGACCGCCATCGTGGCCGACCACATCACACAATCCGCGCAAGAGCACCGTCTGCTCGACCACCCCGACGCGGCCACCGCAGATGTCGCGCGCAGCGTGGCGGTCACCTTGGCGACCCGGGTACCAAGGGAGCAGGCGCTCCTCCGAGACCTGGTTGCGTCCGGCACAATCAGCAGGTCGCTCATTCGACTCGAGATTGATCAAGATGCCCTCGCAGGAGCACTGGACGTCCAGCCGAAGGATCTATCCGAAGCCGCACTTGCTATTGCTGCACCCTTCTCGCTCCGGCGCCGCGGTGTGGAAGCGCGCCTCGTGGCGGGCGATCGGCAGCCCGCGCCGGACGACGCGCTCGTGGCATTGCTGGCGCGGGCCCATGGCTGGGCCGAGGAACTCCGCGCGGGCACGCCCCTCTCCATTCTGGCGCAACGCGAAAACGTCTCCGATGCATTCCTGCGCACGCGCATTCAACCCGCCTTCCTCTCGCCGCGCATCCAGGCGGCCATCCTCGCTGGAACGCAGCCGCCGGAACTGACGGTCAAAGCACTGGCGAAGAACTTGCCGCTCGATTGGAGCGACCAAGAGCAGGAGCTCGGCTTTTCCGCCAGCTGAGCACCCTCCCTGCACAAGCGCATAGCCTTCCCTGCTCGCGCCAGCAAAGTCCCTGTTCTCCCGAATTAATTCCCTGCTACGTTGTGCAGGGAATTTCACTCTAACCTTCTGAAGTTGCTGCAACTTCTGACCCGCTTGGCTGCTGTTCCTGCGAGACATGGGCAACTTCCCTGTTAGTTTCCCTGATAGCAGGGAAAACAGGCAAACCGAACCTCGGGCAGAGGCGTTCAGAGACGCGGTGAAAATTACACGCAAATCGGGCGCTGGAGTTCGGTCTCTGTCAGGCGACAGCTATCTCAAACCGCGGGAATTCCGTGGGAAAATCGACCGAAAGCGAACAGGGGAAAGGAGACAGATGTGGGTGGCGGAGAGAGAGGGATTCGAACCCTCGAGACGGTTTCCCGCCTACACACTTTCCAGGCGTGCGCCTTCGACCACTCGGCCACCTCTCCGTGACGGCGTCTTTAGCCTTGATGCACCGCCAAACGCAAGGGGCGGAACGGCATAGAATGCGCCAGAATCGCGGGTTTTTCGCTTCACCGTGGGCTAGCCGTCCAGATGCAGGTGAACCCGGCGGTTCTGGCGGCCCTTCTTCTCCACCTTGCCGAGGCGCAGCGCCCCGATCTCGCCGGTGCGGGCGACATGCGTGCCGCCGCAGGGCTGCAGATCGACCTGCCCGGCCCCTTCGCCGATGCGGACCAGCCGGATCCGGCCGGCGCCGCGGGGCGGGGCCACGGACATGGTCTTCACCAGGCCGGGATTGGCGTCGAGCTCGGCCTCGGAGATCCAGTCCTCGGTCACCGGCAGGTCCGCCGCCACCAGCTCCGCCAGCCGCGCGTCGAGCGCCGCCTTGTCCTCGGGTGCCTCGGGCATGTCGAAATCCAGCCGCCCCTTCTCGGCCGTGATCGCGCCGCCGGTCACCGGCAGGGGGATCACCACCGACAGCAGGTGCAGCGCCGTGTGGACGCGCATGTGGCGGTGGCGGCGATCCCAGTCGAGCCGCTGGGTCACCTCCGCCCCGACCGGCGGCAGCGACTGGGTCTCGCCCTCGCCGGCGGGGATCAGGGCCACCTGCCCCGGCTCTGCCTTCAGGGCGGTGGCGATGGAGAGGCTGCCCTCGTCCCACGTCACCTCGCCGGAATCGCCCGGCTGGCCGCCGCCGGTCGGGTAGAAGATCGTCCGGTCGAGCACGATGCCGCCCTCCGCCGTGTGGGCCAGCACCCTGCCCGTCGCCTCGCGCAGGTAGGGGTCGTCGCGGAACAGAAGCTCGGTCATGCGGTCCTCCTACCGGTCGCCGTCGCCGGACTCGCCCCCCGAGGGATCGCCTCCGGACAGATCGCTTTCGTCGGGTTTCATCGGGGCGCGCGGCGCGGCCCCGTCGGTGCCGTGATCCGCATCGCCTGCGCCGGGGGTCGCGCGGCTGTCGTTCGCCGCCTGCGTCGCCCCGCGCAGCGTTTCGGGATTGCGGAACCAGATGTCGCTCTGCGGGAACGGGATCTCGACGCCCTCCTCGCTGAACCGCTTCGCGATCTGGTGATTCATGTCGGATTTCACGTTCAGCACCCAGTTCACGTCGCGCAGGATGGCCCGGATCTCGAAATCGAGGCTGGAGGCGCCGAAGCCCTGGAAGACCACCGTCGGCGGCGGGTTCATCAGCACCATGGGGTGATCCTCGGCGATCTCCTGCAGGATCTTCTCCACCTTCCTGGTGTCGGTTCCATAGGCCACGCCCACCGCCACGATGACACGGCCCACGGTGTTGCCGCGCGTGTAGTTGGTCACGGTGCCGGAGATGAAATCGGCATTCGGCACGATCACGTCGGTCCGGTCGAAGGTCTCGATCCGGGTGGAGCGGACGGAGATGTCCTTGACGTAGCCCATGTTGGTCCCGACCTGCACCCAGTCGCCCTCGGAGATCGGCCGCTCGATCAGCAGGATGATCCCCGAGACGAAGTTCTGCACGATGTTCTGCAGGCCGAAGCCGATCCCGACCGAAAGGGCGCCCGCGACATAGCCGAGCGCGGTCAGGTCGATCCCGGCGCTGGTGATGGCCAGTACCGCCGCCAGCATGATCCCGACATAGCCCAGCCCCGCCACGATCGCCGATTGCCCGCCCGGATCGATCTTTGTCTTGGGCAGGACGGAGCTGCGCAGCATCCCCTGCACCAGCCGGGTCAGCCCGTAGCCCAGCACGAAGACCACGACGAAGACCATGAAATCGGTGGGCGAGATATTGGTCTCGCCCAGTGTGAAGCCCTCGCGGAAACGGGTCCAGAGGTCCAGCAGCTGCGACGGCCGCGTGCCCCAGACCAGCGCCAGCAGGGGCGCCGCCAGCAGCACGAGAACGATGCCCACAAGGACCGGGATCAGCCCCTCGTCATCGTCGTCGGTGGTGCGGGTGACGAAGCGGTAGACGTCGGTGGCAAAGCGCTGGAGGATCAGCACGAAGCTCAGCAGCGCGAGGGTATGGACCGCCGGGTAGACCATGGCGACCGCGGCCTCGCGGAACCCGATCGCGGCCAGGACCGGCCCGGCCACAGCGATCACCATGGCGATGCGGCCGAGGATGCGGGTGACGGCGTGGCGGAACTGCGGCTCGGCCGCGGCCTCGCTCAGCCCCTCGCCGGCGCGGCTGAGAAGCTGGCCGAGGCGGAACAGGAACAGCCCGGTGAGCGCGAGGAAGGGAAAGTCGAGCACCGCGCGGGCGGCATCGTCCAGCTCTTCCAGGTCGGCGATGCGGGTGGCCAGCAGGCGCAGCGCGAGGATGACGCCCAGGGCGACGCCGTGCCAATGCGCCTCGGCCCGGGCCTGCGGCTGGAGGTTGAGCGCATCGCCCGCGCCCCCCTCGCGCGAGATCGCCTGCTCGCACAGCCACTGGGCGCCGAGGATGTAGAGCCCCACGACCGGCGCCAGCGCGACCAGCGTCATGCCCTGGAAGCCCAGCAGCCCCGACAGTTCCGTCGCCAGCGCCAGTGCGAAGAGCCCGGCCACCGGCACGAGGATCAGCCCCAGCGAGGCGAGGAAGCCCCAGACACCGGTGCCGCCCCTGGTCCGCCGCCGCAGCCAGTTGACCAGCCACCGCACCCAATGCGCGCCGCGCAGGAACAGCAACAAGCCCACGGCGAGGACCACCGCCGCGGCGAGCCCGTTCTCGCGCATCTGGTCGGACCGGCTGTCGCTGTTCCAGTTCGCGACCACCTCGTCCTTGAGTGAGATGGGCGCCCGCAGCAGGCCCTCAACCGCTTTCGGCCAATGGACCGGGTTGAGCGGTGACGGCCCCAAGGTCAGCAGGCGCTCTGTCTCGCGTTCGCGGATCGTGGCGTCGATCTCGTTGATCAGGCCGTCGGCGCGGTTGAAGGCCTCTTCAGCCCGCAGGACCGGCGCCCGCAGCTCGGCGAGCTGGCTGTTCAGGTCGCTGCGCCGTGCCGCGATCTGATCCGATTCCTCGGCCCCCTCCTCGGGTTCCGGGCCGAGCGCGTCGAGTTGGGATTGCAGGGTGGATATTCGCGACTGGTTGGCATTGCGCGCCGTCAGGAACTTGTCACGCCAGGCCGCGAGGTCGGCGCGCAGGTTCTCGAGCTCGGGATTGCTCGCCTCGCTCTCCTCGATCGTCTGCTCGGCCTGGTCGGCGGAGGTCTCCCAGTCGGAATAGTCGATCGTCTCGCCGGTCTGGGCGACGATCTGGACCGCGAAAAGCAGCAGGAACGCCGCGGCGAGGCCCGCCGTGCGCAGCCCGTCGCGAAGCGCCCGCGCGAAGGTCATACGTCCTCGAAAACGCCCGGAATCGAAGCGGGCGCCTTGTCGAGCCAACCGGGCACCGGCAGCCCCTTGTCCTTGAGGAAGTCCGGGTTGAACAGCTTGGACTGGTAGCGGTTGCCGAAGTCGCAGAGCACGGTGACGATGGTGTGGCCCGGCCCCATCTCCTTCGCCATGCGGACGGCGCCGGCGACGTTGATGCCCGACGAGCCGCCGAGGCACAGGCCCTCTTCGGCGAGCAGTTCGAACACGACCGGCAGCGCCTCGTCATCTGGGATCTGGTACATCATGTCGGGCCGGAAGCCCTCGAGGTTGGCGGTGATCCGCCCCTGCCCGATCCCCTCGGTGATCGAACTGCCCTCGGGATGCGCCTCGCCGTCCTTGTAGAGCGAATAGACGCCCGAGCCCATCGGGTCGGCCAGGCCGATCTTCACGCCGCGGGGCTGCAGCGCCATGCCGACGCCCGCCAGCGTCCCGCCGGAGCCGACCGAGCAGATGAAGCCGTCGACCTTGCCGTCGGTCTGCTCCCAGATCTCGGGGCCCGTGCCCTCGATATGGGCCTGCCGGTTGGCGGTGTTGTCGAACTGGTTGGCCCAGATCACCCCCTCGGGCGTGGTCTTGGCCAGCTCCTTGGCCAGCCGCTCGGAATAGCGGACGTAGTTGTTGGGGTTCTTGTAGGGCGCCGCCGGGACCTGCACCAGCTCGGCACCGGCCAGGCGGATCATGTCCTTCTTCTCCTGGCTCTGGGTCTCGGGGATGACGATCACGGTCTTGAAGCCCATGGCCGCCCCCACCAGCGCGAGGCCGATGCCGGTATTGCCGGCCGTGCCCTCGACGATGGTGCCGCCGGGCTTCAGCAGCCCCTTCTCCATCGCGTCGCGGATGATGAACAGCGCGGCCCGGTCCTTGACCGACTGGCCGGGATTCATGAATTCGGCCTTGCCGAGAATTTCGCAGCCCGTCTCTTCCGAGGCCTTGGTCAGACGGATCAGCGGGGTGTTCCCGATGGTGTCGACCATGTCGCGTGCGATCGCCATGAGAGGGCTCCTTCTCCCGTAGTGTGGCTTGTCATGTAGCCGGGCGGCGGGGTGAACTCAAGCCGGGGCGCGCAAGCGGTCGCGATGGCGTGCGAGCCAGTTGATCGCCAGCACCAGTGGCGCGGCCTGCAAACGGTCCGCATCGGCAAGTGCCAGCGCCTCCTCGAAGGGCATGACGTGGCCGCGGATATCCTCGTTCTCCTCGTCCAGCCCGGCAATGCCCGCCACCTCCTCCGGCAGGTCGGCGAGACCCACGTAGATGTGGTAGAACTCGGTGGAATTGCCCGGCGATGCGTAGGAGCGTGAGACGAATTCCAGCCCCTTGAGCTCCAGCCCCGCCTCCTCCAGCGCCTCGCGGCGCGCGGTCTCTTCCGGGGTCTCGCCCGGATCGATCCGCCCCGCCACCGGCTCGAGGCACCACGGCTCGGGATCGTGACGCGCCAGAAGCGCCGGGCGGAACTGCTCGATCAGCATCACCCGGTCGCGGGCCGGGTCATAGGGCAGGACCAGCGCGGAATCGCCGGTGACGAAGATCGCGCGATCGACCTCCGGCCCCATCGTCCCGTCGAAGCGGCGGAAGCGCAGGTCGAATTCCTCAATCGCGAAGAACCCCGCATAGGGCCGGCGCAGCGCCAGGATCTCCACGTCGCCCGGTTCGGGGCGGCGGGTCACGCCGCGCGGCGGCAGGGTCTCGGCCCGCAGCTTCTGGTCGGCGCGCACCAGCGCCTGCGGGTAGAGCCGGTCGATCTCCTCGGCGCTCAGCCGGCCGAAATGGCTCATCACCTCGGCCCCGGCAAGCGCCGCGCGGCGCCCGTGGCGGTCGGCCCAGGCCTCCAACTGCCACGCCCCCGCCACCGGCAGTGCGCCCGCCTCGTCGAAATAGGCCAGGGCCGGCCGCGCCTCGTCTCCGGCCTCCACCTTCACCTCGCGCAGCAGGTAGCCGTAGGCGCCCTCGTAGGCGTCGAGCCGCGCCACCCCGGCCGCGTCCAGGCCGCGCAGCAGCAGCCCCTCGGCCACCTCGCCCGGGGCCTGGACGAGCGAGGGGAAGTCGTGGCCGTCCACCGCGCGCACCGCATGGTCGGGCAGCCGCGCCGGGCTCAGCGACAGGGCACCGGCGTCGCGGTCGAGTACCGCCTCCAGCAGGGGGACGTGCCGAAGGGTGCCGTAGAGAAAGATGTCGCGGGGCAAGTTACCTCCATCTGCGCCAGACCCATTCGCTCAGCAGCCCGGCAATGCAGCCGCCGATCAGAAGGGTCAGAATGATCTGCGAGGTGGCGATCATCGCCAGGTATTCCATCGCGATGCCGAAGGAGTCGGTCAGCGCCTCCAGCGGGCCGCGATAGCGGTTCCGCAGCGCCAGGCGCGTCATCTCGCCCCCGGAATGGACCACCAGCGCCCAGAACACCATCGCCGCCGTCCCGGTGATGCCATAGCTGATGCCCGCGGAATAGCCCCGCCCGGCCTGCCGCCCGATCACCACCCAGCCGCAGAGAAACCCGATGGCCGCGTTGATATAGTTGAAATTCCCGAAATACTTGCCCTCGGGAAAGAGCAGCTTGACCTGCTCGGACACGATCCAGGCCACCACCGCCAGGGCGATGGCGGCGGCCAGCTTCGCTGCGGTGGGCATCATCTCTCAGGCGGGCCTTGCAATCGTGATCTGGGTCACGTCGCAGTTTCCGCTGTGGAAGGTCGCCGCGCAAGAGGTGAGGTAGAAATTCCACATCCGCCGGAATCGCGTGTCGAAGCCCAGTTCGGCCACCCGGTCCCAGTTGTCATTGAAGGTCTTGTGCCAGCGGCGAAGCGTCTGGCTGTAGCTCTGGCCGAATTCATGCGACCCCGCGACCGTCAGCCCCGCGCGGCCGGCCTCGTCCCGCAGCGCCGTCGGCGACGGCAGCATGCCCCCCGGAAAGATGTATTTCTGGATGAAATCGACGCTGCGGCGATAGGCGGCCCAGCGGGCATCGCTGATCGTGATCACCTGCAGCGTCGCCTTCGCCCCCGGCTTCAGCCGCTCGCGCAGGGCGCCGAAGAAGACCGGCCAGTACTGCTCTCCCACCGCCTCGAACATCTCGATGGAGGCGATGCCGTCATATTGCCCGCCCACGTCGCGGTAATCCTGCAGCCGCAGGTCCACCCGGTCCGACAGCCCCGCCTCGGCGATGCGGCGGGTGGCAAAGGCGTGCTGCTCGCGGCTGATGGTGATGCCGGTGACGCGCAGCCCGCGCTCGCCCGCCGCGTATTCGGCAAAGCCACCCCAGCCGCAGCCGATCTCCAGCACGTGGTCGCCCTCGGCCACGCCCATGCCGTCGACCATCGCGGCGTATTTCGCGCGCTGCGCCTTCTCCAGGCTTTCCTGCCCGGTCTCGAACAGGGCCGAGGAATAGGTCATCGTCTCGTCCAGCCAGAGCCGGTAGAAGTCGTTCCCCAGGTCGTAGTGATGCGCGATGTTGCGCCGTGCCTGCCGCTTGGAGTTGCGCTGCAGGCGGTAGCGCAGCCGCTCGTAGAGCCGCAGCAGGCCGATGCCGGGAAACCCGTCCGAGATCTCGTCGTTGCCGGTCAGGGTGAGATCCATGAAGGCCTGCAGGTCGGGTGTGGTCCAGCCGCCCTCGAGATAGGCGTCGGAAAAGCCCAGGTCGCCCTCGCGCAGGACGCGGGCAAAGACGTCCGGATCGCGGATCTCGACCTCCGCCACCGGCCCCGGCGCGGCGCCCTCGGCGCGGAACCGGCGGCCATCGGGCAGCAGGATGTCGAGCCGGCCGTTCCGCAGCTGCTTCGCCTTGGCGAAGACGGGGGCAAAGTAGCGCGGCAGGTTGCCCTGCCCCTCGGTGGTCGTGTGGTACATCTGGTCCTTTCCGATGATGCCCGTGGCAGCGCTTCGCGCGCGTCCCGCCTTCATGACGTGCTGTCCTCGTAGGCGGCCAGCGCCCGGGCGCGGCCTTCCTTCAAATCGACCACCGGGGCCTGCGGGTAATCCTCTTCCGCGCTGCGCTTCCAGTGTCGCGGCACCGCCTCGTAGAAGGCGAGCGCGGTCTGCGAAGGCCGCTCGCCCATCGGCAGCCAGCGGTTCAGGTAGGTCTTGTCGGGATCGAACTTTTCCCGCTGCGTGGCCGGGTTGAAGATGCGGAAATAGGGTGAGGCGTCGGGTCCGCTGCCCGCCACCCATTGCCAGCCCAGCGCGTTGTTGGCCGGATCCCAGTCGATCAGCGTGTCCTCGAACCATTTCAGCCCGACGCGCCAATGCACCAGCAGGTGCTTGGTCAGGTAGGACGCGACGATCATGCGGCTGCGGTTGTGCATGCGCCCGGTGACATAGAGCTCGCGCATGGCAGCGTCGACGATGGGCACGCCGGTGCGCGCCTCCTTCCAGGCGCGGATCTCGGCCAGCCGCTCGTCATCCTTCCACGGAAAGTCGTTCCAGCCCTCGCGCCAGTTCTCCGACGGAAGCGAGGGCGCGTGGTAGAGCAGGTGATAGGCGAATTCGCGCCAGGCGAGTTCCTTGAGAAAGGTCTCGGCCCCGGCCTTGCCCTCTTCCATCGCGCGCTGGCCGGCATGCCAGCACTGGCGGGGAGAGATCTCGCCCAGCGACAGGTTCTCCGACAGGTCGGAGGTGGCGTCGGCCGCGGGAAAGTCGCGCAGCTCCGCGTAGTCCTGTATCCGCCGCGCGACGAAATTCCCCAGCCGGGCCTGCGCCGCCTGCTCGCTCGGCAGGGCGTGGGCGCGCACGATGTCGGCGCCGCGGTCCATCGCGGCCGAGAGATGCCAGTCGGCCAGCCGGTCGCTGTCCGGCCAGGTCTCCGGCGCGGGAATGCGATCGGGCGCCGACAGCGCGGGCCCCACATCCCGGCCGCGCACGGCGCGCCAATACGGGGTGAAGACCTTGTAGAAGCCGCCCTCCTTCGTCTGCACGGTCCAGGGCTCGAACAGCAGGTGGCCGGGCTGGCTGACGACCTCGACGCCGTCCTCCTCCAGCGCGGCCTTGATGCGGGTGTCGCGGGCGATGCTGTCGGGGTCGTAGGCCCGGCTCCAGCACAGGCGGGTCGCGCCGGTCTCGCGGATCAGCGCGCGCAACGCTTCCAGCGCGTCGCCCGAGCGCAGGATCAGGCGCGAGCCCTTGTCCTCGAGGCTCTCGGCCAGCGCCTCGATCCCCAGTTCCAGCCGGAATTTCGGTGCCGCGCCCAGACCGTCCACGAGGGAATCGCGGATATGGACAGGAATCACGGGCCCCTCGCCCTCGCAGGCAGCGGTGAGTGCGGCGTTGTCGCTGAGCCGCAGATCGCGGCGAAACCAGATCAGCGTCGGTGCAGTCATGCGGGTGCAGTCTCCTTTGTGGGGGAGTGTACGACCCCGCGGGCCGACCGGATCACTCGGGCCACGGCGACGGCTCAGATCAGGCGGTCCAGCGCCTGGATCAGCTTGGCCACCTCGTCCTCGGAGGTGTAGTGGACGAAGGACAGGCGCAGCACGCCCTTGTCGACATCCACGCCCATCGCCCGAAGCGGACGTACCGCGTAGAAATCCCCGCCGCCGGCGATGATCCCCTGCCCTGCCAACGCCTCGGCCACCGGGGCCGCCGCACCGGGCAGTTCCAGCGCCACGGTGGGCGCGCGGCCCTCCGCCTCCGCCGGGCCCAGCAGGCGCACGGAATTGCGGTCGCGGGCAAAGTCCAGCAGCGGTTGCAGCAGCTCCACCTCGCGGGCCCGCATCAGGTCGTGGACCTGCTGACCCCGCTCCACCGGCGCCCCCTCGATCCCGTGATGCTCCGCCAGCGCATCGAGGTAATCGGCGATCCCGGCACAGGCCGCCACCTGCGCATGGTCCGGCCCCGCCGGGGTGAACCGCTTGTAGAGCGTGTCGGCATTGAAGAAATGCGCCTGGTTCGGCAGCATCTCGGCCAGCGCCCGGCGGATCACCATCAGGCCCTGGTGCGGGCCGTAGGTCTTGTAGGCCGAGAACAGGTAGATGTCGGCCCCCAGCGTGCCCACATCCGGCAGGCCGTGGGGCGCGTAGCTTACCCCGTCGACGCAGACGAAGGCGCCCGCGGCATGGGCCATGCCCACCACCTCGGAGACCGGGTTGATCTCGCCCACCACGTTGGAGCAATGCGGCATGCAGAGCAGGCGCACCTTCTCGTCCAGCAGTTCTTCGAGGGCGGCGGGGTCCAGGCGGCCGGTGACCGGGTCGAGCTTCCATTCCCGGATCTCGAAGCCTTCCTCCGCCAGCCGCCGCCAGGGGCCGGAATTGGCCTCGTGGTCCTGGTCGGTGACGATGATCGCCTCGCCCTTCTCCATGAACTGGGCGAAGGCGCGGGCCAGCACGTAGGTGTTCTGCGTGGTCGAGGGGCCGAAGCTCAGCTCGTCGGTCGCGACCCCCATGAGGGCGGCCAGCCGCGAGCGCGCCTCGTCCATCTCCTCCCCGCCCAGCCGGGTGGGGTCGGCATAGCCGTAGGGCTGCATCTTGCGCGTGCGGTAGAAGCGCGTCAGCCGGTCGATCACCGGGGCGCAGGCATAGGAGCCGCCCGCATTTTCGAAAAAGGCAAGGCCCTCCAGCGAGGGTTCGGAAAAGGCGGGGAACTGCGCCCGCACGAAATCGATATCGAGTGTCATGGCCTCATGAATACGGAAACGCCCGCCGGGCACAAGGCCGGGCGGGCGTCAGGGTCGTCGCGTCCGGTCAGGCGGTCAGTCGACCGGCCGCGCCAGCGCGTGTTCCTGCGCGAGGCCGCGCCAGATCGCCCAGCACATCAGCAGCAGGACGATGGTGAAGGGCAGCCCGGTGGAGATCACCATGGCCTGCAGGGCCGCCAGGCCACCGCCCAGCAGCAGCACGATGGCCACCGCGCCCTCGAAGGTCGCCCAGAACACCCGCTGCGGCACCGGCGCATCGACCTTGCCACCCGCGGTGATCGTGTCGATGACCAGCGAGCCGGAGTCGGACGAGGTCACGAAGAACACGATCACGAGGATGATGCCCACGGTCGAGGTGATCGCCGTCAGCGGCAGGTCCGCCAGCATCCCGAAGAGCGAAAGCTCGGGGCTGTAGCTGTCGATCACGTTGGCCCGCACCAGGCTTTCGGGGTTGTTCAACACCTGCTCGATCGCGACGCCGCCGAAGACGGCCATCCACAGCACGCAGACGATCGAGGGGATGATCAGCACGCAGATGATGAACTCGCGCACGGACCGGCCCCGGCTGACCCGGGCGATGAACATGCCCACGAAGGGTGACCAGGAGATCCACCAGGCCCAGTAGAACGAGGTCCAGCCTTCGCGATAGGCGTCATCGGTCCGGCCCACCGGGTTGGACAGCGGGATGAAGTCGCGCGCATAGGCCAGCAGCCCCTCGCCGAACCCGGTCAGCAGCGCCAGCGTCGGCCCCGCGAAGAGCACGAAGAGCAGCAGCACCGCCGCGATGCCCATGTTGATCTCGGACAGCAGCTTGACGCCGCCTTCGAGGCCGCGCAGCACCGAGATGAGCGCGACCGCCGTGATGCCGCAGATCAGGACCACCTGCGTCGTGGTGGTGTTGGGCACGCCGTAGACGAAGTCGAGCCCGGCCGCCGCCTGCTGTGCGCCCAGCCCCAGCGAGGTCGCGAGGCCGAAGAGCGTGGCAAAGACCGCGAGGATGTCGATCAGGTGACCGACCCAGCCCCAGATCGCCTCACCGAAGATCGGGTAGAAGGCGGAGCGGATCGAGAGCGGCAGGCCCTTGTTGTAGGAAAACAGCGCCAGTGCCAGCGCCACCACCGCGTAGATCGCCCAGGGATGCAGACCCCAGTGGTAGATCGTCGCCGCCAGCCCCATCTCGGCCGCGGCGCGCACGTTTTCCTGGATGATGCTGCCGTCCTCGGCGATGGGCGACGGCACGCCCAGCGGTTGCGAGACCGCCATGTGATAGACCGGCTCCAGCACGCCGAAGAACATCAGGCCGATGCCCATGCCGGCGGCGAAGAGCATCGCGAACCAGCCGATATAGGTGAAGTCCGGGGTGGCGTCGCTGCCGCCCAGGCGCACGCTGCCGTAGGGCGTGAAGATCAGCACGAGGCAGAACAGCACGAAGATGTTCGCCGCCGACAGGAAGAACCAGTCGAAGGTGCTGGTCAGGTAGGGCCGCATGGCGGTGAAGATCGCGTCCGACTGCTCGTGGAAGATCAGTGCGAAGAGCACGAAGAGAATGATCACGCCGCCCGAGACGACGAAGACCGGATTGTGGATGTCAAAGCCGAACGGGCCCAGCTTGCCTTCGACGTTGTCCTGGCCGATCTCGTACTCGGTCTCCACCAGGTGGACATCGCCTTCCGGCTCGGGCACGCCCGGCGCGGTTTGATCAGTCATGGTCCTGTTCCTTTTCCATTCCTTTTGCTGTTGTTGCCCAGGCCCGGGGGTCAGCGGGTCGCCCGCAGGCCCGGGATGGGGTCGTCGGATCGCACGGGCGCGTCATGTCCGCACGACGAAGACCGATGCCTTGGCATGGCTCGCGATGGTGCCGCCGTTAGACGGCCAGATGTAGTCCGTGATGTTGGGAACGTGGCTTCCCATCACCACGAGGTCCGCGCCGGTCTCCTCCACCGCCTTCAGCAGGGTGGGGTCGAGGTCGGTCGACGGATCGGCGGAGGTGATCGCGTGTGACGTCCCCGTCACGCCGAATTTCGCCCCGTGCTCCTTGGCGAAGGCCTCGAGCTTCTCGGCGAACTCCTCCGGCGTATGGGCCACCGAGCCCGGCGTCGCCGCGGAGACGCCCACATAGACGAGCTCCGCCTTCCACAGCCGGGCCAGGTCGCCCGCGGTGTCCAGTGCCTTGGCCAGCCTCTCGACATGGGCCAGGTCGACGGGGATCATGATCTTGGAAAACAAGGCTTTCCCTCCATCCGTTCACGCCGGACTCCGCCTGGCGGCATCCGGCCGGGCCAGGCCCGGTGCGTGACAACTTGCGTTTTCAGGACAGGGCGGTGCCAACCACCCCGAAGTATTAACAAAGGCTAACCTGCCCCGCTGGCACGGGGCAACACTTCGCGCCCGTTTTTTGAGCGTATGCGACATGGCCCGTCGTGAAGGGCCATATCGCAGGCGCCCGGTCATCCCGTCACGTCGACCACGACGCGGCCGCGCACCCGGCCGTTCAGGATGTCCTCGCCCAGGCGCGGCAGGTCGTCGAGCGTCGCCGTCTCGACCATCTCCTCGAGCTTCTGCATCGGCAGATCGCGTGCGATCCGCTGCCAGGCGCGGACGCGATTGTCATAGCGCTGCATCACGGAATCGATGCCAAGAAGGTTCACCGCGCGCAGCAGGAAGGGCGTGACCATCGCCCCCTCGATCGCCGCGCCGCCGGTCAGCCCCACCGCCGCGACGGAGCCACCATAGCGGATCTGTTTGAGCACGCGGCCCAGCATCGCCCCGCCCACGGCATCGACGCAGCCGGCCCAGCGCTCGGCCTCCAGCGGCTTTTTCGAGGGTTCCGTCAGCTCTTCGCGCGCCACGATCTGGCTGGCGCCGAGGCCTTTGAGGTAATCGCCGGTCTCGGGCCGCCCGGTCACGGCCGCCACGTGATAGCCAAGCTCCGAGAGCAGCGCCGTCGCCACCGAGCCGACACCGCCCGACGCGCCGGTCACCAGCACCGGGTCGCTGCCGGGGCGCAAGCCGTGATCCTCCAGCGCCATGACGGCTAGCATCGCGGTGAAGCCGGCCGTTCCCACTGCCATCGCCTGCCGGGTGTCCAGCCCTTCGGGCAGCGGCACCAGCCAGTCGGCCTTGACCCGCGCCTTTTCCGCGTAGCCACCCCAATGGGCCTCGCCCACGCGCCAGCCAGTCAGCACCACCTTGTCGCCGGGCTTGTAGCGGTCGTCGTCGGACGCCTCGACGGTGCCGGCAAAGTCGATGCCCGGCACATGCGGGTAATGCCGGACCAGGCCGCCGCCCGGCCCGATGCAAAGCCCGTCCTTGTAGTTCACCGTGGAATATTCCACCGCGACGGTCACCTCGGCATGCGGCAGCTCGTCCTCGGCCAGGTCCTCCACCCGAGCGGAGGTCTTGCCGCTGTCTTCGTCCTTGCGCACCACGAGTGCCCTGACCATCGAATGCTCCTTCCTGCTGTGCCCCGCCCGGTGGACGCGGCGATGTTCCGCCCTTCAGGTAGCGGGCGCCTGCGCTTCGTCCATGAAACCGAGGTCGGTGGCGTCGGGGCGCAGCCCGAAGCCGGTCAGCGCCGCGTGAACCTGGCCGCGGTGATGGGTCTGGTGATTGAAGAAATGCGCGACCAGCACCCATTTCGGCCGCGCCATCCTGCGGCGCGCCACGCCGGAATACCACTCGAGCTCGCCTTCCAGGTCGTGCGGGGTCAGACCCGCCGCCCAGTCGCCGATGCGGGCATCCGCGATTTGACGCGCCTCCACCAGCTCGTCCCAGCCCATCCAGGCCTCGCCATCGGCGGGCCCCACCGAGGGGATGTCCCATCCCGGCTGGAAGCGGCTCATCCACATCGTGTCGCCCCAGAGGATATGCCCCAGCGTGGCGTGGACCGAGCGAAAGAAGAGGCCCCGGTCCTCTCGTCTCTGCGCCTCGTCCAGGCGCCCGGCCTCGCGGTAGAAGCTGCGGTTCTGCCAGGCATTGTAGCGCGCCATGGTGCGGCAATAGTCGGGGCTGATCATCCGGGCGCTCCCTTTCCACCGCCCATAGGGAAGCAGCTTTGCCCCGCGCTGGCAATCGGGGCTTTGACGCGGAGCGCCCGGAATGGTCAAAGTGCCTTGGGAACGCACGGGGGAACAATGGACAGCGCCTTTCTGATCACTGCCTTTGTCACCCTCTTCGTGGTGATCGACCCGGTGGGGCTGTCGCCGCTCTTCGTGGCGCTCACCCCCGGCATGACCCAGCCTGAGCGGCGGGTCATCGGGCTGCGAGCCTGCGGCATCGCGCTGGCGCTCCTGTTCGTCTTTACCCTGTTCGGCGAGGCGGTGCTGGATTTCGTCGGCATCTCCATGCCCGCCTTCCGCATCGCCGGGGGGATCCTGCTGTTCCTGACCGCGCTGGACATGCTGTTCGAACGGCGCACGAAGCGGCGCGAGAACCAGGCCGAGGAGGAAGAGGACCGCCCCGACCCTTCAGTCTTTCCGCTCGCCATCCCGCTGATCGCCGGGCCGGGCGCCATCGCCTCGGTGATCCTGCTGTCGGGCCAGCGGCCGGGGATCGAGGGGCTGGCACTGGTCATGGGCGTCGCGCTGGCGGTGGTGGCGCTGGTCTTCGTCATGTTCCTGCTGAGCGGCCTGCTGGAGCGCGCGCTCGGCCGGGTCGGCATCAACGTGGTCACCCGCCTGCTGGGAATGCTTCTGGCGGCGCTGTCGGTGCAATTCGTGCTGGACGGGCTCAAGGCCTTCGGCTTCGTCGTCCGCTGAACGCGGGACGCTGACAGCGGCCGCCCGGCTTCCTATATCTCGGCCAGAGGCAAGGGGACGCGCATGTCATCCATCGAAATCGGCAACCTGGCCTACCTCGTGCTGCTCGGCGCGGTGGTGGGGTTCTGGTTCCTGGTGCAGAACCGGGGCAACCTTGGCCGGGTGGCGCAGCAGGCCGCGGCCTGGGGCCTGATCTTTGTCGGCGTGATCGCCGCGGTGGGGCTGTGGGACGACATCCGCTCCACCGTCTCGACACAGGCGACAGTGATCGCCTCGGAGAACCGGATCGAGATCCCGCGCCGCATGGACGGGCATTACGCCCTGACGCTCGAGGTCAACGGCACGCCGGTGGAGTTCATGGTCGATACCGGCGCCTCCATGGTGGTGCTGACCCAGGAGGATGCCAGGCGGGTGGGGATCGACCCCGACGACCTGCAATTCTACGGCAGCGCGCTGACCGCCAACGGCGCGGTGCGCACGGCGCCGGTCACGCTGCACAGTATCGGGCCCTTCGACGACCGCGATTTCCGCGCCTGGGTGAACGAGGGCGACCTGCCGCAATCGCTGCTCGGGATGAGCTACCTGCAGCGCTTTGCCTCGGTGGAGATCCGGCAGGGCGAGATGGTCCTCACCCGCTAGCGGTCAGGCGGTTTCGTCCCGGTCGCGCCAGGCCTGCACCCGCTCCGTCGCCTCGGGGGTGAACCCCTCGATCTCCACCGCGAGGAGGTTCGGCATCGCATGGTCGGCGGGAAAGTCCGAGGGCAGGTCATAGGCCGCCTCGGTGTCGGGGGCGTCGAGGGCCAGCCGCAGGAAGGCCAGTTGCGGCAATTCGGAGAGCAGCAGCGTGTCCAGCGTCGCCTGCGACAGGCGGCCGGCGGTCAGCTCCGCATCTTTCGCCTCCACGCTGAGTGCGGCCAGCTCGGCATGGAACAGGGGCGCCGACAGGTCGAACGTGCCGAACAGCTCCAGCTCCACGAGACGGGGACAGGCCGCCAGCACCCGCGCCACGTCCCCGATATAGCCAAGATCGCGCCGCCCGCCAAAGCGTTGCTCCATGTCACCGACGGCCAGCGAGGTCAGCGCGGGCAGCGACCCGCCGGCCAGCACCCGCAGCGCCGCGGACATGTCGATCTCCAGCCCGCGGGGGTCGGTGTAATCCTGCGTCGTGCCCAGCACCAGGCGGGTCACGTGCTGGCTGAGGGGCGAGCGCAGGAAGGCGGCGATCAGATCCGCCTGGTCCGGGGCGCGCAGGAACCTCACCTGCGTCAGCCCGTCCGGCATCTCCGTCACGGGCATCAGCGCGCCACCATCCGGGCCGAGCCCGAGGTCCAGTCGCCCGCCCGAGACCGCACAGAGCTCGAGGCCATAGTCGCGCAGCGCCTCGGCAAAGGGGTCGCTCTGCCCCCGGGCGCGGCGCGCCTTCAGAAATCCGAAACCCAAACCCCGCCTCCGTCGCCGACACGGTCAGCCTAGCGAAGCGGTTGGCCCTTTTCCAGCACCATGAAGGTCATCATCCCCATGGGTGGGAGCGAGGATTCCTCCACCAGCCGCAGGCCCGGCGTCTCCGTCACCTCGGCGCGGTCGAAATCGGAATGCCAGCCCAGGGTGTTGGCAAAGGGCGCGGCCCAGCGTTCCAGCCGCGCCAGCACACCGGTCTCGCGCGCGAAATGGCTGGTGATCACCGCGCGGCCCCCGGGCTTCAGCACGCGCGCGATCTCGGCCATCACGCGGCGCGGTTCGGGCACGACTGAGATGACATGCATGCAGACCACCACGTCAAAGCTGTCATCCGGGAAGTCGAGGTGCCGGGCATCCATCTGGAGAAGGTCGCGGACATGGCCGAGCTTTTCCTCCCGCACCCGCTCGCGCGCCTTTTCCAGCATCTCGTCGGAGAAATCGACGCCGGTGACCCGACAATGACGCCCGTAATGCGGCAGGGCAAGGCCGGTGCCCACGCCCACCTCCAGCACGTCGGGCGCGTCGAACGCGCTGACATAGGCACCCGCCCTGCGGCGCCCGGCATTGGTAATCGCCCCGAAGGTGCGGTCGTAGACCGGCGCCCAGCGGGCATAGGATGTCGTCACTGCATCGATATCCAAGATGTCACCCCTTGCCTTTGGATTTCATGCTCGATCGGACCGCCCAGACAATCCCGGCCAGATAGACCAGGCTGAGAAGTGTCAAGGTCGCCCAGGGAAAGGTGAGCAGCCCCGCCGCCAGCAGCACCAGCGCCAGAAGGCAGTAATGCGCGTTATCGCGAGAGACGCGCAGGTTCTTGAAGGATTGCGTGGGCACGCGGCTGATCATCATCAGGCCCATGCCCACCACCCAGAGCGCGTTGGCCCAGGCCGGCAGCAGCGTCGGCGCGTCGACCAGGAAGGAGACGATGATCGGCAGCAGCGCCAGGATCGCCCCGGCCGGAGAGGGCACGCCGACGAAATGGGTCCCGCTGCCCTCGCCCGCCTTGGAGCCGACGTTGAAGCGCGCCAGCCGCAACAGGCAGCAGAGCGCGAGGCACAGCACCGCGATCCAGCCCAGCCCGCCCAGGTCGTGCAGCGACCAGGCATAGAGCACGAGCCCGGGAGCGACGCCGAAATTCAGGAAATCGGCCAGCGAGTCGAGCTCCGCCCCCACCAGCGTCTGGCAGCGCAGTAGCCGCGCCAGCCGGCCGTCGATGCCGTCCAGCAGACCGGCCAGCAGGATCAGGCCCACCGCCCCCTCGTAGCGGCCTTCGAAGCCGAAGCGGATCGCCGTCATCCCGGCGCAGACCGCGGCCAGGGTGACGATATTCGGCAGAAGCTTGACCAGCGGCAGGTCGCGGCTCTTCTCGGCCCTTGCGCTGAACGAGTCGGGCATGTTTCTCAGTCCATCCGGGCGATACGGCGGGCCTCGTCGGAGGCCAGGTCGGCGATGACGCTCTCTCCGGCAACCATGGTCTGACCGATGGCGACCAGCGGCGCGGTGCCCGGCGGCAGGTAGACGTCCAGCCGCGAGCCGAAGCGTATGAGGCCGAACCGCTCGCCGATGGCCAGCGGCTGGCCCCGCTCAGCGAAACAGAGGATACGGCGCGCCACAAGGCCGGCGATCTGCACCACGGCGATCCGGCGGCCATCCGCCATCTCGATCGCCAGGGAATTGCGCTCGTTGTCGGCGCTGGCCTTGTCGAGCGACGCGTTGAAGAACTTGCCCGGCCGGTAGGCGATCGCGGTGACCGTACCGCCCACGGGCATGCGGTTCATGTGGCAGTTGAAGACCGACATGAAGACGCTGACCCGCGTGAGGGGGACGTTCTCCATCCCCAGCTCGGCGGGGGGGACCGCCTCCTCGATCAGCGACACGATGCCGTCGGCGGGCGAGACCACGAGCCCCTCGCGCTGCGGCGTGGCGCGCGGCGGGTCGCGGAAGAAGTAGTAGCACCAGACGGTCGCGCCGACGCCCAGCCAGCCCAGCGGCTCCCAGATCAGGAAGAGGACGAGCGTGATGGCCGCGAAGATCGCGACGAAACGCCGGCCCTCGGGATGCATCGGTTTCAGGAAGGTGTCGCGCATTCGCATCGGTGTCGCCTTTCAGCGAGGAACGGTCGGGTTCCGGCGCTCAGGTAGCGCGGCGGGGGAAGCGGTGCAAGGGGTCGCGGGTGGCCTCGTGCCGGGCGACCTTTGCGGATGTCAGCCGCCGGAAGTCCGGTGACGACGGGATGGCGCGGCGACAGCGATGGCGCCGGGGGCGGTGGTCCCACATCCTTCAATGTCGGCGATCGGGTGGCGGAGGTCTTCCCCTCGCTTACTCACCACGGGAGAGGACGAATCAACATGAGGTGTTCTGGATAGATATTTGAATAATATGAATTATCCCGGACTCACACCCAACCGCGCCAGATGCGTCCCCGCGCCCTCACGTCTCCGCCTTCTTCTCCCAGCGTCCCGAGGCTTCGGACCAGTACTGGGCGGAGCATCCCGCCCCGGTCAGCGTCTTCCACTGGCCTCGGGCGACCTGCACTGCCGCGTCGTCGTTGCCGTCGAAGAGGATGCAGGCGCGTTCCAGCCGCTGCACCTCCTCCGCCGCGACCTCCGCGCCGTCGATTCCCATGACGCAGGCCGGCGCATTGGCCCCCGAGGCCCCGACCGACAGCAGGACCGGCTGCAGCGCATCATGCGGCCCGCCGGCCAGCCCGTGGGGCAGGAAGCCGTCCTCCGTCCCGAGCCAGAGCTTCTGGTCGAGCCACTCCATCCGCCCCGCATCCGAGCCGCGGACCTCCACCGCCCAGCCGGCCTGCCGCGCCTTGCCCAGCAACATCGGCAGGGTGACCTCCAGCGGCGCGCGGGTCAGGTGGTAGAAAAAGGCGGCTCCCATGGGGTCAGCCTGCGAAGGGATCGTAATCGCCGAAGGTCCAGACATGGCCCTCCGGATCGGCGGCGGTGAAGCTCTCGCCGCCATGGCCCTGCGGCTCAAGCGGGACGAGGATGCGGGCCTCGGCCGCCTCGGCCCGCGCGAGCACGGCGCGCACGTCGGGGACCACCACGTAGATCGTCGTGGTCTCGCGGCCGCCAACCTCGTCGGGCGCCACCATCAGCTCGTCGAAGGCGCCGCCCTGGGAGGGGCCGAACATCACCATCCCCTGCCCCGCGCGCAGCTGGGCGTGGACGATCACCCCCGCCTCGTCGCGATAGACCGCGTGCTCCGTCAGGCCGAACGCCGCCTTGAGAAAGGCCAGCGCCGCCTCGGGGTCGCGGTAGCGGGTGGCGGGGACGATCATGGCTCAGCCCTCGTAATTGTCGCGCACCATCCGGTCGAGCGCCATGACCCCCCAGCCGGTCGCGCCCTTGGGGGCCAGCGCCGTCTCGGCCTTCACGCTCGCCACCCCGGCGATGTCGAGGTGGATCCACGGCACGTCGTCCTTGACGAAGCGCTTGAGGAATTGCGCGGCGGTGATGGAGCCCGCGGCGCGGCCGCCCACGTTCTTCATGTCCGCCACCTGGCTTTTCAGTAGGTCGTCATAGGCCTGCCCCATCGGCAGCTGCCAGCAGCCCTCGCCCTCCGCCGCGGCGGATTTCAGGAACTTGCCGCAGAAGCCGTGGTCGTTGGAAAAGGCGCCCGCATTCTCGTTGCCCAGCGCCACGATCATGGCGCCGGTCAGCGTGGCTAGGTCGACGATGCCCGCGGGCTTGAAGCGGTCCTGCGCGTACCAGAGCACGTCGGCCAGCACGAGCCGCCCCTCGGCGTCGGTGTTGATCACCTCGATCGTGTCGCCCTTCATGGAGGTCACCACGTCGCCCGGCCGGGTCGCGCTGCCCGAGGGCATGTTCTCCACGATGCCCACGAGCCCCACGACGTTGGCCTTTGCCTTGCGCAGCGCCACGGTCTTCATCACGCCGCAGACCGTGCCCGCGCCGCCCATGTCCATGGTCATGTCTTCCATGCCCGCCGCAGGCTTGAGCGAGATGCCCCCGGTGTCGAAGACCACGCCCTTTCCGACCAGCGCGAAGGGGGCCGCGTCCTTTTCGCCGCCCTCCCAGCGCATGACCACCAGCTTCGACGGGCTGACGGAGCCCTGCCCGACGCTCAGGAGCGAGCCCATGCCGAGCTTTTCCATGTCGGCCTCTTCCAGCACCTCGACCTTGAGGCCCGTGCTTTCCAACGCCTTCAGCCGGTCGGCGAATTCCGTGGTGGTCAGCACGTTGGCAGGCTCTGAAACCAGATCGCGGGTAAAAAAGACGCCCTCCGCCACCGCCTGCCGGGCGGCCCAGCCCTCCTCGGCGGCGGCCGCGTCGCTGACCATGAAGGTCACCGCGCCCGGCGCCTCGTCCTCGGGCCTGGTCTTGTGGTCGGTGAAAGCATAGCCGCGCAGCGCCACGCCGAGCGCCAGGTCCTGCACGCCGCGGTAATTGCCGGCCAGCACCGTCAGGGCCGCGTCGCCCCGGGCCTTGGCCAGCGCAGCGCCGGCCTTGCGCGCGGCCTCCTGGTCGGCGCGGGGCTCCAGCCGCACGAGGTCCACCGCCTCGGCGGCCATGCCCGCGGGATAGGCAAAGCTCGTGACCTCCCCCGCCTTCATCTTGCCGAAGCGCTTGCCCTCGACGAAGCGCGCCAGCGCGCCCTTCATCAGGCGGTTCACCCGGCGGGCGCCGCGGCCCAGCTTGCCGTCGGCACCGACGATGACCGCCACCCTGCCCTCGGCCCCCGCCAGCGCGTCGAGGTCGGTCTCGGTGAAGGCGGGGCGGATCGGATCGGTCATCTCGGGTCTCCTTGAGCGGCTTGAGCGATACACCGCGAGTCCTAGCGCCGGGCTGCCCGGATGGCCAGATAGCAGTTTTCCCCGCCCCCCCTTTCCGGTAGGGTCACGCGAAATTTCAGCGTCTTGTCCGGGGGGATGCGTGGCCAGATTCGACAGATACATGCTGTCGCAACTGATGGTGTTGTTCGGCTTCTTCGCCCTCGTTCTGGTGTCGGTCTACTGGGTCAACCGGGCGGTCGTGCTGTTCGACCAGCTCATCGCGGACGGCCATTCGGCGCTCATCTTCCTCGAATTCTCGGCGCTGTCCCTGCCCAAGGTGATCGGCATCGTCCTGCCCATGGCGGCCTTTGCCGGGACGGTCTACGTCACCAACCGGCTGTCCAGCGAAAGCGAGCTGACGGTGATGCAGGCCACGGGATTCTCCCCCTGGCGGCTGGCGCGGCCGGTCTTCGTCTTCGGGCTGATCGTGGCGCTGATGATGGGGATCCTGACGCATTTCCTGATCCCCGCCAGCCTCAAGCAGCTGCAGGTGCGCGAGGCCGAGATCTCGGGCTCGGTCACCGCGCGGCTGCTGCGCGAGGGCACGTTTCTGCATCCGACGCGGGGCGTCACCTTCTACATCCGCGACATCACGACCGAGGGCGAGCTGCAGGACGTCTTCCTGTCCGACCGGCGCCGCCCCGACCGGCCGGTCACCTATACCGCCGACCGCGCCTACCTGGTGCGCGACGAGGGCGCGACGCGGCTGGTGATGGTGGAAGGCATGGCCCAGACGCTCAGCAGTGACGGGCGCCTCTCGACCACCAATTTCGACGATTTCTCCTACGACGTCTCCAGCCTGATCGCCGAGGCCGCCGCGCCGAAGCCCGAGATCGAGACCGCCTCGACTTGGACGCTGCTGTCCGACCCCGAGGCGGCGGCGGTGCTGACCGATGCGCCCGTCGCCCAGGTGCTGGAAGAGGCGCATGGCCGGTTCCAGCAACCGCTGCTGGGTCTCGGCGCGGGGCTGATCGGCTTTGCCACGCTGCTGGTCGGCGGCTTCAGCCGGTTCGGCGTGTGGCGGCAGATCGTGGGGGCGATCTTTCTGCTGGTGCTGGTCAAGCTGGTGGAAAGCGCCGTCACCGAGCCCGTCCGCTCCGACCCGGCGCTCTGGCCCCTGATCTACCTGCCCACGGTGGTGGCGCTGGCGATCACCTGGGGGCTGCTGTGGCGCGCGGACCATCCCTTCGGGCTGCGACGACGACGCCCCGCCCGGGTGCCGGAGGCCGGGACATGACGCTGCACCTCTACTTCGCGCGCCGGTTCTTCTGGGTCTTCGCGGCGATCCTCGCCATCTTCTTCCTGTTTCTCACGCTCATCGATCTGGTGGAGCAGATGCGTCGCTTTTCCGGCGACGATGTGAGCTTTGGCGACGTGTTGCAGATCACCCTGCTGAACACGCCGGAAGGGCTGTACCAGATCGTGCCGCTGGTGATGATCCTGGCGGCGATCACGCTCTTCCTGTCGCTCGCCCGCTCGTCCGAGCTGGTGGTGGTCCGGGCCTCGGGCCGGTCGGGCCTGTCGGCGCTGGTCGGGCCGCTGATCGTGGCGCTGGCCATCGGCATGATCGTCGTCGCCATGGGCAATCCGATCGTCGCCGCCACCTCCAAGCGCTACCAGGACCTGCGCGAGATCTACCGGTCCGGCGGCACCTCCACCCTGTCGATCGGGCGCGAGGGCCTGTGGCTGCGGCAGGGCGACGAGGCCGGCCAGACCGTGATCCGTGCGGCACGTGCCAACCCCGAGGCCACCGTGCTCTACGACGTGAGCTTCCTGTCCTACGCGCCGGGCGGCGGCCCCGAGCGGCGGATCGAGGCGGAAAGCGCGACGCTGGAGGACGGGGCCTGGCTGCTGACCAAGGCCAAGTCCTGGCCGCTGAAACCCGGCACCAACCCCGAGGACGGGGCCGAGTGGCACGACGAGCTGCGCCTCACCTCGACCCTGACGCAGGAATCGATCCGCGACAGCTTCGGCTCGCCCAACGCGATCTCGGTCTGGGATCTGCCCGCCTTCATCCACCAGCTGGAGGAGGCCGGCTTTTCCGCCCGCCGCCACGTCGTCTGGCTGCAGATGGAGCTGGCGCGGCCGCTCTTCCTGGTGGCCATGGTGCTGATCGGCGCGGCCTTCACCATGCAGCATGCGCGGCTGGGACGAACCGGCGTCTCGGTGATGGCGGCGATCCTTCTGGGCTTCGGGCTTTACTACATCCGCAACTTCGCGCAGATCCTGGGCGAGAACGGCCAGATCGACGCGGCGCTCGCCGCCTGGGCACCGCCCGTGGCCTCCACATTGCTCGCGCTCGGGCTGCTGCTCCAGAGGGAGGACGGATGACATCGCTGGCCCTACGCCGCCTGGCCGCCCTCTGGCTGGTCTGCCTGCTGCCGCTCGCCGCACCCGCGCAGGAGGCGGTCCGCGATCCGGCGCAGGATCCGGCCATGCTGATCGCTGACCGGGTCTTCGTGGACGGCGACCGGCTGGTCGCCGAGGGCAACGTGGAGGCGATGCAGGGCGAGCGCAGCCTCCAGGCCTCGCGCATCTCCTACGACCGGGGCACCGCCCGGCTCGAGATCGAGGGGCCGCTGCGGTTGCGTGATGGCGACAACGTGCAGGTGCTGGCCGAAAGCGCGGCGCTCGACCGCGACCTGCGCAACGGCATCCTGCGCGGCGCGCGCATGGTTCTGGACGAACAGCTCCAGCTTGCCGCGGCGCAGATGAACCGCGTGAACGGCCGCTACACGCAGCTGGCCCGCGTCGCCGTCACCTCCTGCCAGGTCTGCGGACCCGAGGGCGTGCCGCTGTGGCAGATCCGGGCGCGGCGCGTGGTCCATGACCAGCAGGAGCGCCAGATCTATTTCGACAATGCCGAGTTCCGGGTGCTGGACGTGCCGATCTTCTGGCTGCCCCGCCTGCGCCTGCCCGATCCGACGCTGGAGCGCGCCCGCGGCTTCCTGATCCCCAGCGCGCGGTCGACCACGCAGCTGGGCTTCGGTCTGAAGCTGCCGTATTTCGTGCCGATCGGCGATCACCAGGACATCACGATCACGCCCTATCTCTCGCCGGTGACGCGCACGCTGGAACTGCGCTATCGCCGGGCCTTCGCCACCGGGCGGCTGCAGGCGGAGGGCGCGGTCAGCCGCGACACGATCCGCTCGGGTGAGACCCGCGGCTATCTCTTCGCCGACGGGGCGTTCGACCTGAAGAACGATTTTCGCCTGACCTTCGACGTGGAGGCCACGAGCGACGACAGCTACCTGACCGAGTACGGCTATTCCGACAAGGACCGGCTGGACAGCGAAGTGATCCTCAGCCGCACCCGGCGAGACAGCTATTTCGAGGCGGGGCTGCGGCATTTCGAATCCCTACGCCAGGGCGAGAACAACGCCACCCAGCCGACCATCGTGGGCGATGCCTATTACGAGCGGCGCTTCTTTCCCCGCCTCGCCGGGGGCGAGCTGCGAATGAGCGCCGCGGCGCACAGCCACTACCGCTATTCCGACCTCGACATCGACGGCCCGGATGCCGACAGCGTGGTCGATGGCCGCGACCTGAGCCGCCTCTCCACCGAGGTCTCGTGGCGCCGCCGCTGGACGCTGGCCGGCGGGCTGCGCGCGGGCGTGCTGACGCAGGTGGCGGGCGATCTGTTCTACACCGACCAGGATGCGAGCCGGGCCTCGGACGTGGCGATGCTGACCCCCGCGGCGGTGGTGGAACTGCGCTGGCCGCTGGTGCGCCGCGAGGCGGGCGGCGCCAGCCAGATCCTCGAGCCGCTGGTGCAGATCGGCTGGACCGGCGGCGACCGGCCGGATGTCGCCAACGACGAAAGCACCCGCGTGGAATGGGACGAGGGCAACCTGCTGGCGCTCAGCCGTTTCCCCGCGCCCGACCGGCGCGAACGGGGCACCGTCGGCGTCGCCGGCCTGCGGTGGGAGCGTCACGACCCGAGCGGCTGGTCGGCAGGGGTGACCGTGGGCCAGGTGCTGCGCGCCAGCGACGATGCGGCCTTCACCCGCTCCTCGGGCCTGTCCGGCACGCGCTCCGACCTGCTGATCGCCGGCCACCTGGAGGCCGCCTCGGGCCTGAAACTGCTCGCCCGGGGCCTGCTGACGGAGAGCGGCGAGCCCTCCAAGGCCGAGGCGCGGGCGGTCTGGATCAACGACCGTCTCGACCTTTCGGCGGCCTATCTGCTGCTGCGGGCGGACCCGGCGGAAGACCGGCCGGACTCGGTCTCGGAGTGGAGCCTCGACGGCGCCTACCGCATCGGGCGGCACTGGACGACCTCGGCGAACTGGCGTTACGATCTGGTCAGCGACCGCACGGCGAAGGCGGGGCTGGGGCTGGAATACCGCAACGAATGTATCGAGGTCGATTTCTCCGTCTCGCGCCGCTATACCAGTTCGACCACGCTCGAGCCCTCGACGGATTTCGGGCTGACTGTGTCGCTCAAAGGCTTTAGCACGGGCGGCAGCGCCAAGGAGGTCCGCCGGACATGCACGTTTTGACAGGACATAGGATGCCGTTCCGCAACATCGCACGCACCCTCACCCTGGTGGCCGCGCTGGCCGCCCCCGCCCTTTCCCTGCCCGCCGCACCGGCGATGGCACAGGGGCAGTTCGACCCGGTGATCGAAGTGAACGACCGCGTCATCACCCGCTGGGAGCTGGATCAGCGGGAACGGATGCTGACCCTGCTCAACGCGCCCGGAGACGTGGCGAAACTGGCGCGCGAGCAACTGGTCGAGGACCGGCTGAAGCTGGGCGCCGCGCAGCGCATGGGCGTCACCGTCTCCGACGAGGATCTCGCCGAGGGGATGGAGGAATTCGCCGGCCGGGCCAACATGAACCGCGACCAGTTCGTTCAGGCCCTGTCCGGGGCCGGCGTGGCGCGCCAGACCTTCGAGGATTTCGTGCGCGCCGGCGTCGCCTGGCGGACCGTGGTGCGCCAGCGCTTCCAGGGCCGGGTCGACATCACCGAGGGCGAGGTCGACCGCGCCCTCGCCTCGGGCAGCGGCCGTGGCAATGTCCGCGTGCTGCTGAGCGAGCTGATCATGCCCGCCCCCCCGCAGGAGGCCGCGGCCGTGCGCGACCGGGCCGCGCGCCTGTCCGAGATCACCTCGATCACCGAGTTCTCGCAGGCCGCCCGGCAATATTCCGCCACCCGCACCGCCGGTGCCGGCGGCCGCCTGCCCTGGCAGAACCTGACCGACCTGCCGCCGGTCCTGCAGCCGCTCGTGATCGGCCTGGCCCCGGGCGAGGTGACCGACCCGCTGCCCATCCCTAATGCCGTGGCCCTGTTCCAGCTGCGCGCCATCGAGGAAACCGACTACCAGGCGCCCTCCATCGCCTCGGTGGAATATGCCGCCTACCTGATCCCCGGCGGCCGGACCCAGGCGACCCTGGCCCAGGCGGCACGGATCGAATCCGAGGTGGATACCTGCGACGATCTCTACGGCGTGGCCAAGGGCCAGCCCGAAGAGATGCTGCGCCGCGAGACCAAGGCCCCCGCCGAGGTGCCCGGCGACGTGGCGGTGGAGATCGCCAAGCTCGACCCGGGCGAGATCTCCTACGGGCTGACCCGGCCGACCTCGCAGGGCCAGGCGCTGATGCTGGTGATGCTCTGCGCCCGCACCAATGCCGACGCCCAGGACGTGGACCGCGAACAGGTGACCGGCCAGCTGCAGAACCAGCGGCTGAGCTCGCTGGCGGACGGCTATCTCGCGCAGCTCAAGGCGGATGCCCGGATCGTCGAGAGATGAGCCACCCGCCCCGTGCCGCGGCGCCGGTCGCGCTGACCTGCGGCGAACCGGCCGGGATCGGGCCTGAACTGGCGGTCCGCGCCCATGCGGCGCTGACCGGCGGCCTGCCCTTCTTCTGGATCGGCGATCCGCGCCACCTGCCCGAGGGCAGCTCGGTGGCCGAGATCGCCCATCCCTCCGAGGCCGCGACGGCCATGGCCCGGGGCCTGCCGGTCCTGCCCCATCCCTTTCCCACCCGCGCCACGCCGGGCCGCCCCGACCCGGCCAACGCGCCGGGCGTGGTGGAGGTTATTGCCCGGGCGGTCGGCTTCGCGCAAAGCGGCGAGGCCGCGGCCATCTGCACCGCGCCGATCCACAAGAAGGCCCTGCAGGAGGGCGCGGATTTCGCCTATCCCGGCCATACGGAATACCTGGCGGCGCTCGGCGGGGTGACGGAGGTGGTGATGATGCTGGCCTCCGACCTGCTGCGGGTGGTGCCGGCAACGATCCACATCCCCTTGCGTGACGTGCCCGACGCCTTGACCGCGGAGAAATTGGAAACGGTGCTGCGGATCACCCATGCCGGGCTGGTCCGGGACTTCGGCATCCCTGCGCCGCGCATCGCCGTGGCGGGGCTCAACCCCCATGCCGGCGAAGGCGGGCGCATGGGCCACGAGGAGCAGGAGCTGATCGCCCCGGTGCTGGAACGCCTGCGCGCCGAGGGGCTGGACCTGCGGGGCCCGCTTTCGGCCGACACGATGTTCCACGCGGCGGCGCGCGACAGCTACGACGCGGCGGTGGCGATGTATCACGACCAGGCGCTGATCCCGATCAAGACGCTGGATTTCGACCGCGGCGTGAACGTGACGCTGGGCCTGCCCTTCATCCGCACCTCGCCGGATCACGGCACCGCCTTCGACATCGCGGGGACCGGGCGGGCGAACCCCTCCTCTACCGTGGAGGCGCTGAAACTGGCGGCGCGGATGGCGGAGGCGCGGGCGTGACCGGGCGGGAGCACAGGCCAGGCTTCGGCGCGGGCGGCGCCTGCGGGAGCCTCCGGCGGGAGTTTTTCGGGCAAGATGAAGGGGGAGCGTGGCGCATCGCTCCCGGCGCGTCGCGCGGATGGAGGGCGGCATGAGCGCCATCGATTCCCTGCCGCCCCTGCGCGAGGTGATCGCGGCGCATGACCTGCGGGCGAAGAAGTCGCTGGGCCAGAATTTCCTGCTGGACCTGAACCTGACGGCGCGGATCGCACGATCGGTGGGCGACCTTGAGGGCTCCGACATCCTGGAGATCGGGCCGGGCCCCGGCGGGCTGACCCGCGGCCTGCTGGCCGAGGGCGCCCGGCGGGTTCTGGCGATCGAGAAGGATGCGCGCTGCCTGCCGGCACTGGCCGAGGTGGCAGCGGCCTATCCCGGGCGGCTGGAGGTGATCAACGGCGACGCGCTGGAGGTCGATCCGCTGGCGCATCTCACGCCGCCGATCCGGATCGCCGCCAACCTGCCCTACAACGTGGGCACGGAGCTGCTGGTGCGCTGGCTGACGCCGCCCGACTGGCCGCCCTTCTGGCAGAGCCTGACGCTGATGTTCCAGAAGGAGGTGGCGGAGCGGATCGTCGCCAAGCCCGGCTCGAAGACCTATGGCCGGCTGGCCATCCTCGCCCAGTGGCGGGCGGAGGCGCGGATCGTGCTCAGCCTGCCGCCCGGGGCGTTCACGCCGCCGCCCAACGTCTCGTCCTCGGTGGTGCATCTGACCGCCCTGCCCGAGCCGCGCTATCCCGCCGATCCGAAGGTGCTGGAGCGGGTGGTCGCCACGGCCTTCAACCAGCGGCGCAAGATGTTGCGGGCGAGCCTGAAAGGGCTGGCCCCCGATATCGAGGACCGCCTGCGCGCCTGCGGCATCGCGCCCACGGACCGGGCCGAGCAGATTTCGCTCGAGGGGTTCTGCGCGCTGGCCCGGCAGATGGAGAGCTGACGCCGCGCGTCGGTGCGTTCGGGTGAGCATGGCCATGTGCCGAGATCAAGACGTCCACCGGGCCAGATGGAGGAGGCGCGAAAGCCTGTCCGGAACGGGACAAACGAAACCCGACGGGGGCGCACCACGTCGGGCTTGAGAAGCTCACTCAGGGATCGGCAGCATCTCCACCAGCAGGTCGGCGCGGGATCGCGGCGTCGGCAATGCCGACTGTCCGACCGGGCGGCGCGATCCGGGCCGCGCCGCCGGGGGGCGGATCACTCCGCCGCTTCGGTGGTGTTGCCGCCGCTGCTTTCGCCGCCGTCGCCCGAGGGGGCGTCGGATTTCTTCGCCCGCGGCTTGCGCTTGGGCTTGGGCTTGCTTTCCGGGGTCTCCACGAGGCCGCTGTCGTCGTCATCCGACGAGAAATCCAGAACGTCGGGCTCTGCCTGCGGCTCGCCGCCGCGCGAACGGCGGCCGGACTTGCCGGTCCCCTTCTCCTGCGGGGCCTTGCCCTGGTTGTTGCGGTCCTGGTCGGCACGGTCCTGACCGTTGCCGTCCTGCTGCGCCTTCTCCCGCTGACCCTTCTCGGGCTGGCCCTTCTCGGGCTGGCCCTTGTCGGACGGGCCCTTGCCGGAGCCGTCGCCGCGCGCCTCTGTGCCGCGCGCCTCGGTGCGATCGGCATTGTCGCCGCCGGAATTGCGGTCCTCGGCCCGGTCGCGGTCGCGCTCGGCCTGGCGTTCGCGGTTCTGACGCTCCTGCTCCTCGCGGCGCTGGTCCTGCTCGCGCTGCGCCTCGCTCAGCATGCGCAGGTAATGCTCCGCGTGCTGCTGGAAGTTCTCCGCCGCGACCCGGTCGTTGCCGAGCTGCGCATCGCGGGCGAGCTGGTTGTACTTGTCGATGATCTGCTGCGGCGTACCGCGCACCTTGCCTTCCGGGCCGCTGCTGTCGAACACACGGTTGACGACATTGCCGACGGAAGAACGGTTGCGGTTCGACTTGGACCGCGAACGTGACTTCGATGATCTCATATGCCTGCTATCCAGCCTTTACCTAGCAGCTTCGCCCCCGTGTCTGCGCCTCTTGCGCGAGAATCTAGCTGATCCGGGGTCGCGAATTTTGTGGCTTGAGCGTCAGGCGGGACCGCGAAAAACGCATCCACCGCGCCGACTGATTGATGACTAAACACGCCCGTTGCCATGTTACAAGGGGGAAGTGAGGAATTTGCACGGATTTTCCGCATTTTCCGGTGATTGCGGCCCGGATCCGGCCAAACCGGCGGTCACCGCCGCGTTCCCAGAACCACGCGGTCGCGGCCGTCCAGATCGGGCAGAATGCGGATTCCGGCAAAGCGCGCGGCGTCGAACATCCCGGCCACGGCCGCGCCCTGGCTCGGGCCGATCTCGACCAGCAGCCGGCCGCCCGGCACGAGGTGGCGCCCTGCCCCGGCCGTGATCGCCCGGTAGGCGCCCAGCCCGTCGCCGCCATCGGTCAGCGCCTCGTGCGGTTCGTGGTCGCGCACGTCCGGGGCGAGGCCAGCCATCTCCTCCAGCGCGATATAGGGCGGGTTGGAGACGATAAGGTCGAACTGCCCCTCCACCCCGTCGAACCAGTCGGCCCGCTGGAAATGCGCGCGGGCCTGGACGCCGTTCAGCACCGCGTTGGCCGCGGCCTCGAGGCAGGCCGCCTCGGACAGGTCGGTGCCGATGCCCCGGGCGCCCGCCATCTCGGCCAGCAGGGTGACGAGGATGCAGCCCGAGCCGGTGCCGAGGTCGAGAACCTGCTCGAACGGCAGCGCGAGCGCGGCCGCCACCAGGATCTCGGTCTCCGGCCGGGGGTCGAGCACGTTTGCACTGACCTTGAAGCGGCGGCCATAGAATTCCCGCTCGCCCACCAGGTGCGAGACCGGCACGTGCCGGGCCCTGTGGCCGACCATCTCCTCGAAGCGGAGGCGGACCGCCTCGTCCAGCTCGTCCGGCGCGATGAGCGTCACCCGCGCGGCATCGATGCGCGCGGCATGGGCCAGCAGCCGCCTCGCGTCGCGGGCCGGGTCGGGCGTGCCGGCGGCGCGCAGCGTGGCGATGGCACGGGACAGGGCTTCGGCCGCGGTCACGCCTCCATCTCCGCGAGCTGCGCCGCCTGGTCCTCTTCGGTCAGCGCGTCGATGATGTCGTCGAGGTCGCCCTGCATCACCTCGCCCAGCTTGTAGAGCGTCAGGTTGATGCGATGGTCGGTCAGCCGGCCCTGCGGGAAATTGTAGGTGCGGATGCGTTCGCTGCGGTCGCCCGAGCCCACCTGCGCCTTGCGCGAGGCCGAGCGGTCGTCATGCGCCTTCTGCCGCTCCATGTCGAAGAGCCGCGCCTTCAGCACCTGCATCGCGATCTCGCGGTTGCGGTGCTGCGACTTCTCCGAGGAGGTCACGACGACCCCGGTGGGGATATGCGTGATGCGCACCGCCGAATCGGTGGTGTTGACGTGCTGGCCCCCGGCGCCAGAGCTGCGCATCGTGTCGATCCGCAGATCGTTCGGGTCGATCTGGATGTCCACGTCCTCCGCCTCGGGCAGGACGGCGACGGTGGCGGCCGAGGTGTGGATGCGCCCCCCGCTCTCGGTTTCCGGCACCCGCTGGACGCGGTGCACGCCGGATTCGTATTTCAGCCGGGCAAACACCCCTTCGCCGGAGACATGGGCGACCAGTTCCTTGATGCCGCCCAGCTCCGTCTGCTGTTCCTCCACGATGTCGAAGGTCCAGCCCCGCGCCTCGGCATAGCGTTGGTACATGCGCAGCAGGTCGCCGGCGAACAGCGCCGCCTCCTCGCCGCCGGTGCCGGGCCGGATCTCCACCATGGCGGGACGCGCGTCGGCGGCGTCGCGCGGCAGCAGCGCCAGCCGCACCTGCTGTTCCAGCTCCGGCAGGCGCTCGCGCAGCTGCGGCAGCTCTTCCTCGGCCAGCTCGCGCATCTCCGGGTCGGCCATCATCGCCTCGGCCTCGGCGATGTCGGCATGCAGCCGGCGATACTCCTCGATCCGGGTGACCACCGGCTTCAGCTCGGCATATTCGCGGGCGAGCTTCACCATCTCGTCGCCTCTGGCGCCGCTGCTCATCTTGGCCTCCAGGAACTGGAAGCGCTGGATGATCTGTTCGAGTTTCTCGGTAGGAACCATGGCGTGTCCTTTCCCCAAAGCCGGGGGATGGTCAAGGTCTTGGTGATCGGGGCCGCGCCATGATATGCTGGCTCATGCTGCGCCTCATGGTCATTTTCGCTATCCTCGCCGCGCCGGTCCTCGCCGACGTGAAGGGCAGCGACGGGCGCGTTGTCGATTGCTATTGCACCGATCGCGACGGATCGCGGATGGAGTTGGGCGAATTCACCTGCCTGCGGGTCGACGGGCGGGTCTTCACCGCGCAGTGTCAGATGTCGCTGAACGTCCCCATGTGGCGCGAGATCCGCGCCGGCTGCACCGCCGAGACGCTGCCGCAGGGCTGAGGCCTAGCCGGCGTGAAGCTGGCGGATCCAGCTGTCCAGCCGCGCCCGGTTCACCCCCATGTCGCCCCGGCCAAAGCGCAGGCGGGCATGGAGCATCAGGTCGCCGTCCTTCCGCTCCGCCGTGGTGTAGTCGGGAAAGCCCCAGAGGTTGGTGCGGGTAATGTAGGTCAGGCGCCCCTCCTCCACCGAGCCGGCCAGGCGCTCCGTCCGGGGCGTGGCGCGCGCGATGCGGTCGAGATCGGCCAGCCTGTCGCCCTCGCCCGGAAGGACGCGCTCGGCCCCGCCGGGAAGATCGCGGTCCTCCGTCACGTTCAGCGGGACGTGCCAGCGTTCAGGATCGGAGGGGGCGAGGCGCACATAGGCCCCGAACCCCAGGACCAGCACCACGATCAGCCAGAAAATCCACATGATCGACCCCTTTCGCGCTATCACTTTTGCAACTTTCCCGGTGGGTTTTCGCCCCGTCCTGCTGCGAACACTTTACCTTTTGCGACGATTCCAGCCCCAGAGGCAGCAAAGCTCCACCGCCACGTGCGCGCCGGCCACGGCGGTGACGTTGGCGCTGTCGAAGGGGGGAGAGACCTCCACCACGTCGCCGCCCACGAGGTTCACCCCGGCCATGCCCCGCAATATCGCCGCCGCCTGCGCCGAGCTCAGCCCGCCCCAGACCGGCGTGCCGGTGCCGGGGGCGAAGGCCGGGTCGAGGCAGTCGATGTCGAAGGTCAGGTAGACCGGGTGATCGCCGGTGACCTCGCGGATCTTCGCGGCCACCGCCTTCGGCCCCATCTCGTGCACCGAGGGCGCGTCGATGATGTGGAAGTCCAGCGGGTCGGGATTGTCTGTGCGGATCCCCACCTGGACCGAGCGTTTCGGATCGACGATGCCTTCCTTGGCCGCCTTGTACATGAAGGTGCCGTGATCGACGCGGGCGAAATCGTCATCCGCCCAGGTGTCGCCATGGGCGTCGAACTGCACCACCGAAAGCGGCCCGTGCTTCTTGGCATGCGCCCGGAGCGCGCCCAGGGTGATCGAATGGTCCCCGCCCAGCGTCACCGCGGCGGCGCCCGCCTCGAGGATACCGCCGATATGCGCCTCGATCCGCTGCCAGATCTCGCCGGGCATGGCATAGTCGAAGGGCATGTCGCCGTAATCCGCGATGGCAAACTCGCTCATCACGTCGAAACCCCAGCCATAGGGCGCGTCGGGCGATTGCAGCGCGCTCGCCTCGCGGATGGCTCGGGGGCCAAGCCGCGTGCCGGGGCGGTTGGTCACCGCCTGGTCGAAGGGCACGCCGGTGATGGCGATATCCACGCCGGAGAGGTCGCGCGTGTAGCGCCGGCGGAGGAAGGAATTGGCCCCGGCAAAGGTGTTCTCGTAACTCGGGCCGGTTAAACTTTGCCGCGTAAAGGCTTCATCCGACTTGGTTTTCGCGTCTTCCAGTGCCATTAGGTTCCTGCCGGTTGTGCGGTTTCGACGAGGCGGGCGAAAAAGGAGGCGCCCACCGGGGCGATGCGGTCGTTGAAGTCGTAGGCCGGGTGGTGGACGCCGGCCGTCTCGCCCTGCCCGAGGAACAGGTAGGCGCCGGGCCGGGCTTCCAGCATGTAGGCGAAATCCTCGGCCGCCATGATCGGCCGGGCCTCCGCGTCCACCCGCGCCTCGCCCACCACGTCGCGGGCGACCTTCGCGGCAAAGCCCGCCTGATCGGCATGGTTCACCGTGGGCGGATAGCCGCGGTCATAGGTGAGCGTCGCCGACATCTCGAAGGCCGCGGCCTGGGCCTCCACGATCGCCTGCATCCGCCGCTCCACGAGGTCGCGCATGGCGGGGTTGAAGGCGCGCACGGTGCCCACGATCTGCGCGGTGTCCGGGATCACGTTGTCGGCCGAGCCCGAATGGATCTGCGTCACGCTCAGCACCACCCGTTCCAGCGCCTCGACATTGCGGCTGACGATGGTCTGCAGCGCCTGCACCATGGTCACCGCGGCCATGATCGGGTCCTTCGTCTGCGCGGGCATGGCGCCGTGGCCCCCGACGCCCTGGATGTCGACATAGAAGGTGTCGACCGAGGCCAGCAGCGGGCCGGGGGTCAGCGCGAATTCTCCTTCGGCGATGCCGGGCATGTTGTGGATGCCATAGACCTCGCGGATGCCGAACCGGTCCATGATACCTTCCTCGACCATCACGCGGCCGCCGCCTTCGCCCTCTTCCGCGGGCTGGAAGATCAGCGCCACGCGGCCCGCGAAATTACGCGTCTCGGCCAGATACTTGGCGGCGCCCAGCAGCATGGTGGTGTGGCCGTCATGGCCGCAGGCATGCATCTTGCCCGGCACGGTCGAGGCCCAGTCGACGCCCGAGGTCTCGTCCATCGGCAGCGCGTCCATATCCGCGCGCAGCCCGATGACCGGCCCCTCGCCACGCCCCTCGATGATGGCGACCACGCCCGTCTGCGCGATGCCCTCATGGATCTCCTCGATCCCGAATTCCCGAAGCTTATCAACGACGAAACCGGCGGTCTTCACGCAATCGAAGCCCAGCTCGGGATGCTGGTGAAGATGCCTGCGCCAGCCGGTCATCTCTTCCTCGTAACCGGCGATACGGTTGATGACGGGCATCGTCTGGACTCCTTGCAAGCTTCGCGTCAGGCTGCATCTGACCCGAAACCCAAGCCCGGTGCAATGACCTGACATGAGTGACGACCTGATCCACGATCCGGCGGGCGGTGTCCCGCGCCTGCTGGAAATAATGCGCCGCCTGCGCGACCCCGAGACCGGCTGCCCCTGGGACGTGGAGCAGGATTTCGCCTCCATCGCGCCCTACACGATCGAGGAAGCCTACGAGGTCGCCGACGCGATCGAGCGCGACGCCATGGACGAGCTGCGCGGCGAGCTGGGCGACCTCCTGTTCCAGGCGGTGTTCCACGCGCAGATGGCCGAAGAGGCCGGGCATTTCGACTTCGACGACGTGGTGCGCGGCATCGCCGACAAGATGGTGGACCGCCATCCGCATGTGTTTGGCGAGGAAAGCCGCGACAAGTCCGCCGAACAGCAGGTCGTCGACTGGGAGACGATTAAGGCGAAGGAGCGCGCGGGCAAGGCGCAGAAAGGCGCGCTGGACGGCGTGGCGGTGGGGCTGCCGGCGCTGCTGCGCGCGGTCAAGCTGCAGAAGCGCGCCGCCCGGGTGGGCTTCGACTGGCCGGAGACGGAACAGGTGCTCGACAAGATCGCGGAGGAGATGCGGGAGCTGGTGGAGGCTCGCGAAAAGTTGACCGCCACGGAGATCGAGGAGGAGATGGGCGACCTGCTGTTCGTCATGGCCAATCTCGCCCGGCACCTGGACGTGGACCCGGAGGCGGCCCTGCGCGGCGCGAATTCCAAATTCCTGCGGCGGTTCAAGCATATAGAGCGCGAACTTGAAGCGAACGGCAAGACCCCGGGCCAGTCCGACCTGACCGAGATGGACGCGCTCTGGGACGATGCGAAACGGGCAGAGAAGGCCCGCGCCCGGGAGACCGGCGGCGGCTGAGCATTTGGGTGTTGACCCGACAAAAACACTCGGACAAAAGGCCGGTCGATCATCAGAGGAGGATGCCCGAATGTTCATGCGTGCCGCGACGGCCCTGGCCACCACGCTCATCGCCACCACCGCCACGACCGCCATGGCGCAGGAGGTGAATGTCTATTCCTATCGCCAGCCCTATCTCATCAAGCCGCTGACCGACGCCTTCACCGAGAAGACCGGCATCGACGTCAACGTCGCCTTTCTCGACAAGGGGATGGTGGAACGGCTGAAGGCCGAGGGCGACCGCTCTCCGGCGGATGTCGTGCTGACGGTCGACATCTCGCGGCTGGACGCGGTGGTCGAGGCCGGGCTGACCCAGCCGGTCGAGAGCGAGGTGGTGGAGCAGAACGTTCCGGCTAAGTACCGCGATCCCGAGGGTCGCTGGATCGGCCTCACCACGCGCGCCCGGATCGTCTATGCCTCCAAGGACCGCGTGGATCCGTCCGAGATCACGACCTACGAGGACCTCGCCGACCCGAAATGGGAAGGGCGGCTCTGCACCCGGTCGGGCACCCATGCCTATAACGTCGCGCTGACCTCCGCGGTGATCGAGCATCACGGCGAAGAGGGCGCGAAGACCTGGCTGCAGGGGATCAAGGACAACCTCGCCCGCAAGCCGCAGGGCAATGACCGCGCGCAGGTCAAGGCGATCTGGGCCGGGGAATGCGACATCGCCATCGGCAACACCTATTACATGGGCAAGATGCTGGAGGACGAGGAACAGCGTGAATGGGCGGAAAGCGTCAACGTGCTGTTCCCGCATTTCGAAAACGGCGGGACGCATGTCAACATCTCGGGGGTGGCGATGACCAAGGCGGCGCCGCATCCCGAGGACGCGCTGAAATTCATCGAGTTCCTGACCTCGCCGGAGGCGCAGGAGATCTATGCCCATGCCAATTACGAATATCCCGTCGCGCCCGGCACCGAGGCCGACGAGCTGGTGCAGGGCTGGGGCGACTTCACTGCCGATGACGTGAACCTGATGACCCTGGCGGGGCATCGCCCCGCAGCCCTGCGGATCACCGAGGAAGTGGATTTCGACGGCTGAGCCGTATCGCCGGGGCGAAGCCCCGGCCACCGCCGCGCGGGCCGCAGGCCCGCGTGGCCCCCTCGTGGCGCCGGGCTTCGCCCGGCGTTTTCATTCCGCGGCGAGTCCCGCGCGAGCGGGCTGCGCCCGCTCGACCAGGCGCACGAAATAGCTCGCGCCGATCGGCGCGATCTCGTCGTTGAAGTCGAAGCCCGGATTGTGCAGGTCGGCGCCGGGACCGGCGCCGAGGAAGATGTAATTGCCCGGCCGCGCCTCCAGCATGAAGGAAAAGTCCTCCGACCCCATGAGCGGCGGCGCGTCGTCGTTGACCTGCGCCTCGCCCACGACCTCCCGCGCCACCTCCGCCGCGAAGACCGTCTTTTCCGGATCGTTGCTGGTGGCCGGCGCGCCCTCGGCCCACTCGATCTCGGCCCGGCAGCCATAGGCCGCGGCGGTCGCCTCCACGATCTCGTCGATCCGGCGGAGGATCATGTCGCGCCCCTCGCGCTGCAGCGTGCGCACCGTGCCGCCGAGGCTGGCCGCGTCCGGCACCACGTTGAAGGCCGTGCCGCCATGGATCTGCGTGACCGAGATCACCGCGTTCTGCATCGCGTGCAGGTTGCGGGAGGAAATGGTCTGGATCCCCTGGTAGATCGCCACCGCGCAGGGCAGCGGATCGAGCGTGTCATGCGGCATCGCCGCATGCCCGCCCCGCCCCGTCACCTTGATCTCGAAGCCGTCGAAGGCCGCCAGCAGCGGCCCGGGCCGGGTCATCACGTGGCCCAGCGGCAGGTTCGGCCCGTTATGGATGCCGTAGACCTGGGTGATGCCGAAGCGGTCCATGATCCCCTCCTGCACCATGACCTCGCCGCCGCGCCCGCCCTCTTCCGCCGGCTGGAAGATCAGCGCCACGCGACCCGCGAAATTGCGCGTTTCGGCCAGGTATTTCGCCGCCCCCAGCAGCATCGTCGTGTGGCCGTCATGGCCGCAGGCATGCATCTTGCCCGGCACGGTCGAGGCATGGGCCGCGCCCGTCGCCTCCTCGATCGGCAGGGCGTCCATGTCCGCCCGCAGGCCGATCGTGGGCCCCGCCCCGCCGCGACCTTCGATGATCGCGACCAGGCCGGTCGTGGCGATCCCCTCGTGCAGCTCGTCCACGCCGAATTCGCGCAGGCGCTCGGCCACGAAGCGCGATGTGTCGTGGCAATCGAACAGCAGCTCGGGATGGGCATGGAGATGTCGGCGCCAGCCCTGCATCTCGTCGTGGAACTCGGCAATCCGGTTGATGATCGGCATGGTGGCCCCCTGTCGGTTTCGGCAAAGTCTCGCCCCTGCGCGCGCTCCAGTAAAGCCCCGGCGGTGGGAAAGCGGGCTGCGGCTTGATCGCGCCCGCCCTGCATGTCAGGAGAAGGCACCCGCTTGCCCGCACCCCCCTCCCGGGCCGGTTCCCATCCGATGGAGAATGCCCATGAGCCCGCGCAGGATCATCATCGACACCGATCCCGGCCAGGACGACGCCGTGGCCATCCTGCTGGCCCTGGCCAGCCCGGACGAGATCGAGCTGCTGGGCATCACCGCCGTGGCCGGCAACGTGCCGCTGGAGCTGACCGCGAAGAACGCGCGCATCGTCTGCGAGCTGGCCGGCCGGCCCGACGTGAAGGTCTTTGCCGGCTGCGAGGCGCCCCTCGCCCGGCCGCTGGTCACCGCGGAACACGTCCATGGCAAGACCGGGCTCGACGGGCCGGTCCTGCCCGACCCGACCATGCCGCTGCAGGAGCGGCACGGGGTGGATTTCATCATCGACACGCTGCGCGCCGAGCCGCCGGGGAGCGTCACGCTCTGCCCGCTGGGGCCGCTCACCAACATCGCCGCCGCCTTCCGACGGGCGCCCGACGTCATCGAGCGGGTGGCGCAGATCGTGCTCATGGGCGGGGCCTATTTCGAGGTGGGCAACATCACCCCGGCGGCGGAGTTCAACATCTATGTCGACCCGGAGGCGGCGGCGGAGGTCTTTGCCTCTGGCGCCGATATCGTGGTCATGCCGCTCGACGTCACCCACAAGGCGCTGGTGACTCGGGCGCGCAACGACGCCTTCCGCGCCCTGGGCACGCGGGTCGGCGAGGCGGTGGCGCAGATGACCGATTTCTTCGAGCGCTTCGACCGCGAGAAATACGGCTCCGACGGCGCGCCGCTGCATGATCCCTGCGTGACCGCCTACCTCGTGCGGCCGGATCTTTTCACCGGCCGCCGGATCAATGTCGAGATCGAGACCGGCTCGGATCTGACCCGCGGGATGACGGTCGCCGATTGGTGGCGCGTCACCGACCGGCCGGAGAATGCACTCTTCATCGGCGACGTGGATGCCGACGGCTTCTTCGCCCTGCTGACAGACCGGCTGGGGCGGCTGTGACCGCGCTGCACATCGCCGCCCCCGAGGATGCGGGGCGCCTGTTGCCCATGGTGGCGGCCCATGACGCCTTTCGCGGGATCGACCGCGGCGACGACGCCCGGGCCGAGGCGCTGGCGCCGCTGCTGGAGGGCTCGCCCCACGGCGTGGCCTACCTGATCGGCCCGCGCCGCAGCCCGGTGGGTTTCCTCGTGGCGAGCTTCGGCTATTCGCTGGACCTGGGCGGGATCGACGCCTCCATCGACGCCTTCTGGATCCGCGAGGCGGTGCGCGGCCGCGGCATGGGCACCGAGCTTCTGGCCGGCCTAGCCCCGGCGCTGGCCCGCCACGGGGTGAAGGCGCTGCATTTCGAGCTGGACGAGGGCAACGAGCGCGCCCGGCGGCTCTACGAGCGCAACCATTTCCGGCCGCGGGACGGCCATTGCCTGATGACGCGGCTGCTGTGAGCGACTGACAAAAAAGGAGCGCCTGCGGCGCGCTGCCTGTCTCGTCCTCGGCTGCGCCTCGTCCTCGGGGGCCTCCGGCGGGGATATTTATGGTCAGAAGAAGCGCCGGGCGATTTGGCAACCGGCCTCCCGGCGCCTATCTTGGGGGCATGAGCCTGCATATCCCATTCGACAATTCCTATGCCCGTCTGCCGGACGGGTTCTATTCGCGACTCGACCCCACCCCGGTGAAGGCGCCCCACCTGCTGGCCTTCAACGAGGCGCTGGCGGGGGTGCTGGGCATCAGCCGCGGCGAGGCGGTGGAGCTTGCCCGGGTGTTTTCCGGCAACGAGGTGCCCGAGGGCGCGGCGCCGCTGGCGCAGCTCTATGCCGGGCACCAGTTCGGCAGCTTCAACCCGCAGCTCGGCGATGGCCGGGCGATCCTGCTGGGCGAGGTGGTGGGCACCGACGGCGCGCGGCGCGACATCCAGCTGAAGGGCGCGGGCCCCACCCCCTATTCGCGGATGGGGGACGGGCGCGCCTGGATGGGGCCGGTGCTGCGCGAATACCTGGTCTCCGAGGCGATGCATGCCATGGGCATTCCCACGACCCGGGCGCTGGCCGCGGTCGCCACCGGCGAGCCGGTGCTGCGCGAGAGCCCCCTGCCCGGGGCCGTGCTGACCCGCGTCGCCTCCAGCCACATCCGGGTGGGCACCTTCCAGATCTTCGCCGCCCGGCAGGACCGCGCGGCGCTGCAGGCGCTGTTCGAGCATACGCGCGACCGCCATTACCCCGAGGCGGCGGGCCCGGCCGACCTGCTCCGCGACGTGGCGGAGCGCCAGGCGCGGCTCGTGGTGCAATGGCTGTCGGTGGGCTTCATCCACGGCGTCATGAATACCGACAATTGCACCCTTTCCGGCGAGACGATCGATTACGGGCCCTGCGCCTTCCTCGACGCCTATCACCCGATGCGGGTCTATTCCTCCATCGACCGCCAGGGGCGCTATGCCTATGGCAACCAGCCCGACATCCTGGTCTGGAACATGGCGCAGCTGGCCACCGCGCTGGTTCCGCTGATGGAGGACCAGGAGGCCGCGGTGGAGGAATTCAGCGAGATCATCCATGCCCTGCCCCGCATCATCCGCCGCGAATGGCTGCGCCTGTTCCGCGCCAAGATCGGCCTTGCCACCGAGGAGGAGGGCGACGAGGCGCTGATCGGCGACCTGCTGAACCGGATGGCCGGGAACCAGGCCGATTTCACCAACACCTTCCGCCGGCTGGGCGGGACGCGCGCGCGGGACGAGTTCACCGACCCCGCGGCCTTCGACCAATGGGCGGAGGGCTGGCGCGCCCGGCTGGAGCGGGAAGCGGCGCCGCAGGAGCTGATGGACCGGACCAACCCGGCCTTCATTCCCCGCAACCACCGGCTGGAAGAGATGATCGAAGCGGCGGTGGGCGGCGACATGGCCCCCTTCCACCGGCTGATGGAGGTGCTGGCGCGGCCCTACGCGGACCAGCCCGAGGCGGCGGACCTGCAACGGCCGCCTGCGCCGGGCGAAGAGGTGCGGGCCACGTTCTGCGGGACGTGATTTTCCGGGTGCGTTGCCGTGGGTAAGGTGGCGCGCCCGCTGACGATGGTACGCCGGGCGCGGGCTTGCCAGCCTGCCAGCGGCTGGGAGCGTCGTGCGCTGCCTGGGGATTGCAGCACGCCTGGCTACCAATCTTGGGTGAGGCGGGCGCGGGGCGCGATCTGACAGCGCGACCGCGGCACAATGGCGTCGGGAACGGATGTTAGCCTCTGCCTGGCGCTACGGCTCGGCCCAGGTTTCAGCCTCTCCCTGGCGCCAGGTCCCGGCGCAAATGGCGAGCTCGCCCTGCGGCGAAAGATCAGCGGCGGCGCAGTTCGGCCTCTGCCGCGTCTTCCAGCGCCCAGGCCTGCAGCCCGTCACGCAGCCCGGCCACGAAGCCCGCCCGCCAGAGCGGATCGGTCAGGCGCTTGCGATCGCGCGGGGTCGAGAGGAAGCCGGCCTCGATGAGGACCGAGGGCACGTCCGCCGCCTTCAGCACGGAAAACCCCGCATGGCGCCGGGCATGGCTGTTCAGATGCCCGGTGGCATTGCCGATCCCGTCAGCAAGCGCCCGGGCCAGCGCGTCGGAGCGGGGCGCCGTCTCCAGCCGCGCGAGGTCCATCAACACGCCGGCCAGCTCGTCTTCGGAGCCGGTCAGGTCCACCCCGGCCAGCATGTCATCGCGGTCGTGGCGTTCCGCCAGGGCGGCCGAGGCGGCGTCGCTCGCGGTCTCGGCCAGGGTGTAGATGGTGGTGCCGCGCGCCACGCCCTGGGCCAGCGAATCCGCGTGGAGCGAGATGAAGACATCGGCGCCGGCCTGGTGGGCGATGGCCACCCGCCGCTCGAGCGAGACGAAATTGTCCGCCTCGCGGGTCAGGACGACACGGAACTCGCCGGTGCGCAGCAGCGCCTCCCGGATCTCCAGCGCCATGGTCAGCATCAGGCGGGATTCCGTCACTCCGCCTTCCTCGGCGCCGGGATCGATGCCGCCATGGCCGGGATCAAGCACCACGGTCAGCGGGGCCCCGGGCTCCGGCCGGCCGGGGGGACGCGGCAGATCGGCGGCCGGGGGCAGATCCCAGCGCGGGTCATGGGGCGCGCCGGCGCCGGCCTCGAACTCCCCGCGGCTGGTCCGCGACAGGCGCAGGCCGAGCCGTGCCGCCCCCGTCTCGGGATCGACGCGCAGGCCGGCCTCGTCGATGGCCAGGGGCTGGGCAAGGTCGGCGACCAGACGGGACCAGCCCGGGCGGAAGCCGCCGACGCGAATGCCGCTGATCCGCTCCGACCGGTCGAGCGCGCCGGTGTCGAGGCCGGTCCAGTCCACTTCGCGGAAATCGAGCACCAGCCGGGGCGGGTCCGCCAGGGTGAAGACCCGCCACGGCACGCCCTGGCTGAGCGAGAGGCCGATCTCCACGCCGGTGCGGCTGTCGGTGACGAAGCTCGCGTCGGGGTCTATCCGGGCGAGACCGGAAAAGCCCTGCGTCTGGGCCTGTGCCTGGACCTGCGCGCCGGGGCCGGGCCATGCCAGCAGGAGCGCCGCGAGGATCAGACCCGCGCGCCAATGGAACTGGAATGACCGGAAAAGCCGCATCTGCCCGCCCTGCCCGTTTCTCGGGGTCTCGTTGGCGCGGAACCTAGCAGAACCGGCGCGCCTTGGCACGGGGCAAAAGACCCCGGCCGCGCGCCCGCGTCAGGCGCGCTCGGCCTCGGCGGCGATGGAGCGGATGCGCTCGATCATCGCGCGCAGGCCGTTGGAGCGCTGCGAGGACAGGTGTTCGTTGAGACCCAGCCGCGCCATCTCGGCCCGGGCATCCACCGCCAGCACCTCGTCCAGCGTCAGACCGTTATAGAGCCGGCGCAGCAGCGCGATCAGGCCGCGCACGATCATCGCGTCGCTTTCGCCGTCGAAATGCAGGCGGCCGTCGTCGATCCGAGGATGCAGCCAGACCTGGCTGGCGCAGCCCTCCACCTTGGTGGCGGGCACCTTGAGCGCGTCGTCGAGCGGGGACATCTCCTTGCCCTGCTCGATCACGTAGCGGTAGCGGTCTTCCCAGTCGTCGAGGAATTCGAAATCCTCGACCACTTCCTCGAAGGATTGCGTGGCCATGTCTCACCCGTTGTCGGCTGTCCCGTCTGAGGTAAGGGCCACGATGCCCGAGGTCCAGCCCCCGCCTTGACGCTTTTCAAGCCGCGCGGAATACGCTACCCCCCGAAGGGGAACGGGACGGCGAGGCTGAGCAGATGCAGAAACCGCTTATCGTGTTGCTTGTCGCGGGGATGACCCTGTCGGGCTGCGGCTTCCGCGACTCCGGGTTCAACCCGCTCAACTGGTTCGGCCGTGGCCGGGCGGAACCCGCGGCCACCGCCGGCGACAGCAATCCGCTGATTCCGCGCCGCAGGGCCTTCGCGCGGCCCGAGGCGGTCTATCCCGGCGACGCCATCGCCGTGATCCGCGAGATGCGGGTGGAGAAGATCCCGGGCGGCGCCATCGTCCATGCCACCGGGGTGAGCCGCCGCGCCGGCCCCTACGAGGCGCAGCTGGTGCGCGACGCCGCTTCCGAGCCGGGGGTGATGAGCTTCGAATTCGACGTGATCACGCCGTCGCGGGCCCGGGTCAACACGCCGGAAGCCACCCGCACCGTCACCGTGGGCGCCTATGTCGCCGATGACGACCTGCAGGGTGTCGGCACGATCCGCGTGCGCGGCGCCGAGAACGCGCTGGCGAGCCGCCGGCAATAGGGGGGCGTCGGGGCGCCCTGCCCCGGTGGCGTTGCTTGTGGGATGTGTCACGCGGTCAGGGGCTCTGCCCCTCGGCCTTCGGCCTCACCCCGGGATATTTATGGTCAGAAGAAGCGGGGCCGCGACGGGGCGGGATCGTGCTGTACGGCGGCGTATGCGGCGCGCGGGCGTGGCGTCGGGTTCATTGCCGGGCAGAGGGGGCGCGGGGCGCGCCGGGCTTCAGAGGGCGATGACCTTGACCGCGCTGCCCTTGGCGCCGAGCGCGATGCGGCCCTCGCAGAGGCGCAGCGCATCCTCGCCGAAAACCTCGCGCCGCCAGCCCGAGAGCGCCGGCACGTCGCGCATCCCGGCGGCGATCGCATCCAGGTCGGCGGTGGGCGCGATCAGCTTGGAGGCGACGCCGGATTCCTCGGTCTTGGCCTTGAGGAGCACCCGCAGCAAATCCGCCAGCGCCGGGTTCACCTGCAGCTTTTCCCGGCTGCGGTCCGGTTCGGGCAGCTTGTCCTTGGGACAGTCCTGCCCCGCCTTCACCGCGGCGAGGATGCCGTCGGCGATCTCGCCCTTGCGGGCCTCGCGCAGCAGCAGCCGCGAGCGGCCCAGATCGGCCATGCTGGCGGGCTTGGTCGAGGCCAGCTCGATCAGCGCGTCGTCCTTGAAGACCCGGCTGCGCGGCACGTCGCGTTCCTGCGCATAGGCTTCGCGGAACTGCGCCAGCTCGCGCACGATGGCGAGGAAGCGCGGGGAGTTGGTGCGGGTGCGCACCCGTTGCCAGGCTTCCTCGGGGCGGACGATATAGGTCTCGGGGTCGGTGAGGACGCCCATCTCCTCGGTCACCCAATGTTCGCGGCCGGTCTCGCGCAGCTGGCGCTCCAGCTCTTCGTAGATCACCCGCAGATGGGTCACGTCGGCCAGCGCATAGGTCTTCTGCGCCTCGGTCAGCGGGCGGCGCGACCAGTCGGTGAAGCGCGAGGACTTGTCGAGCGAGGTCTTGGCCACCTTGCGCACCAGCGTCTCGTAGCCCACCTGTTCGCCGAAGCCGCAGACCATTGCCGCCACCTGCGTGTCGAAGAGCGGCACGGGGATCACGCCGGCATCCACGTGGAAGATCTCCAAGTCCTGCCGCGCCGCGTGGAAGACCTTGACCACGCTCTCGTCCAGGAAGAGCTCGTAGAGCGGCGCGAGGTCGAGATCGCCCTCGATCGGATCGACCAGCACCGCGTCCTCCTCCTCCGTCCCGGGAAGGGCGAGCTGGATCAGGCAGAGCTTGGAATAATAGCTGCGTTCGCGCAGGAATTCCGTGTCGACGGTGACATAGGGATGGCGGCGCGCCCGCTCGCAGAACCGGGCAAGATCGTCGGTCGTGGTAATCGTGAACATGCTGTCTTTCTGGCGAGAGCGGTCTGTGCGGCAGGCATATTGCAATTGCGCGTGAAAGGAAAGCGGTGGCGGGTCGGGGTGGCGCGGGCCGAGCGTGCATGGCTCCGGGCGACCTGCCGGTCCCTGCCCTCCTCCGGCTCAGGGAAGGTCGAGGCGCCCGGTCTCGCCACCGGCAAAGCGCCGCAGCACCGCGGGGTAGAGCCGGTGTTCCTGCTCCAGCACCCGGGCGGCGAGGCTGTCTTCGGTGTCGTCCGCGCGGACCGGCACCCGCGCCTGGCCCAGGATCGGGCCGTCGTCGAGTTCCGGCGTGACGAGGTGGACGGTGCAGCCGGCCTCGGTCTCTCCGGCCTCCAGCGCCCGGGCATGGGTGTGGAGCCCGCGATATTTCGGCAGCAGCGAGGGATGGATGTTCAGCATCCGCCCCTGCCAGCGCGACACGAAGCCCTCGGTCAGCACCCGCATGAAGCCCGCAAGGCAGATGATGTCCGGGCGCGCGGCCTCGAGCGCCGCCTGCAGCTCACCCTCGAAGGCGGGGCGGTCGCCGCGATGGGGCCGGTGGTCGACCACGGCGGTCGGGATGCCGCGGGCGCGGGCCTTGTCCAGCCCGCCGGCACTGTCGCTGTTGGCCAGCACCAGGACCGGGCGCGCCGGGTGGTCGCCCGTCATACTGTCGGCCAGCGCCACCATGTTGGAGCCGCCGCCCGAGATCAGGATCGCGACCCGTTTGCTCACGCGAGCCGGCCCCCGTAGGTCACCCCCGCGCCCGGCGTGACGGTGCCCAGGACGTGGACACGCTCGCCCTCGCGCTCCAGCAGCGCGGCGATGTCCTCGGCCCGGTCGGGGGCGACGACGCAGATCATGCCGATGCCGCAATTGAAGGTCTTGAGCAGTTCGGATTGCTCCATGCCGCCCTGCTCCGCCAGCCAGCGGAAGACACCGGGCAGCTTCCAGGCGCCCAGGTCGATCTGCGCGCCCATCCCCTCGGGAAGGACCCGCGGCAGGTTCTCGGTCAGCCCGCCGCCGGTGATGTGGGCCAGCCCGTGGACCCCGCCGGCGCGCATTGCCGCCAGCGCCTGGCGCACGTAGAGCCGGGTGGGCGCCAGCAGCGCCGCGCCGAGGGTCTGGCCCCCGTCCCACGGGCAGGTGGCGTCCCAGCCGAGACCCGAGAGCTCCACCAGCTTGCGCACGAGGGAATAGCCGTTGGAATGCACCCCGTCGGAGCCGAGCCCCAGCAGCACGTCGCCTTCGGAGACACCGGCGGGAAGATCGCTCCCACGCTCCATCGCCCCCACGGCGAAGCCCGCGAGGTCGAAATCGCCCGCGCCGTACATGCCGGGCATCTCGGCCGTCTCGCCGCCGATCAGCGCGGCGCCGGATTGCGCGCAGCCCTCGGCGATGCCCTCGATGATGGTCGCGGCCTGCTCGGTCTCGAGCTTGCCGGTGGCGAAATAGTCGAGGAAGAACAAGGGCTCCGCCCCCTGGCAGACCAGGTCGTTGACGCACATGGCGACAAGGTCGATGCCGATGGTGGAGACATGGCCGGTATCGATGGCGATGCGCAGCTTGGTGCCCACCCCGTCGGTTGCGGCGACCAGGACCGGGTCGTCGTAACCCGCCGCCTTGAGATCGAAGAGCGCGCCGAAGCCGCCGAGCCCCGCCATGGTCCCGGGCCGCTGCGTGCGTTTCGCCGCGGGCTTGATCCGCTCCACCAGCGCGTTGCCGGCGTCGATGTCCACGCCCGCCTCCGCGTAGGTGATCCCGTTCCTGCGCTCTGTCATCGCCATCTCCCGGCTGCCGTCACGGGCGATGCTCTACGCCATGTCCGGCGCGAAGGAAACCGGGGATCGGGCATGGCGGCATCATGCCGTCTTGACCGGCCCGGGGCATCTGGTAGGTGAAGTTCAGGCGGGCCTGTAGCTCAATTGGTTAGAGCAGAGCGCTCATAACGCTTTGGTTGGGGGTTCGAGTCCCTCCGGGCCTACCAGCCGCAATTCCCGGACAAGACCCGCCTGCTGCCATTGAATGCAAATCAACCACTTAGGGCATGATGCGGCCCGGAGCGTCACGGGCAATCCGAAGCCTGTTGGCCGTTGTTGTTGTCCACTTTGCCTGAGCGGTGGCCGTTTCGCGGGTCGTAAGGACTAAATAGCTCCGCGCTCCATAGACGCCTTCGCATCTCAAATTCTGCTGCCTCTCGCAGCCGAGGGCGACCGTATCCCGTCCCAGTCGTGCGGCTCAGTCGAAACCGATCATACCTGCGACAGACCTGAATCTTGCCTCTGCATCCGCCGCGAACTTGTAGGATGATAGGAACGTGTCGACCGTGTAGCCAGGTCTCGAGGTCCGGATTTCCGCTCCAATGGCGCGGGCCTCTTCGATGCGGCCGGCCAGGGCGAGGCTCAGGGCCGCTATCGGTTTGATAAGGAGGTGGGCATTGGGGCGCTTCGCGGCCTGGATCGCCAGGTCGGCGGCTTCACTGAACCGATCGAGGCGGACATAGGCGATCGCTTTCGACCCGAGCATTCCGAAAAGCAGAGGGTCGTAAGGACTGAGAGCACGCGAGCGGTCCGAGGCACGAATGGCGCTTCCCGGATCGCCGGACTGCGCCTGCACGAAGGCCAGCGCATAGTGAGCCGCTGCAAAACCCGGGCTGAGGCTGACGGCCTGCTCCAATTCCCCGATGGCCGTGGTTTGCTCGCCACTCAGCCATAATGCGCGGCCCATTGCCAGATGCGCGGACGGATCGAGTGCGTCCGCCATCAGCGATTTTTCCGCGGCGGTCCGGGCGAGGTCCATTTCCTGCAGATTGTCGTTCCAGCACTGAAACGCGCTTTGCCAGTGGGTGAAGGACAGGCCGGCATGAGCGCGGGCGAATGTCGGGTCCGCCTCGACCGCCTGCCGGAAGCGCAGTTGCGCCCTGTCGTTCTCCGCGCGAGTGAAGCGATACATGTGCCACAGCCCGCGGTGATAGCAGTCCCAGGCATCGACGGAATTCGGCGGCCTGAGAACGGCGCGCTTCATTTCGGCGAATTCGATCTGGTTGTGGAGCGTTGCGACGAGCTTGTCTCCGACCAGATCCAGAAGCTCGAAGGTTTCCGTTTCGGGCAGGTCTTTCGGCAGGGCGTAGCTTTCGGACCAGAGAATGCCCGAGGACCACGCATCCGAGAGTTCGACGCCGATCAGGACACGGTCCCGGTGCCGCAAAATCCTGCCGGTGGCGACGTAGTCGACGTTCAAGGCCCGGGCAGCGGCCGCCGGATCGGTCCCGCTTTCGGTCAGGGCGAAGACGGAGCCCTGCGCGATGACCGTGATGGATCGCATCCTGGCGAGCCGGGTGATGATGTCCCGGGTGAAACCGCTGCCAAGTCCGGCATGGTTCGCCGGGGCCCGGTCATCCTGGAAGGGCATGATAGCCACCGAGATGCCGGGACGCGCCGGAGGCGTGCGATCGGCCCCGGCCGCGCGTGTTTCGGCCTCAGCCTCATGCGCCGCGGTGCCAAGCGCGCCCCCGGGCCGCCGCGCTGCTGCCACGGTGCGGACGGTCGCACGGGCCGCACGGGAGCAGTCGCGCAGCGCATCGTGCGCTCTCTTGTCGTCCGGCTCGATCCCGACCCATTTCTGCGCAAGCCGGATGCTCTGCGTATCGCCGGGGGGCAGGCGCCGGATCAGGTGCTCGAGGATCGCGGCCTGTGTGTTGCGACAGTGCTCGCGCTGGCTGGCGAGCCAGGTCCCCAGGTCGGGGCTCCGGCCCAGGCACAATCCTTCGACGAAGTCACCGGTGCAGTGGTCCGCCAACCGGATGAGGTCGTCCGTGTCCACCCTGTCCAGCCCCTTGCGGACGGCGCGTTCCATTTGAACTGCGTCGATTTCGGCATCCGCAAGATCAAGACTGACCATGTCGTCCTTGGCGATCACGCGAGGCCGATCGGGACGGTCGAGCACCGATCTCATCGAGGTCAGGTACCCTCTGAGCTCGCCCCTCGGGTCGCTCGCGGTGTTCCCGAGCAATTCGCAAAGGCGGCTGCGGCCGACGGGGCGCTCCGCCAGCGCCAGATAGGCGATCAGCGCCCGGACCTTGCGCGACTTCGGAAGGACCACAGGACAGCCCTGGCGCAGGACGCACAGAGGCCCGACCAATCTTATCGAAAGCGCGGCGTCTTCCGTATCTGGTGGCGGCTTTTCCACTCCGATTTCCACGTCGGTTTGCATGATCGTTTCCGCGCCTCGGTGGCAGGCTTCGAGGGCGTCCGCGTCTCGCGGGACTCTGGCGACCGCGGAGCGAACCGACCGGGGCGATGTGGTGTCACCTAAAGCATACCGGCAAATGCCGTTCTTTCCAAAATGAAAGTCGCCGCCAGCCCTCGTGAACGACCATCCGCCGAATGGTTGGGCGGCGCCATCGGAACGCCGGGCGTGCATCCGGCACCGCGCGAGGCACCGGAAGCCGGCAGCAGGGGCACGCCGAAGACGTGCCGAGCAATGGGAGAATTGCCATGGTCCGGAGAAGCAAGGTGAGCGGTCAGCCGGCAATCGGCCACGGGTCGATCCCTACAGGCTCGATCCGGCGGCTGTCGATTTCGGCCGGCCTGATGGTGGCCCTGGCCTCGGCGTCGATGGCAGCCGCGGCCTGCCCCGATGTCGCAGGGGATCGCCAAGTCCCGGTGCGCCCGGCAATCGTCGCCGGAAGCCGGCTGGTATTCGCGCCCGGAGCCTATATCGAACTGCGCGAGACCGCGAACCCGGCGGCGGTGGCGGAGGTCTATTTCAAGAACCGGCCCGTCAACGGACCCTGCGATGACGGGATCTACCGCCTGGCCCTGGGTGAGGTCCGGATCGAACTGACCTTCACCTGGGATGCCGATGGCTACCAGGACGACAGGATCGAGCTGCGGGTCAGCCGGGGCTTCTCCATCGCGGAACCGACAATCCGTGTGCCCGAAGGCGCTGACGCCCAGGTGTTCATATATCCGGCCCTGTCATGAACGAAGACGGGGGAGCCGCCGTGAATTCCTTGTTGGCCCATGGGTCCGTGGCCGCCGTTCCCGGCCCTCCGCATCCTGGGAGGCGGAGCCGCCCGTGCGGTGCGCGGCAGCTTGAAGCATGGGCCGGCCCCGGAGCCCGGGCGGCGGAAACCGGTCGCTCCCGGTGACTTGCCGAGCTTTCGCGGACGGTCTGCGCCGTCACGTCCCGCCTGCGCGCATGGAGGCCGCCGCGGCGAGTTCGATCACTTCTGTCGTGGTCTGTTCCTGCCGCGCCTGCCGGTAGCGCCCGACCATGTCGGCGCGGCGCGTCTTGAGGTTTCCCTGCGCCCGGGCCATCGCCTCGAGGCGCGCCCGGTTCTCGATCCGGAGGCCGAGCATGATCGTCCGCGCGATTTCCGCGAAGAGGGTCTCGGCCAGAAGCGCCAGCAGAAGCGCCTCGGCCGGAAGCGTGGTCAGCGTCGGAGGCCCGGCGCTCTGCACGACCGGCGCGGCGCCCGGCTCGGGCGGCCAGATCCGTCCGACCTCGACCGGGAGCCCGGGGCGATCGGTCCCCGATATCGACAGGATGGGCCCCGGATAGGCCGCGCCGAGCTCGAGCAGCTTGTCCGTCACCTCGCTGGCCAGGGCCGGCACCATGTCCGCCGAGGCGGGCATGTCCGCCGTCCAGAGCGCGCCTTCCCCGGCATCGCCGAGCATCGCGACGGTGCGCTGCCCGATGACGAGACGGCCCGCGCCGGGCGGGGCGAGCGTTGTCGCCGCCTCCGCGACGCGTGCCGGATAGCCCCCGCAGAACCCCTGCGCGGCGCCCACGACGAGGACAAGGCTGGCGCCCTCTTTCGGCAGCGGTGTGGCAGGCGCGGTGAGCCGCCCGAGCGCCCCGGCGACATAGGCTCCGTAACCCGAGATCGCGTCAAGCCCGGCCTGCGCCCCCGCCGAATGGGCCGCCGCGATGGCGCGGAGGGCACCCACGACCTCGCCGATCTCGTCGATCGTGCCGAGGCGTCGGCGGATATCATCGAGCCGTTCGGTCATTCCGCCTCCAACGCCGCGCGCACCGCCTCCAGCAGGGCCGCGCGGGTGTCGTCGTCCAGCGCGTCCGGAAGGGCACGCAACCCGTCGAAGCGTGGATCGCCGCCCAGCCTCTTCGGGAGAACGCCCTTGAGCGCCGCGATCCGGCCCGGGTCGATCTTGTCCAGCACTCCGGCGTCGAGCGCGGCCAGCAGAGCGACCTGCGCGACCAGCGGAAGCGGCGCGAACCTGTGCTGCGCCAGAAGCGCCGCGATCCATTCGCCCCGCACGAGGCGGGCGGCGCTGGCACTGTCGCCGAAGCCGCCGAACCGCGAGAAGATCTTCATCTCGAGATACTGCGCGTAATCGAGCCGCACCCGCCCGGCGACCGCCTTCATCGCGCCGGCCTGCGCCTTTCCGCCCACGCGGCTGACCGACAGGCCCACGTCGATGGCAGGGCGCTGGTTCGCGGCGAAAAGCGCGGCCGAGGTGACGATCTGGCCGTCCGAGATCGAGATGAGGTTCGTCGGGATGTAGGCCGACAGGTTGCCGGCATCGATCTCCGCGATGGGCAGCGCGGTGATGGAGCCGCCGCAACGCTTGGCGGACCGCTTGCCCGACCTCTCCAGCAGCCGGGCGTGGAGGTAGAAGATGTCACCGGGATAGGCCTCCCGCCCCGGCGGCTGGCGCGCGAGAAGCGCGAGTTCCCTGTGGGTCGCGGCATGCTTGGTCAGATCGTCGTAGACGATGAGGACATCGCGCCCCGTCTCGCAATAGGCCTCGGCCATGCTGGTGGCCGAGAACGGGGCGAGCCATCGCAGACCCGGCTCGCCCGCGGCCTCGGCTACGACAAAGATCGTCCGCTCCATCGCTCCCCGGCTGCGCACGGTGTCGATCACCCGGGCCACCGCCGAGGCGTGCTGCCCGATCGCGACGTAGATGCAGATCACGTCGCTCTCGCGCTGGTTCAGGATGGCGTCGACGGCGATCGAGGTCTTCCCCGTCTGGCGCTCACCGACGATCAGTTCGCGCTGCCCCCGCCCGATGGCGAACAGCGCGTCGACGACCAGCAGGCCGGTTTCCAGCGGCTGGTTGACGAAATCACGCTCGATGATGCCGGGGGCAAGGCGCTCGGCCGGCAGTCGCGCCGTCGTCTCCGGCAGCTCGCGGTCGTCGAGCGGGCGGCCCAGCGGATCGACCACGCGCCCGAGCAGCGCCTCCCCGACGGGGACCGAGACCGCCTGCCCCGTGCGCGCCACGGGTTGGCCGGCGGAGATCCCGTCCGAAGGGTCGATGAGCGCGACCTGGACCGTGGTCTCTTCCAGGGCCAGCACGAAGCCCCGCGCGCCGGTGGAAAAGATCAGCTCCTCGTCGAGGAAGACGCCCGGCAGGCCCGACACCGTGGCCAGACCGTCCGCAAGGCCGATCACGGCGCCGCGTTCCTGAGCCGAGGCCCCGAGCTCGGCCCCGGCGATCCGCGCCTTGAGCGCATCCATCGCGGCCTCATGCGGCGCTTCGGTCATCCTGCATCGCCCTCCCGAGCGTTTCGAGGTCGTGGGCAAGCGAGTTTCTCAGAACGCCGCTGCCCGAGCGCAGTTCGAGACCCTCGATCAGGTCGGGGTCGGTGGAGACCCCGGCGGTCGCGCCGTAGGCCTTGAGCGCGGCGCGGGGACCGTCCAGCACGTTGTCCGGCAGCGCCGTGGCGGAGACGAGGGTCAGGTCGCTGCCGCCCAGCAGGGCCTCGCGCTCTGCCGCCTCCATCTTCTCCAGCGCCTCGGTCAGCCGCGCCGCGTAGCCGTGGGGTCCGTCGGGTCGTTCCGCGAGCATGCGACGCGCGATGGCGAGGGCCAGGTCCTGCGCCCGTGCCAGCGCCTGCGCCGCCGCGGCGGAATCCTCTCGCGCACGGGCGGCGCGGCCCTCTGCCTCGATCTTGTCGGCCTCGGCACGGGCCTTCGCGATGATCGCGGCGCTTCGGGTTTCAGCCTCGGTTTCAGCCTTCTCCAACACCGCGGAGCGGGCAGCGGCCGAGGCCTTTGCCTCCTGCGCGGCTCTGGCGGCGGCCGCCTCGGCCTCGGTCTTCGCCGCCGAGGCTGCGTCGAGCGCGGCCCGGGTTTCGGCGCGGCGCGTCTCGATCATCGCCGCGACCGGGCGGAACAGGAAATGACGCAGGATCGCCAGCAGCACCAGGAGATTGATCACCTGCAGCGCGAAGGTCGTCCAGTCGAAGCTCATGGCGCGAAGGGGTTGGCGAAGAGCAGCAGCAGGGCAATCACGAGACAGTAGATCGCCATCGTCTCGATCATCGCGAGGCCCACGAAGAGCGTGCGCGAAATCGTGCCCGCTGCCTCGGGCTGGCGTGATATCGCCTCGAGCGCCGCCGCGACCGCGCGGCCCTCGGCCAGAGCGGGACCGATCGCCCCGAGGCCGACCGCGAGAGCCGCGGAAAAGATGCTGATGATCTGGATGAGGTCGGTCATGGAATCTCCTTCTGCGCGGGGGGATCGGACTGGCGGCCCGGGGCCGGAGCCTCGCCGCCCGTGACGGCGGAGCCGATGAAGACAAGCGCCAGGGTCGCGAAGATGTAGGCCTGCACGGCGCCGGTCAGCAGGTCGAGCGCCATCAGCGGGATCGGGACGAGCAGGCCGGCAAGCGACAGCACGATGCCCACCACGAAGACGCCGCTCATGACGTTGCCGAAGAGGCGGACCACGAGCGAGAAATGCCGCGTGACCTGCTCCACGAGGTTGAACGGGAGCATCACCCAGCTGGGCTTCGCGAACGCGGCGACCCAGCCGCTGACACCCTGGGCGCGGATCCCCCACCCGATACCGGCCCCGAAGACGAGCGTGGCGAGCGCCGCGTCGGTCTCGAGATGCGCGGTCGGCGGCTCCACCCCCGGCACGAGCGCGGACCAGTTGGCGCAGAGTACGAAGAGCAGCAGGGTCCCGATCAGAGCGCGGAACCGGGCCGGATCGCCGGGGATGGTCGCGCCGATCTCGGAATCGAGCGTCTCGACCAGAAGCTCCAGCACCGCCTGCGCCCTGCCCGGCCGGGTCGACAGGTGCCGCGTCACGAACATGGCGCCGCCGCCGAGAAGGATCATCAGCCCCCAGGTGATCACCACCGGCCACGTCACATGCAGCGTACCGGCCGCGAAGGCCACGGGGGCGGATAGCGGCGCCTCCATCAGCCGGACCTCCGCAGGGCGCAGGCCCGGCCGGCCATGATGCCGGCGCTGCCCGCGAGCAGGACGACCGGGTGCCACTGGGCGAAGAGCCACAGGACGCCGCCGAGCAGGGCGAAGCGACCGACCTGCAAGGCGACCCCCGAGATGCGGCCCGCGACCAGGAGGGACGTCACCCGCCTCAGAGAGGCGAAGTGGACCCAGCCCGCGAGGGCCCCGGCCGGGAGCGCCGCCAGTGCGGCGGCGAGGGTGGCAGGCTCGGCGTTCATTGCTCATGCATCCATCTGAAGGCCAGCCACAGCCCGAGCGCCGCCCCCGCCACGAGCAATGCCGCGGACACGACGATGCCGCTGCCGAGCCAGTGATCGACCCGGCGCCCTGCATAGAGCCCGACCAGCGTCGGCACGACGATGATCCACCCCAGGACTCCGATCTGGGCAAAGCGTCTGGCCAGCGAGGGTTCGGGATCGGCCCGGCCCGCCCGGTCGCGGGCCTCGGCCCGGCGGGCCGCGTCCTCTGTCCGGTCGTCGTTCACAGGTCGTCCTCCAGCGCGTCGAGCCCGAGCGCGTCTTCGCCCCGCGCGAGCCCCTGCATCAGCCGGCGGATCGCGAGGGCGTGCAGGCGGGTGGCCGTGCTCCGCCGCTGCCGCGCGGTGTCGAGGCGGTCGGCGCGGGTCTGCGCGACCCGGGCCTGCAACCTGCCCAGATCGTCGCCCGTCACGGCGTCGCGGCAGGCCACGCGGACCTCACTGCCCCCGGTGACCGTGAAGACGCCGCCGCGTACCGCGCAATAGTGCCAAGCCCCGCCCGGGCCGCGCCAGCGCAGCACACCGGCATCGATCACCGTCACGAAATCCGCGTGGCCCGGCAGGATCCCGAACCCGCCGCTCGCATCCTCTCCCCGCAGCGACGCCACCGCCTCATCCTCCAGGACGGTCCACAACGGCGTGGTGATCGAGAGGGAGAGGACCCGGCTCATGCGGCCTCCGCCCTTCTGGCGTCTTCGCGCTGCCGGGCCTCGTCGATGGTTCCCAGCATGTAGAAGGAGGCCTCGGCCCAGTCGTCGCACGCGCCCTCGATGATCTGCCGACAGCCCGCGATCGTGTCGGTGACGGGAACGCTGCGCCCCTCGATCCCGGTGAACGGCGCGGCGACGAAGAACGGCTGCGACAGGAAGCGCTGCAGCCGGCGCGCGCGCCCGACGAGAAGCTGTTCCTCGCGGCCCAGTTCCTCGACCCCCAGGAGCGCGATCACGTCGCGCAGCTCCTCGTAATGCTCCATGAGTTCGCGCACATCGGCGGCGGTGCGGGCATGGTCGTCGCCCACGATGGCGGGGTCGAGCAGCGCCGAGGTCGTCCGCAGCGGATCGATGGCCGGGTAGATGCCCTGCGCGGCCAGATCGCGGGACAGGACCACGGTGCTGTCCATATGCGTGCTCAGCGCCGCGACCGCCGGATCGGTGAAGTCGTCCGCGGGCACGTAGACCGCCTCGATCGCGGTGATGGCCCGCGTGCCGGCAGAGGCGATGCGTTCCTGCAGCGCGGCCACCTCGGTCTCGAGCGTGGGCTGGTAGCCCACCCTCGACGGCATCCGCCCCAGCAGGCCCGACACCTCCGCTCCGGCCTGGACGAAGCGGAACACGTTATCCATCAGGAACAGGACGTTGCGCCGGTCGACATCGCGGATATGCTCGGCAATGGTGAGCGCGGTCAGCGGCACCCGCCAGCGTGCGCCCGGAGGTTCGTTCATCTGCCCGTAGACCAGCACCGTGCGATCGAGGACGCCGTAGGTGTCCATGTCGTGCAGCATCTCGTGGCCCTCGCGCGAGCGCTCGCCGACACCCGCAAAGACCGACACGCCGCCATAGTCAGTCACCATCGCATGGATCAGTTCGGTCACCAGGACCGTCTTTCCCACGCCCGCGCCACCGAACAGCGCGGCCTTGCCGCCTTGCGCGAGGGGCGCGAGCAGGTCGAGGATCTTGATGCCCGTCGAGAAGACGCTGATCTCGGTCCCCTTCTGCGCCAGCTCCGGCACCGGCTGGTGGATCGCGCGCCGGGGCGTCTCTGCCGGAAGGGCCGGCCCCTCGTCGCCCGTGCGACCCATCACGTCGAGCAGCCGCCCGAGGACCGCCGCACCGACCGGGACGGTGACGGGCGCATCCGTCGGCTCGGCCCGCATCAGGCGCGACAGGCCCTGCGTCGGCTCGAGCGCGATCGCCCTGATCCGGGACCGGCCGAGATGGGCCTGCACCTCGCAGGTCACGTGCAGGCCGCCGGGATCGACGATGACGGCGGTCTCGATCCCGGGCAGGTCGCCCTCGCAGGCAAAGTCGATGACGGGGCCGCGCACCGCTATGACCCGGAGGGAGCTCATGCGCGGCCCCGCCGTCGATCGTGCTCGGGCCCGGTCGCCTCGTCCCGGTCCTGCCGTGCGATCCATGCGGCAATCTCGGGCCAGGCCGTCCGCAAGGTGTGGCCGCCCATGAACAGGCCGATATGTCCGCCGGGGACAAGCTTGCTGACGATCTCGTCCGGGGGCGTTCCCAGGAGGTGCGACGCGGCAAAGACCTGCTCGGGCGTCGTGATGTCGTCCTCCTGGCCGGCCAGCAGGTAGGCGGGGCATGTCACCGACGCCAGCGACAGGGTCTTGCCCAGCGCCACGAACCGGCCCTCGGCTAGGCGGTTCTCCTTGAACAGCAGGCGGATGGCCTGAAGGTAATACCTCCCCGGCAGGTCGATCGGGTTTTCGTACCAGCGCTCGAACCTCTCGGTCCGCTCGATGTAATTGCGATCCTCGATATGGGCATAGAGGTCGAGGTACTTGCCCAGGTACTGCTCGCCCGGGTGCATGTCCTTCCAGCCGGCCAGCATGAGCTGCCCCAGCATCCGCCCCTTGCCGGTCGCGACCATGTCCTCGTAGGCCGCCATCGGCATCCGGTGCGCGAGCTGCCGGATCGGGCCGTGGCCTGCGTCGGTGTCGATGGGCGCCCCGGCAAGGACCAGCGAGGCCACCTTGCCGGGAAAGCGGCAGGCATACATCGCCGACATCCAGCCGCCCTGGCACAGCCCCACCAGATGCGCCCGCCCGCCGAGGTCGTCGATGGCGACGTTGATCTCCGCCAGGTACTTGTCGATGTCGAAATCGCGCATCTCGCGCGTCGCGGCCTTCCAGTCCGTCACCAGGACCCGGGACAACCCGTTGCCCGTCAGCGTTTCGACAAGGCTTTGGCCGGGGGCGAAATCCGCGATCGTGGCCGAATGCCCGGCATAGGGCGCGTCGATCAGGACCGGGAGGTGCGATGCGCCCCCGTCCGTCGTGAAATCCCTCACCCGCATGGTGTCGAGGTCGAGCATCACGCGATTGGCCGAGGCCCATTCGTGCGGCGGCGGGGCCTCGATCTTCGCGGCCTCCGCGATGAAGCGCATGTTGTCCTCGACGGCCTTCAGCTCCGCTTCCCCGAGTTCGAGCGCCGCGGCCATGGGCCAGAACCACGGGACGCTGTGTTCATGCCGAGGCTTCCGCTGCGCCGGTCGGGTCATGGCGTGGCGCCCTCGACCGTTTTGGAGGGCGGGAAAGCTGGCTGCGACGGGGGCTCCGCGAGCACGCGCTCTGTGGGCTGCACGGAGGTGGACTTCGTTCGGGGGCGCTGGTTGGCAGGCATGTTCTACGAACCCGTTCGACCAAGCCGCTAGCCGGCTCTGGGGCCGAGGAGAGCAAACCTGCCCGGCGTCAGCATTGACAATTCGCAAGACAGGGCCGCAATCCGCCCGCGCCGCGGGGCCCCGCCCGCCGATTGGACGTTCTCCTCCATCGACAGGGTGCCGTCGTCATCGACGCCGCACTCCCCTTCGGTGGAGGTGATCGCGTTCATTCCGAAAAACTGAAGGGTAGCCGTGATATAGGTCGCTCGGAGCCTGCCGGTCGCTCGTTCAGCGCACCTCCCCCTTCCTCCGGATGCGCCGACGCCGGCCCTAGCGCTCCGTCGGCAGCTCCTGCCAGAAGATCGGCAGCAGCAGCACGTAGACGGTGATCATCTCCAGCCGTCCCAGGAACATCGCCAGGGTCAGGATCAGCTTCACCGGGTCGCCGAGGCTCGCGAAGTTGCCGGCAGGCCCGATGACGGAGCCGACCCCCGGGCCCACATTGGCGAGCGAGGTGAGCGCGGCGCTCGTGGCCGTGGCGAAGTCCAGCCCGAAGAGCGACAGCAGGACCGAGAGCAGGCCCAGGGTCAGCACGAAGAACATCATGAAGGCCATGACGCCGTTCATCACCTCGTCCTCGACCCGCCGGCCCTCGTAATGGACCGCGATCACGGAATGGGGGATGGCGATCTTGCGGATCTGGGCCTTGAGCGCGCGACCGAAGATCAGCCAGCGCATCGCCTTGGCCCCGCCCGCGGTGGAGCCGGTGCAGCCGCCCACGGCGGTCAGCACGAAGAACACCGCCACCGCGAAGCTGCCCCATTGCGTGTAATCGGTGGTGGCATAGCCCGTCGTCGTCACCACCGAGACCACGTTGAACGCCACCAGCGTGGCGGCCGAGAACAGGTCGACATGGGCGGTCAGCGCCAGCCAGATCGTCAGCACGCCGATGACCACGCCGAGGCTGACCAGCATGGCGAAGACCTGCTCGCTGCGGAAGGTGCCCCGGTAGACGCCCCGCACGTACCAGGCGAAGGGCAGCGCCCCCAGCAGCATGAACAGCGTGGCCGCCCATTGCAGGAAGGCGCTGTCGAAATGCCCGAAGGACGCGTCGTAGCCCGAATAGCCGCCGGTGGAGAGCGTGGTCATCGCGTGGGTGATCGCGTCAAACACGCTCATTCCGCCCAGCAGGTAGACGAAGGCGCAGGCCGCCATAAGGAACAGGTAGATCCGCAGGGTGACGGAGGCGAAGGAGGTGGCGTTCTGCAGCTCCTTCTCGCCCTTGTCGGAGCTTTCGGTCCGGAACAGCTGCATCCCGCCCACCTTGAGGATCGGCAGCAGCGCGATCCCGGTGACGATGAAGCCCACGCCGCCGACCGCCTGCAGGATCGCCCGCCACAGGATGATCCCCCTGGGCGTCGCGTCGAGCCCGGTCATCACGGTCGAGCCGGTGGTCGTGATGCCCGACATCGCCTCGAACAGCGCGTCCACGGCACTCAGGTTCCAGAGGTAAAGCGGCAGGCTGCCCGCCACCGCCGCCGTGATCCAGACCGACGAGGTCAGCAGGAAAGTGTGCAGCCGGTGCAGGCCGAGGGTGGAGGACGAGGAGGCAAGGCTGATCGCCCCGCCGGTCAGCCCGGCGAAAAGGGCCGAGATCAGGAAGAAATAGCCGGTCTCGCCAAAGAACAGCGCATCGAGCACCATGAGGAGCGCGAAGAAGAGCAGGACAAGCCCGTTGATGAAAAAGACGAAGTTCATGCCGGAATGAAGGTCTGGCGATGTCTGCGGGCGGCTCGCCGAATGTCCTCTCGCCTGCGGATGACATCAGGGACGCAGAGTTACTCACGGTTCAGGCAGGGCGTCAAGGAGATGTCGGTGCCGGGCCGCGTGTTGTCTTTCCGGCGGGCGGGTGATCTGATGCCCCGCGCAGTTCTTGGATGCCAGACGGGAATACATCATGACCATCGAGACCACCCATGTCGGAAGCCTGCCTCGCGGCGACCACCTTTCCGCGCTGTTGCTGGCCAGGGACAAGGGCGAGGATTACGATCCGGCGGAGTTCGAGAGCGCGGTGCAGACGGCCATCAGCGAGGCCGTGAAGCACCAGCGCGAGGCCGGGGTCAGCATCGTCTCGGACGGCGAGCTGGGGAAGGTCGGTTACTCCACCTACATGCAGGAACGGCTCAGCGGGTTCGGCGGACATATCGACCGGAAACCGGCCAAGGACCTTGCCGCCCATCCCGGCCTCGCGAAGAAGCTGAGCGCGATCATGGGCAGCCAGGAATTCACCCGGGCCTCCTGCGTGGCCGACGTCAAGCTCGTCAACCTGCAGCCGGCGCTCGACGACATCCGGCGGTTCAAGACCGCGCTGGCGGCGGAAGGCAACGGCACCCGCGCCTTCATGAATGCCGCCTCGCCGGGGCTGATCACGGCCTTCCAGGTCAACAAGCATTACCCGAGCCACGAGGCCTACCTCGCGGCCCTGGTCGCGGCGATGCGGCCCGAATACGAGGCCATCCTCGAGGCCGGGCTGGACATCCAGTTCGACTGCCCGGACCTCGCCATGTCGGCGCATACCGGCTACCAGGATCTGTCGGAGGATGAATTCGTCCGCATGGCCGCGGCCAACGTCGAGGCGCTCAACGCCGCGACCGAGGGTCTGCCCGCCGACCGGATGCGGATGCACCTGTGCTGGGGCAATTACGAGGGCCCGCACGACCACGATATCGCGCTCGACAAGGTGATCGACATCGTCCTGGGCGCGCGGCCGAACACGATCCTGTTCGAAAGCGCCAATCCCTGCCATGAACATGAATGGGTTGTGTGGCGCGACGCGGATATCCCGGAAGACAAGGTCCTCGCCCCCGGCCTGATCGACACCTGCTCGAACTACGTCGAACACCCGCAGCTGATCGCGCAACGGCTTCAGCGCTTCATCGACATTGTCGGCAAGGAGCGCGTAATAGCCAGCACCGATTGCGGCTTCGGCACCTTCGCGGGCTACGGCAAGATCGATCCGGACGTGACCTGGAAGAAGCTGCGGAACCTGCGGAAGGGGGCGGACCTCGCCGCCGCCGGGTAATCTCTTTTTGCTCGGATTGGGAGTGTGTCTGACAGGGGCTTGTCGTCTGTGCTTCGACGCCGGCAATCCTCCGAAGGGTTAGGTCCAGTCAAAGCAACCTTATCTTGGCGGAGGCAAAATCCCCCGCCCCGCCCCAACGCGTTCAGGGCAGCACGAAACCGGCGGGCCGCATGCCGACCCGCCGTCGATCCGTTCGGGCGTGGCCTAGCTCTTCACCGCCCGGTAGCCCCAGACGAGGATGCAGGCCCCGATGATCCCGGCGATCAGGTAGCCCAGCCAGCCGCCGAAGCTCACGCCCAGCAGCCCGAAAATGAAGCTCGCGATCGCTGCGCCGACGATGCCCAGGATGATGTTCAGAAAGATGCCCGTATCGCTCTTCATCACCATGGAGGCGATCCAGCCTGCCAGCCCGCCGATGATGATGGCTGCGATCCAGCCGATGCCCGTTTCGTCCATTGTTTGTCCTCCCGTGACGACGACACCCAACCCGACGGTTCACTGCCGCCCCGGTGTCTAGGACATTAAATGTTCGATCGGGGCCGTCGGTTCCGTTCAGCCCGCCAGCGCCTTACCGAGACGGGGCAGTCGTGCCTTTTTCATCAGCGCCCGGATCTCCCACGGCTCGCCGGACAGATCCCTTGCGCGCGCCAGCACCGCCTCGCCCACCCGCGCCATCGCCTCCGGGTCGGCACGCTGGAATCCAAGGAGGAAGGCATCGGGATCGGCGCGGCTCAGCCCCTCCTCCGCCAGCAGGCCGCCGGGGAAATCCTTGGCGTTCATGGTGACCAGGACGTCGGCCGACCCCGCGATCGCGGCGGCCAAGACATGGGTGTCGGCGGGATCGGGCAGCCAGAGCCGGCTTTCGAGGGACGGCGCCCAGGTGACGACCGCGCCGGGCCAGTCGCGGGTGAGCTGGGCGATCTCGGCCTCGGCCTGTGCCGCGCCTTCGGGCCCGAGCTTGAGGGTGGCGCGGCGCATCTCCTCGAGGATCCGCGCCGACCACAGGGGGGTGTAGAACCCGGCCCGGGCCGCGCCCAGCAGCATCTCTCGCATGACCGTGGGATAGATCACGCAGGTGTCGAGCAGCGCCTTCACAGCCGGTAGAACAGCGCCTTGAGATAGCCCGATTCCGCCAGCAGCGGGTGCAGCGGATGGTCCGGCCCGGCAAAGCCCGTGCGGATCAGCGCCCCCTGCCGCCCGCCGCGCCCGATGCCGCGATTGCAGGCGGTGCGGAACTTGGCCAGGTCCGCCGCGTGGGAACAGGAGCAGAGGCCGAGAAACCCGCCCTCCGCCACCAGCGGGGCCGCAAGCCGCGCCACCCGCTCATAAGCGCGAAGCCCCGCCTCCAGCGCCTGCTTGGAGGGGGCAAAGGCCGGCGGGTCGCAGATCACCACGTCGAAGCGCTCGCCCGCCTCCGCCAGCGCGGCAAGCTGGTCGAAGGCGTCGCCCTGCCGGGTCTCCAGCCGGTCGGCCACGCCCATCGCCTCGGCCCCGCCCCGCGCCAGCTCCAGCGCCGGGCCGGAGCCGTCGACGCAAACCGCCCGCTCGGCCCCGGCCGCCAGCGCGGCCAGGCCGAAACCGCCGACATGGGAAAAGACGTCGAGCACCCGCGCCCCCGGCGCGAGCCGGGCCGCGAAGGCGTGGTTGGGGCGCTGGTCGTAGAACAGCCCCGTCTTCTGTCCGCCGGTCAGGTCGGCGAGGTAGCGCGCCCCGTTCATCGGCACTTCCACCGGGCCCGCCGGCGCCTCGCCCGCCAGCACGGCCTGGACCTCGTCCAGCCCCTCCAGCGTGCGGGTCCGGCCCGAGGCGTTCTTCAGCACGTGGCGCAGGCCGGTCACTCGGATCAGGGCGCGGGTCAGCTCTTCCAGCCGGACCTCCGCCCAGGCCGCGTTGGGCTGGATCACCGCGGTGTCGCCGAAGCGGTCGATCACGACGCCGGGCAGGCCATCCGCCTCGGCATGGACCAGCCGGTAATAGGGCGCGTCGAACAGCCTCTCCCGCAGGGCGAGCGCCCGGGTGAGCCGCGCCTCGAACCAGGCCTCGTCGATCCCGGGCCAGGCCCCTGCCTCCACGCCACCGGCGCCCGGCCGCTCCAGCACCCGGGCGAAAATGCGCGAGCCGGGATTGACCGCGACCAGCGCCAGCGGCTGCCGCTCGGCATCCTCCAGCACGGCGACCGTGCCGGGGGACAGCGCGCGGCTGCGCCGGTCGGTGACGATTTCGTTGTCGTAGACCCAGGGCGCGCCATGGCGGATGGCGCGGGCATTGGCCTTCGGTTTGAGGCGGATCACGGGAAGCTCGGCGGACATGGCCGATCTCCTAGTGCATCGCGACGGGGCTGGAAAGCGCTCCGCTGCAGGGGCGCGAGGGAAAAAGATGGCCGCCCGAGCCGTCCCGTCCGGAAAACCGGGCCGAGGGGCCGGGCGGCGCATGCGATCGAACCGTTCCCCGGAGGGAGGCACTCATACGCTTGCCGTCTCTTATGCGCCCGGGCCGAACGACCCTGACGTAAGGTTAATTTGACGGCCGAATATGGCCCCGCCGTGACAGGGCAGAGCGATTCCCGCGCGTTGTTGCCATCGGGGAACACCCGGATCCGCCGCCCTGGCAAATGACATCGGGTCCGGCATGGATCCATGCCCCGCCTCCCTGCGTTGCGTTTCAGGAAAAGCGGATCGGGATGGCGAGACCCGCCACGGGTTGCATTGTTAGCGCTAACTTCGTACGTTCCCGCCAGCCGGATCCGCTGCGGCCCGCCAGCAAGGGAGTCTCGCCATGCCGCTCAACGACACCATCGCCCGCGTCACCGACCGCATCGCCGAACGCAGCCGCGACAGCCGCACCACCTATCTCGACCGGATGGCCCGCGCGGCCGAGGAGGGACCGCGCCGCGCGCATCTGAGCTGCGGCAACCAGGCCCATGCCTACGCGGCCAACGCCCCCGACAAGGACCGTCTCGCCGAGGGCCGCGCGCCCAATGTGGGGATCGTGACCGCCTATAACGACATGCTCTCGGCCCACCAGCCGTTCGAACATTACCCCGACCTGATCCGCCGCGCCGCGCGAGAGGCCGGCGGGACCGCTCAGGTGGCGGGCGGCGTGCCCGCCATGTGCGACGGCGTCACCCAGGGACAGGTGGGGATGGAGCTGTCGCTGTTTTCCCGCGACGTGATCGCCCTGGCGGCGGGGGTGGCGCTGTCGCACAACACCTTCGACTCGGCGCTCTATCTCGGTGTCTGCGACAAGATCGTGCCGGGGCTGGTGATCGCCGCCGCCACCTTCGGGTACATCCCGGGCATCTTCATGCCCGCGGGGCCGATGACCTCCGGCCTGCCCAATGACGAGAAATCCAGAATCCGCCAGCAATTCGCCGCCGGAGAGGTCGGCCGCGACGCCCTGATGCGGGCCGAGATGGAAAGCTACCACGGCCCGGGCACCTGCACCTTCTACGGCACCGCCAATTCCAACCAGATGCTGATGGAGTTCATGGGGCTGCACCTGCCCGGCGCTTCCTTCGTCAATCCCGGCACGCCGCTGCGCCAGGCCCTGACCGAGGCCGGAACGAAGCGCGCGCTGGAGATCACGGCGCTCGGCAATGAGTATCGCCCGGTCTCCGAGATCCTCGACGAGAAGGCCTTCGTCAACGGCATGGTGGGGCTGATGGCGACCGGCGGCTCGACCAACCTGGTGCTGCACCTGCCCGCCATGGCGCGGGCGGCCGGCATCCACCTGGAGCTCGAGGATTTCGAGGAGATCTCCTCGGTCACGCCGCTCCTGGCCAAGGTCTATCCCAACGGGCTGGCCGACGTGAACCATTTCCACGCGGCCGGTGGCCTCGCCTACATGATCGGCGAATTGCTCGACGCCGGGCTGCTGCACGAGGACGTGCGCACCGTGGCGGGCGACGGGCTGTCCCGCTACCGGCAGGAGCCGAAGCTCCGGGACGGTGTGCTGAACTGGGAGGACGGCCCGGGCGAAAGCGGAAACGACAAGATCCTGCGCCCCGCCGCAGATCCGTTCCAGCGCACCGGCGGGCTGAAGCAGCTGGCCGGCAACCTGGGCCACGGGATGATGAAGGTCTCCGCCGTGGCGCCCGAACGGCACGTGATCGAGGCCCCGGCCCGGGTCTTCCAGGACCAGGAAGAGGTCAAGGCCGCCTTCCGCGCGGGCGAGCTCGACCGCGACGTGGTGGTGGTGGTCCGCTTCCAGGGACCGTCCTCGAACGGGATGCCCGAGCTGCACAGCCTGACGCCCACGCTGGCGGTGCTGCAGGACCGTGGCTTCAAGGTGGCGCTGCTGACCGACGGCAGGATGTCCGGCGCCTCGGGCAAGGTGCCGGCGGCGATCCACGTGAGCCCCGAGGCGGCCCATGGCGGCCCGCTGGCCCGGCTGCGCGACGGCGACATGGTGCGCGTCGACGCGACCGCCGGCGTGATCGAGACCTCCGCGCCGGATTTCGACAGCCGCGACCCGGTGACGGAGGTGCCCGAGGGCAACGGCCATGGCGTGGGGCGGGAATTGTTCGAGACCTTCCGCCGCAACGTGGGCCTCGCCTCCAACGGCGCGGCGGTGGTGGTCTGATGCGCGCGATCGAAGAGTTTCATGCCTCCGGCGGGGATATTTCCGGTCAGAAGAAGCGTGGTGCGACGCGGCTCCCCTTCATCTTGCCCGGAAAACTCCCGCCGGAGGCTCCCGCCCTCTCCACCCGCAAGACGGAGACGTTGACATGACCCCACAGGATGCAAGCCGCGAGACCGAGACGCTCTGCCGCATGGCGCCGGTGATCCCGGTGCTGGTGGTCGAGGATCCCGCCCAGGCGCGGCCGCTGGCCGAGGCGCTGGTGCGCGGCGGGCTGCCGGTGCTGGAGGTGACCCTGCGCACCCCCGCCGCGCTCGAGGTCATCGCCGAGATGGCGCAGGTCGAGGGCGGCGTGGTGGGCGCGGGCACGTTGCTGACGAAAGAGGACGTGGAGGGCGCGGTCCGGGCCGGCGCGCGTTTCGGCGTCAGCCCCGGCGCGGCGCCGGGTCTGCTGGCGGCCTGCGAGCAGGCCGACCTGCCGCTGCTGCCAGGCGCCGCCACGGCGTCGGAGATGATGGTGCTGCTGGAGCGGGGCTACAGCGTGCAGAAGTTCTTTCCCGCCGAGGTCAATGGCGGGGTGAAGGCGCTGAAGGCCCTGGGCGCGCCGATCCCGCAGGTCCGGTTCTGCCCGACGGGCGGCGTCTCGCCCGCGAATGCGGGCGATTACCTGGCGCTCGAAAACGTACTTTGCGTGGGCGGCAGCTGGCTGGCGCCAGCCGACAGGCTGGCGGCCGGCGACTGGGACGGGATCGCGGAACTCGCGCGCGGCGCAGCCGAACTCGGCTAGCGGCCCAGACGGGCGCGGCGTCCGCCGCGCCGCCGGGGGGTTTCGGCTTCGCCGAAACTCTCCTCCAGGACCCGGGTCATCGGGTGGTCCGGCTCCGCCGGACCATAGCGGTCCAGCAGGCGCCGGATCGCCGGCTCCGCCGGCGTTTCCTCTGGCTGCCCCATCGCCCAGTCGAGAAAGATCACCCGGCAATCCGCCTCGGTGATGCCCTCGATCCGGTAGGCTTCGCGGATCAGGGCCCGCGGGTCGTCGCCGTCGCCTTTCATTGTGCCTCCACTATCTCCGTCACCGTCTCGGCGGCCCTCCGGGCCGCCGCCGCGAAATCCCGTTCCAGCGCGCTCAGGCTGTCGCGCCCGGTCACCCGCAGCAACAGCGAAATGCCCCCCTCGCCCGCCGCCTCGCTGTCGAGCGGTCGCTCGGACAGCAGCTTGGACGCGACCTGAACCTGCCAGAAGAGCCGGTAGGCCGCGCCCAGCCGCTCGGTCGCCTCCGGCGACCAGAGACCGGCCTCCTGCCCCGCCTCCAGCCCGCCGGTCACGTCGCGGCAGGGGGCGCCGGCGATCAGCGCGCCGGCCTGGGCCAGCAATTCCACGTCCTGCATCCGGCCCGGGCCGATCTTGGCGTCCCAGGGCCCCTCGGGCGATTTCGCCGCGGCGATCCGCTCGCGCATCCGGGCCACCTCGGTCAGCACCTCGGCGGCCTCCCGGCCGCGGCCCACGATCTCGGCGCGGAAGGATTCCACATCCGCCGCCAGGCCGTCGTCGCCGGCCACCACACGCGCCCGGGTCAGCGCGAGATGCTCCCAGATCCAGGCCTCGCCCCGCTGGTAGTTTCGAAAGCTCTCCCACGAGGTCGCCACCGGACCCTGGCTGCCCGAGGGCCGCAGCCGCATGTCCACGTCGTAGAGCCGCCCCTCGGACATGGGCGCGGTCATCGCGGTGACCAGCGCCTGGGTCAGGCGCGCGTAATAGGTCCGCGCGGCGAGCGGTCGGCGCCCCTCCGAGGCCTCCGCCCCCTCGGGGTCGTAGATCACGATCAGGTCGAGATCCGAGACCGCCGTCAACCGCCGCGCGCCCAGGCTGCCCATGCCCAGCACCACGGCGCCGCGTCCCGGCGGCGCGCCGTGCTTGCGGGCGAATTCCGCCTGCACCTCCGGCAAGAGCGCGCGCAGCATGGCGCCGGCGAGATCGGCATATTGCGCGCCCGCCGCCTCGGCGCCGACCAGGCCGCGCAGCAGGTGGACGCCGGTCCGGAAATGCCATTCCTTGCCCCAGCGGCGGGCGAGGTCGAGCTTGCGCTCGTAATCCGCCTCGCGCGCCATCGCCTCGGCCAGCTCCTCCGTGAGCGCCGCCTCTCCCGGCCAGTCGGCGAAGAAATCGCCGCCGATCACCGCGTCGAAGACCCCGGAATTGCGCGACAGGTGCCGGGCGAGCGCCGGCGCGGTGCCGACGATGTCGATCAGAAGGTCCAGCAGCTGCGGGTTCGATTCGAAGAGCGAGAACAGCTGCACCCCTGCCGGAAGCCCCGCCAGGAAGCCGTCGAAGGCGAGCAGCGCCTCTTCCGGCGCGGCGGTGCGCGACAGCCGCTCCAGGATGCCGGGGCGGAGCCGGTCGAAGATCTCCACCGCGCGGGCGCTGCGCAGGGCCGGGTAGCCCGGCCAGCGCGACATGACCGAGGCGTCGAAGCCCGCCTCCTCCACCACCTCGGCCTCGGGCGGCACATCGCCCAGCCCCTCGCGCCCCTTGGCGAAGAACCCCTCGGTCAGCTCGTGCACCTCGGTGAGCCGCTCCATCAGCTCGGCCTCCAGCCCGTCCCTGTCGCGGCCGCAGAGCGCGGCGAGGCGCTCCATCTCGTCGGGGCTGCCCGGCAGGCGGTGGGTCTGGGCATCGGCCACGATCTGCACCCGGTGCTCCATCTCGCGCAGGACGGTGTAATGCTCGGTCAGGCTCCGCGCCGCGCTGTCGGGGATCCATTCCTTCTCGGCCAGGGCCGCCAGCCCCGCCACGGTGCCGCGCTCGCGCAGCTCGGGATCGCGGCCGCCGGCGATGAGCTGCCGGGTCTGGGTGAAGAACTCGATCTCGCGGATGCCGCCGCGACCGAGCTTCAGGTCATGCCCCGGCAGGGTGATCGGCCCGCCCAGCCCCTTGTGTTCGCGGATCCGCAGGCGGATGTCGTGGGCGTCGCGGATGGCGGCGAAATCCAGATGCTTTCGCCAGACGAAGGGGCGCAGCGCCTCCTGGAACCGCGCGCCCGCCTCCAGGTCGCCGAAGGCCGGGCGCGCCTTGATCCAGGCGGCGCGCTCCCAGGTCCGGCCGAGGCTTTCATAGTAGGTCTCCGCCGCGGCCATGGCCATGCAGACCGGGGTGACCGCCGGGTCGGGGCGCAGCCGCAGATCGGTGCGGAAGACGTAGCCGTCGGCGGTCAGGTCGCCCAGCGTGCCGGCCATGCGCCGCGTCGCCCGGACCAGCGCCTGCCGCGCCTCCTGGTAGCTGTCGCGCTCGTAGCGGGTTTCGTCGAAGAGGCAGATCAGGTCGATGTCGGAGCTGTAGTTGAGCTCGCCCGCGCCCATCTTGCCCATGGCAAAGGCGGTGATGCCGGCGGCCTCGGGAATGTCGTCCTCGGTGGCGCCGGGCAGCTTGCCGCGCCGGATCTCGCGCGCCACCGCTTCCTGCAGCGCGGCCCGGCCCGCCGCGTCGGCCAGGGCGGTGAGCCGGCCGGTCACCTCCTCCAGCGGCCAGGCGCCGGCAAGATCGCAGAGCCCGATGATCAGCGCCGCCCGCCGCTTGGCCTGTCGCAGCCCGGCCTGGAGCGCACCCGGCGCAAGCTCCGGCAGACCCGCGAGCAGAGCGTCGAATTCCCCGTCCGGATCGTCGAGCGCGGGGCGGAGCCAGGCCGCCTCCTTCTCGATCAGGCCTTTCAGGTAGGGCGAGGAACCGCCCGCCCCTTCCAGAAGCTTCGCGAGGTCGCCTTCGGCCTCGGGGACGGCCGCACGCGCCTCGGCCCCCCTGTCGGGATCGAAGGGACGCGGCAGGCGGGTCATGCGGGAGGCGAGGGTCATGGCCGCCAATCTGCATCAGCGGGCGGGATTTGCAATGGGCCGGGGGACGGTCTGTTCTTTGGGCGCGTCACCGGCGCGGCCGGGCGTATCCGGGTGGGCTTCGTCAGGAGCAGAACGGGACCGTTCAGGCCAAGCCCTTGGAATAAAGCGAACCGGGCCGCGTCCAGACAATCGCCTGGCACATTCCCGGCAAGTCCCGGGTCAGGGCTCGTCCCCGTTCAGTCGTCTGGGCAGTCGCGGAGCGCCGTCCGGATCGGAGCGAGGGGCCAGGCGACCCGACGCTCCGATCCGGACATGTGCAGGCTCCGACCCGCCCTGGCCGTCACCGCATGTTGTGCGGCAGCCAGAGGGCCACTTCGGGGTAGGCGATCAGGAAGACCATCACCGCCAGTTCCAGCAGGATGAACGGCATGGCCGCGCGATAGATCTGCGTGATCCTGATATTGTCCGGCGCCACCCCCTTCATCACGAAGAGCAGCAGGCCGAAGGGCGGGGTCAGCAGGCTCACCTCCATCGCGATTAGCATCATCACCATCAGCCAGGTGGAGTTCATGCCCAGCGAATCCGCCAGCGGCAGGAAGAAGGGCAGCGTCAGGAGGATCATGCTGATCTGATCCAGGAAACAGCCGAGGAACAGCAGCAGCAGCATCATCGTCGCCATCGCCGTCCACTGGCTGAAGGAGATCGAGTTGATGAGCTGCAGCACCCCGTTCGTCGCCCCCGAGATCTGCAGCACCTGCGCGAAGGTCATCGACCCCACGATGATGAACAGCAGCATCACGTTGATCTTGGCCGTCTCGCGCAGCGCCTTGATCAGGGTGGCCAAGGTCAGGCGGCGATAGGCGGCACTGATCAGCGCGGCGGCGATACAGCCCAGCGCTGCGGCCTCCTCGGGCGCGGCGATGCGGAAGAAGATGGAGCCCACGACGACCGCGAAGATCGCCATCAGCGGCAGCACGTCCTGGAAGAAGGGCTTCCACCGCGCCCAGCCCCGCAGCGTCTGCTCCGAGGGGGTGGACGGGGCGAGCGCCGGGTTCAGGCGGCAGCGGATCAGCACGTAGAGGATGAAGAGCGCGAGCATCAGGAGGCCCGGGACCACGCCCGCAAGCAGCAGGTCGGTGATCGACCGCTCCGCGAGGCTGGCCAGCAGGACGGCAAGCGACGAGGGCGGGATGAGCATGGCGATGCCGCCCACCGCCACGATCGGCCCGATGGCCAGCGACGGGTGATAGCCGCGCTTGAGCATGTCCGGCAGCAGCAGGTTCCCCAGCACGGCGGTGTTGGCGATGGTCGAGCCCGAGAGCGACGAGAACACGCTGCCCCCGGCGATCGACACGATCGACAGCCGCCCCGGCACGCCCGAGATCAGCTTGTCGATGGCGTTTATGGATCGGAAGGCCACGCCCGTCTGGAACAGGATCTCGCCCATCAGCACGAAGAGCGCCACGGGCACGAGGCTGAACTGCGCGATCGACAGGGCATATTCGATGGGCATCAGGCTGAGCCCCACCTCCCCGCGCATGAAGAACCACGCGCCGGCGATATTGGCGGCGAAGAAGGCGAAGGCCACCGGCAGGCCGATGATAAGCAGGAAGACCGCTCCGCCCAGCAAGAGGGCGAGCGCCCAGTACCATTCCATGATCATGTCAGAGGCCTCCGGGGATTTCGCCGTCCTCGGCCGCGGGCTCCGGCTTGCGGAACATGCGGCTGAGGAATTCGATCGCGATCAGCGTGAAGCTGATGACGTAGACGGTGAGGATCCACCATTCCGGGACGTTGTAATATTTCATCTGCATCGACTGGATATCGTAGGCGAAGCGCAGGTTGGCGAAGCCGAACCAGATCAGGATCAGCGCGATCACCAGCCCGAGAAAGTCGAGCGCCAGTTCCAGCGCACGGCCGATGCCGGGCGGCAGCGACGACAGCACCAGGTCCACCCGGACATGCGCGCCGATGCGCAGCGCCCAGGGCGCCGACAGGAAGACGCCGGCGAAGAGCAGGTACTCGATCACCTCCTGCACGCCGGGCAGGTTCCCGAGCGCGAAGAGCCTGAGCACGAGGTCGAGCGAGATGGAGACGGCGAAAAGGCCGATGCTGATCCCGACCAGGGTTCCGATCCAGTGGTAAAGCCTGCCCAGGGCGGCATCGAGACGGCTGAAGACGTGCATTGAAGAACTCCGGTCGCGAAGGCGCGGGCCGTCCGCCATGGACCGCCCGCGCCTTGCTGTCTCACTCTTTGGCGAAGTATTCGCGCAGCTTCGGCCCGGTTTCGGGCGCGATGGCATTCACGCCTTCCCAGCCGGCCTCGCGGGCCGCCGACAGCCAGGCTTCCTTGTCCTCGCCGGTGAACTCGATCACCTCGAAACCGTCTTCCTCCACCTGCTTGGCGGCGACCTTCTGGTTCAGGCCGGGGTCGTTGGCGATGGCGTCCTTCTCGAGCTGGATCGCGGCGTCGGAGATCAGCGTCTTGACGTCCTCGGGCAGACCGTCCCAGACGCGCTTGTTGGCCATGATCATCAGGTCGACGTCATAGAAGCCCGGCTCGACCCGGTACTTGGTGACCGTCTCCCAGCCCGGCTGGTGACCCAGGACCGGCCAGCCGTAGCCCTTGACGGTGCCGTTCTCCATCAGCGTGAAGATGTCGGTGATCGAGGTGTCCTGCGTGGTGGCGCCCAGCTTCTTGAAGAAGTTGGTGTAGGTGGGCGCGGTGCGCAGGTGCAGGCCCGACAGGTCGGGGCCGTCGATCTTGTAGCCGTCCGCGAGGAACAGGTAGAAATGCGTGCCGAAGTGGTGACGGGCGAGCACTTCGAGGTTCTTCTCGTTGTGGATCTTGTTCATGTAGTCCCAGCCACCGTTCTCGCGGATCTCGGTGGGGGTCTTTTCCAGCAGCTTCCACGCATCCGCTTCGGGGACGACGTTCTGGTAATAGGAGCCGGTGCAGGAGTTCAGGTCATAGACCCCCTGCGCGACTTTCTGCACCACGGTGAGCTGGCTGCCGATGGCCGGCGCGCCGCCGACGTAGTTGATGTGGACGATGTCCTTGCCCTCTTCGTTGACCTGTTCGATCAGGCTTTCGAAGCGCTTGGAAAAGAACGAGCCCTGCGGAAAGCAGCTTGCCGCCTGAAGCTCGACCTGCTGCGCGGAGAGCGTACCCGCCCCCAGCAGCGTCACGGCCGCGGCGGCCGTTGCCTTGATTAGTGTCCGTTTCATCTAGGTTCCTCCCTTTGGTTTTGTCAGTTCCGAAATCTTCGGATCGTGGTTGCGTCCCGCGTTCCCCGCGGGTTCACGCCTGTGCCGCTCCTCCCGGTCCGGCCTCGGGCGCGATGATACGGGATCCGGGCGCTCATGCCAGCCTGCGCGCGGGGATCATGGTGGCGATCGTGTCCAGCGCGCCATCCAGCGCCTTGCCGTCCGGGTCCTTGAGCGCGGCGTTGATCAGCCGGCGGGTCCATTCGGCGGCGTCCTCGCGCCCCTCCACCAGGGCCGAGCCCTCCATCACCCGGTCGAATTTCGACAGGCCGCGCGCATGGGTGTCGCTGTAGCCCTTGACCAGCCGGCGAATGCAGAGCGTCTGCACCGCGTGGTCGTAATCATGCGGCAGCCGCGACACGGCCAGCTCGAGCCAGGCGTGGATATGCGTCATCTCGGTCTCGTGCCGCAGCAGCGCGCGCCGCCAGCGCCGCAGCCCCGCGAGGCAGTAGAGCGAAAGGAAGCCGCCCAGCCGGTCGGTGCGGATATGCCGGCCCCGGTTGACCAGCCGGTCGATGCCCCGCACGGCCCACCCGCGCCGCTCGGTCCAGCGGCCCAGGGGGGCGGGCATCAGGCTGATGATCTCCGGCGCGCCGGGATGGGTGTATTCCGTCACCCGCACCAGGTGGTCGGGCCCGGCGCGCATCTCGGCCTCGATCCGGCCGAAGCGGCCCTGGCTGGTCTTGGCGTCGGCGACCCGGATGATGTCGTCGTAGCTCATGGCATTGGCGAGATACTTGGCCGCCGTGGCGGTGAAGTCTTGGCCGTGCCGCGCGCCGCCGGCCGCCTCGTCCTTGGCCGCCAGCGCCTCCAGCCGGTCGAGGTAATCGGCGCCGTAGCGGAGGTCCTGGAAGGCCACGACCTTGACCAGCCCGGCGCGGGCCATCTCGCGGGCGCCGTCCGGCAGGTTTTCCAGCCGCGCCTCAAGGTCCGCCCAGCCGCGCATCAGCGCCGCGGCACCGCTTGGCGCGCCGTCGCGCGCGGGTGCCGCGGGTTCGGGCAGGCGCGCCGTCGCGCCCTCTCCGGCCGCGCCCTGCGCCGCGATTTCGTACGCCCGGTCGAAGGCGGCCAGGCTGCGCTCCACCCCCCGGCCAGAGCGGCGGACGGTGTCGCGGAAGGACTCCGCCTCGAACGGCAGCGCGCCCGATCCCGCCAGCGCCCCGAAGAGCGCGGCAGAGATCACCGTCCCCTCCTCCTCGGCGATGGTCTGCATGTCGAAGGCCACGTAATCCGAGGCGAGGCTGTCGAGCGCCTTCATCACCTCGTCCGACGCCGCGATGCCGTCGCCCGGCACGACCTTCTCGACCGTGGCGAGCTGCCGGTGGGTGGAGGCGATGACCCGCGTCTTCCCGGCGGTGACGAAGCGGCGCATCATGGCGCGCCCGGCCTCCATCAGCTCGGCGGCAAGCAGGATGTCCACGTCGTCCTCGGAAGGCGCGAGGGCAAAGACCGGCTGGCGGTCGCTGCGCGGCGTCATCTCCACGTAGTAGACCGTGGCGCCGGTACGTTGCGCCACGCCCGCCACCGAGGTCGCCTGCACCGCATAGCCGTTCTGCCGGGCGAGATCGACGATCCAGCCGTTCAGCACCCCGCCGCCCTGCCCGCCCACGGCGAGGCTGGCCAGCTTGATGATCCCTTGGGCGGCATCGGGGCCGCCCTTGCCGGGCAGATCGTCGGGTAGGCGGAACTCCTTCATGCCTGCCCCCAGACCAGCCGCTTGCGGTCGCGCCGCGCCTGCAGCCAGCCGATGGCCCGGCGCCGCCAGCCGGCGATGCGCCGCTCCCACCGGCCGGGATTGTGCACGAGGTCCGCGCGGTAGAAGGACGGGCACAGCGCCGCGGTATCGGCTACCTCGCCGCAATTGCCGCAGCCGACGCAGCTCTGGTCGATATGGGCGACGGGATCGTCGCGCAGCGGGTCGCCGGTCTGTTTCAGCGTCAGCGACGGGCAGCCCGAGAGCCGCATGCAGGCGTGATCGCCGGTGCAGATGTCCTCGTCGATGCCGAATTTGGGCTTCTCGATGCGCCGCCCTTCGGAGATCGCCCTGGCCATCTGCGGCCGTTCCCGGCGCTGGCGGTTCAGCATGCATTCCGACGAGGCGACGATGACCTTCGGCCCCTTGTGGTCGGTGGTCAGCGCCTCGTTCAGGGTCTCGCGCACCTTGCCCACGTCGTAGGTCCGGTCGATCTGGCGCACCCAGTCGACGCCCACGCCCTTGAGCGCCTTCTGGATCGAATGCTGGGTCGATTTCGTCGGGTTGTTCGCGCGGCTCGACAGGTTGTCCTGTCCGCCGGTGGCCGCGGAATAGAAGTTGTCGACGATAATCGTGACGCCGTCATCCTTGTTGAAGACAGCATTGGTGATCGAGGAGTTGAGCCCGTTATGCCAGAACCCGCCATCGCCGATGACCGAGATCGAGCGCTTGTCGCCCCCTTCGCCGAAGGCCGCGTTCGACGCGCCGCCAAGGCCGAAGCCCATCGTGGTGCCGCCGATCTCGAAGGGCGGCATGGTGGAGAACAGGTGGCAGCCGATATCGCTCGCCACCTGGCGCGGGCCGAGATCGCCCTCCACCAGCTTCATGGCGGCAAAGATCGGCCGTTCCGGGCAGCCGGTGCAGAAGCTCGGCGGCCGCGCCGGCACCACGTCGCCCAGGTCCGGCACCTCGGAGGGCCCGGGGCGGTTGGGGGAGCGGTCGGCGGGCTGCAGCATCTCGGGCGCGGCCTGCACGAGGAAGTCGCGGATCGAATCGCGCAGCACCTCGCCGGTCAGCTCGCCCACCGGGGGGACGATGCCCTTGCCGGAAAAGTTCACCGGCGCCTTGGCGCGGTGGAGCGCGGCGCGCAGGCTCTGCTCGATGAACTCGGGGCCGCCCTCCTCGATCAGCAGGACGCTTTCCTTGCCCTCGCAGAACGACAGGAACTCATCCTCGACGATGGGCCAGCAGACGTTCATCACGTAGAGCGGCACATCCGTGTCGCCGTGCACATCCGCTAGGCCCAGCCGCTGCAGGGCCCGGATGACGCCGTTGTAATGCCCGCCCTGCAGAACCAGCCCGACCTTGCCGGTCTCCGGGCCGAAGACCTCGTTCAGCTTGTGCTCGCGGATGTAGTCCAGCGCGGCGGGCAGCCGATGGGTCATCTTCTCCGCCTCGTGGCGGTAGGAATAGGGCGGCAGCACGATGCGCGAGGTGTCGCGGCGCGGATTGGCCAGCGCCTCGCGCACGGAAAGCGGCGGGGCCACGTTGTCCTTTGCCTCGAATTCGCCTTCGAGGTGGCAGGCACGGATCCGCACGATCATCATCACCGGCGTGTTCGACGCCTCGCTCAGCTCGAAGCCATGGCGCACCGCCTCGGTAATCGAGGGCAGGTTGGGCCGCGGGTCCAGCAGCCAGACCGAGGATTTCATCGCGAAGGCGTGGCTCCGCTCCTGCATGATGGACGAGCCTTCGCCGTAATCCTCGCCCACGATGATCAGCGCGCCGCCGGTCACCCCGCCCGAGGCGAGGTTGGCCAGCGCGTCGGAGGCCACGTTGACGCCCACCGGCCCCTTGTATGTCACCGCGCCCCGGATCGGGTAATGGACCGAGGCGGCCAGCATCGCCGTCGCCGCCGCCTCCGAGGCGCTGGCCTCGAACCGCACGCCCAGCTCGCCGAGGATCTCCTCGGCATCGGCCAGGACATCCATCAGGTGGCTGATCGGTGCGCCCTGGTAGCCGCCGACATAGCCGACACCGTTCTCCAGCAGGGCCTTGGTGATGGCGAGGATCCCCTCGCCGGCAAAGGTCTCGCCCGCGCCGATGCGCAGCTGCTGGACTTCTTTCTTGAAGGAACGTTCGGCCATCTATGCCTCCGGATGCTCGACCCCGGGACCGCGCGGCCCGGTGGCCCGGCGCGAAGGTCCCGTGACGTGAGTGCCGCGTGAAATCGGATTGTGCACCGGCGTTCCTCCCCATCACGCGCGACCTGACTGCGTGCGGCCGCTCCTCCCGAGACCCGCCGACAACGATGCATCATATCGCATTCCTCCGCGCTGAGGGTCAAGTTTTAAATTCATTTGCATGTATTTTGGAGGGGTTCGCGATGCAGGATGCTGCAAGACGGAACGCCGGGCCCGGCTGGCCTTTGCCTTAACGAGTCGGCCAGGTGCAAATCCCGCCCCTGCCGTGGGCAAGGATTAGCTTGAGATGTGAGGAAAAATAAGACAGTTTCACAGCGAAACACAAAATAAATGCATATGCATGCAATTGTCTTTGCCGGTCGCGCTGGCTCGATCCGAAGGCAGCAGGCAGCAGGCAGCAGGCGGAGCGCGCAGGATGAACGATACGCTCGAGGAAAAGGAAGACAAGCGGCGCCTCGCGGGGACCGACGCGCAGCTGCTTCTGGATTCGATCATCCCTTACCAGATCAACCTGCTGTCCTACCGGATGAACCGTCTGTTGGACCAGGACCTGAGGGCGCAGGGGATGTCGATCTCCGTTTGGCGGATCATGGCGGTGCTCGATTACAGCTCGGCCATGAACGTCAAGGACCTCGCCCAATACGCCATGATCGAGCAATCGACGCTGAGCCGGATGCTCAAGAAGCTGGTGGCCGACGGGCTGGTGGAAAACCGCAGGTCCGGTGGCGATGGCCGGGTTCACGCGATCACCCTGACGGAAAGCGGGCGGCAACGCTATCACACGATCCGTGACGTGGCGCTCGCGCATGTGGGCCGCATCACGCGCGGCTTCAGCGCCAAGGAGCGGGCGCAGCTGGCACAGTACGTCAAGCGCATGCAGCAGAACCTCGAGGGGACCGAGCTCGACGCTCCCTGACGACCCGGCAGGCCTTCGCGTCTCGGCAGGCGCGCCCCCCTTCCCTGCCGCCCCGCGCTCCCCGTTTTCCGCTGACCCCGGCCCGCCTGGCCCCTCTCACCTCTCCCGGGTGGCGGCGGCCGGCCGTCATGTGCCTGTTACCATTTTTCATTTTGCGTTCGAGGCCCGGTGATTTAGAAAAACCGAAAGAGGACTTCAGGAAATCCGAAAATGAACCAGGCTCCCAACGTCCACGACGCCGAACCGATCCCGGCCGAAGCCCGGGCAGAGATCGACCGGCTGCTGCAATCCGGCGACCTGTTCCGCTATACCGCGCCGGAGGATGCGCCGGTGGCCCTGCTGGAACGGGAATTTGCCGACCTGATGGGGGTCAAGTACGCGCTCGCGGTCTCGTCCTGCTCGGCGGCCTTGTTCCTGTCGCTCAAGGCCCTCGACCTGCCCCGCGATGCCCGGGTGCTGATCCCCGGCTTCACCTTCGCGGCCGTGCCCTCTTCCATCATCCATGCCGATTGCGTCCCGGTCCTCTGCGAAGTGGGCGAGGATTACCGGATCGACCTGGCGGATTTCGAGGCCCGGCTCGACGGCGGCGACATCTCGGCCATCCTGATCTCGCACATGCGGGGCCACACCTCGGACATGGACGCGATCATGGCGCTGGCCGAGGCCCGCGGCCTGCCGGTGATCGAGGACGCGGCGCATTCGCTCGGCACGCTCTGGGGCGGGCGCAAGATCGGGACGATCGGCCAGGTCGGCTGTTTCTCCTTCCAGTCCTACAAGCTGGTGAATGCGGGCGAAGGCGGGATCCTCGTGACCGACGATGCCGAGATCGCGGCGCGGGCGGTCATCATGTCCGGCGCCTACGAGCATAACTGGAAAAAGCACAAGGGCCCGCGCGGCGACAACACGGCGGCGCTGGAGCAGGCCTTTGGCCGCTGGCAGAACCGCCTGCCGCTCTACAATCAGCGCCTGTCGAACCTGTCGGCGGCGGTGATCCGGCCGCAGCTGCCCCATGTCGCGCGGCGGGTGCGCGACGGGCGCCGCAATCATGACCACGTGGCCGCGCGGCTGGACCGCTCGCCCTGGATCGAGGTGCCGGCCAAGCTGGGCCCCGAGGAACGCGCACCGGATTCCATCCAGTTCAACCTGACCGGCATGACCCCCGAGCAGATGCGCGGCTTTGTCGAGGCGGCGGCGGCGCGGGGCGTGAAGGTGCAGGTCTTCGGCCTGAGCCAGGACAATGCCCGCGCCTACTGGAACTGGCAGTTCCTGCCGGAGATTCCCGACCTGCCGCGCACCCGCGCCATGCTGATGCGCGCCTGCGACGTGCGCCTGCCGGCCCGGCTGACCCTCGCGGAGTGCGACCTGATCGCAGAGGCGCTGCTGGGCGTGGCCGAGGCGGTGATGGAACAGGCGGCGGCCTGATCGGCAGGTCGCGGGCGAAGCCCCTTCCCCCGCGCGGCTACTCCTCGGCGCGGCCGCTGTCCTCGCGGTCGCGGTCGTGGAGCGTCATTGCCGGAAAGGCGGGCAGCCACGCTTCGCGCCGGATGGTCCAGCTCTCGTAGCTCGGCCGCAACTGGTCGGGCGCATCCAGCACTCCGAGGTGTACCTCCGTCTCCTCCCCGCTTCGGGCGAGGACGGAGGACCCGCAATGCGGGCAGAAGTGCCGGCCCTGGTACTCCGCGGTCTCGCCCTCGACGGCGACGGCAGAGGCCGGGAAGATCGCGGCGGCATAGAACAGCGCGCCATGGTGCTTGCGACAATCGAGGCAGTGACAGATGCCGACGCGATCGGGCTTGCCGCGCGCGACGATCCGGACCTTGCCGCACAGGCAGCCGCCCTTGAAATCGTCCATGGTTCGATCCTCGTTACCGGGTCCGCCCGCCCGGGGCGCTAGACCAGTCTTAGGGCGTCCTTCATGAACGGGTAGCCCTCCAGCGCCGGGTCGATCACCGCGCGGCGGACGATCTGCTGCAATTCCTGCGCCACGTGGGCCGGGATGTCCTGCAAGACGCCTCGCCGGGCATAGAGCGAGATGCGCCGCTCCAGCGGCGGGAAGGGCAGCGCGAAGACGTCCAGCCGGGGGGCGAAGCGGCGGGCCCGCATCAGCGCCAGCGGCGTCAGGATCGTCCAGCCCGCCCCGTCCGCCACCAACGCGAGGATGGCATGGTAGCTGTCCAGCTCGTAGCGATGGGCCAGCCGCAGGTTCTGCCGCGCGAGATGCGCCGCGATCTGGCGGCCCATGTAATGCCGGGTGGTGTATTGCACGAGGGGCAGCGCCTTCAGCTCCGTCAGCAGGTCCTCGCCCGCCACCCTGCCCTTGGGCGCCGCCACCACGAACCCCTCGGCAAGGACCGGGTGGACCTCCATCCATTCCTCCTCGGCGCCCATCTCGGCGGCGACGATCAGGTCGAGCGCGCGGGCGTCGAGCTGGTCGTGCAGGACGTGGCTCGCCCCGGTCTCCAGCAGGAACTGGCAGCCCGTCAGCTCGCCCGCGAGCCGGGACAGGAGCTGCGGGGTCACGTCGGCCTCGAAATCCTCGATCATGCCCAGCCGGAACCGCGTGAGGCTGCGCATGTCGCCGCGGGCCAGTTCGATGCGCGCCTGCTCGGCCTCGTTGAGGATGGTCTGGGCGCGGCGGCGGAACATCTCGCCCGCGGGGGTCAGCGCGAGCGGCCGTGCATTGCGGTGCAACAAGGTGCTGCCCGTCGCCTTTTCCAAGTTGCTGAGTTGTTGCGACACGGCCGAGGCCGAGGCGTCGAGCCGCCGCGCCGCAGCGGTGATCGAGCGTTCCTCGGCCACCGCGACGAAGACCTCGATGCCCCAGAGCGTGATGCGGCCCGGGCTGGAAACCACGTCAGCCGCTCAGCTTGTTCAGCTTGGCCTGCAGGTCCGCGAGTTGTTTCTTGATCTCGTCGAGGTCCTCGCCCCCTTTCGGGGAATCGTCGGGGGCCGGGCCGGAAGCGCCGGACCAGCCGCCGGTCATCGCCTTCATGAACGCTTCCTGCTGGGCCTTCATGGCCTCGTAGCCGGGCATGGATCCCATGGGATTCATCGCGCCCATGTTCTCCATCATCTTGGACTGGCCGTTGCGCAGCATCTCGAAGGACATCTGCAGGAATTGCGGCACCACCGACGTCGCCTGCGTGGTGTAGCTGCGCACCAGATCGTTCAGCACGCCCACCGGCAGCACGTTCTCGCCGCGGCTTTCATGCTCGGCGATGATCTGCAGCAGGTATTGCCGGGTCAGGTCGTCGCCGGATTTCAGATCCATGATCTGGACCTCGCGGCCGTCACGGATGAAACCCGCGATATCCTCAAGCGTCACGTAGTCGCTCGTCTCGGTATTGTAGAGCCGGCGGCTCGCGTAACGCTTGATCAGCAGCGGTTTCTCGGTGTCGGCCACGTTTGTCCTCCCCAAGACATGCAGCAATGCAGAAAAAGCTTAAGTGCGCGTCACCTGAAAAGTAAAGCCTAGCGTGCGCCCGCAGAAAGAAACGATTTTTCCGCGTTGCAGCAGGCCCGGACGTGAAAAGGGCGGGCCACTCGGACCCGCCCCTCTGGCGCCTTCGGGAGGAGGAGGAAAGGCGCCTCTTGTCTTACTTCGCCGCGGCGGCGGTCTTCTTCGCGTTGGTGGTCATGTCGGCGGTCGCCTTCTTCATCGCGGAAGAGGCATCCTCGGACATGTCCTTGCCCGCGGCCATCATCAGCTCGACCGTGTCCATCTGCACCTTCTTCGCGACTTCGGCGAAGGCGGCCATGTGCTCGGCGGCGACTTCGGCCTGGGCAGAGGCGAAATCGGTCATCGCCTTGGCATAGTCGGCGGGCTCGGTGCGGGCTTTGGACATGTCGCTGAGGCGGGTCAGCGTGTCCTTGGTCCATTTGCTGGAGATCTCGGTGGACTTGTCGGCCGCTTCCAGCGCGACGCCGGCGAGTTTCTCGTTCAGGGTCGCGGTGGACTTGAACGCGCCTTCCATTGCGGAAGTGTCCACGGGGAACGCGCCCATCATGTCCTTGAAGATCGCGGTGAAGTCTTGGCTCTGCTTGGTCGCCATTTGTCGTTTTCCTTTCAGGTCTCTTCGGTCCGGGCTGCCGGGAGTGCGGCGGCCCTGGGATATTTCTGCAGGTCTTGCGGCGCAGCGCCGTGCTGCGTGTGAGCTGAATATGCTCGCTGCGGTGCAGAAAATCAAGAGGTCGTGCTGCGGTGCAGCGAAAAATTACCCGCAGAAGATGTATCTGCCGCGCAGCTTACGCGCACCATGGTGAAGATCGGGCGACAAATGCCTGACGTTGGGGAATTTTCGCCCGTGGCGCCCCAAGACCCTGATGCGGTGCCGGGCCCGCGGTCAGAGGCGCGCCTTGGCCGCCACATAGGTTCCGGGGGCCGGTCCGAGGGGCGGATGAGCCGAATCACCGGGGCTCCGCGCCTCCACCTGCTTGCCCGACCGGCGCCTCAGCCACGTCTCCCAGAACGGCCACCAGGAGCCTTCGTTGAACTCCGCCACCTTGCGCCAGCCCTCGCCGTCGGCCTTGAGGTCGCCGTTGGTGTAATGGCCGTATTTCTTCTTGGAGGGCGGGTTCACGATCCCGGCGATATGGCCCGACTCCGACAGCACGAAGGTCTTGTCCCGGGCGCCCATCATCTGGACCCCGCGATAGACGTCCTTCCACGCCGCGATATGGTCCGTCTCGCAGGCCACCGACATCAGCGGCACCGTCACCTCCTTCAGCGACACGGTCTCGCCGAAGACCTCGTAGGTGCCCTGCGACAGCCGGTTCTGCTGGCACAGCTCGCGCAGGTACTGCACGGCCATCCGCCCCGGCAGGTTCGACCCGTCGCCGTTCCAGTAAAGCAGGTCGAAGGCCGGCGGCGCCTCGCCCATCATGTAGGACCGGATGGCCGGCCCGTAGACCAGGTCGTTGGAGCGCAGGAAGGAAAAGGTCCGCGCCATGATGTAGCTTTGCAGCACGCCGTCGCGGTTCACCTGTTCCTCGATCGCGTCGACGAAGTCGTTCTGCAGGAAGGGCGTAAACTCTCCGTGGTCGGCGAAATCCGTCAGCGCGGTGAAGAAGGTGGCGGAGCGGATGGAGGGATCGCCCCGCTTCTTCAGCAGCGCCAGCACGATGGCCAGCGTGGTGCCGGCGATGCAGTAGCCCACCACGTTGATCTTGGGCACCTCGCAGATCGCCTTGACCTGCTCGATCGCGCTGAGGAACCCCTCCTCGATGTAATCCTCCATCGAGGTCTCGGCATAGGAGGCGTCGGGGTTGACCCAGGAGACCACGAAGACGGTGTAGCCCTGGTCGCGGATCCAGCGGATCAGCGAATTCTGCTCCTTCAGGTCGAGGATGTAGAACTTGTTGATCCAGGGCGGGAAGATGACCAGCGGCACCTCGTGCACCTTCTCGGTCGTCGCCTCGTACTGGATCAGCTCCATCATCCGGTTGCGCCAGACCACCTTGCCCGGCGCCGTGGCGATGTTCTCCCCCAGCCGGAAGGCGCTGTCATCGGCCAGCCGCACGACAAGCTCGCCATTGTTCGCCTCGAGGTCGGCCACCAGGTTCTCGAGCCCGTCCACAAGGCTCTGGCCGTCGGTCTCCATCGCCCGTTCCAGCGCGTCGGGATTGGTCCCGAGGAAGTTGGTGGGCGACATCATGTCCACGATCTGGCGGGCAAAGTAGTTGAGCCGCCGGCGCTCCACCGGGTCCATGTCTTCGATCCCGTCGACGGCGTTGGCGATGGCCTCGGCGTTGATCTGGTATTGCTGCTTGATGAAGTTGAAATAGGGATGGGTCTGCCACAGCGGATTGGCAAAGCGGCGATCCTCGGGCCCCGGATCCTCGGGCACCGCCAGCTTGCCCTGCGCCAGCGCATGCTGTGCCTCGACGAAATGCTTCACCGATTTCGACCAGTATTCGAGCTGGTGCTCGAGGATGCGCGAGGGCGTCTGCATCCACTCGGTCCAGTAGGCGGCGGCCGCCTTGGCGAAAACGTCTTGATTCGGCGCCTGCAGCCCGGGATGGGAGGGCTTCCGCTGCGTCATTGCACGCAAGAGACGATGAGACAATTCGTCGACTCGCGCCAGATTGGCATTCAGACGCTCCAAATGTTGATCTGACTCACCGTCTTTCGTTGTCATATTAATAATTCTCACATACTCTTTCTGCTACGCAGCATTTTCGCGCGCTGCATCCGGCCGCCCGATCCGCAAGGCAAGGCGGCAAGGTTCCGTCGCGGTCCGGCAGGGATCGGACCCGGCCCCGTCGCCGGTTGCGCGACCGGCAGGAAAGGAAAGCCCATGCGCTTCATGGCAACCTATGACCTCATGGAGACCGTCCGAAACACCAACCAGTGGCTCGGAGCGACTGCCAAGACAATGGCAGCCTATCCGATTTTCGCGATGGCTCCAAACCCTGCCTTCCACCTCATGAGCGCCTGGGGCGAAGTGACGGAACGCTCGTTCGAGCGCATGGTGACCAAGCCCGCCTGGGGCATCGACGCGGTGACCTGCGAGGATGGCAAGGACCGCATCGTGAATGTCGAGACGGTGCTGGAAGGGGATTTCGGCAACCTCATCCATTTCGAGGTCTCGGGACGCAAGCCCATGCCGCGCAAGGTGCTGCTGGTCGCCCCGATGTCCGGCCACTACGCCACCCTCCTCCGCTCGACGGTCAAGTCGCTGATTCCCGATTGCGAGGTCTATATCACCGACTGGCACAATGCGCGTGACATTCCCGTGTCGGCCGGCAAGTTCGACGTCGAGGATTACACCCTCTACGTGGTCGACTACATGCGCCATCTGGGCCCCGACACGCACGTGATCGCGGTCTGCCAGCCGGCGCCGCTGGTGCTGGCCGCCACCGCGTATCTCGCCGAGGAGGACCCGGACGCCCAGCCCCGGTCGCTGACCCTGATCGGCGGGCCGATCGACCCCGACGCCACCCCCACCGAAGTCACCGATTTCGGCCGCCGGGTGACCATGGGCCAGCTGGAACATTCGATGATCCAGCGCGTCGGCTTCAAGTACAAGGGCGTGGGCCGCGCGGTCTATCCCGGGCTGCTGCAGCTGACCTCCTTCATCTCAATGAACGCCGAGACCCATGGCCGCGCCTTCACCGACCAGATCATTCGCGCCGCGCGCGGCGAGGCGTATGAGCACGACAAGCACAACAAGTTCTACGACGAATATCTCGCCGTGATGGACATGACGGCCGAGTTCTACCTGTCCACGGTGGAGCGGATCTTCAAGAACCGCGAAGTGGCGCAGAACCGCTTCGAAGTGGCCGGCAAGCAGGTGGACATGGGCAAGATCACCACCGTGGCGGTCAAGGTCGTGGAAGGCGAGAACGACGACATTTCCGCGCCCGGCCAATGCCTTGCCGCGCTCGAGCTGTGCTCCGGCCTGCCGGACGAGAAAAAGGCCGCGCACCTGGAGCCGGGGGCCGGCCATTACGGCATCTTCGCCGGGCGCTCCTGGCGCGACAATATCCGGCCCCTGGTGCTGAACTTCATCGACGCGAATTCCGGCGATCCCAAGCCGCGCCGCCGCAAGGCACCCGTGGCGGCGGAATAGCCGGGCGATGGGACGCACCTTCGATCCCGAAGAGGTGCTGCGCCTGCCGCTGATGGCCTTTCTAGCCACGATCGCCCCGGATGGCGGGCCGCGCAACGCGCCGGTCTGGTACTTGTGGGAAGATGGCGCGCTGTGGATGCTGGGCAACGCCTCCGGCTCCTCCGTCCGGCGGCTGGAGCGAGATCCGCGCTGCGCCGTCGAGATCGTGCATTACGACAATGCCGGCGGCATCCTGGCCCATCTCGGCCTGCGGGGCACGGCCGAGATCCGGGCAATGGATCCCGCCCTGTTCCGCCGGCTTCTGGCCAAGTATCTCGGCCCCGACCCCGCGGACTGGGCGCCCTGGTTCATCGACAATATCGCCCGGATCGACGACCCCGCGGGCCGGCTGATCCGGCTGGTGCCCGACAGCACCTTCACCAACAACGTGTCCTATTTCCGCACCGGCCCCGACCTCGCCTGGCCCTGACCGGCGCAGCCTCAGCGCCGCCCCCGCCCGGTCAGCCAGCGCCACAGCGGCACCACGTCGAGCGAGGCGACCAGCACGCCCAGCGGCAACATCCAGAAGCCGAGCACCGGCAGGAATCCCAGCACGCCACCGCAGATCAGCAGCAGGCCCAGCACCAGCCGCAGGCCCGGCGGCACGTTGCGGCGGGTCCAGATCAGCACCTTCCGGTTCCAGCGCCGGATCCGTTCATATCCCTTGCCCCGGCGAATGGGCTCCCTCATCGCGGCTCCGCCCTCATGACGCTTTCGCGAAGACCGCGTCGAGCATGGCCTGCGTCCCGCGGCTGAATTCCAACGGGCAGGAAAAATCCGCGCCGTCCAGCAGGCTCGCATTGAAGGCCTCCACCTGCGCCACGTAGTGATCGACCGCCGGAAACCGCTCCGTCACCACCTCCATGCCGGGTCGATGCCATTCCACCCGCGCCTCGCCGAAGACGCGGGCATTGAACGGCACCGGCAGGCGAACCATGCCCTCCGTCCCGTGAAAGCTCATCTCCTGCCGCGGCGCCATGCGCATGGAGTTGATGGCCGAGAACCGGAAGGAGGGAAAGCGCGCCGCGACCTGCACCCAGACATCGACGCCGTTCTCCATGCGGATATCGACATGGGTGATCTCCTCCGGCTCCTCGCCCGTGACGTAGCGGGCGCCACCATAGGGATAGACGCCGATGTCACGGATCGCGCCGCCGCCGGCCTCCGCCCGGTTGCGGATGTTGTCGAGGTCGGTGTTCATGTAGGAAAAGACCCCGTCGACCTGCACCAGCTCGCCGATGGCGCCGTCGCGGACCAGCTGCCTGGCCCGTTGCCATTGCGGGTGATGGACGATCATGTAGGCCTCGGCCACCAGCAGGCCGGTACGATCGCGCTCTGCGACGATCGGGGCGAACTCTTCCGCCCGCAGTGCCAGGGGCTTCTCGCAAAGCACGTGCTTGCCCGCCGCCATCGCCCTGGTGGTCCATTCCACGTGCAGGTGGTTGGGCAGCGGGATGTAGACCGCGTCGATCTCCGGATCCGCCAGCAGGGCGTCGTAATCCTCGTGCACGCGCAGATCCGGCACCATCTCGGTGAACGCCGCGGCCTTCCGGGCCGAGGCCGTCGCGAGCGCGGCGAGACGCCCGCGGCGGCCAAGATGGATCGCGGGCGCCATATGCCCCCGGGCGAAATTGGAGGCCCCGAGGATGCCCCAGCGAATGTGATCGGTCATGAAACCTCCGCCCCTGTGCTTGCGGCGCCGAGGCTATCGCGTATCGCCGGGGCGATCCAAGGGCCCGGATCCGGGGTGGCGGCGCGCCCTCGCTCAGGCGTCGACCGACATGCCCCGTTCTTCCGCCAGTTCGCGCATCCGGCTCTGGAGTTTTTCGAAGGCGCGCACCTCGATCTGGCGAATACGCTCGCGGCTCACGTCGTACTGGCCCGAGAGTTCCTCCAGCGTCACCGCCTGGTCGGCCAGCCGCCGCTGGGTCAGGATATCCTTCTCACGGTCGTTCAGCACGTCCATCGCCTCGGCCAGCATGGCGCGGCGCGAATCCAGCTCGTCCTTGGCCTCGTAATCCTCGGCCTGGTTCGCCTCCTCGTCCTCCAGCCAGTCCTGCCACTGCATGGTGCCTTCGCCCTCCTGCCCCACGGTGGCATTGAGCGACGCATCCCCGCCCGACAGGCGGCGGTTCATGGAAATCACCTCGTCCTCGGTGACGCCGAGGTCATGGGCGATCTGCTTGACGTTCTCGGGGCGCAGGTCGCCCTCCTCCAGCGCGCCGATCCGGGCCTTGGCCTTGCGCAGGTTGAAGAACAGCTTCTTCTGGGCCGAGGTGGTGCCCAGCTTGACCAGCGACCAGGAGCGCAGGATGTATTCCTGGATCGAGGCGCGGATCCACCACATCGCGTAGGTGGCCAGCCGGAACCCCTTCTCGGGGTCGAAGCGCTTGACCGCCTGCATGAGGCCCACATTCGCCTCCGAGATCACCTCGGCCTGCGGCAGCCCGTAGCCGCGATAGCCCATGGCGATCTTGGCCGCGAGCCGCAGGTGCGACGTGACAAGCTGGTGCGCGGCCTGGGTGTCCTGGTCCTCGACCCAGCGCTTGGCCAGCATGTATTCCTGTTCAGGCTCCAGCAGCGGAAACTTCCGGATCTCCTGAAGATAGCGGCTCAACCCGCCTTCCGGCGATGGCGCCGGCAGATTTGCGTAATTGCTCATGTCCGTCCCTCCCCAATGTATAAGGGCTTAACATCCATTTAGGCAGGCGCTGCCGGCGATTCAACCGACCTAGCTCAAAAACCTTACCACAAGATGACCGAGTGGCCCGGCCCTCTCCCGCAACATCTCGGCGATGTGAGCGGTAACGGGGCCGCGTCCCGGTCTGGCGTCGGTCGAACCGGAAAGCGCCGCACCTTCCAAACGATTCTGCATAGCTGACATGGATTCTTGGTGAATTCCCATGCGGCTTTCGTGGATCTAAACCCGCCCTCGATGGAAATGTTTCAAACAGGAGCACCCGATGGGGATCACAAGCGAGAGAGTGCCGGTATCGACCGGCGAGATGCGCCTCACGGGCGCGGCCTATGTCGGGGTCATCCTGCTGGGCCTGACCGCGGAACTGGTGCTGCGCGCGGCCTTCAACGAGCTCGGCGATGCGCAATTGCCCGAGGCCCTCGCCGGCCTGCGCCTGGCCAGCCTTGCCGATGCCGGGATGATCATGCTCGACCTCTGGCTCGCTTTGGCCTTCTGGCGCATGCTCGCCCCCTTCGGCCGGGCCACCGCCCAGGCCGCGACCCTGTTGCGGCTGACACAGGCGGCCATCATCGCGGGCGCCCTGCTCTTCCAACTCGCGGCGCTGGAAGTGGCGGAGACCGCGCCGCAACTGGCCCGGCATTTCATGGCCACCCATGCCGCCGGCTACGATCTGGGGCTGCTGTTTTTCGGCGCCAACGCGCTCCTGATGGCGCGGTTGCTCTGCCTGTCGGGGCTGGCCCCGCGCTGGCTCTCGGCGCTGATCGGGGTCAGCGGCCTCGTCTACCTCGCCGGCAGCCTCACCCGTTTCGCCGCGCCGGAATGGCACGCCGCGATGCAGCCTGCCTATGCGCTGCCCGTCCTCGCCGAGACGGCGCTCGCCCTGCGCCTGCTGCTGGGCCCGCGCCCCGGTCCGGCCCGCGCGCCGGTCTGACCGCCCGCCCGCGCTTCTTCTGACCATAAATATCCCCGCCGGAGGCTCCCGCACTCGCCGCCCTTGCAGCGCCGGGCCTGCCGGGCGCCCGGTCTCAGCCCGTGCCGCGAAGGGCCGCCACCAGCGCCGCCATGTCCGGGGGCAGCGGCGAGTCGAAGCTCAGCCGCCGCCCGTCCGCCGGGTGGTCGAAGCCCAGCCGCGCCGCGTGCAGCGCCTGGCGGGGAAAGCGCGCCGCCAGCGCCGCCGCCTCCGCCCCGAGCGATTTCTCCGACACCTTGCGGCGGCCGCCATAGACCGGGTCGCCCAGCAGGGCGTGACCCACATGGGCCATGTGGACGCGGATCTGGTGGGTGCGCCCGGTCTCCAGCCGGCATTCCACCATCGCGGCCGAGGGCGGCTGACCAAAGCTCTCCACCACCTGCAGCCGGGTCACGGCGCGCTTGCCGGTCTCGAAATAGACCGCCTGACGCTGCCGGTCGGTGCGGTGCCGGGCAAGATGGGTGGTCACCTTGACCACGCCGCCGGGCTCCATGCTCACGCCGCGGGTGCTCTGCAGGCGCGGATCGCCCACCTCCGGCACGCCGTGACAGATCGCGCGGTAAAGCCGATCGACGCTGTGCGCCTCGAACTGGGCGGCCAGGGCATGATGCGCGCGGTCGGTCTTGGCCACCACCAGCAGGCCGCTCGTCTCCTTGTCGATGCGGTGGACGATGCCGGGCCGTTTCAGGCCGCCCACCCCCGACAGGCTGTCGCCGCAATGGGCCAGCAGCGCGTTCACCAGCGTGCCCGACGGCGTGCCGGGCGCCGGATGGACCACCATGCCGGCGGGCTTATCGACGACGATCAACTCGTCATCCTCGTGCACTACCTCGAGCGGGATGGGCTCGGGGCGGATATGGCTTTCCTCCGCGGCCTCGACCGTAATCTCCACCGCCTGTCCCTCGGCCACCTTGGCCTTGGGATCGGTCGCGTGCACCCCGTCCAGCCGCACCGCGCCCTCGGCGATCAGCCGGGCCAGGCGGGTGCGCGACAGGGCCGCCTCCTCTGGCACATCGCGGGAAAGCGCCTTATCAAGACGCGCGGGCGGCTCGGGCCCGATGATGAAGGAGACAAGGCGCGTGGACATGCAGGACCAGCCGGAAAACGGGGCCGAACCGGCCAACATCCGCTTCCTGCGGCGGCTGGTGACGGTGCTGACGGCGGTGATGATCGCCGGGCTTCTAGCGATCTTCGCACTGCTTGTCATCCGTTTCTCCTCTGCCCCCGACCTGCCGCTGCCCGACAGCATCGCGCTGCCCGACGGGACCGAGGCCACGGCCTTTACCCAGGGCCGCGACTGGTACGCCGTGGTGACAGCCGACGACCGTATCCTGATCTACGACCGGGCCACCGGTTCGCTGAGGCAGGAGCTGCAGGTCACCCCCGACTGAGCATGCCCGGGGCCGCCGCCCGCCTATCCTACCCGCGCAGGGCGAGATTAGGTTCCGGTGATGGCCCCGACGCCGCTGGCACTTTGTGCATACGGCGCGGCGCGGCGTCCGTACCCTATGCGCGACCGGCGCAGGTCGGTCACCGCGGCACGCCTTTTCTGATCCACGACCGGACCACCGGCGCGCCGAACCGCTGAACCGCCGACCAAGATTGCCCAAGATTGCCCGGGGCCCCGGCCAGGCCTATCCTGAGCGTGCAACGCAGGAGGCACGGATGACGGCCCGGAAATGGACCCTGGCCCTGCTGGCGCTCTGGGCCTTGTGCATCGCCGCGTCGGTGGCGGTTCCGTGGCTGACCCCGGCGCGGGGAGATGGCCTGACGCGGGGCCTCAACATCGTGATGACCTTCCTCGCCTGGCAGGCGGCGGCGGGGCTCGTGGCGATTGCGGTCTGGATCACCGGCCGCCGGGTGGCGGCGACCTGGCTGAGATGGCTCGCGCGCCTGCCGCTTCTGCTGGCAATCCTGCTGGTGCTGGGCTTGGCGGGCCTGCTGCTCTGGGTCAATCTCGGCCATCCCGGGCGGCCCGAAACGCCGCCGGCCTCCGCGCCCGCAGTCCCGACGCAACCACGCCCGCCGGTCCCCGCCGAAGAATGAGCGGGCACGCCTTCCGATGCCCGGTCCGGACGGCATAACAAGGGTCCCGCACTGTCCGTCGGGAGGTATCGGGAATGTCGGTCTGGGGATGGTACCGCCTCCCCGGCTCGAACGGGGGACCTCTAGATCCACAATCTAGCGCTCTAACCAACTGAGCTAAGGCGGCACTGCGGGCGATGTATCGCCGGGAAACGACGATTGCAAGACCCTTGTCCGACGCTCCGGACGGCCCCCGCCCCGAGACCGGGCCGCGGGCGGCCGGGCGCTGGACGCAGCCCGCGCCGCGCCGTATCACCGGCCGCGTGACGCCAAGGAGGACGGGATGAGCAAGAGCCTGAAACGGGTGCGCCGCGCACTGGACGACGCCGGAATCGAGACCGAGATCCGCGAGGTGGGCCAGGCCCGCACCGCGCAGGAGGCGGCCGACAGCGTTGGCTGCGAGCTGGACCAGATCGTCAAGTCGATCATCTATCGCGGCCTCAGCTCGGGCGAGGCGCTGCTGTTCCTGACCGCGGGCGGCAACCGCGTGAACGATGCCAAGGCCTCCGCCCTCGCCGGCGAGGACCTGGGCAAGGCGGATGCGGACCTGATCCGGGCCCAGACCGGCTTTGCCATCGGTGGGGTGGCCCCGCTCGGCCATCTCAACCCGATCCGGGCCTGGTTCGACCCGCGCCTCGCGGATTTCGCCGAGATCTGGGCCGCCGCCGGCACGCCGCGCCACGTCTTCGCGATGAAATCCACCGATCTGCCCCGCCTGACCGGTGCGCAAGAGGCTGATTTCACGGCCTGATCCGGAAAATGTAAAAAAGCTTCACATCACCCCTTGTCAGCTGCCGGTCGAATACCGATCTTGGAAAATGTGAAAGACATTCACATTGACCCCGCAACAGTGGAGACCTGCATGACCACCGCCACCTATCCGACACAAGCCCCGGACCGCATGGGGTGGTTCTCGCGCACCGAAGCCTGGCTTGATGCCCGGGGCAAGGGCGCCTGGATCGCGCTCATGGTGCTCGGCTTCATCTTCTTCTGGCCTGTCGGCCTCGCCCTTCTCGCCTACCTGATCTGGAGCAAACGCATGTTCAGCAAGTCCTGCGGCGGCCGCGGCCGTTTCGGCCCCCGCCATCACCGCCACCATTTCCATGCCGCGATGCGGTCGAGCGGGAACACCGCCTTCGACGCCTACAAGGAAGAGACCCTGCGCCGGCTGGAAGAAGAGCAGGAGAACTTCGAATCCTTCCTGCAGCGGCTGCGCGAAGCCAAGGACAAGGCCGAGTTCGACCAGTTCATGGACGAACGCGCCAAGGCCGCCAAGGACAACCGCGACCCGGAAGACGACGCCTGATCGCGTCGGACCCTGCGGCCCTTCTGCCGGCACCATCCCGGCCCCCCGCCTCCCGGCCCCCGCCTTGAACGCTACGGGGGCCGGGCCCATTTCCCCAGCATGACCGAGACCACGATGAGCTATGCCAGCCCCGCCATGAACCTGCCGGATCCCGACACCCAGCCCGAGTTCTACGCGGGCGTCGCCACGAAACGCCTGCTGGCCTTCGTGGTGGACATGGTGGTGGTCTTCGTCCTGGCCCTGATCGCCCTGCCCTTCACCTTCTTCTCCGGCCTGTTCTTCTTTCCGGTCCTGATGGCCATCCTCGGCTTCATCTACCGCGTGACGACCATCGCCGGCGGCTCCGCGACCTGGGGCATGCGGCTGATGGCGATCGAACTGCGCGACGCCTCGGGCAACCGGTTCGATTTCAGCACCGCCCTGCTGCACACGGCCGGGTATTATGTCTCGATTGCGGTGGCGCCGCTTCAGTTGATCTCCGTCGTGATGATGGTGGCGACGCCCCGTGGGCAGGGCCTGTCGGACATGGTCCTCGGCAGCGTCATGCTCAATCGCCGCAGCCTGCGCGCCTGACCCGCGGCCCCGCCCTCGGCGTGCCGCCGCCCCCACCGCGTCTTGAGGGTTGGCGGCCACGGCGGGGGTTGTTATCGTCCCCTCGACAACGCACTCTGCCGGACTCATGCGCCACACACTTCCCATTGCACCGCAGTTCTACGTGACGGCCCCGCAGCCCTGCCCTTACCTCGAGGGTCGGATGGAGCGGAAGCTGTTCACCGCGCTCCAGGGCGAGGGTGCGGAGCGGCTGAACGACACCCTGTCGCGGCAGGGGTTCCGGCGCTCGCAGAACGTGCTGTACCGGCCCTCCTGCACCGATTGTGCGGCCTGCCTCTCGGCCCGGATCGACGTGCGCGCCTTCGAGGCCAGCCGCAGCCAGCGCAAGACCCGCAACCGCAACGCAAATCTCGTGCGGCGCGCCACCTCGCCCTGGGCGACGGAAGAGCAGTACGAGCTGTTCCGCGACTACCTCGACAACCGGCACGCCGATGGCGGCATGGCGGATATGGACGTGTTCGAATTCGCCGCCATGATCGAGGAAACGCCGATCCGGTCGCGGGTGGTGGAATATGTCGACCGAGAGAGCGACCGCCTGACCGCCGTCTGCCTGACCGACGTGCTGGAGGACGGGCTGAGCCTCGTCTACTCCTTCTACCGCCCCGACCAGCCCAAGGATTCGCTGGGGACCTACGTCATCCTCGACCATATCGAGATCGCGCGCGAGGCGGGGCTGCCCTACGTCTATCTCGGCTACTGGGTGCCCGGCTCGCCCAAGATGGGCTACAAGGCGCGCTTCTCGGGGCTCGAAGTCTATGTCGGCGGCCGCTGGGAAAAGATGCGTGCAGAGGAGGAGTATTCCTCCGAGACTCATCCCCTGTCCACCGATCCCATCGCCGAGCAGGTGGCGAACATCACCCTGCCCGACGCCCGGCCCGCCCGGCGGCGCTGAGGGGGAGCGCTGAGCGCGCGCCCCGGCCAGTTATCCACAACATCCGGTGGCATTGCTGCGGCAAACCACCTCTCCTAGCGGCATCAGGGCCATCACGCCCCTTTTCGCAACCGCGCCGCTCTGCCATACTCGCCGGAACCAGAAAAAGAGAGCAGCAGCGCCATGGCCAACGACCTTCTCTCCGCGACGGAGCCCTCCGATTACGACGCCTCCTCCATCGAGGTGCTGGAGGGGCTGGAACCCGTGCGCAAGCGACCGGGCATGTATATCGGCGGCACCGACGAGCGGGCGCTGCACCACCTGGTGGCCGAAGTGCTCGACAACTCGATGGACGAGGCGGTGGCGGGCCATGCCAACCGCATCGAGGTGGAGCTGCATGCCGATCATGCCGTCACCATCCGCGACAACGGCCGCGGCATGCCCTTCGACCCGCACCCGAAATTTCCCGGCAAGTCGGCGCTGGAGGTGATCCTCTGCACGCTCCACGCGGGCGGCAAGTTCTCCGGCAAGGCCTACCAGACCTCGGGCGGCTTGCACGGCGTGGGCGCCTCGGTCGTGAATGCGCTCTCGGACACGATGGTGGTGCAGGTGGCGCGCGACCGGAAGGTGGTCGAGCAGCGGTTCTCCCGCGGCAAGCCCCTTGGCCCCGTGGAAGAGGTGGGCGCCGCCCCCAATCGCCGCGGCACCACCACCACCTTCCACGCCGACGAGGAGATCTTCGGCGCGCATCGCTTCAAGCCCGCGCGGCTGTTCAAGATGGTGCGCTCCAAGGCCTACCTGTTCTCGGGCGTGGAGATTCGCTGGAAATCCGCCATCGAGGACGGCGAGACCCCGACAGAGGCCACGTTCCACTTTCCCGGCGGGCTGTCGGACTACCTGAAGGAAACGCTGGGCAGCGCGACGACCTACGCCGCCGCCCCCTTCGCCGGCACCGTCGATTTCACCGAGAAGTTCAACACGCCGGGCAAGGTCGAATGGGCGATCAACTGGACGCCTTCGCGCGACGGTTTCATCCAGTCCTACTGCAACACGGTCCCCACCCCCGAGGGCGGCACCCACGAGGCGGGCTTCTGGGCCGCGATCCTCAAAGGCATCCGCGCCTATGGCGAGTTGTCGAACAACCGCAAGGCCAAGGACATCACCCGCGAGGACCTGATCACCGGCGGCTGCGCGCTGGTCTCGTGCTTCATCCGCGAGCCCGAGTTCGTGGGCCAGACCAAGGACCGGCTGGCCACCACCGAGGCGCAGAAGCTGGTGGAGAACGCGGTCCGCGACCATTTCGACAACTGGCTAGCGGCGGACACGAAATCCGCGGGCGCCATCCTCGACTTCCTCGTGCTGCGCGCCGAGGAGCGCCTGCGCCGCCGGCAGGAGAAGGAGACGCAGCGCAAGTCCGCCACCAAGAAGCTGCGCCTGCCCGGCAAGCTGACCGACTGCACCGCCAAGGGCCGCGAGGGCACGGAGCTTTTCATCGTGGAGGGCGATTCCGCCGGCGGCTCGGCCAAGGGCGCGCGGCGGCGCGAGACCCAGGCGCTGCTGCCGCTCAAGGGCAAGATCCTGAACGTGCTGGGCGCGGCCTCGTCCAAGCTGGGCTCCAACGCCGAGATCAACGACATCTGCGAAGCCCTGGGCGTGGGCCTCGGGACCAAGTTCCGCCTGGACGACCTGCGCTACGAGAAGATCATCATCATGACCGACGCCGACGTGGACGGCGCGCATATCGCCTCGCTGCTGATGACCTTCTTCTTCACCCAGATGCGGCCGCTAATCGACAACGGCCACCTCTACCTCGCCTGCCCGCCGCTCTACCGGCTGACGCAGGGGGCGAAACGCGTCTACTGCATCGACGAGGCCGAGCGCGAGGCCTGGCTGAAGAAGGGCCTGGGCGGCAAGGGCAAGATCGACGTGTCGCGCTTCAAGGGCCTGGGCGAGATGGACGCCAAGGACCTGAAGGAGACGACCATGGATCCGGCGTCCCGCCGCCTGATCCGGGTGTCGATCGACGAGGACGAACCGGGCGAGACCGGCGACCTGGTGGAGCGCCTGATGGGCAAGAAGCCGGAACTGCGGTTCCAGTACATCTCCGAGAACGCGCGGTTCGCGGCGGAGGAGCTGGATGTGTGAGGTTTGACGGGGCTCTTCGGCCCCATTAAACATGCATACATAAAGTTCTTGTAAACCACCCTCCCGCTATGCACATTGGATGTACGAGTGGGATGAGGCCAAGCGGCGTGGAAACCTTGCCAAACATGGCGTGGATTTCTCCGCAGCCGAAGCCTTCATCTGGCAGAGTGCCTTCGTCATCACCGATGACCGCCGCGACTACGGCGAACCCCGTTTGCGCGTACTTGGCCTTATCGGAGCGCGGGTGCATCTTCTGGTCCTCACCCCTCGGGGCGACCGGCTGCGCATCATCAGCCTGCGCAAGGCGAACAGACGGGAGACGCGCAAATGGCGCGACATGAACGACTGACAGGCGATCCGGCAGAGATATCCGAGGCGGACGATGCCCAGGTGACCGCCGCAGCGGAGGCGGATGAAGACGCGCGCCCACTGACCGAGGCGGAGCTTTCCGCCATGACGCCCGCCCGGGATCACCCCGACCTGGCCAAGGTCCTGGAAACGCACGGCAAACTCGGTCGCCCGCCCCTGCCCGAGGAGGCAAGGAAGCAGCGGGTGACGATGTATCTTGATCGCGACGTGATCGAGACGCTGAAGCGGGACGGCAAGGGCTGGCAGACGCGGGCCAATGCCCAGCTGCGAAAGGCACTCGGGCTCTGACACCCAAGCAAAGAAAACGGGGCCCGCCATCGCGGACCCCGTTTCGCATGATCGAGAAACCCGAGGGTGATCAGTTCACCGACCGGCTCCAGTCGTCCACTTCGCGCTCGGCCTCTTCGCGGCCCTTGCCATAGCGCTGCTGGACGAGGCCCACGAGTTGCTCGCGGTCGCCCTTGACGGCTTCCACGTCATCCTCGCTCAGTTCGCCCCATTTCTCGCGAACGGTGCCTTTGACCTGCTTCCAGCTGCCTTCGATCTGGTCCCAGTTCATGTCGGACCTCCTTTGGTTGGAAATGTCGCCACGCAGCCCGCGTGGTTTCAGTGGTGAAACCCGTCCCCACCGGCACTTGTTCCACCCGATACCGCGCCCCGGGCCGCTTTCCGCCACCCCTCTCATCACACGGAATTTGCTGGCAAAGCCGCGCGGCGCCCGCCATGCTCCGCCCATGATCCGAGCCGCCATTCTCCTGTGCTGCGCCGCCCTCGCCGGCTGTGCCTCACGCCCGCTGAGCCCGCATGAACGCGCTTTCCTCTCCACCATCCACGGGCCCGCGCTGGATACCCGGCCGGTCCGGCTGCATGACGGGGCGCTGGTGGGCGAGGTGACCTATACCCGGCCGCAGCGGCCCCGCGTGACCTGCCAGGAACGCATCTTTCCGCCGCCGCCCCCGGACGAGCGCGAGATCACCGTGTCGCCGGGGGCGGTCGCGGTGTTCCACAACGTCTTCATGCGCCGCGACCTCTACCGCGACGACTACCTGCCGGATTACCCCGAGCGCGCGCATCTCTACGCGATGATGCTGCTCGCCCACGAGATGACCCATGTCTGGCAATGGCAGCATCGCGGCCGGACCGGCTACAACCCGCTGAAGGCGATGAACGAACATGCCGTGGCGCCCGACCCCTATCTCTTCGACCTCGCCACGACCGCGCGCTTTCTCGATTACGGCTACGAACAGCAGGGCGCGATCGTGGAGGAATATGTCTGCTGCCGCACGCTCGATCCCGGCGCGGACCGCACGCGGCGCCTGCACGACATGTTGTCCGGCGCCTTCCCCGTGGCCGACCTCGACCGGCGGCTCGACGGGATGGAGATCGTGATCCCCTGGGCCGAGGCCGAGACAGAAGGCATCTGCGAAGGGCCGGAGCAGGGCTAGCGCTGGATCCGTTCCAGGTAGGTGACCAGCGCGGCCAGCGGGCGCGGCACCGGGCTCATCACCCCGTCGCCGGTATCCATCGGCACGGTCTCCCCCTCCAGCAGGAGGCCGAATTCCGGCATCTCCTGCCCCGGCATGCGGGCGCGGTGATAGCCGTCGATCACCGACAGGATCTGCGCGCGGGGGAAGACGCCGCCGTTGCGGGCCGCGATGGTGGTCAGGTCGGCGGGAGCCGTCGCCAGCTCCGGCGCAAGCTCGCCGTCGCCGCGGCCCGCGGGCCCGTGGCACATGGCGCAATTCTGCGCGTAAAGCCGGGCGCCCTCGGTGGCATCCGGCATCTCCTCGACCGCGCAGGCGGCCAGCACCATGCCGGTGGCGAATAGGCCCAAGGCGAAACGGGACTGAAAGGATTTGTCCATACCACTGCTCCTCGATGGACGTTCGCGCGTCCTTGGCCCGACTGTCTCAGACCCGCCGCGCCGGTGCAAGCGGCCGGGGCGCAGATCGCCCCGTGACAAGCCCGGGCGGAGCGGCCATGCTCCGCCTGAAAAAGACGCAAGGAGGCAGCGGATGGAATCCATCGAGGCGGCGCAGCAGGCGCTGGAGGAGAATTTTGCCCCATGGGTGCGCGCCCTGCGCCCGACCGTGACCGAGATCGGGCCCGAGCGGGCGGTGATGGAGATCCCGATCACCGACCACGTCATGCGGGTCGGCGGCATCATCTCGGGCCAGGCCCTCGCGGCGCTGGCCGACACCACCATGGTCTTTGCCTGCGCCGGCCATTTCGGAGAGCTGAAGCCGGTGGCCACCACCAATCTCGACACCCAGTTCCTGCGCGCCGGCAAGGGCGAGGCGATCCGCTGCGAAGCCCGCGTCGTGCGTGCCGGGCGGCAGGTCCTCTTCGCCAAGGCCGAGATGTCCGCCCTGCCGGGGCACAAGCTGGTGGCCTCTGCCACCGCCACCTTCTACCTGCCCTGACGGGCGGTTCGGGACACTGACACCATGTTGCATTATGCGCTGATCATGCTGGTCGCGGGGATCGGAATCCCGCTTCTCGCCGCCCTCAACGCCTCTCTCGGGGCGCGGATCGGATCGCCCGCCGGGGCCGCCACGCTGCTCTTCGCGGTGGCCTTCCTGTCCTCCCTCGCGGTATTGCTGGTGACCGGGCCGCAGGCGATCCTGCGCACACCCTCGGTCCCGAAATACCTGTTCCTCGGGGGGCTTCTGGTCACCTTCTACATCCTGTCGATCACCTGGATCGCGCCGCATTTCGGCATCGGGAACGCGGTGTTCTTCGTGCTGCTCGGCCAGCTGATCAGCGCCGCCGCGATCGATCATTTCGGCCTGTTCAACGCCCTCCCCTCGCCGGTGAGCGGCTGGCGGCTGGCCGGCATCGCGGTGATGGCGGTGGGTGTCTGGCTGACCCAGCGGGGCTGAGCGCGGCGCTTCCCGGGCCCGCTGCCGCGGGGCGGCGGGGCACGGGTGGCATCCACCTCGCCGCGGTCCCCCGCGGGGACAAAGGCGAAATGCTCAAGCGACAGGGCGCCCTGCCAGCCCGGCAAGGCGATCCGCGCCCCGGTGTCGAGCGTCACGACCAGCCCGTCGCGCAGCAGCCGCTCGGACGCGATGCCGGGCGGAGGGCCGGCATGGGCAACGACGATCACGTCGCGCGCCGGGTCGAAGTTCGGCAGGATGCTGATCTGCCCCGCCCCGCCGCCGACCGGGCCAAGCCGTCGCCGGCGACGCAGCAGCAGGTTATCCAGCGCAGAGCCCAGCACGCTGCCCAGCAGCGGCAGCGCGGCAAGCAAGGTCAACGCGATCACGAACATCATCGGCGCCTCCGGTCCCGCGGACAGGTTGGCGCAGAATAGTTGACAGGCCGTTAACCTTCGGCCTCTCCCGTCTCGGCGACAAGCGCGCCCCGTTCCAGATGCACCACCCGGTCCATCCGCGCGGCGAGCTCGAGGTTATGCGTCGCGATCACCGCCGCGAGGCCGGTCTCGCGCACGAGGTCCATGAGGGCGGCAAAGACCTGGTCCGAGGTGCCGGGATCGAGGTTGCCGGTCGGCTCGTCCGCCAGCAGCAGCCGGGGCCGGTTGGCCAGCGCACGGCAGAAGGCGACGCGCTGCTGCTCGCCCCCCGAAAGCGCCGCCGGGCGGTGCCCGGCCCGCGGAGCGATCCCCACCCGCTCCAGCAATTCGCGCGCGCGCGCCTCGGCCTCGGCCTTGGCGGTTCCGGCGGCGAGCTGCGGCAGCACGATGTTCTCCAGCGCCGAGAATTCCGGCAGCAGGTGGTGGAACTGGTAGATGAAGCCCACGTCGCCCCGCCGCACCATCGTGCGCCGCCGGTCCCCGAGGCCGGTCATGTCCTCGCCGCCGATGCGCACCGTTCCGCTGTCGGCGGTGTCCAGCAGCCCCGCGATGTGCAGCAGCGTGGACTTGCCCGCGCCCGAAGGGGCGACCAGCGCCACCATCTCGCCGCGCTCAAGCGCCAGCGTGGCGCCGTCCAGCACCCGCACCTCGTTTTCGCGGCCCTTGTTGTAGGTCTTGGAGATCGCCTCCAGCTCCAGCACGGGATCACTCATAGCGCAGGGCCTCCACCGGGTTCATGCGGGCCGCGCGGCGGGCCGGGAAGATCGTCACGATGAAGGACAGCCCCAGCGACAGCCCCACGGCGGAGAGAACGTCGGCGAGCTCCAGCTTGGCGGGCAGCGCGTAGAGACCGCGGATCGACGGATCCCACACCCCGCCGCCCATCACGTAGTTCACGAAGGAAAAGACCGGGTCGATGTAGATCGCGAAGAGGCAGCCGAAGAGCACGCCCAGCGCCGTGCCGATGATCCCCGTGAAGGCGCCGCAGATGAAGAAGACGCGCAGCACCGAGCCCTCGGTCAGCCCCATGGTGCGCAGGATGCCGATGTCGCGGCCCTTGTTCTTGACCAGCATGATCAGCCCCGAGACGATGTTCATGGTGGCGATCAGCACGAGGATCGACAGGATCACGAACATCACGTTGTCCTCCACCTCCAGCGCGCGCAGGAAGCCGCCGCTGCGGTCCCGCCACGTCCAGAGCTGGGCGCGCTCGCCCCCCGCCTCCATCAGCGGCAGGATCATGTCCTCCACATGCTCGGGATCCTCGACCATGACCTCGATCTGGTCGGCCGCGCCCTCGTGGTTGAAATAGCTCTGCGCCTCGGCGAAGGGCATGTAGAGCCGGGTGGAATCGATGTCGTTGCGCCCGGCGGTGAAGATGTAGGTGATGTCGTAGGCATTGACCCGCGGCGAGGTGCCGAAGGGCGTCTTGGTCCCCTCGGGCGAAAGCATGCGCACCCGGTCGCCCACGGCCACGCCCAGTTCCCGCGCGACACCCGAGCCGATGGCGATGCCGTCGCCGAAATCGTCGATGCTGCCCCAGGCCTCTTCCGGCGCCGCGATGCGGGGGATGGCCTTGAGGTCGTCCTCCGCGATTCCCAGCACCTGCACGAAGGCGTTGCGCCCCTGGTAGGTCAGCATCACCTGGCCCGTCACCAGCGGCGCGGCGCGGGTCACGCCCGGCACCTCGCGCAGCCGCTCGGCCATGGGCTGGTACTCGGTGATCCTGCGGTCGAGCCCGCCGCCCTCGGTCCTCTGCGGCGCGTTGTAGACCGAGACATGGGCGTTGGTGCCCAGGATCGTGTCCACGAATTCCGCGCGGAACCCGGTGCGCACGGCCAGCGTGGCGATCAGCGCGAAGACGGCAAGCGTGATCCCGATGAGCGAGATCCAGGTCATCACCGACACCCCGCCCTCGGCGCGGCGGGCGCGCAGGTAGCGCCAGGCGATCATCCATTCGAAGGGGGCGAAAGGGGCAGTGCTGCGCCGGGCCAAGCGGGCTCTCCTCTGGGTCGTGTCTCGGATCTCCCGGATCGGGCCCGGCTGGCGCGGAAAGTGGCGTCTGGCGCGACCGGGGTCAAGCCGCGACGCCGCGGCGGCTCAGCGCCGGTACTCCTCCGCCAGCCGGGCGGGGCTGACCCCCGCCAGGTAGCGCGCCAGGGTCCAGAGGTTCCGCCCGCCCTGCCGGACCCATCCCCGGCGCCGGTAGCGTTCGGCCGAGGTGAGGGCCAGGCCGGGCATGAGCCGGACGTGACCCAGCCGGCGCACCAGCGCCACGTCCTCCATCAGCGGCTGGTCGGGATAGCCGCCCGCCGCGTCATAGGCGGCGCGCGGCACCAGCAGCCCCTGGTCGCCATAGGGCAGATGAAACAGCCGGCTGCGCAGATTGGCCCAGCCCGCGACGAGCCAGGGCGCCAGCCCCCCGGAATCGAAGCCGAGCCGGAAACAGGCCGGGCCGCCCCGCTCCAGCTGCGCAAGGACCGGCCGGGTCCAGCCCTCGGCCAGCACCGTGTCGGCATGCAGGAAGAGCATCCATTCGCCCTCGGCCATCTCGGCCCCGCGGCGCAGCTGACCGCCCCGTGACGGCGGACTGGACAGCCAGATCGCCCCCGCCTCGGCCGCGATCGCGCGGGTCTCGTCCCGCGAGCCGCCGTCGCTGACGATCAGGTCGCGGATCAGCCCCTCGGCCAGCCCCTCACCCAGCGAGCCGAGGCAGGCCGGCAGGCCCGCCGCCGCGTCCAAGGTCGGGATAACCACGGAAATCGGCGCCCGCATCCTGTCGTCTCCCCGCCACCCGGTTCTTCCGCGGCGTGGCCTTTCGCCCCGGCGCCGCAACCCCTATATCTTTCCCGCAGACGCGGCAGGAGGCAATATGCGACGTATTCTGAGACTGAGCGGTCCGGACACGAGAGAGTTCCTTCAGGATCTCGTGACCAACGACGTGCGCGGTCTCGACCAGGGCGCGGTCTATGCCGCCCTGCTCACGCCCCAGGGCAAGCTGATCGCGGATTTCTTCCTGGTTCCCGACGGCGACGACGTGCTGATGGATCTCGACGCCGACCGCGCCGACACGGTGCTGCAGCGCCTGTCGCTCTACAAGCTGCGCGCCAAGGTGGAGATCGAGCAGACCGAGCTGCAGGTCCGCCGCGGCACCGGCGACATGCCGGAAGGCGCCTTTGCCGATCCGCGCGACGCGCGGCTGGGCTGGCGTCTTTACGGCGACGAGGGCGGTGACGACGGCAGCGATTTCGACCGCATCCGCGTCGCCACCCTGGTGCCGGAATGGGGCACGGAGCTGAACGACGACACCTTCATCCTCGAGGCCGGCTTCGACCGGCTGCACGGGGTGGATTTCCGCAAGGGCTGCTATGTCGGCCAGGAGGTCACCGCGCGGATGAAGCACAAGACCGAGCTGCGCAAGGGCTTCGCCCGCGTCCGGGTCGAGGGCGAGGCCCCCGTCGGCACCGAGATCGAGGCCGGGGGCAAGGTCGCCGGGCGGCTCTTTACCCAGTCCGGGGGCGAGGGCATCGCCTATCTCCGCTACGACCGGGCGGGCGACGACATGCAGGCCGGCACGGCGCGGCTGGAAATGCTGGAACGGATCTGATCGCAGCCTCCGGGTCCGGCAGGTCTTTTCCTGCGCGGCCGGTCTTGGTAGCTTCACCCGTCCGTTCAGGAGAGACGATGACCGAATACGAGTACAGGGTGGTGCCCGCCCCGAAGCGTGGCCTGAAGGCGCGCGGGGTGAAAGGCACCGAGGCGCGGTTTGCCAACGCGATCCAGGCGCAGATGAACGACATGGCCGGGGACGGCTGGGAATTCCTGCGCTCGGAGACGCTGCCGAGCGAGGAGCGCAGCGGCCTGACCTCCAGTCACACGGTCTGGCGCACGCTGATGATCTTCCGCCGCCCGGTCCCCGATGCCGAGGCGGTGCCGGAGACCCGCCGCCTTGCCGCCCCCGCCACGCCCGTGGCCGAGGATGCGCCGGTAGCCGCCGCCCCGGGAGCCCCCGTCGCGGCAGCCAGCCCGGAAGCATCGCCCGCGGCCCCTGCCCCCGCGTCGAGCCCGGTTCCCGAGACGGAGCCGGCGCCGGAGAGCCCCGCGCCTTCCAGAGGGGAGCTTGCCTCGCAGGCGGTCTCTGAGAGCCCCCTGCCCGAGGGGGGCGTAGCGGCTGGCGTGACGGCGCACGAGACCGAAGGCACGGCCCCGCCTGCCGGCGCGACAACCCGCGAGGCCGAAGGCTCCACCGCGCCGCAGACGCCCGCGCCACCCGCACCGAAACCGGCAAGCCCGGAAGAGGCCCGGCCGGAGCCTGCGCTGCAGCGGTCCCCCGAGACGCCGGCCCCGGAGACCACGCGCGGCGCGCCCGGCACCGATGCCTGGTCGTCTCCGCTGGTCTCGGACGGCAACGCGGCAAAGCCGCCGACCCCCGCCGGGGGCCAGGCCTGGAACACGCCGCTCACCGGATCGGAGCCCGAGACGGCTGAGCGCAAGAAACACGACGTCCCGGATTTCCTTCGGGAGCTTCGGAACCCTGACCGGAAATAGAGGGCCGCTTCAGCCGTCGATATCGAGGGCCAGGGCGTGGATCCGGCCCATCAGATCGCGCCCGAGCGCCTCGTGAACGGCGCGGTGCCGGGCCAGTCTCGGTTTGGCCGCCAACTCGGCCGAGCGGAGGGTGACGCGGAAGTGACTTTCCCCGCCCTCCTGGTAACCGGCGTGGCCGCGATGGCGTTCGCTTTCGTCCACGACCTCCAGATGGGAGGGCTGAAATGCCCGCTCGAGCTTTTGGCGGATTTCTTCTGTCCGCGTCATTTTTTACTCCCCGCCTCTTCAAATCGACGGTGGGGAGCCTAAACTCGGCTGCCTGAGTCGGAAAGGTGATAAACATGAGCAGACCTGACCCCTTCGGATTCGATATGTCCGTGAGTTCGGCCAAGAAAAAGAACCCGCGTGGGCGGCGGGGAATGTCGGGCGCATCGGAGACTTCCACCCGCGTCTGCGAGCACGAGGGCTGCGAACAGGCGGGCCTGTACCGCGCGCCCAAGGCGCCGGACGTGCTCGATGATTTCTACTGGTTCTGCAAGGACCACGTGCGCGAATACAATCTGAAATGGGATTTCTTCCACGGCAAGACCGAGGCGGAGATGAATGCCCAGACCAGCACCGACAAGGTGTGGGATCGCCAGACCAAGGCCTGGACCGACCCGGAGCAACGCGCCTGGGCGCGGCTCGGGATCGAGGACGCGCACCAGGTCCTGGGCAGCAACGCCACCCGCAACCCCGGCAAGCAGGTGACCGGCACGCGCCGGCTGCCGCCCACCGAGCGGCGCGCGGTCGAGATCCTCGATGCCAAGGACGACTGGAGCAAGGCCGACGTGCGCAAGGCCTACAAGGCGCTGATCAAGGTGCTGCACCCGGACATGAACGGCGGCGACCGCTCGCAGGAAGAGCAGTTGCAGGAGGTCATGTGGGCCTGGGATCAGCTCAAGGACAGCCGCAACTTCAAGTGACGTGCGGGGGCGGCTGCCCCCCGGTCGCGCATGACGTCTCGCGCATGACCCGTCGCGCATGAAAAGGCCCGCTCGATGGCGGGCCTTTCCTCCTTTGGGGGCGTTGGCGATCAGACCAGTTTCGCATCCATCGTGATGTCCGCGTTCAGCAGCTTGGAAATCGGGCAGCCCGTCTTGGTGGCCTCCGCGATCTCCTGGAACTTCGACCGGTCGATGCCGGAGATCTGCGCCGTCACGTCCAGGTGGATCTTGGTCACCGCGAAACCGTCCTCCACCTCTTCCAGCGTCACCGTCGCCTCGGTGGAGATGTCATCGGCGGCAAAGCCCGCCTCGCCCAGCTGGAGCGACATCGCCATGGAGAAGCAGGCCGCGTGGGCCGCGCCCACCAATTCCTCGGGATTGCTGCCGCGCTTGCCCTCGAACCGCGTGTTGAAGCCGTAGGGCTGGTCCTTCAGCGCGCCGCTCTCGGTGGAGATCTTGCCGGTGCCACTCTTGAGATCGCCGCTCCAATGGGCGGAACCCTTCTTGTCCATGATCGTCCTCCTGTTCGCTTGTCCATGTCGGCCGCGGCCGACCCGGCGGGCTGAGCATCAGCCAGCTTCTCCCCCCAGCTAGGCCACCGGGGGCCGCCGACCAGCCTGCGCGGTCGGGGGACCGGGCGGGGCGCGCCGAGCGCCAGAGCCGGGCGTCAAAAAAGACGCCCCCGCGCCGGGTCGGGGCGCGGGGGCGGAACGGGAGCGCTGGTTCCTGCCGATCAGGCCGGCCGGAAGACGAGGCTCACACCGTTCAGACAATGGCGTTTGCCGGTGGGCTCGGGGCCGTCGTCGAAGATATGCCCGAAATGCGACCCGCAGCGGCGGCAATGGCACTCGGTCCGCACGCTCAGCAGCTTGCGGTCTTCCTTGGTGCGGATGGCGTCCGGCAGGGCCTTCCAGAAACTGGGCCAGCCGGTCCCGCTGTCGAACTTGTGTTCCGAGGAATAGACCGCGAGGTCGCAGCCCTTGCAGTGGTAGGTCCCCGGATCGTATTCCTTGTTGAGTGGCGAGGTGCCGGCACGTTCCGTGCCCTCCTCGCGCATGACGCGGTATTCCACGTCGCTCAGCATGGACCTCCACTCCGCCTCGGTGCGGGTGACTTCGAAATTTTCGGCGGCCTCGGCGGGGGTGACGGCACGGCGGCCGAGGAAACCGGCCCCGGCGGCCCCGAGAAGCCCGCTGATCAGGAAGGTGCGGCGTTGCATGGCATGTCTCCTTTAACTCCAGTTAGGCTGCGGGCCGGTCGCGTCCAGCGGATCGGCACGGGCTGACGCGGCCGTGACAGGGGGTGAGGGAGGCGTGACCCCGTCCGGCGCGCCGCCCGGGTTTTCCGGCCCGGTCGATGATGAGGCACGGCGGAGGGGCGGCCGGAGTTTCACCGTACCGGTCACGCCCGCGTGACCCCTTGCCCCCGGCCCGGCGGCGAGGGCAGGATCGGCGCGACCCTGCGGGAGAGACGAGCATGGATTACCCCTACGACCTGGGCCAGTATGGCCGCCGCGTGACCACGGCCTCGGCCGAGGCGCAGCTCTGGTTCGACCGCGGCCTGGTCTGGAGCTGGGGGTTCAACCACGACGAGGCGCAGCGCTGCCTGGCGCAGGCGCAGGCCGCCGATCCGGATTGCGCCATGGCCTGGTGGGGCGAGGCCTATGCGGCGGGGCCCAACTACAACATGCCCTGGGCGCTGATGGACGCGCCGGGCCGGGCCGAGGCACTGGCCCGGGCCCATGCGGCCGTGACCGGGGCCGCGGCGCGCCGGGGCAATGCCTCGGAGACCGAAGCGGCGTTGATCGACGCCATGGCCGCCCGCTACCCGCAGGCCGAGCCGGCCGAGCTGGACACGATGCGCGGCTGGGACCGGGACTTCGCCGATGCGATGCGGAAGGTGGCCGCGCGCTTTCCGGAGGATGCGGACGTGGCCGCGATCCTCGCCGACGCGCTGCTCAACCTGACGCCCTGGGCGATGTGGGACCTTTCCACCGGCGCTCCCGCCCCGCAGACCCGGGAGGTCCGCACCCTGCTGGAGCGCCACCTCGCCCGGCCCGGAGGGATGCGGCACCCGGGGCTGCTGCATTTCTACATCCACCTGATGGAGATGTCGCCCGAGCCGGAACGCGCCCTGCGCGCCGGCGACGCGCTGCGCGACCTGGTGCCCGATGCCGGCCACCTTGTGCACATGGCGACCCATATCGACATGCTCTGCGGCGATTACGAGAAGGTGCTGCGCTGGAACCGCCGGGCCGTGGAGGCGGACCTGAAATATTACCGGCGGGAGGGTGCGCTCAACATCTACACCGGCTATCGCCAGCATGACTACCACTTCGTCATCTACGGCGCGCTGTTCCTCGGCCAGATCGAGCCGGCGCTGGAGGCGGTCCGTGGCCTGCGCGAGACCACGCCGGAAGAGATGCTGGCGATCGAGAGCCCGCCGATGGCGGATTATTTCGAGGCCTACCTGTCGATGCTGCCGCATGTGCTTGTGCGCTTCGGGCGGTGGGAGGAAATCCTGGACCTGCCCTATCCCGAGGACCGGGCGCTGCATTGCTCGGAGGTGGCGATGATCGACTACGCCCGCGGCGTGGCGCTGTCGGCGCTCGGCCGGGTAGAGGAAGCCGAGGTGCAGATCGCCCGGTTCCGCGCCTCCGTCGCCGCGGTGCCGGAGACCCGGCTGCTGCACAACAACAGCGTGCGGCGCATCCTGGAGGTGGCCGAGCAGATGCTGCTCGGCGAATACCGCTACCGGCTGGGCGAGTACGAGCCCGCCTTCGCGCATCTGCGCGAGGGGGTGCGGCTGGAGGACGGGCTGGCCTATGACGAGCCTTGGGGCTGGATGCAGCCCGTGCGCCACGCACTCGGCGCCCTGCTCTACGAGCAGGGCCGGACGGAGGAGGCCGAAGCCGTCTTCCGCGAGGACCTGGGTCTCGGCGGCACGCTGCCGCGTGCCTGCGTGCATCCCGACAATCTCTGGGCCCTAAAGGGCCTCCACGACTGCCTCGCGGCGCGCGGCGCCGCGCCGGAGGCGCGGCTGATCGGCCAGCGCCTTGCGCTGGCCGAGGCCCGGGCGGATCGCCAGGTGGCGGCCGCCT
>SRJI02000002.1 GCA_005473895.2 Carideicomes alvinocaridis
CGCTCGGGCCGCCGGCCTGACCGCCGCTGCCGCCGCCACCGGGGCCCGGGGCGGGGCCGTTCGGGGGGGCGGCAGGTGGGGGCGTGGCGTTCTGCAGCCGGCGCACGAGCTCCTCGGGCGAGGGCAGGTCGGCCACGTGGGTCAGCCGGATCACCGCCATCTCGGCGGCCATCATGGCGTTCGGCGCCTGCGCCACCTCGTCCAGCGCCTTGAGCAGCATCTGCCACATGCGGGTGAGCGCCCGCATGGGCAGCGCGTCGGCCATGGCCCGGCCGCGGCTGCGTTCGTCGGGGGAGACGGTGGGATCCTCGGCCGCCTCGGGGGTGATCTTGACCACCGAGATCCAGTGCGTCACCTCGGCCAGGTCGCGCAGCACCGCCATCGGGTCGGCCCCGTCGGCATATTGCGCCGACAGCTCCGACAGCGCGCCCGGCGTGTCGCCGCGCATCACCATGTCGAAGAGGTCCATGACCCGCCCGCGATCGGCGAGGCCCAGCATGGCGCGGACCTGTTCCGCCGTGGTCTCGCCCGCCCCGTGGGAAATCGCCTGGTCGAGCAGCGAGGTCGCATCCCGCGCGGAGCCCTCGGCGGCGCGGGTGATCAGCGCCAGCGCGTCGTCGGCGATCTGCGCGTCTTCCTTGTCCGAGATCCGGCGCAGCAGGCCGATCATCTCCTCGGGTTCGATCCGGCGCAGGTCGAAGCGCTGGCAGCGCGACAGGACGGTGACCGGAACGCGGCGGATCTCGGTCGTGGCCATGATGAACTTGGTATGCGGGGGCGGCTCCTCCAGCGTCTTCAGGAGCGCGTTGAAGGCCGAGGTGCTGAGCATGTGCACCTCGTCGATGATGAAGATCTTGTAGCGCCCCTCGCTCGGCCGCGTATGGGCCATGGCGTTGATCTCGCGGATGTTGTCCACCCCGGTGGAGGACGCTGCGTCGATCTCCAGCACGTCGATGAAGCGGCTTTCCATGATCTTGCGGCAGGGATCGCAGACGCCGCAGGGATCGGTCGTGGGGCCGCCGTTGCCGTCCGGGCCGACGCAGTTCATCCCCTTGGCGATGATCCGGGCGGTGGTCGTCTTCCCGGTGCCGCGGATGCCGGTCATGATGAAGGCCTGGGCGATGCGGTCGGCCTTGAAGGCGTTCTTGAGGGTGCGCACCATCGCATCCTGGCCGACGAGATCGGCAAAGGTCTCGGGCCGGTATTTGCGCGCCAGAACCTGGTAGCCCTTGGCCGTGTCGTCGCTCATGGAATCCCCTTCGCCTGCCGGGGGGCAGACTATGACCTGCGCGGGCCGAGATCCACCCGCCTCAGAGCCACCAGAGCATCGCGCCGGTGGCCAGCGCGCCGAGGGTGAGCAGCGCGGTGATCAGGGTCATCGCCAGGCCGGAGAGCTTTTCGCTGGCATGGTTGTCGATGCGGCGGGCGGTGGCGCGCGACTTGGCCCAGGCGGACCAGAAGATGAAGATCGAAACGGCGACGAAGACCTCGGCCGCGGCGCGGGGCAGCCAGAGCGGTTCCACGTCGCCGAACAGCGCCTTGAGCCCGAGCGCCAGGGCGACGCAGGCCATGCCCGAGCGCAGCCAGCCCGCGAAGGTGCGTTCGTTGGCAAGCACGGTGCGGTCCTCGGCCCAGTCGGTCCGTTCCTCGGCAAGATCGTGGCGGTCCATGACCGGACTTTAGCAGCGCGGCGGCCGGAGGCGAATCAATCTTGTCAGGGGGGGTCGGCACATGGCGGGGCAGGGTCGGCGGACCGGTCCTTCCCGGCCAGGGGGACGCTTTTGTTTGGCCGTTGCCCCCGGCGCGGATATAGTGACCGGCGGTCGAGAGGGAGCGGAGGATGCGGCCCGGAGGGCGACAGCGGAACGGACCGGCGTGCAGGCCCGCCTGTGAGGGTCGGGGCTGAGCATGGCGTCGCTGGTCCTTTATGCCCTGCGCGTGGGCGGCGGCATCCTAGCCCTCAGCCAGATGCCCGGCCGCGACGGGCGCTATGCCGCGGACATGGAACATCTCTACGAATGGCAGCCCGGGCTGGTGATCACGCTGGCGACCGAGGCCGAGCTGGTGGGCCACGGGGCGGCGGATCTCGGGGCGGATCTGCAGAGCGCGGGCACCCGCTGGGCGCATCTGCCGGTGGCGGATATGGGCGTGCCCTCGGCCGAGGTCACCTATCGCTGGGCCGAGACCAGTGCGCGGGCTCTGGGCGCGTTGCAGGGCGGCGGCCGGGTGCTGGTCCATTGCCTGGGCGGCTGCGGGCGGTCGGGGATGGCGGCCCTGCGGCTGATGATCGAGGCGGGGGAAAAGCCCGACCGTGCGCTGGTGCGCCTGCGTGCGCTGCGCCCCTGCGCGGTGGAGACCGAGGAACAGCTCTACTGGGCGCTCGACGCCGCGGGCGCGGCCCAGAAGGGCTGAGCCCGGTCTGCAAGAATCCGCCGGAATGGCGCCCCGGGGGATGCGTGCCGGGCTGTCCTGCCTATCTGTGCCGTGAAAGGAGGGAGTGATGACTTTCGCAGCTTTCTGCCGCGTCGCCCTCGTTGCGGCGACAGGCATGATCCCGGCGGCCCCGGCCGTCACGGCGACCGCCCCGCTTTCCGCCCGGCCGAATCCGGGTGCCACGGCGCAGCCCGTCCAGGTGGCCTCGTCCGGGGGCTACCGCGCGAAGGCGGCCGAGATCCGCGAGACCTTCAGCGAGAAGCGGGCGGCGGCCGAACAGGATTTCTATCGCAAGATGGATGCGGGCGCCGATCCGGACGAGACGCAGCGCGCCTACATGGAGAAGGTGCAGGACCTCCGAAGCGAGGCGCGCCGGAAGATCCGCGCGCTCGAACGGCAGGCCGCGCAGGGTGGCTAGGCGTGGTGGTGTTCATGCGGGGAATAGGGTGAGAGGCTGACAACGACCCAAGCGGGACTCGTTACGGCTGCTTCCTTCCGGACCTGACCGGGTTGGCGAGGCGCCTGCCCGCGCCAACCTCTCGACCCGTCAGATAGGGCCTGCGGGCCGGATTCGCAAGGGAACGAAACGGGGAACGAAACGGGCCGGACCCGGCCGATGCGAACGACCCGGCCCCGCAGCGCCATTTTTTCTGACACGGATTGTTGACTCGGTCGCGGCTTTTCCCCATCTACACGCCGTTAGCACTCGACTGCGGTGAGTGCTAACACCCCTCCCGGATGCCACACCGGAGGGTTCAGGAGGCAACAGATAAGCTAGGGAGCTCTAGCAATGGCATTCAAACCGCTTCATGACCGTGTGCTGGTCCGTCGCGTCGAGAGCGACGACAAGACCAAGGGCGGACTGATCATCCCCGAAACCGCCAAGGAAAAGCCCGCCGAAGGCGTCATCGTCGCCTGTGGTGACGGTGCCCGCAAGGATTCGGGTGAGCTGATCGAGATGGCCGTCAAGGCCGGCGACAAGGTGCTGTTCGGCAAATGGTCCGGCACCGAGGTCACCGTCGACGGCGAAGATCTCCTGATCATGAAGGAAAGCGACATTCTCGGCATTCTCGCCGATGCGTCGGAGGCGAAAGCGGCCTGAAGGCCCGTCGTCCTTTCCAACCCTGATCAACGAAAACGCTGAGGAGTAATCCCGAAATGGCAAAAGACGTACGTTTCGATACCGACGCCCGGAACAAGATGCTGAAAGGCGTCAACACCCTGGCGGACGCCGTCAAGGTGACCCTGGGCCCGAAAGGCCGCAACGTGGTGCTGGAGAAATCCTTCGGCGCACCGCGCATCACCAAGGACGGTGTCTCGGTCGCCAAGGAAATCGAACTGGAAGACAAGTTCGAGAACATGGGCGCCCAGATGGTGAAGGAAGTCGCTTCCCGCACCAATGACGAAGCCGGCGACGGCACCACCACCGCCACCGTGCTGGCCCAGGCGATTGCCCGCGAAGGCTTCAAGGCCGTCGCTGCCGGCATGAACCCGATGGACCTGAAGCGCGGCATCGACCTCGCCACCACCAAGGTGGTCGACCACATCAAGTCGGCGTCCCGCAAGGTCGAGAACTCCGACGAGGTCGCACAGGTCGGCACCGTCTCCGCCAATGGCGAGGCGTCGATTGGCACCATGATCGCCGACGCGATGCAGAAGGTCGGCAACGAAGGTGTCATCACCGTCGAAGAGAACAAAGGTCTGGAAACCGAGACCGATGTCGTCGAAGGGATGCAGTTCGACCGCGGCTACCTGAGCCCCTACTTCGTCACCAACTCCGAGAAGATGATCGCGGAGCTGGACGACTGCATGATCCTGCTGCACGAGAAGAAACTCTCCTCCCTGCAGCCGATGGTTCCGCTGCTGGAGCAGGTGATCCAGTCGCAGAAACCGCTGCTCATCATCGCTGAAGACGTCGAAGGCGAAGCGCTGGCGACCCTCGTGGTCAACAAGCTGCGCGGCGGCCTGAAGATCGCGGCCGTCAAGGCACCGGGCTTCGGCGATCGCCGCAAGGCCATGCTGCAGGACATCGCGATCCTGACCGGCGGCCAGGTGATCTCGGAAGATCTCGGCATGAAGCTGGAGAATGTCGGCATGGAAATGCTGGGTTCGGCCAAGCGCGTGTCGATCACCAAGGACGAGACCACCATCGTCGACGGCAATGGCGACAAGGCCGAGATCGAGGCACGTGTCAGCCAGATCCGCACGCAGATCGAGGAAACCACCTCGGACTACGACCGCGAGAAGCTGCAGGAACGTGTCGCGAAACTGGCTGGCGGCGTGGCCGTCATCCGCGTCGGCGGCATGACCGAGACCGAGGTGAAAGAGCGCAAGGACCGCGTCGATGACGCCCTGAACGCGACCCGCGCGGCCGTGCAGGAAGGCATCGTCGTCGGCGGCGGCGTGGCCCTGGTGCAGGGTGCGAAATCGCTGGAAGGTCTGGAAGGGGCGAACCCCGACCAGCAGGCCGGCATCGCCATCGTGCGCAAGGCCCTCGAGGCGCCGCTTCGCCAGATCGCCGAGAATGCCGGCGTGGACGGTTCGGTCGTGGCCGGCAAGATCCGCGAAAGCAGCGATCTGAAGTTCGGCTACAACGCCCAGACCGACGAATATGGCGACATGTTCAAGTTCGGCGTGATCGACCCGGCCAAGGTCGTGCGCACCGCGCTGGAAGACGCCTCTTCCATCGCCGGTCTGCTGATCACCACCGAAGCCATGGTTGCGGAGAAACCGCAAAAGGAAGGTAGCGGCGGTGCCGCCGGCGGCATGCCCGACATGGGCGGCATGGGCGGCATGATGTAAGCCTTTCCCGCTGGGAAACTCGGAAAGGGCGCTCGTCAGAGCGCCCTTTCTTTTTACCGGTGGCAACCGGACGTTAAGACCTGGGCTGTAGATCTCGCCTGTGCGCCGTGTCTGCGGCGGTTCAGGAGGATGGGAAATGCTCTCACCGACGGTCCTTGGGTCCGGGCTGGCCGGCTACGATTTCCTGCGCCGCACCCGCGAGGAGCAGCAGGAGGTGCTGGCGCGGTCGCCGCAGGTCGCCCGCCAGACGCAGCATGTCCTGGCGGAGCTGGAGGGCGTGACCTCGGCCGAGGACTTGCTGGGCGATTACACCCTGCTGAAGGTGGCACTGGGGGCCTTCGGGCTGGACGAGGATATCGGCAACCGCGCCTTCCTGCGGCAGGTGCTGGAGTCCGATCTGTCCGACCGCGGCTCGCTCGCCAACCGGCTGGCGGACAAGCGCTATCTCGCCTTCGCGCGGGCCTTCGACTTCGCTGGCGGCACGCCTTCCCTCGACGGCATGCGCAGCGCCGCCGAGGTGGGGCGCGACCTTGCCGCGATCTCCGATGCGGCGGATCTGCTGGACGACCCCGCCCTATTGCGGGCCAGCCTCCGGACATTCGGGCTGGAAGGGGCGGCCGGGCTGGAGGGGGCGGACAACCGCTTCTTCCTCAAGCAGGTCCTGGAATCGGACCTGGCCGACCCGGCCTCCTTCGCCAACCGCCTGTCCGATCCCCGCTACGCGGAGTTCTCCGCCGCCTTCGGGCTGGGGGAGAAGCTGCGCGCGGCCGAGGGGTTCTACGGTTTCGTGGACCGCGTGGCGGGGCGGATCGAGACGCTGCGCGAGCCCGCCGATTTGCTGGAGGACGAGGCGCTGCTGGGCGCGGCCCTGCGGCTCTTCGGGCTGGAGGATGACGCCGGGCGCAGCGTCTTCCTGGAGCAGGTCCTGGCCTCGGACCTCTCCGACCCCGCCTCCGTCGCCAACCGGCAGGAGGATCCGCGCTATGCCGCGCTGGCGAACCTTTTCGACTTCGCCGCCCGGGACGCGGCCCGTGCCGCCGGCGAAGAATACAGCGGCACGCTGGAACGCGCCGTCCAGACCGTCGCGGCCCGCTCCGGACGTATCGCGCAGCCGGGGTATCTGTTTCGCGACATCGGGCTGATGCTCACGGTGTTCGAGGTGTTCGACCTGCCGACCCGGCCCGACGGCGCCGAGTTCGCCAACCGCATCCTGATCTCGGACCGGGAGAAGGCGACCTCGCTCATCAATATCTGGCCCGATCCACGCTACCGGGCCTTCGCCGATGCCTTCACCTTCGAGGACCCGGACCCGCCGCACAGCTATCCGCCGGGCTTCGCCGAGGCGGTGGTGCAGAACTACATCGACCGGCAGTTCGAGATCAGGGTGGGCGAGACCGACCCGTCCCTCCGCATCGCGCTCACACTGGAACGCGACCTGGCGCAGGCGGCGGCGCCCACCTCGGAGAATTCGCGCTGGTTCTCGGTCATGGCGTCCAAGCCCCTGCGGCAGGTCTTCGAGACGGTCTTCGGCCTGCCCGCGGGGTTCGGCACGCTGGACGTGGACCGCCAGCGCGAGGAGCTCTCGGCGCGGGCGGCGCAGATGTTCGGCAGCAGCGACGTGGCGGATTTCCTGCAGCCCGACCGGCTGGAAGAGCTGCGCCGCCGCTACCTCGCCCAGAGCAGCATCGCCAGCACCGGCGGTGGAGCCCAGGGCGGCGGGGTGGTGGCATCGCTTCTCGCCGGGGCCCTTTGGCAATAGTGCCACCACAGGGGCCGGCCTCTCATGGCTGGAAACGCGGCCCCCCTGCTTCTTCTGACCACAAATATCCCGGGGAGCGCGAGGGGCTGGCCCCTCGCTCCCGACCCCTCCATTTTGACTGCCGGGCGGGCATCGCGCCTCGGGGGCACCCCACCGGGTCTGAAGGCCACTCCGCCCTTCCCGTCCCCGGCTGAACCTCCCACCCTGACGTTACGTCCACGGCACCGGTTCAATCCCCGCCCGCCATGGTCTAAAGGAAGCTCCGACTCGTCCCTTCCCACGGAGCCTCCCCCATGACCGACCTCGTCCCCCTCCGCCGCGCGCTCATCTCGGTATCCGACAAGACGGGGCTTCTGGACCTCGCCCGCGCGCTGGCCGACAAGGGGGTGGAGCTGCTGTCCACCGGCGGCACGGCAAAGGCGATGCGAGAGGCCGGGCTGACCGTCCGCGACGTGGCCGAGGTCACCGGCTTTCCGGAAATGATGGACGGCCGGGTCAAGACCCTGCACCCGGCGGTCCATGGCGGGCTGCTGGCGCTGCGCGACAACGACGCCCACGTGAAGGCCATGGAGGATCACGGCATCGGCGGCATCGACCTGCTGGTGGTCAACCTCTACCCGTTCGAGGAGACGGTGGCGAAGGGCGCCGATTACGACACCTGCATCGAGAACATCGACATCGGCGGCCCCGCCATGATCCGCGCGGCGGCCAAGAACCACGGCTTCGTCACCACCATCACCGACGTGCAGGATTACGAGCCGCTGCTGACCGAGCTGGACGAGCAGGGCGGCGCGACCCGCTTCGAATTCCGCCGCACGCTGGCGCAGATCGCCTATGCCCGTACCGGTGCCTATGACGCCGCGGTCTCCACCTGGATGGCCGGTGCGATCGGGCTGGAGGCGCCGCGCCGCCGGGTCTTTGCCGGCGAGCTGGCCCAGACCCTGCGCTACGGCGAGAACCCGCACCAGTCCGCGGCCTTCTACCGCGACGGGACCGCCCGGCCCGGCGTCGCCACCGCGCGGCAGCTGCAGGGCAAGGAGCTGAGCTACAACAACATCAACGACACCGACGCCGCGTTCGAGCTGGTGGCGGAATTCGACCCCGAGCAGGACGCGGCCTGCGCCATCATCAAGCACGCCAATCCCTGCGGCGTGGCGCGCGGCCGGACCCAGCTGGAGGCCTACAAGGCCGCCTTCGACTGCGACCGGACCAGCGCCTTCGGCGGCATCGTCGCCTTCAACCAGCCGCTGGAGGCCGAGACCGCCGAGGCCATCACCGAGATCTTCACCGAGGTGGTGATCGCCCCCGGCGCGTCCGACGAGGCGGCGGCGATCTTTGCCAAGAAGAAGAACCTGCGCCTCCTGGTCACCGACGGGCTGCCCGATTGCCTCAAGGGCGGCGCGACCGTCCGGCAGGTCGCGGGCGGGCTGCTGGTGCAGGACAAGGATGTGGGCTTTGTCGGCATGGACGACCTGAAGGTGGTGACCAGGGCGCAGCCCAGCGAGGCGCAGATGCGCGACCTGCTGTTTGCCTGGAAGGTCGCCAAGCACGTGAAGTCCAACGCCATCGTCTACGTCAAGGACATGGCGACCGTGGGCGTCGGCGCGGGCCAGATGAGCCGGCTCGATTCGGCGCTGATCGCCGCGAAGAAGGCCGAGCGCATGGCCGAGGCGCTGGGCCTCCCCGAGCCGCTCACGACAGGCTCGGCCGTGGCCTCCGACGCCTTCTTCCCCTTCCCGGACGGGCTGCTGGAGGCGGCGGCGGCCGGGGCCACCTGCGTCATCCAGCCCGGCGGCTCCATGCGTGACGAAGAAGTGATCGCCGCTGCCGACGAGGCAGGGCTCGCCATGGTCTTTACGGGGATGCGTCATTTCCGGCATTGAGTGAGCGTGCACCGAGGTCGGAGGGTTCGATGATGGCGAAACTGATCGCTTGCGTGATGGCGCTGCTGGTCCTCTGTGGCCCCGCCACGGCGCAGGATCCGCGCGAGGCGGCCTCGGCCGCGCTGCGCGACCTGGTGAGCGACGATGCCGCGAAGCCCGGCGATTTCGCCCCATCTTTCCTGCAGCAGGTGCCGATCGAGCGGGTGCGCGCCCTGATCGAGGACCTGCGCGGCCGGCTGGGCCCGGTGACCGCCGTGGTGCCGCAGGGCGACGGATTCGCCGTGCGCAGCGAGACCCACGAGGTCAGCGCCCGCATCGCGCTGGATGCCGAGGGGCGGATCGTGATGCTGGTCTTCGGCGCGCCGGTGGCCCTGTCGGGGGACCTGCGCTCGGCGCTGGACGGGCTGGCGGCGCTGCCGGGCGAGGTCGCCTGGCTGATCACCCGGGACGGGGAGATGCTGTCGGCACGCTCGCCCGACCGGCCGCTGGCCGTGGGCTCGGCCTTCAAGCTGGGGGTGCTGGCGGCCCTGCGCGCCGAGATCGACGAAGGAGAGCGCGACTGGAGCGACGTGGAGCGGTTGCAGGCGCATGACATCTCGCTGCCCTCTGGTCTGCTGCAGACGATGCCCGCGGGGGCGCCGCTGACGCTGCACACCGCGGCGGCGCTGATGATCTCGCAAAGCGACAACACCGCGACGGATTTCCTGATCGACGTGCTGGGCCGGGGGCCGGTCAAGAAGGTGCTCGACGTGCCCTCGCTGCTGACGACGCGGGAGTTCTTTTCGCTCAAGGCCGATCTGGGCCTGCGCGAACCCTATCTCGCCGCCGCGCCCGAGGACCGGGAGGAGATCGCCGCCGAGGCCGCCAAGGCCCCGCTGCCCCCGGTCGAGCAGGTCAGCCAGGGCCATAGCCGGGGAATCGAATGGTACCTCCCGCTGACCCGGCTCTGTTCGCTGATGGGGCAGGTGGCGGACCTGGACCTGATGTCGATCAATCCCGGCCCGGTGCCGGCGGCGGACTGGGCGGATTACGCCTACAAGGGCGGCAGCGAACCGGGCGTGCTGAACCTGACGGCCCAGGTCACCGACGCCACGGGGCGGAATTACTGCGTGGCGCTGACGGTGAACGCCGAGCCCGGTTTCGACAGCGCCAAGGGGATCTCGGCCTATACCTCGTTGCTGAAGGTCCTGGCCCGCTCGAAACTGCCGAACTGAGCGGGGTCGGCGGGACGGGCCGGAGAAGAACGGTTCGCGCTTTCGCCGGGGCGCGAAGCCGACTACACCGCGCGAAACCGGCTGAAAGGAGCCCGCGATGCGGCTTGTCTTCTGGGTCGCGCTTGCGACCTTCCTGACCGACCAGGCGTCGAAATGGCTGGTCGTCCACTGGATGAACCTGCGCCAGCTGGGCGAGATCGAGCTTCTGCCGCCGTTCCTGAACTTCCGCATGGCGTGGAATTACGGCATCAATTTCGGCCTGTTCTCGGGCGGGTCAGACGGTGCCCGCTGGGTGCTGATCGGGCTGGCGGTGGCGATCGTCGTGGCGGTGCTTGTCTGGACCTGGCGCCAGCCGCCGGGCCGCTGGGGGATGGTGGCCGCGGGGCTGCTGATCGGCGGCGCGCTCGCCAACGTGCTGGACCGGCTGGTCTATGGCGCGGTGGCGGATTTCCTCAACATGTCCTGCTGCGGAATCGAGAACCCCTTCGCCTTCAACGTGGCGGATGTGGCGATCTTCGCGGGGGCGATCGGGCTGGCGCTTTTCACCGGTGACGGCAAGGGGACCGGCGGCGGCGGGACCGGTGCGAAGCCGGGCAAAAAGCCTGCGTGACGGGGCCCGACTCATCGGTTAAACAGGGCCACGAGAAACGGAGGGCAGGCATGACGCGGGCAATTCTGCTTATTGTGGCGGTGGGCGCTGTGCTGGCGGGCTGTGGCCCGAACCGGGACATCACGATGCGCAACCTCGACCAGACCAGCGGGGACGGACCCGAGGAGTTTGCCGTGATGCCGGTCAAGCCGTTGCAGCAGCCGCAAAGCTACAACGCCCTGCCGGCCCCGACCCCGGGCGGCGCCAACCTGACCGATCCCACGCCCAGGGCGGACGCGATCGCCGCGCTCGGCGGCAACGAGGCGGCGCGTGCCGGCGGCATCCCGGCGGGGGATTCGGCGCTGGTGGCGCAGGCCTCGCGCTATGGCGTGCCCTCGGACATCCGCGCGACTCTGGCCCGCGACGATTACGAGTTCCGCCGCCGCGCCTCGCGCTTCACGAAGCTGCGCATCGTCAAGGTGGACCGCTACCGCCAGGCCTACCGCCGCCAGGCGCTCGACCCGTTCGCCGAGCGCGACCGGTTCCAGCGGGCCGGGATCCGCACGCCCTCCGCACCGCCGACCGGCGGGGAGTGAGCCCGCTCACATTGCTGTAGGGTCGCCTTGCACCCCGGCGCAGCGATGGCCACACTCCGGCCAACTCTGCGCTACCGGTGAAAGGAGCCCTCATGCGCGCCGCCCTTCTCTCAATCCTGGTCCTGGTCCTCGCGCTGCCGATGGGCGCCGCGGCCAGCGAACCCGCCAGTGGTCAGGCCAGCGACCAGACCACTGACACGGCGTCCGACCAGGCCACCGAACAGGTCACGTCCTACACGCTCGACAACGGGATGGAGGTCGTGGTGATCGAGGATCATCGCGCCCCCGTCGTCGTGCAGATGGTGTGGTACAAGGCCGGTTCTGCCGATGAATGGACCGGCGTGTCCGGCGTCGCGCATTTCCTGGAGCACCTGCTGTTCAAGGGCACCGACACGCTGGCGCCCGGCGAGTTCTCCAAGACCGTGGCGGCGAATGGCGGGACCGACAACGCCTTCACCTCCTACGATTACACCGGCTATTTCCAGCGCGTCGCCGCCGACCGGCTGGAGCTGATGATGAAGATGGAGAGTGACCGGATGGTCAACCTCCGCCTCGACGAGGACGACATCGCGACCGAGCGCGACGTGATCCTCGAAGAGCGCAACATGCGGATCGAGAACGATCCCTCCTCGCTGTTCCGCGAACAGATGGGCGCGGCACAATATCTCAACCACCGCTACGGGCAGCCGGTGATCGGCTGGCGCCACGAGATGGAGGCGCTGAGCCTCGAGGATGCGCTGGAATTCTACCACCTCAACTATTCGCCCAACAACGCGATCCTCGTGGTGGCCGGCGACGTGCAGCCCGAGGAGGTCAAGGCGCTGGCCGAGACCTATTACGGCGCCATCCCCGCCAATCCCGAGCTGGGCGAGCGGGAGCGTCCGCAGGAGCCGCCGCAGACCGCCGAGCGGCATCTGACCTTCTCCGACCCGCGGGTGGCGCAGCCCTATGTCTCGCGCTCCTACCTCGCGCCGGAACGGGACGCGGGCGCACAGGAGGATGCGGCGGCGCTGACCCTGCTGGCGGAATTGTTGGGCGGGTCGCAAACCTCGGTCATGGCGCAGAAGCTGCAATTCGAGACGCAGCAGGCGGTCTATTCCGGCGCCTGGTACAGCGGCACCAGCCTGGACGACACGACCTTCGGCCTGATCGTGGTGCCCAGCCCCGACGTGACGCTGGAACAGGCGGAGGCCGACATGGACCGGGTGATCGACGAGTTCCTCGAGACCGGCGTCGACGAGGATCAACTCGACCGGATCAAGATGCAGCTCAAGGCGGCGCAGATCTATGCGCGCGACGACGTGCAGGGCATGGCGCGGCGCTATGGCTCGGCCCTGGCCTCGGGGCTGACCATCGAGGACGTGCAGGCGTGGCCGGAGCTTCTGCAGGAGACAACGGCAGAGGATATCATGACCGCCGCGCGCGATCTGTTCGACCCGGAGCGGTCGGTCACCGGCTATCTCGAGCCGGAGCCGGGCGCGGCCCCCGCGCCCGCCCCGGCCGCCGCGCCGCAACCGGAGGACCCGGCGGCACAGACCGGGCTGCCCGACGACATGGACATGGAGGTCGCGGAATGACCCTGCTTCCCGCACGCATCATGGCAGCGCTGCTGCTGAGCCTGGCCGCCGCGCTGCCCGCGCGTGCCGCCATCGACATCGAGGAGGTGACCAGCCCCGGCGGGATCACCGCCTGGCTGGTGGAAGAGCCCGACATTCCCTTCGTGGCGCTGGAGCTGCGGTTCCGCGGCGGCGCCTCGCTGGATGCGCCGGGCAAGCGCGGGGCGGTGAACTTCATGACGGGGCTGCTGGAAGAGGGCGCCGCCGACATGGACGCCCAGCAATTCGCCCAGGCGAAGGAGGCGCTGGCCGCGTCCTTCAGCTATGACGTGGGCGACGACGCGCTGGCCGTCTCGGCCCGCTTCCTGAGCGAGAACCGGGACGAGGCGATCGACCTGCTGCGTGCGTCGCTGGTGGAGCCGCGCTTTGACACCGACGCGGTGGAGCGGGTGCGCGCGCAGGTGCTGTCCGGCCTCGCCTCCGACCGGAAGGACCCGGACGACATCGCCTCGCGCGCCTTCGACCGCGAGGTGTTCGGCGATCATCCCTACGGCACCAGCTATCGCGGCACCGCCGAAAGCGTGTCGGCCCTGACCCGCGACGACCTGGTGGCGGCGCACCTCGCGACCATGGCGCGCGACCGGCTCTACGTGGCGGCGGTGGGCGACATCACCCCCGAAGAGCTGGGCCCGATGCTGGACCGGCTGCTGGGCGACCTGCCCGCCGAGGGCGCCGAGATGCCCGGCGAGGCGGAGCTGAGCTTTGACGGCGAGACGGAGGTGGTGCCCTTTGCCACGCCGCAATCGGTGGCGATCTTCGGCCAGGAGGGCATCGACCGGGACGACGAGGATTTCTTCGCCGCCTACCTGCTGTCCACCATCCTTGGCGGGGGCGGCTTCGAAAGCCGGCTGATGGACGAGGTGCGCGAGAAGCGGGGCCTGACCTACGGGGTCTATGCCTATCTCGCCGCCAAGGATCACGCTGATCTCTATGTCGGGCGCGTCGCCTCGGCCAATGACCGCATCAAGGAGGCGGTCGAGGTGATCCGCGACCAGTGGCGCGACCTGGCCGAGAACGGCGTCACGGCGGAAGAGCTGGAGGATGCCAAGACCTATCTCACCGGCGCCTACCCGCTGCGCTTTGACGGCAACGGCCGGATCGCCAACATCCTTGCCGGGATGCAGATGGACGGCATGCCGATCGACTACGCCGCCACCCGCAATGACAAGGTGGAGGCGGTGACGCTGGACGACGTGAACCGGGTGGCCGCCGAGCTGCTGGACCCGGAAGCGCTCAGCTTCGTGATCGTGGGGCAGCCGCAAGGGTTCTGAGGCCGCGACAGTCGCGACATGAAAGGGCCGCCCCCATCGCCGGGGGCGGCCCTTGTCGTTTTGTCGGAGGCTCTGCGCCGTCACGGGGCCGGCCCTCGGCCCATGTCGGTCAGCCGGCGGGCGGACGGCGCAGCAGCAGCACCACCGGGATCACCGTCAGCGTCAGGAACAGCATCAGCAGGAAGTTGTCGACATAGGCCATCATCGCCGCCTGCCGGCTCACCAGCCCGTCGGCGATGGCGGCATAGAGCGGCGAGCCCTGCAGGAGCTGCGGCAGGCTATCGCGCACCGCCGCCGATTGCGCCGTCAGGGTGGAGGCCATTTCCTCGTGGTTGACGGTGCTCATCCGGGCCAACACCACGGTGACCAGCGAGATCCCCACCCCCGAGCCCACGTTCCGCACCAGGCTGAACATGGAGGTGGCGTCGCCCCGGAACCGCGTGGCGATGGTGGCGAAGGTCAGCGTGGAGAGCGGCACGAAGACGAAGCCCAGGCCGAAGCCCTGCATCACTCCCGACACGATGATCGGGCGGGCATCCATCCCGGCCTCGAACCCGGTCATGAGGTAGAGCGACCAGGCCGTCATCCCGAGCCCGAACAGCACCAGCGCGCGCGGATCGAAGCGGCTGACCAGGCGGCCGACCACGATCATCGACACCATGGTGCCCACGCCGCGCGGCGCCATGACCAGCCCGGTCTCGATCACCGGATAGCCCATGATCTTCTGCAGCAGCGGCGGCAACAGGGCGAGGCCCGAGAACAGCGTCATCCCGATGATGAAGATGAAGACCAGCCCCATGACGAAGTTGCGGTCGTTGAACATGCGCAGGTCGACGAAGGGGTCGTCCTTGCCCAGGCAGTGGATCACGAAGGCCCAGAAGCCCGAGATGGAGAGGCCGAGGTAGAGGATGATCTCGACCGATTCGAACCAGCCGGCGGACTGGCCGCGGTCCAGCATCATCTGCAACGAGCCGACCGCCAGCGCCAGCAGGCCGAAGCCCACGAAGTCGAAGCGCCGGGCCTTGACCGCTTCGCGCGGCATGAAGGCGCCCACGCCGGCCAGGGCGATGATGCCCACCGGCAGGTTGATGAAGAAGACGTAGCGCCAGTTGAAGACCTCGGTCAGGTAGCCGCCGAGGGTCGGCCCGATGATCGGCCCCACCATGATGCCGGCGCCGTAGATCGCCATGGCCTGGCCGATCTTCTCGCGCGGGTTGATATCCAGAAGCACGGCCTGGGCCAGCGGAATGAGCGCGGCGCCAAAGACGCCCTGGAAGATGCGGAACAGCACCATTTCCGGCAGGCCCGTCGCCATGCCGCAGAACAGCGAGAACAGGGTGAAGCCGATGATCGCGCCGGAAAAGGCGGTGCGCCGCCCCAGCCGGTCCGCCGCCCAGCCGGTGAGCGGCGTGGCGATGGCCGAGGCCACGATATAGGAGGTCAGGACCCAGGTGATCTCTTCCTGGGTGGCGTTCAGGCTGGAGGCCATGTGCGGCAGCGCCACGTTGGCGATGGTGGTGTCCAGCACCTGCATGATCGTCGCCAGCATGATCGACGCGGTCAGCAGGCCGGGGGCCGCGACCTCCAGGTTGGGCTTGGAGAGGGCGGGGGCGGTCATCTCATCTCGTCCAGCCGGTTATGACCGGTATCGACGGAGACATGCACGCTCATCCCGTCACGCAGCGGGCGCCGGGCGTCCTCCTCGATGCCGATGCGGACCGGCACGCGCTGCACCACCTTGACCCAGTTGCCGGTCGCGTTCTGCGCCGGGATCAGCGAGAACTGCGACCCTGTGGCGGAGCCGAAGCTTTCCACGCTGCCGTGCAGCTCCATGTCGGGATAGGCGTCGACTTCGATCCCCACCGGCTGGCCGGGTTCCAGATCGTCGAGTTGGGTTTCCTTGAAATTCGCCTCGATCCAGCTGTCCGCGTTGTCGACCAGCGTGGCGACGCTGGTGCCGGCGGCGACGAACTGGCCCACGTTCAGGCTTTCGATCTGGCTGACCGTGCCCTCGGTAGCGGCCCGGATCTCGGTATGGTCGAGGTCGCGGGCGGCCGCGTCCCGGGCCGAGATCGCCGCCTGCACGGAAGGCAGGCTGTCGGTCTCCGCCTCCGGGTCGCCGCCAAGCGCGGCCGCCGCGGCGTCGAGCTGCCGCTGCGCCACCACGACCGCGTTCGACGCGCTGCTGGCGGTGATGGTCGCCTGGTCGAGCGCCGACTGGGATCCGACGCCGCGATTGGTCAGCTCCTTCTGCCGCTCAAGCTCGCGCTGCTGCACGTCGCGGATCGACCGGGCCGACTCGAGCTGTGCCGCCGCGGTGGCATAGGCCGCGCGCTGCTGCGCCACGGCGAGTCGGGCGGCGGCAAGCTGCGCCTCGGCACTGTCCAGCGCGATCTGGTAGCCGCTCGCGTCCAGCCGGAACAGCGGCGTGCCGGCCTCCACGTGCTGGTTCTCGCCCACCAGAACCTCGGTGATGCGGCCGGACACGTCGGGCGAGACGGAGACCATGCGCTGGTGCACATAGGCGTTGTCCGTGCTGACATAGCGGCCGCCCAGCAGCCACCAGGCCCCGCCGCCGATGGCCAGCGCGAGGGGCAAGGCCAGCATCAGCAGCCGACGGCGGCCGTTGCGACGGCGGCTGCCCGGCGCGGCAGACTCGTTGGCAGTGTCGGGGGCGGTGTCGGGGGTCGCGGCCTTGAGGGAGGGGCCGGGCTGCATCTTTGCGGGTTTCGCGTTCATTGTCCTGTCCTTGCGGGGGGCGTCAGCTGGCGCCCAGGTTGTTCTTGATCCGTTGCAGCCCGGCCTTGAGCGCGGCGCTGTCGGTGTCGGAGAAGCCGGCGAAGACCTCGTCGAAGACCTCGCCGCTGATCGAGCGCATGGCCGCCAGCTTGGCCGCGCCCTGCTCTGTCACGGCCAGCGTCTTGGCGCGGCTGTCCTCGGGATCGCTGGCGCGGCGGACGAGACCCGCCGCTTCCAGACGTTCGGCCAGGTCGCTGACGGTCATCGGCGAGGTTTCCAGCGCCTCGACCACGGCGACCTGCCGCAGCGGGCCCTCGCGTTCCAGCAGGCCGAGCGCGCGCCATTGCAGCAGGGTCAGCCCCTCGGGGCGGGCCGCCCGCTCGAAGCGCCGGCGGACCAGGCCCGCCGTCTCGTGCAGCAATATCGCGATGTCCTTCACGGCATCCTCCGGCAATTTCATACGGAGGAATATAATACGGAGCGGTATTAATTAAGTGCTATCAGCATGTATTTTTTGCATGGCTGACCTGCGAAGGGAGCAACCCTTCAGCGGCTGCCGACGAGAAAGGGCATGTCGGCGGCGGCGCGGCGGTACCAGCGGCGGATCGCGGCGCGTTCGTCGTCTTCCATCCAGGTGACGTTGGCCGGCGGCATGGCGTGGCTCGCCCCGGCCTGAAGGTAGATGTTGCGCGCCTGCGCCGCGATGTCCCCGGGGCTTTCGAGATGCACGTGTTTCGGGGCCCGGCGGATACCCTCGTAGGCGGGCTCGCGCGCGTGGCACATGGAGCAGCGGCCCAGCACGATGTCCTGCACCTGGTCGAAGCCCTCGGCGCTGGCAAAGTGCTGCTCCACCGGCGAAAACTCGCGCGTCTGGGCGGCGTCGTAATCGTCGTCCGACAGCGGTGCGGTCGAAAGCCAGGCGATGATCAGGAACAGGATCACCGTCACCGGCCAGGTCCAGATCGGGTTGCCCTTCCGCGCGTGCAGCGAGTTGAAATAGTGCCGGATCGTCACCCCCATCAGGAACACCAGCGCGGCGATGATCCAGTTGTATTCGGTCGCGAAGGCCAGCGGGTAGTGGTTGCTGAGCATCAGGAAGATGACCGGCAGCGTCAGGTAGTTGTTGTGGGTCGACCGCAGCTTGGCGATCTTGCCGTACTTGGGATCGGGCTTGCGCCCCGCCTTGAGGTCGGCCACCACCACGCGTTGGTTCGGCATGATGATGAAGAAGACGTTGGCGGTCATGATCGTCGCGGTGAAGGCGCCGAGATGCAGCATCATCGCCCGGCCGGTGAAGACCTGGTTGTAGCCCCAGCCCATGGCCACCAGCAGCACGAAGAGCAGCAGCATCAGCAGTGTCGGCTTCTCGCCCAGTGGGGATTTGCAGAGGTAGTCGTAGACCAGCCAGCCGATGCTGAGCGAGGCGGCCGAGATCACGATCCCCTGCCACAGCGCGAGGTCCGCCTTGGCCGCGTCCAGCAGGTAAAGCTCGCCCCCCGCCCAGTAGACGATCATCAGCATCGCCGCGCCCGAGAGCCAGGTCGAATAGCTCTCCCACTTGAACCAGGTCAGGTGCTCGGGCATCGCCTCGGGGGCCACGAGGTATTTCTGGATATGGTAGAACCCGCCGCCATGGACCTGCCATTCCTCGCCATCCGCGGGGCCGGCGATGTTGCGGTTCAGCCCGAGATCCAGCGCGATGAAGTAGAAGGACGAGCCGATCCAGGCGATGGCGGTGATCACGTGCAGCCAGCGCAAGGCGAAGGCCAGCCAGTCCCACATGATGGCGAATTCGTACATGCCGCTCTCCTGTCCCCGTTCCGGTGCCTGCGCCCGCGGTCCCGTGGCGTCGCGCGTCCGCCACCCTAGTCGCGGGCTTTCTTTGGGTGTATCGGTAAATCAACCGAGCTGTTTCAACTTTTCCAGTAAAACGCCGTTCCGAAACCCCCTTTGCCGAAGCCCTGAGCGCCGATGTCCCATATCGACAATGTCCGTACCTTCGTCCGGGTCTACGAGCTTGGCAACATGTCGGCGGCCGCGCGGGACCAGCGGATCTCGCCCGCGGTGGCCTCGTCGCGGATCTCGCAGCTGGAGGATTACCTTGGCGTGCGGCTGTTCCAGCGCACCACCCGCCAGCTTAACCCGACGGAGCAGGGGCGCATCTACTACGACGGGGCGCTGCGCATCCTCGAGGCCATCGCCGAGGCCGAGGCGGAGGTGCAGGACGTCACCGGCGCGCCGCGCGGGGCGATCTACTTTGCCGCGCCGCTGGGGCTGGGGCGGCGGCTGATCGCGCCCGCTGTGCCGGATTTCAAGGCCGAGTATCCCCTGATCAACGTGCGGATGCGGCTGTCGGATCGTCGGGTCGACCTGACGGCCGAGGGGCTGGACGTGGCCTTTTTCCTCGGGCGGCCGGAGGATTCCACGCTGCGGCTCAAGAAGATCGCCGATTGTCCCCGCCTTCTGTGCGCGGCGCCGGACTACCTGGAGCGCCGGGGCCGGCCGCGCTCGCCGCAGGACCTGACCGACGGGACGCATGACTGCCTCAACCTGCGCTACCCCGGCGCGGCGGAATTCCAGTGGCCGCTGCAGATGCCGGACGGGGTGCAGCGTTTCGCCGTGACAGGCCCGTTCGAAAGCGACGACGGCGACGTGCTGACCGACTGGGCGGTGGCGGGGCACGGGATCGTGCTGAAGCCCGCCTTCGAGGTGGCGCCGCACCTGGCCTCCGGCGCGCTGATCCCGGTGCTGGAGGACACGCCGCCGGTGCCGGTGCAGCTGGGCTGTCTCTATGCCCATCGACGGCGGCAGGACCCCAAGGCGCGGCTGTTCATCGAGTTCATGAGCGCCCGGATCGCCGCAGCGGTGCGGGGCTGAGGCTACCTTGTGCGCGGCCTCGGGAGTTCAGTCCGCCGGGGCGGTGCTGGCCATGCTCTCGCGCTGGGAAAAGCGCGCGTACCATTCCGCCAGCGCCTCGTTGCCGCGCCGCCAGTCGCGGTCGCCCAGCCGGAAATCGAGGTAGCCGAGCGCGCAGCCAAGCGCCACCTGCCCCATGTCGAGCGGGCCGGCAAGGTGGCTCATCCACCGGTCGTTGACCGCCTTGATCGCGCGGGTGGCCTTGTCCCACTGCGCCTCGCGCCAGGTCTCGGAGCGCTCGCCCTCGGCGCGCAGACGATGCTCGTAGACCATGAGCACCCCCGCCTCCATGATGCCGTCGGCGGTGGCCTCCAGCGTCAGCACCTCCCAGAGCCGTTTCTCGGGGTAAAGCCCGGCCCCGGCGCGCGCGTCGAGGTAGCGGGTGATGACGCGGCTGTCATAGATCGCCGGTCCGTCGTCGCGGGTCAGCGCGGGGATCTTGCCCAGCGGGTTGGCGGCCACGGCCTCGGGCGCCGATTCGAGCGCGGTGGTCTTGACCGGCCGCTTCTCGACCTCGGCGTCGAGCCCGGTCTCGATCAGCGCCACGCGCACCTTGCGGACAAAGGGCGAGGCCCCGGAATAGATCAGTTGCATGGCCATTCTACGCTCCTCCTCGCGGGTCGGGGGGAGCCTAGAGCCGGCGGCCGGGACTGTCCATCGGCGCTAGGCCGTCTCCGGCGGGTCGCGCATCAGGCCGGCCAGTTCCGCCAGCCCCTCGCCCAGACCGTCCCGCGCAACGCCCTCGGCGGCGGCGAGGCGCAGGGCCTCGTCCTTGTTCTGCGCGAGTTTCCAGGTGCCTTCGACCTCCTCGACATGCAGGCGGTAGGGCTTGATGGCGCGGAACATGCGCTCGGCCACGCCGGGGGTCATCTTCGCCATGGTCCAGGTGGGTTTCGGCAGGGCGGATTCGAAATGCGCCGACAGCCGGTCGAGCAGCGCGGGCAGCTCCTCGTCCGGGCGCGGCTCCAGCCGGCCGGTCAGGTGGACGGCCACGTAGTTCCATGTCGGCACCTGGTCCGCCGCGCCGTACCAGTCGGGCGAGACGTAGGAATGCGGCCCCGCCACGGCGAGCCTTGCGGGGTGCGGCCCCTCCAGCGCGCGGACCATCGGGTTGGGGCGGGCGAGGTGGAGATCGGCAGTGGCGCCGTCCTCCGACAGCAGGAAGGGGATGTGCGAGATCAGCGGCGCCCCGTCGGTCGAAAGCGCGAGCAGGCCGAAGCCGCGGTCGCGGGCGAAGGCGACGTTGCGGGTGCGGGTGGTGCGGCGAAAGGCCTGGTTCGGATGCATGGGCCTGGGACTCCGGTTGCGCTGCGGGACTTTCTTGCCTTCGGCGAGAGTTTTTCGGGCAAGATGAAGGGGGAGCCGGGCGCCCGGAAGGTCAGGCGGTGAGGCGGGTGCCCGCGCGGCCGGTGATGCGGGCGGTGACCAGCGCGCCCTCGTCCTGCGGGGTGGCGAACTCGACCTCGGCGAATTGCGCGGTCCGGCCCATCCGCGGGTTCTCCATCAGGATCGAGTGGGTGCGCCCCAGCTGCGCGTCGAGATGGCGGTCGATGGCGGCCGCTCCGGCCTCGCGCAGGCGGGCGGCGCGCTGCTTGATCACCGTGCCGTTCACCTTTTGCGGGATGCGCGCCGCCGGGGTGCCGGGGCGGGCGGAATAGGGGAAGACGTGCAGCCAGGTCAGGCGGCACTCTTCCACCAGTTTCAGAGAATTCTCGAAATGGGCTTCGGTCTCGGTCGGGAAGCCCGCGATGATGTCGGCGCCGAAGGTCATGTCGGGGCGCAGGCGCTGCGCCTCCTCGCAGAAGCGGATGGCATCGTCGCGCAGGTGGCGGCGCTTCATCCGCTTGAGGATCAGGTCGTCGCCATGCTGCAGCGACAGGTGCAGGTGGGGCATCAGCCGCGGCTCGGTGGCGATGGCCTGCATCAGGTTCTCGTCCACCTCGATGGAATCGATGGACGAGATCCGCAGCCTCGGCAGGTCCGGCACCAGCTTGAGGATGCGCATCACCAGGTCGCCGAGCTTCGGCTCTCCGGGCAGGTCGGCGCCCCAGGAGGTCAGGTCCACGCCGGTCAGCACCACCTCGTTGAAGCCGCGGTCCACCAGCCGCTTGATCTGCTCCACCACCACGCCCGCGCCGACGGAGCGGGAATTGCCGCGGCCATAGGGGATGATGCAGAAGGTGCAGCGGTGGTCGCAGCCGTTCTGGACCTGCACGTAGGCGCGGCTCCGGGTGCCGAAGCCGTCGATCAGGTGGCCCGCCGTCTCGGTCACCGACATGATGTCGTCGACGCGCAGCTTCTCCGTTTCGCCGAGGAAATCGGCAGCCATGCCTTTCCAGGTGTCGGGCTGCATCTTCTCGGTATTGCCGATCACCGCGTCGACCTCTTCCATGGCGGTGAAGGTCTCGGGCTCGGTCTGGGCGGCGCAGCCGGTGACGATCAGCCGGGCGGCGGGGTTCTCGCGACGCAGGCGGCGGATCTCCTGCCGGGCCTTGCGCACCGCCTCGGCGGTCACGGCGCAAGTATTCACCACGACGGCGTCGCCCAGCCCCGCGCTGTCCGCGAGATCCTTCATCGCCTGCGTCTCGTAGGCGTTGAGCCGGCAGCCCATGGTGGAAAAGATCGGCGCCTTGCGGTCCATCACAGGCTCTCCAGGAAGGCGCGGGTCAGCGTGCCGGTGAAGACATGGGCGGTCGGGCCGGTCATCCACACGCCGTCCTCGCGCCAGTCGATGGCGATGGGGCCGCCGTCAAGCTCGATGGTGACGGAGCGGCCGGTCAGCCCCCGGCGCGCGGCGGCCACGGCGGTGGCGCAGGAGGAGGAGCCGGAGGCGAGGGTGATGCCGGTGCCCCGCTCCCACACCCGCATGCGCAGGCGGTCGGGGCCGATGACGCTGGCGAATTGCACGTTGGTGCGCTCGGGGAAGAGCGGGTCGTGTTCGATTTGCGGCCCGCGCGTGGCGAGGTCTACCGCCTCGGCATCCTCGACGAAGAAGGTGCAATGCGGGTTGCCCATGGAGGTGGCGGTGGGCGCGCCCTCGAGCGGGAGTTCCAGCGTATCCACCTCGCGCGCCAGCGGGATCTCGTGCCACGCGGTTTGGGGCGGGCCCATGTTGACCGAGGTGAGGGCATCGCCCGCGTCGCGCGCCAGCAGCCTGCCATGGTCGGTGGTGAGGGTCAGCGTCTCGCCCCCCGTCTCGTCCATCAGGTGGCGGGCGATGCAGCGGGTGGCGTTGCCGCAGGCGGCGGCGGGCGAGCCATCGGCGTTGAGGAAGGTCAGGTGCGCATCCGCGCCGTCCCGCCCCGCGTCGATGATGGCGAGCTGGTCGAATCCGACGCCGCGGTGGCGGTCGGCCAGCGCCACGGCGAGCGCCGGGGAGACCTCGATCGCGCGCAGCCGTCCGTCGAGCACGACGAAGTCGTTCCCCAGCCCGTGCATCTTCATGAAGGGCAAGCCGTTATGCTGCGCGTCCGCCATGGCCGCGCATATAGACCCGCGCCGCGCGCGAATCCAGAGGGCGTGACATGGCGGTCAGCCGGCGTGGCGGGGCAGGGACGGGATCAGCGGGCGGAGGTGCCGCGATCAGGCCGGGCTTTCGCCCGCGTCCTTCACCGTCTCGTCGCGCAGGTCGTGGGGCGCATGGGCGCTGTGCACGTACTTGCAGTCGCAATAGGGGCATTCGACCCAGCCGGTTTCATGCGGGATCTGCAGCCAGATGCGGGGATGGCCAAGCGCCCCTTCCCCGCCGTCGCAGGCGATCCTGTAGCTGTCCACCACCCGGGTTTCCGGTGCCTCGATGGTCATGGCGTGTCCCTTGGCTGAGTTCGCGGTCACCGGGGGTTATGGGGGATCGAGGGCGATCCCGCAAGCCCGCGGGCGGGGTGAGGGAATGGGCGAATGGCCGCGGCGGCGCTCAGTCGCTGTCGACCATGCGGCCCATGTTGCGGCCGCCGAGGATATGCACGTGGTAATGCGGCACCTCCTGAACGCCATGGGTCCCGGCATTGGAGATCAGCCGGTAGCCCGCGCCGCCCTCGCCATCGGGGCAGAGCCCCTCGCCCGTGCAGATGCGGCCGATGACGCGCTGGAAATCCGCCAGTTCCGCATCCGAGGCGGTGTTGGCGAAATGGTCGGCGTTGACATAGGCGCCGCGCGGAATCACCAGCACGTGGACCGGGGCCTTGGGCTGGATGTCGCGGAAGGCCAGCGTGTGCTCGGTCTCCAGCACGGTGTCGTTGGGGATCTCGCCGCGCAGGATTTTCGCAAAGATGTTCTGGTCGTCATAGGCATAGGCCATGGGCTGTCCTCAATCGGCAAATAGGTGACGGGTCGAGGCGATCTCTAGGGCCTTCGCCTCGGGGATGGCAAGGAAGCGGGCGAGGGCCTCGGCGTTCACCTCGGCCGGGTCGGCCTCGCGCAGCTTGTCGTGGTTGGGAAACTCGGCATCGCGGATGGCGTCGCTTTCCGAGGTCATCTCGTGCCGGATGGTGGGCAGCAGCCGGTCCAGCGTCTCCTGCGGCGTCCGCTCGCCGGCCAGGCCGATGCGGCGGGCATGGCCGGCGAGGTAGGCGTCGGTGAACTGGCACTCCACCTCCAGCAGGCGGGTGGTGGAGCGGTCACCGCAGAAATCGTGCAGCAGGTCGAGGTTGCCCGGATCGAGGCAGACGATCATGCGGTCGGTGTCGAAATAATCGAAGAGCATCCGCATCAGCGCCCGGCGGTGGCGATGGCGCTTGCCCATGCTGCGCTGGATGCCGCCGAGATCGGGCAGCGGCGCGTCCTCCTCGCTGAAGATGTACTCGACCGAGGGGATGTTGGTCATCTGGCCGATCCGCGCCACCAGCCGCTTGGCCACGTGCCACTTCTTGCAGATCACGATCAGCAGCTCGCGTTCGCGGCCCAGCGTCGATTCCGTTTCCCAGAAGCGGGTGGCGAAGCGGCGGCCGATGCGGCCCCGGCCGGTCAGGAACTCGTAGAGGTTGCGCCCCTCGTCGGAGATCTGGAAATGCACGTCCTCCGAGGCGTAGAGCACGCCCAGCCGGCGCTTGAGCTCCTGCGCCTCGGGGCTGATCTTGCGGGCGAAGAGCGCGTCCTGCGCCAGCAGCAGGTCGTAATGGTCGTTGTAGAAGGTGACCGGCATCCCGTAATCGGAAAAGATCAGGAAGGTCAGGGTGCGCGAGCGGATCTCCTCGCGCGGGACGAGGTGGCGCACGAGGGTCTGGAAAAACGTCTCGTCCGGGATCCAGGTGGTGCGGAAGAAGCGGATCACGTCGCGGCGCCGGGCGGCGAAGTCCATCACCGCCTCGACGGTGCGGCGGCGCAGGCACCACCACTGGCTGCCGATCATGATCTGCAGGTCGGCGGGGATGGCGCGCGTCAGCCCCAGCCGCTTCTGCGCCTCGAAGAGCGCGTAGAACAGGCGCTTGTGCTTTCGCTCGTTCACGAGGTGGCGGTAGATCAGCCGCTCTTCCTTCCAGCCGGTCTTGATCCAGTCGCTGTCGAAGTAATCCTGGCTCTCGATGTAATCGACGTCGTCGCGGTCGAGGAAATCGTGGGCGTATTCCGCCGACTTGATCGCCATGCAATCGCCCGAGAGCATGAAGAAATGCGTGGCCCGGGGAAAGGCGTCGAGCGCGGCGCGCAGCGTCTGCAGCGTGGCCTGGACCAGGCTCCATTCCCCCCAGCCGCATTTCACCCGGCGGCGCGCGAAGGTGACGTTCGGATTGTCCTTCAGCGCCTCGCGGATGTGGTCGTAATCGGCGCGGGGGGCGCGGGCGTCGAAGTGGATCGCCATGCAATCGCCCGCCGCCGTCAGCCGCTGCGCCTGCTTGACGACGGCCTCGGGATCCTTGTGGCAGAGCAATATGAAGGCGATCCGCGCCATGCCGCTGTCGAACTCCTCGGGCTGCTGTCCGGCCTCTCCCGGCGACCTTTCAAACAGTTAAAGATGAAGAGGGGGCGAATAAACCTGTTTCGGGCCGGCAGGGGCCCGGGCGTTGCCGCGCTGCCTCCATCCCGGGCGGGCGGGCGATCCGGGCTTCTCTTGCCGCCGGGCGAGGGGATATAACCGCGCCGAGGCAGGACAACAGGGCGAGAGGCGGAGCCAGATGGGATTTCCCGGCACGTGGATGACCGAGAGCCAGAGCATGATCTACCGGGTCGTGCCGAAATGCGCCTGCTCGACCATCGGGCAGATCATGTATTACTCCGACCACGGCGAATTCTTCGAGGGCGACATCCACGACGCCACCTCGGGCCTGCACAAATGGGCCATGGAGGAGAGCCAGCCGCTGATCTCGGCCGGGGTACAGGAGCAGCAGATCTTTTCCTTCACCTGCGTGCGCAATCCCTACACGCGGATCCTGTCGTCCTTCTTCGACAAGATCTGCGGCATCCAGCGCAACGGAAAGCGCTACCGCGGCAACCTGGTGCCCATGCTGATCCAGAAATACGGCATCGAGGTCGGCGGCGAGGACGGGCAGGAGGAGTTCGACCAGGTGCGGTCCTTCCGGCGCTTCCTGCTTTTCGTGCGCGACACGATCCGCTGGCGCCGCCCGATGGAGCCCGACATCCACTGGTCGGCAAGCTCGGGCCATGTCTCCACCTTCATCCGCAACGGCGGGCGCTACGACCGGATCCTCTGGACCGAGCGCTTCGAGGAGGGGATGGCGGACGTGCTGCGCGCGGTGAAGACGCCGGTCAAGGTGGACCTGGGCGCCATCCCGCGCTTCAACGAGAGCGAGGGCCACGGGCCGAAGCGGGCGCATCCGGTGGAGGACTACTTCGACGACCTGTCGATGCACCTGGTCTACGAGATCTACAAGCGCGACTTCCGGCTGTTCCGCTACGATTTCGAGAACCCGGGCAACAAGATGCCGCTGGGAGAGATCGACCTCGACGAGGTGCATGCGAAGCTCGGGGAGTGAATGTCGCGTCCCTGACAGAAAGGGCTGCTGCGCAGTCACCATGCAGGGCAGGGGGCATTCTGCCCCCTCTGGCTTCGCCATTCACCCCCTGACCATATTTATGGACCAGAGAAGCGGGGGCGGGTGCCCCTGCCTCGCCGGGTGCTTCAGATCAGGCCCTCGGTGCGGAAGATGTCGAGCATGTTGGCCTCGGGGCGGGCCCCCACGTGGGAGATGACCTCGGCCGCGGCGGCGCAGCCCATGCGGCCGGCGACCTCCAGCGGGTAATCCTTGGCGATGCCGTAGAGGAAGCCCGCGGCGAACTGGTCTCCGGCGCCGGTGGCGTCGACCGGGGTGATGGTCTTCACCGGGGCCACGGCCTCTTCGTCGCCGCGGACGATGACCACGTCGTGGCCCGAGCGGGTGCAGACGATCATGCCCGACTCGGCTGCCGCCTGTTCCAGCGCCGCGCCGAGATCGTCGGTCTCGTAGAGCGAGCGCCATTCGTGTTCGTTGCCGATCACGTAGTCGAGGTCGCGCACCAGCTTGCGGAAATCGCCGCGGTGGCGGTCGACGCAGAACGGGTCCGACAGCGCGATGCCGGCCTTGCCGCCCGAGGCGCGGCAGGCGCGGGCCGCGGCCTCGAAGGCGAGCTTGCCCTTGGGCTTGTCGTAGAGATAGCCTTCAAGGAAGAGCAGCTTGGCGCTGGCCGGCACGCTTTCGTCCACGTCGTCGGGGCCGACCTCGGAGGAGATGCCGAGATAGGTGTTCATCGAGCGTTCACCATCCGGCGAGACGAAGATCATGCATCGCGAGGTGGGCAGCTCCCCCTCCTTCACCGGGGCGTTCGGGAAGGCGCTGCCGGCGGCCTTCATGTCGGCGGCATAGGCGCGGCCGAGCTCGTCGTCGCGGACCCGGCCGATGAAGGCGGTGTCGAGCCCCATGGCGCCGAGCCCCGCTATGGTGTTGCCCACCGAGCCGCCGGCGATCTGGGTGCGCTCGTCCATCGCGTCGTAGAGCAGTTCCGCCCGGTCGCGTTCGATGAGCTGCATGATGCCTTTCTCGATTCCCATCTTCGACAGGAAGGCATCGTCGGACTGGGTGAGAACGTCGACGATCGCGTTGCCGATGCCGGCCACGTGGTACTGGGTCAAAGGGTCTTCTCCTCGAAGGGGCAGAGGTCGCGGATCAGGCAGGCCGGGCATTTCGGCTTGCGCGCGACGCAGGTGTAGCGGCCATGCAGGATCAGCCAGTGATGCGCATGGTGCTGGTAATCCACCGGGACGTTGTCCTCGATGGCGCGTTCGGTGGCGATGACGTCCTTGCCGGGGCAGATGCCGGTGCGGTTGCCGACGCGGAAGATATGGGTGTCCACCGCCTGGGCCGGGTATTTCCACCACATGTTCAGCACCACGTTGGCGGTCTTGCGGCCCACGCCGGGCAGCGATTGCAGGGCGGCGCGCGAATTGGGGACCTCGCCGTCATATTCGTCGACGAGGATGCGGCTGAGCTTGATCACGTTCTTCGCCTTCTGGCGGAAGAGCCCGATCGTCTTGATATGTTCGGTCAGCCCCTCTTCGCCGAGGTCCAGCATCTTCTGCGGCGTGTCCGCCACCTGGAAGAGCTTGCGCGTGGCCTTGTTCACGCCGGCATCGGTGGCCTGCGCGGAAAGCGCCACGGCGACCACCAGGGTATAGGCATTGACGTGCTCCAGCTCGCCCTTGGGTTCGGGTTCGGCCGCGTGGAAGCGGTCGAAGATCTCGCGGATCGCGTGGTAGCCGAGCTGCTTCACCATGGCGCAAGGTATGCAACGGGGCCGGGCGCGGGGCAAGCGGAAGGGCGGGATGCGCAACATTCGGGTCGCGGAGGGCCGGGGCGGCGCCTAGATTGGAGGCCGAGACACAGGGGAGTGCCGTGTCATGCTGGACGACGAGAACGCCTATCACTACCAGGTCATCGGCCGGGCGATCGAGATGATCGATGCCGCCGAGGCGCCGCTGTCGCTGGAGGACCTGGCGGCAAGGATGGACATGAGCCCGGCGCATTTCCAGCGGGTGTTTTCCCGCTGGGTCGGGGTGTCGCCCAAGCGCTACCAGCAATACCTGATGCTGGGCCATGCCAAGCGGCTGCTGCGCGAGCGCCTCACCACGCTGGAGGCGGCGCAGGAGGCGGGCCTGTCGGGCGGCGGGCGGCTACATGACCTGCTGCTGCGGTGGGAGGCGATGAGCCCCGGGGATTACGCCCGGGCGGGCGAGGGGCTGACCATCCGGCACGGCCTGTTCGACAGCCCCTTCGGCCCGGCACTGGTCATGGGCACCGAGCGGGGCATCTGCGGGCTGGGCTTCGTGGCCGAGACCGGGGCGGCGGCGGCGCGCGCCGATCTCCAGGGGCGCTGGCCCCGGGCGCGTTTCGTGGAGGACCGGGCGGCGCTGGCGCCCTGGGTCGAGGCGGCCTTCGGCGGGGCGGCGGCGCCGCTGCACCTGGTGGGGGCGCCGTTCCAGATCAAGGTCTGGGAGGCGCTGCTGCAGATCCCCTCGGGCCAGGTCACCACCTATTCCGAGATCGCGGGCGCCATCGGCCGACCGAAGGCGGTGCGCGCCGTGGGGACGGCGGTGGGGCGCAACCCGGTAAGCTGGCTGATCCCCTGCCACAGGGCGCTGCGCAAGTCCGGGGCGCTCGGCGGCTATCACTGGGGTCTGCCGGTCAAGCGCGCCCTGCTGGCCTGGGAATCGGCGCGGGCGGAGGCCTGACCCCGGCGGTCCGGGCAGGCGGATTGCTGCCGAGACGATCCGTCGACGGAATTTGGCTGCGCGCGCGTATGATCTATATGCCTTTGTCAGCTTTCACGAGACGAAGCAGAGATTCCGAGGACAGAATGATTCGAGCAAAGACAACACTCGCCGCCGGCCTGGTTTCCGTCATGGCGCTGGGCGCCTGCGAACAGGTGAACACCACCACCGGCCGCTCGGCGGGCACCGGCGCCGCGCTGGGCGCCGTCGTGGGCGCGATCACCGGCGACAATGCCGAGGAGCGTCGTCAGAACGCGCTGAAGGGTGCCGTGCTGGGTGCCGCCGCGGGCGGTGTCGTGGGCAGCATCCTGGAACAGCAGGAACGGGCGCTGCGTCGTGACCTGAACAACGACGACATCATGATCACCAATACCGGCGACCGGCTGATCCTGACCCTGCCGCAGAGCATCGTCTTCCCGACCGATTCGACCACCGTGCGGGCGGATCTCGTGTCCGACCTGAACGTGCTGGCGAACAACCTGCGCAGCTATCCGAATTCCTCGGTGCAGGTGGTGGGTCATACCGACAACACGGGCGACGCGGCCTACAACCAGGACCTGTCGGAGCGCCGGGCGACCGCGGTGGCCAACGTGCTGATGCGCAGCGGCGTGGCGCCGAACCGGATCCGGACCTATGGCCGGGGCGAGAGCCAGCCGGTGGCGACCAACCTGACCGCCGAGGGCCGTCAGCAGAACCGCCGGGTCGAGATCGTGATCGTGCCGAACGCGGCCTGATCACCGGCCCTACCGGTTTGATCGAGTTTCTGACGCCCCCGCGGACAGTCGCGGGGGCGTTTTTCTTTGCCTGCCCGGAGCCGCGCGGCGCATGCCCGTGGGGAGGCGCCGTGACGCCCGAGCGGGTGCGCTTGATGGTGCCACATCCCTCCCATGGCTGTGGTCCGCGCGCGGATGACAAAGCGCCTGCCCGCCGGGACGGGCATGCGCTGCGCGGCGGCTTCGCCTTGATCCCGCGCGGGTCGGGCGTGGTTCAGAAGGACGGGCCAGGAGGTGCGCACATCTGCGAGGGGCCGTGGCGGCAGCGCTCCGGGGCCGTGGCGAACGGGTGCTACGCGCGTTGCGCGCGCTTCGACGCCTGGACCGGAGGAACCGACCGGGTCCTCACCCCCCGAAAATGTCCTTGTACCGCGCGCGCAGCTCGGCCTTCTGCACCTTGCCCATCGTGTTCCGCGGCAGCTCCTCGATCACCACGAGCTCCTTCGGCTGCTTGAAGCTCGCCAGCTTCTCGCGCAGCGCCGCGCGGATGGCGTCGAGGTCGGGCGTCTCTCCCGGCAGGGGCACCAGCACGCCGACGGGGCTTTCGCCGAAATCGGGATGCGGGGCACCCACCACGGCGCTTTCCAGCACGCCGGGCATCTCGTCCAGCTCCTGCTCCAGCTCCTTGGGGTAGATGTTGAACCCGCCCGAGATGATCAGATCCTTGCCGCGGCCGACGATGGTGACGTAGCCGTCGGCATCCATCTGCGCGAGGTCCCCGGTGATGAAGAAGCCGTCGGGGCGCAGTTCCTCGGCCGTCTTCTCGGGCATCCCCCAGTAGCCTTGGAAGACGTTGGCGCCGCGCACCTCGATGGTGCCGATCTCGCCCTGCGCCACCTCGCGGCCATCGGCATCGCAGATCTTCAGCTCCACCCCCGGCAGCGGGAACCCCACGGTGCCCGCGCGGCGCTCGCCCTCGTAGGGGTTGGAGGTGGACATGTTGGTTTCCGTCATGCCGTAGCGTTCGAGGATGCGCTGGCCGGTGCGGGTCTCGAACTGGTGGTGGGTCTCTTCCAGCATGGGCGCGGAGCCGGAGGTGAAGAGCCGCATGTGCCCCACCAGATCCCGGTCGAAGCGGGGGTCGGAAAGCAGGCGGGTGTAGAAGGTCGGCACGCCCATCATCGAGGTGGCGCGGGGCAGGGCGGCGATCACCGCGTCGAGCTCGAATTTCGGCAGCAGGATCATCGAGCCGCCGGCCAGCATCACCGTGTTGGTCGCCACGAACAGCCCGTGCGTGTGGAAGATCGGCAGTGCATGCAGCAGCACGTCGCTGTCGGTGAAGCGCCAGTACTCGGCCAGCACCTCGGCGTTGGACAGCAGGTTCTCCTGGCTCAGCATCGCGCCCTTGGAGCGGCCCGTCGTGCCGGAGGTGTAGAGGAAGGCGGCAAGGTCGCCGGCCTCCCGGTCCACGATGGGGAACTCCGCGTCCTGCCCCGCCGCGCGGTCAGCGAAACTGCCGCCGCCTTCGCGCAGCGCTTCCAGCAGCGCGCCCGAGGCGTCGGCCACGGGGGCGAGCGCCGCCTCGGAGGCCGGATCGCAGAGGAAGAGACGCGCGCCGGAATTCTCGACGAAATAGGCCACCTCTTCGGGGGTGTAGCCGGTATTGAGCGGCAGGAAGACGAAGCCGCCCCGCGCGCAGGCAAAGAACAGCGCCAGCGCCTCGGCCGACTTGCCCACCTGCGCGGCCACCCGGTCGCCCGGCTGCAGCCCCAGCTCTCGGATCGCGGCGGCCTGCCGCCCCGCCATGCGGTGGAACTCGGCATAGCTGACGCTGCCGCCATCCGGCAGGTGCAGGAACGTCGTCTCGCGCGTGGCATGGCGGCCGAGCAGCGTGTCGTAGAGCGGATTGGGCATGGGCGGTCTCTCTTCCTCGGTGGTGGCCCCGATTCACCACCCCCGGACGATCCGATCAAGGGCAAAGAGCGCAGGCTTGGCGCGCGGAGCGGCAGCGCCTAGGGTGCCCGCGCAGTCAAAGCGGAACCGACCATGACCCAGACCATCCTCGTCCTCAACGGCCCCAACCTCAACCTGCTGGGCCAGCGCCAGCCGGAGATCTACGGCCACGAGACATTGGCGGACGTGGAGGCGCTGTGCCGGGCCGAGCTGGGCGAGGGGTGGGAGCTGTCGTTCCGCCAGTCGAACTGGGAAGGCCAGATCGTCGACTGGATCCAGGAGGCGCGGGGCGGCACGGCGGGGATCGTGATCAACCCCGGCGCGCTGAGCCATACCTCGGTCGCCATCCTCGACGCGCTCAACGCCTACGAGGCGCCGGTGATGGAGGTGCATATCTCCAACATCCACAAGCGCGAGAGCTTTCGCCACCATTCCTATGTCAGCCTGCGCGCCGACGGGGTGATCGCCGGTCTGGGGACCGAGGGCTACGCGGCGGCGATCCGTCGCATCCTGTCGCTGGCCGGCTGAGCTCGCATCGCGGCGCCGGCATTCCTACCTCTTCGGGACGACCGGAGGAGGATATCGATGCGACATCTCACACGATCGGCGCAGATCGCCGTGGCGCTGCTGACCCTGCCCGCGGCCGGCGCGCTGGCCGCGCCGGGCGCCGAAGAGAGGTTCGCGGATAGGCCCGTGCCTGCCAGCCACGCCCCGGCAGAGCCGGCGCGCGACGAGGCCGAGGGCCGGGAAGGGACAAGCCGCGACTGATCCCCTGACGCCGTAGCGCTCCGGCTCGCGACAGGCCCCGCGCCCAAGCCGTCCCCGGCAGGCCCACCGGCGCCCTTGCCCGGGCACACGCCGAATGATAAGTATGCAAATCATAACGCGTGCCAGGGAGGGTGACATGTCGGAGCAGCTCGGAACGCTGGAGGAACTGCCGCAGGATTATCGCGATGCCATGGGCGAGGCAGGCGTCTCGCCGCTGTGGCCGATGATGCGCAACGTCCTGCCGCATGGTGCACCCAACCCGAAGACACAGAGCGGATACTGGAATTTCGAGCGCCTGCGCCCGCTCCTGCTGCGCGCGGGCGAGCTGACGCCGGTGGAAAAGGCCGAACGCCGGGTGCTGGTACTGGGCGATCCGGGGCGTGGGCCGGGCGCAATGCAGGCCACGGCCTCGCTCTATATCGGGATGCAGCTGCTCCTGCCGGGCGAGACGGCGCCGGCGCACAAGCATACGCCCTCGGCCGTGCGGGTGATGGTGGAAGGCAAGGGCGCCTTCACCGTCGTCGACGGAGAGCGGCTGCCGATGGAGGAGGGCGACCTCGTCCTCACCCCCGGCGGCGAATGGCACGATCACGGCCATGACGGCGACGAGCCGGTGATCTGGCTCGACGTGCTGGACCTGCCGCTTTTCGTCTACCTCGAAGGCTCCTACGCGGAGGAAGGGGAGCTGCAGGCGCAGCGCAACCGGCCCGATGCCAGCGCGGTGGAATACCTGTCGGCGGGGCTGGCCCCGTCGCGCACGCGCAAGGCCGCCGTGCGCCGCTATCCCATGGCGCGCTACCCCTGGGCTCGGACCGAGGCGGCGCTGCGCGAGCTGGCGCGCTACGAGGGGGAAGAGCCGGTAGAGATGGATTACATCAACCCCGAGACCGGCGACGACGTGCTGCCGACCATGGGCTTCACCGCGATGATGCTCGAGGCGGGCCAGACCAGCCGGCCGCCGAAACGCTCTGAAAGCGCGATCTTCCACGTGGTGAAGGGACGCGGCCACAGCGTGATCGATGGCAAGCGCGTGGAATGGGGGCCGAAGGATACCTTCTCCGCCCCGGTCTTCGCCGAGATCGACCACGTGGCGGACGAGGAAAGTTTTCTCATCCGCGCCCATGACCGGCCGCTGCAGGAGAAACTGGGCTATTCGGAGGAACGTCCGCGCTGAGCCAGGGCCGGCGGCCGGAACCGGGCCGACCATCCGGCGTTTTTTCCTCCGGAGGCCAGCTCATGACCGCACAACCCTACCGTGGACAGAATGCCAAATCGCCGCTCGCCATCCCCGCCCGGGGGTGGTGGGACATCCTCTTGCGGGTGAAGGACCAGATCACCGCCGACCATGTCTCGGTCGTCTCGGCCGGCGTGGCCTTCTTCGGGCTGCTGGCGATCTTTCCCGCGGTCACCGCCCTCATTTCCATCGCGGGCTACGTGCTCGACCCCTCGGACGTCACCCAGGAGTTGGAGGCGATCACCGCGCTGCTGCCCGAGCAGGCGGCGACGATCCTGCGCGACCAGGTGCTGCAGGTCACCGGCGGCGGTGAGGCTGCGACCGGTCTTGCCGCGATCTTCGGCCTGCTCCTGGCGCTCTACGGGGCGATGAAGGGCGTGCTGACCCTGATGGACGGCATGAACGTGGCCTATGACGAGCGGGAGAAGCGCGGCTTCGTCGCGCTCTACGCCTCGGCCGCGGTCATGACGCTGTGCCTGATCGCCGGGGTGCTGGGGGCCGTGGGCGTGATGATCCTGTGGCCGGCCGCGGTGGGCTTTCTCGGCCTGCCGGAGGCCACGCGCAACCTGATCGACTGGCTGCAATGGCCGATCCTGGCGGTGCTCGCCATCGTCGGGCTTGCGGCGCTCTACCGCTTCGGGCCCTCCCGGTCCGCCCCGAAATGGCGCTGGGTCTGGCCGGGCGTGCTGCTGTCCATGGTGCTCTGGCTGGCGGGGACGCTGGGCTTTGCCTTCTACGTCAAGAATTTCGCGTCCTACAACGAGACCTACGGCGCCTTGGGCGGGGTGATCGTGTTGCTGACCTGGCTGTGGCTGTCGGCCTTCATCGTTCTGGCCGGGGCCGAGCTGAACGCCGAGATCGAGCATCAGACCCGGATCGACACCACGGTCGGGGGGCCCCAGCCGATGGGCGAGCGCGGCGCGGTCAAGGCGGACAGGCGCCCGCCGGGACTGCCGGCCTACTCCCCTAGCGAAGACGGCGCAGCGGAGGAGGAGGCGCCGCGCGGCCGGCTCTACCCGCTGATCGGCGCGATGACGGTCTGGGGCGTTGGGCGCGTGCTGGGCCGCCGGAGGCGCCGCCCGGCCGGTCTGACGAACCCGGAAGAGCAAGAACGCCGGAGCGGACGAGAAGGCGCCGCGCGGCCTGCTCTCTCAGATCGGGACCGATGACGCTCAGGGCTGTCGGCCCCTGGCGGCGCTGACCGGCAGGCTCAGACCACCATGACCGGCACGCCGGACAGGCCAGTGACCTTGTGGGACACGCTGCCCAGCAGGTAATCCTCCACCGAGCCGAGGCCGCGGCTGCCGATCACGATCAGGTCGCAGCCATGTTCTCGCGCGAAGGCGACGATCGTCCGGGCCGGCTGGCCCACCTTGGCGAAGGCGCGCAGCTTGGTGATCCCCCGCTCTCGCGCCAGGCTCTTGCCGAATTCCGCGACTTCGCGCGCATGTTCCCGCATCGCGTCGTCCATGTTGCCGGGATCCTTGGCGCGCACCATGGAAAACGAGGCCTCGAGCATCGAGTGGTGCCGGTAGACGGTCAGGATCGTCACCTGGGCATCGCAGAGCTTGGCCAGCTCCGTCGCCCGATCAAGCGCGTCCTGCGCCCCGTGCGAGCCGTCGAACGGCACCAGGATGTTCGTGAACATGTGGCCTCCCTCTCGTCGTGAATTGTCCCCGCCCGATGTCCCTCGTCACTTGCCGAAGGCGATGTCCCGCAGGAACAGCGCGATCTGCGGAAAGAAGATCAGCGCCGCCGAGACGCAGAGCAGGATCGCGATGAAGGGCGGGGTGCCGCGGATCACCTCGATATAGGGCCGCTTGAACACCGCGATGGCGGTGAAGATATCGCAGCCGAAGGGCGGCGTGGCCGAGCCGATGGCGACCTGCAGGGTAATGATCGTGCCCACCAGCACGGGGTCGAGGCCCACCGACTCCACCACCGGGGCAAAGATCGGCACCAGCACGAGGATCACCACGATCGGGTCGACGAACATGCAGCCGATGAAGAAGGCGATGGAGATCACGACGAGCACACCGATCTGTCCCATCTGGTCGATCCCGATGCTCGACAGGATGTTCTGCGGGATCTGCGCGAAGGAGATCACCCAGGAAAAGGCCGCGCCTGCCGCCACCAGGATGAAGACCACGGCGGTGATCAGGCCGGTCGATTTGGCCGTGTCGTAGAGCCCGGCAAAGTCGAGCTCGCGGAAGATCACCATTTCCAGGAAGAGCGCGTAGAGCACGCAGGCCGCCGCCGCCTCGGTCGGGGAGAAGATGCCGCCGTAGATGCCGCCGATGATGATCACCGGGAAGCCCAGCGGCCACAGCGCGTGCAGGATGGCGCGGCCGCGCTCGCTCCAGGTCGCCCTCTCTTCGGTGGGGACGTTGTTGCGCACCGCGTAGATCCACGAATAGATCGAGAACAGCAGCAGGATCAGCAGCCCGGGGCCAACGCCCGCGATGAAGAGCTCGGAGATCGAGGTGTTGGAGACCACGCCGTAGATGATCATCCCGATCGACGGCGGGATGAGAAAGGCGATGTCCGACGAGTTGACGATCAGCGCCAGGATGAAGCTGTCGTTGTAGCCCGCCTTGAGCATCCTTGGCCGCAGCGGAGAGCCGATGGCCACCACCGTCGCCTGGGTGGAGCCAGAGACGGCGCCGAACATGGTGCAGGCCGCCGCGGTCGAGACGGCCAGCCCGCCCCGCAGGTGACCCACGAACGACATCACCAGGTCGATCAGCCGTCCGGCGGACTGGCCGCGGGTCATGATATCCGCGGCGAGGATGAACATCGGCACCGCGATCAGCGAGGCGGGGCGTATCCCCGCCATCATCTGCTGCACCATGGTCTCGAGCTGACCGAAGCCGCCGAAAAGCGAGAAGAACCCGACGAAGGCGCCGACGATCAGCGGGATCATCATCGGGAAGCCCAGCAGGAGCAGCACGATCATGATGGAAAAGATGGTAATGGCCATGGTCGCGCTCCCTCAGATCTCGAACTCGTCCTCGTCGTACCCTTCGAGCACGGCGGTGGAGAGGTAGATGTCCTTCTGGATCATGTTCTTGATCGCGGTCAGCGTGTATTGCGCCCCCGTCATGAAGAAGCCGATGGGCGCCCAGCAATAGATGATCCAGACCGGGATCTGCAGCGACGGGAGCACCCGGCCGCGGCCCTGCAGCGTCAGGATGTATTGCAGCGAATACCAGGCCAGGCCGAACATGAAGATGGCGGTGACCAGCGCGATGACGATCATCAGGGCCTTGCGCGCCTTGGGCGGCAGCGCGTCGTAGATCGCCGACATGCGGATGTGGCGCCCGTGCCGCGCGGCGTAGGAGATGCCGGCGAAGGTGATGAGGATGATCAGGATCCGGTTCAGCTCTTCCGAGAAGAACAGCGACGACTGGAAGACGAAGCGCCCGACCACGTTGGCAATGGTGTTGAGCGCCATGAGCAGGACGCCGGCGGCCAGCAGCACGGATTCGATGCGGCTGATGGCGGTGTCGATCACGCCGAGAAGCCCCGGCAACTCGGATCGGTAGGCGCCGGGAACCGGCTCATCGGTCGTGGTGGTCGCCGTCTGCGACTGCACCTGCGACTCGTGATGGTCGTCTTGCGTCACTGGCCCGTTCCCTCAGATTTTCCGAAAAGTGTGGTCGCGGACGGGCGGGCCGCGCATGGGCCCGCCCGTCCTGTCATGCAGATCTCAGCCGGACGTCGCCGCTTCGAGGTCGGCCTTCATCTGGTCGAGGATCTTCTTGCCGCTGTCGCCGGTCATCTCGAGGAACTGCTGTTCCACGTCGTCGGCCGCGTCCATGAAGGGTTGCCGTTCTTCCTCGGACAGGCGGGTGACGGTCATCGAAGGCTTGGCCTCCTTGATCTTCTCCAGCGCCTCCTCGGTCAGGCCCTCCTGGTAGTCGAGGATGTACTCGAAGGCCACGTCGGTGGCGTCCTCGATCACCTTCTGGTCCTCTTCGCTCAGCCCGTCATAGAAATCCTTGTTGGCCATGACGGCGGTGGTGAAGTTGTTGTGGCCAGTGAAGGTGATGTAATCGGTCACCTCGTACATCTTCGTGGATTCCACGAAGAACATCGGGTTCTCCTGGCCCTGGATGATGTTGGTCTGCAGCCCGCCATAGACCTCGCCCCAGGGCAGGGGCGTCGGCGTCGCGCCGAAGGCCTTGTAGCTTTCCACCAGCAGCGGGTTGGTCATCACTCGGAACTTGACCTCGTTCAGGTCGCCCGGCGCCTTCACCGGCTCCTTGGTGGTCATCACGACCTCACCCTCGGGGAACATGGTCAGCAGCTCGAGCCCCTGCTCGGCGTAGAGCTCGGGGAACATCTCGTTGATGGCCTTGGAGTTGCTGAAGAACTTGTTCAGCGATTCCTGGTCCTGCGGCAGCAGGTAGGGCACGAAGAACACCTGCGCCTCGGGGATCAGCGACCCGGTGAAGCCGGGGCTCTGGTCGACGAATTGCAGGATGCCGGCCTGGGCCTGTTCCATGATGTCGGCGGATTCGCCCAGCGTGCCATAGGGGAAGAGCTGGATCGTGTGGTCGGAATTGGCTTCGACCTCCTCCTTGAACTTCTGGGCGAACTTGCCCTGAACCTCGTCGAGCGCCTCCTCGAAGGCGTAGCGCCAGGTGGCTGCGCCGGCGGCGCTTGCGAGGGCGACGCTGAGCGCCAGGCTGGCGGATGCCATGCCGATGGCCTTGGTTACCTTCATGTGAAAGTCTCCCTTACCTATTCAGTTTTCACCGCGTGCCGTCCCCGCACCCGGTCTTTATCACGCATTCCCCGGACACGGACGTCTTCCCGCCGCCGCGCGCCGCGCCCCGCAAACCGAGGCCGGAATGCCTCCCCTGTGCCGTTTCCCTGACGGCCCCTTCCGGGCGGGGAGTGTCCTTGGACCCTGATCAGAGTGCCGGGTCTCTCTGAGGCTGTCAACTTGCGACCGGGAGGATGTCGTTTCCGGACCTCCGGTTGGTCCCTGACAGGCCGCTTCCCACGGTCCTGCAAGGGCCCGGGGCCCGGCGCTTGCCCGTCGCGACACACAACGCCCGCGCGCGCGCCATCGCCGGCGTTTCGCCTCCCCGAGGATGTCGCGGGTGGCGGTTCGGCGAACCGGCCGCGACGGAAAGATTTTTCTTCGAGATTCGGGCTTGACCCCCTGCCGCGGTCTTTCTAGAAGGCCCGCCTAGTGGGCCGTTAGCTCAGTTGGTAGAGCAACTGACTTTTAATCAGTGGGTCGCAGGTTCGAATCCTGCACGGCTCACCACTGAATACCTGATTTACCTTGAAAATTTTCACATCGTTTCGCGACTGCGCCGAGACTCGGGTCTGGTAGCGTTCAGAGTTCCGCTGCGGGGGCTTTTCTGCCGTTGGGCGCGCCCAGTGGCTGCCGTAGTGGCAACGCCGATCGTCGGCGGCGGCAGGGCGGTCATACGCCGCGCAAGATGAATATGTCCGCTCTTCGAGCGAGCGGGTTTCAATTCAGCAGAATATTGTTTCGATCTGCTCGCCCTCACGAGAGCCGGCCGGCGAAGCATCGGACTCCCCATCATGAGCAAGCTAAAGGACCCCGAGACCAACGTCCCGGGGACCCTTTTTCCATTCAACCGCCGAATTCCTCACGGAAGTCGGCGAAGTCCACCTGCATACCATTCAGGATGGTGCTCCAGTGCCGGGTCAGGGCCGCCTGCGCCACCGCTTCGCGGATCTGGCCTTCGGTCGCGCCGGCGGCCTTCGCGGCCTGGGTGTCGGCAAAGACGCAGAACTGGCAGGGGATCAGCGCCGCCACTGCGATGTTGATCAGGGCCTTCTCACGCGCCGAGAGCTCGGTCTCCTGAGAGACCTCGAGGTCTCGGGTGAGCCGCCAGGCAGCAGCCACACCGTGCTCGGGATAGACCTTGAAAAAGCTCGGGACAAAACCGAACGCTCGCTCGATCTCGGCAAAGGCTTCGCTGGCGGTCTCCTGTGCGCTGGCGGGCACGGCTTGGGCAAGCAGACTCACGGACAGGGCCGCGGTGACGATAATGGTCTTGAAGTTCAAGTGTATCTCCAGTTCGGGAAGAGGCCCGGAGGACCGGGCAGTTTCGCACCCCGTCCGATTGGCCGGGGCATGGAGCTCTTCTCGCTGAAGTCGGGGCGAAGGCATATTTCACCCATGGTCCGAACTTGGGTGAAATACACTTTCCTCTGCTTTGACAGGCACTTGCCTGCTGAACACGAGACGCCGCGCGCGCGAGCCGGCGCCACATCGTGGCCCGGTCTGCACCTGCGGTTCAGCTGGCCAGCGCCGTCCGTGCCTCCGCCGGTTCGAACAGGAGCCGGACATAGGACCGAAGCAGCAGCAGCTGTTCCGACAGGATCTGCGGTTGCCCGATGGCCTTGGACAGCACGATGCCACCCTCGACCGTATTGGAGATCATGTCGGCCAGGGATCGCAGGTCCACATGGTCGCGCGGCGGGTAGATTGACGCGATCTCTTCGAGCATCTTGAGAAACCGCGCGCGCCAGATCAGCACGGCATTGCGGTTCAGCTCCCGCACGTCGCGGTCGAACATTCGTTCCGAATAGGTGAAGGTCGCGACCAGGCACCCGGGATGCCCGTTCGGCAGGTCGGCCATCATCTCGGACAACAGTTTCAATCCGATCAGGAAGGAATGCAGCGGGTCCCCGTGCAACTCGCGCGCGCGACTGAAGACGTCGTCCAGCAGCGCCTCCTCGGTGTCGAGGTAGCGCTGCAGCAACGCGCGCGCGAGTTCATTCTTGTCGCGGAAATGGTAGAAGAACCCGTTCTTCGAAATGCCTGCCTCGGCGATGATCTCCTCGATAGAGGTTGCGCCGAAGCCCTTGGCGAGGACCCCCGCCTCGGCGATGTCGAGCAGACGCTCACGTGTGCTGGGTTTGGTTTGCGCCATGTCCGTCCTCCACCTCCTACTGCACCGGGAGTGCAGTTTTGCCGTTCCGAAAGACCGCCGACCCAGACGTTCGCCCCGCAGCGCATTGAATTTGATTGATATTTTAGACGGGGTCTGACTGGACCATGCGAATTCTATCTCTCCCGGCCTCCAAGGTCCATTCCTTGGGTGGTCGCTTCGATCCCCGGGGCGACACTTGCACAAGGACCGATCGAATGCCCCGCACACCCTCCCATTTCGCGACAAGCGCATTGCTGGCCGCAACCTCGACCGCGCTGGTCGTTGCCGCCTTCGCGGCGATGCCGGCCCCCGGTGAATACGCCTCTGAAGGCCGCAACCTCCCGCGCTTCGAGCGCGCCGCCGCCTTCTCTGCCGACAGCAGTCTCATCCATAGATCAAGATAGCCGATCCGGAGGCGGCGCAGAGCGCCCTTCCGGCCCGAAAGGACCAAACCTATGATCACCGCCATCCGCCTGACCCGTGACATCTCCGTTCCCCGGTTCGTCGGCAGTTTCCTGGCCGCACGTCGGCAACGCCGGCAGCTTCGCTTCGAAAAATCCCTGAGACGCAGCCTTGCACCCCATATCCTGCGCGACATCGGCCTTTGCGATGATGCGCCCGCCCGCGGATTTCGCCGATAGGAGCAGTACCATGACACATCATGACATCCCGCCGAGAGCGCCGGACCTGACCTGGCTGACCGAAGGCGGTATCGAGACCGAGATCATGTACAAGTGGGGCTACGAGTTGCCCCAGTTCGCCATGTTCCCCTTGCTGGAGGATCCGAAGGCGGCCGAGACGATCCGCGGCATGTATCGCCGCTATCTCGACGTGGCCGCGCGGCACGGCATGGCGGCGCTGATCGGCGGCTTCGATTACCGCGCCAGCGCCGACTGGGGCGCGTTGCTCGGCTATTCAGCGGAAAGCCTGGCCGACGCCAATATCGGGGCCATCGACTTCCTGCGGCAGATGGCGCGGGAATACGATGGCCAGATCGCGGATGCCCGGTTGGTCGGCTACCTGGGCCCCCGCGGCGACGCCTACAGCCTGAACCGGACGATGACCGAAGCGGAGGCGGAAGAGTACCATGCGGCACAGCTTGCCACGCTGAAGCGTGCGGGCGCCGACCTGGCCTGGGCCGTCACTTTCAACAACCCGGCCGAGGCCCGCGGCGTGACACGGGCGGCCCGTGCCCTCGGCATGCCGCTGGCGCTGTCGTTCTCGCTCGGCTCGGATTCTAGGCTGGCCACGGGCGCGAGCCTCCAGGAGACCGTCGAGGCCATCGAACGGGACAGCGACGAGTACCCGGCGTTCTACGCGCTGAACTGTTCGCATCCGCTGGAGTTCGAGCCTTCCCTGACGCCCGGCGACTGGCAGGACCGGCTGCGCTGCATCCGACCCAATGCCGCGAAGATGGACAAGATCGCGCTCTGCAAGCTCGGCCATCTCGAGGAGGGCGACCCGGAGGAACTGGGCCGGCAGATGGCGGACGTGGCGCGCCGCTTTCCGAAGATGGACATCTGGGGCGGGTGCTGCGGGACCTGCGACACCCACCTCGACCAGATCGCAACGCGTCTGAAAGAGGTTCGGATGGAGGCAGCGGCATGACCCCTGACCTGTCGAACGATATCGATGTCGGCGCTCTGCGCGCCGACACGCCATCCTGCGCCGGCGTGATCCATCTTAACAACGCCGGGGCCTCGCCCAGCCCGGACCCCGTGCACCAGGCGGTGACCGCGCATCTCGACCTTGAACGCCGGATCGGTGGCTACGCTGCCGCCGAGGTGGCAGCCGAAGGGCTGGCGGCCTTCTACGACGAGGCCGCAGGTCTGCTGAACGCCCAGCCGGACGAGATCGCCTTCGTCGAGAACGCGACCCGCGCCTGGGACCTGGCCTTCCACGCGCTGCCGTGGACGGAAGGCGACCGCGTGCTCACCCACGGGGCCGCCGAATACGCCTCGAACATGCTGGCCTTCCTGCATGAGGCGAAACGGCGGGGGATCGTCGTGGATCAGGCGCCGTCGGACGAGACGGGACAAGTGGATGTCACCGCGCTCGAAGCGATGATCGGTCCGCGAACCCGGCTGATCGCACTGACGCATGTGCCCACCCATTGCGGCCTCGTGAACCCAGCCGAGGCCGTCGGTGCAGTGGCCCGGCGTCACGGCATTACCTACCTGCTGGACGCCTGCCAGTCCGCCGGACAGATCCTGCTCGACGTGGGGCAGATCGGATGCGACATGCTCTCGGCCACCGGGCGAAAATTTCTGCGCGGTCCGCGCGGCACTGGCTTCCTCTACGTCCGGCGCGACTTCGCCGAAACACTCGATCCGCCGATGATCGATCTCGTCGCGGCGCGGTGGTCGGGCGCCACGCGCTACGACCTCGCGCCGGGCGCCCGGCGGTTCGAAACCTTCGAGCGCAATGTCGCGGGACAGATCGGCCTCGGACGAGCAATCCGCTACGCCCGGGCCGTCGGAATTAACAAGATAGCCAAACGTGTCGGAAACCTCACAAACAATTTGCGCGCACGCCTGTCGGAGACGCCCGGCGTCAGCTTGCATGACCCGGGTGCCCAGCGGTGCGGGATCGTGAGCTTTCGCTGCAGAGACGAGCCGGCGGATATCACCTTGGCCCGTCTGGCCGATCGGCGAATAATGGCTTCCGTGTCACGTATCGAGATGGCTCGGACGGATTTCGAAGCAATTGGTCTGGAGGCCTTGGTTCGTCTGTCCGTGCATTCGTTCAACACGGAGAGGGAGGTCAATCAGGCCGTCGACGTCGTGAGACGCTGACAGTCGAAACGCCACCCGAAACTAGTCTAAGACCCTGAAATCGTGCGCATTCAGACGGTCACAATGCACGCGCGAACTTTATGAGCCGCTGTGCAGACGATCTGGGCTCGGAGCCGACACGCGGCGGTGAGGAACTGGCTCGCGCTTGTGGCTACTTCCGGCCCAAACCTGTCGTTCGCGGACCGTTTCTACGCCGCAGCGCAGCTTTCGCATTGCTGCCATTCGTGCGTCTCGCAGCATTTTCGGAGGATGGAGTGCCGGAGTGCGGACGAAGTCACCGCCGACATTTCTTCTTTGATCGACGGCTATCCGGCCGGCAACCGCCATTTCATGGAGGGGATGGACCCCGATCGAACGGTTTCGGACCCCTAAAGCATGGGAATTATTCGACTTACCCCTCCCTCCCCTCCCGCGGTTCGGACTATTGCTCAATGGCGACCTGTAGCGAAGGGAAAAACCTCGCCCACAAACGCTCCACGCCGAACGCATTAGACCTTTTGACCGCAGCACTTTGGACTTGGAACACTTCCATTTGAGTTCGACGTGCACGGAACTCCCGGGAGCGGATCTACGGTCGATCTGCGAGCATGGCGTCCGGCACACGCCCGTTGCATTGAAAGGCGCCTTCACCCGTCAAGCTTTCTGGCACAAGCCGGTCTGACGAAGCGCTCACGACAACGTATGCCCATTGCGCGAGCAATTCCGTCTGCGCGCCCTCCGGAGTCGGAACGAGGCGTACCACGTTCATCGTGGCCCCCGTCCGCGTCACGCGAGAAGAGGTGCAAAGTCCGGCCTCGCAGGGCCAGACGTTTTCCTCCATGAAGGACCGATGGGCATCGTATAGGGCAAGTCTGTTCGCGTCGGCCGCATCACGAACGGCAAAGCTTGTGTGGGACGGTTCCGGTGCATTGCTTCTCGTAGATGAAGACCAATTGATCGTCCCCGAGCATTCGATGACCGGGCCGCCGAGCGCGACTTCGATGTCGGATAGCGGGCTTTCTGCGGCGGCCGGCGCTCCACCGAAGCTGATCGCGACCAAGGTTGCTTTTCCGATTGTCCTCATTCTCTTGTTCCTTCCGACATGGACTTGGTCTGGCGGACACGATCCCGGGCGCATATGTTCACGCTGCAGTGGCTGGTCGTCATTGTCTCGTGCGCTCCAGCCGCTGCCGATAAAATCAGGGCTCGAGGAATGGTGACCGCCAAGGTCTTCAGCGACGCGCCCTTTCCCGGCGCGACAGAAAGCGGCAAATCAGGAACAACAGAAGCAGGTTGATGCCGGGGGCGAGAACTGCCTGAACTGGCGCCGCAAGGCCCGCATTCCCCACCATTTGAATCCATGGGGCGCCGAGCATGATCAGGTAGACGCCCGACAGCGGATCCCGTTCCTGCCCGAACCAGCCGAAGGTTCCGATTGCGAGCAGAAAAAGGGCCGCTGCCCAAAGCGCAGCGAATGCGATGAGCAGGACGCGGCAGAACGTCATCGCTCTGCCGCGCATGGTGGTATCCCGTTCACAGGAACCCTTCGCTGCCCAGGAAATCGAGCGACGGGTTGCGGCCATCTGCGGAAACAAGGCAGCGCCATGGGGCACCGTTTTCGCCGACGCGCATATAGACGGCGTGAGCTGCTTCGGACGACTCCGAGCCCACCACCCGAACGCCGCCCGTTGTCTGAGCGTTCAGCGCGTTGCGGCAGGAGTTCGTCGCCGCATCGCTCGCGGTGAAACTCCCCTCGATGAATGGCGGGCTCCCCGGCGCGACGGGCATCTGCGCAGCGCCGCCGCTGCCCGTGGTCTCGACGCAGCCTGCGAGCGCTGCAAGCGCGGCGAAGACTACGGTGGATCTTGCGATAGATGACATGGACTTCCTTTCTCTCCTTGAATGGTGACGTGCTTTGTCGGCCATCACCTTATGCCGACGTCGATGGTGTAGGTGGCCGATCCCGTGCGTTGATTGATGACCTCGATGACGTGGTCACCGTTCTGCCAGAGCTCTCCGCGATACCCACGGTCGCCCGAGGCCCGGTCGAGCAGTGTGCTGTCCGGATTGGTGATGCGCCAGGTCACGCCGCCGCCGCCCGACGGCACCCCGAAGGTCAGGAGTTGTCCGGCGCGGGCGCCCAGCACGTAGCGTCGCGTCGCGTTGGGCAGCAGCGTTTCAGTGATCCGGGTTCCCGTTGCACCGGCGGGGAAGCGGACCCGCACCGTCGTCGTGCCCGACAGTCCCGACGGGGGCGAACTCGGCAGCTGCACCGCCGCCCCTTGCGGACTGAGGTAGCGTGCACTCGCCCAACCGCTCTGTCCCAAAGACGCGGGCACGAGTATTCGGCACCAACCCGCCGCGCCAGCGCCTTGGCAGCCGAGGCTACGCACCAAGTCGCCCTGCCGCACCGAGCCGACAATGCTGTAACCGGTGCCCGGCCCACTGCGGATGTTGAGACGTCCACCCGTCGCCAGGCCGGTCACGCGCATCGCCTCCCCGCCGGTGGTCGCGCCGGGCCCTTCGGGAAGTTGCACGGCCCCTCCCGCACTGCTGCCCGGCGGTTCGGGCAACTGCATCCCCGCGCCGGACGCCCCGCTCAGGTATCGCGCATTGACCCAGCCACGCTCGCGCATGTCGGTCATCATCTCGATCTCGCACCAGCGCGGCCCTGCCCCGGAGGAACACTGCAGCAGCCTCACCGTGGTGCCGTTCGAGAGCGCCCCGGTGATCGGGTAGCCGGGGCCGGGGCCGCTCCGCATGTTCAGAACGTCGTTCGCCGGCACGTTGGCGACTTGAGCCAGGCCGGAGCCCGGCGCAGGCCCCGCGGCACCGGGCAGGAAGCCGGGCTGGGACCGCCCATCGGCGAAGAACTCGGTCATCCTGCGTCCGCTTCTGTCGAAGGAACAGGTGAAATCCGCAAAGCGCGTCTCGAGGAAGATGCGCCCGCCGATGGCATGGGTCCCGTCCGTGCGCTGGCCGTTGTAACGCATGTCTGTCCGCGCCTCGAAATCGCGATAGAAGGTCTGCCCGACGTTGGCGCAGTCATTCAGCATGACATCGACGGATTGAGCCAATGCCGGAGAGGACAGGCCGGCAATGGCAACCGGGATCGTCGCAAGGACCCAAAGTAGGTTGATGGCACTGCCCGCCGACGACGACGGCACGCGCTGCCCGCGCAGACGCAGTAGGAAATTCCGAGGTTTCATCGACCGACCCGGGATGCGCGTCACTTCTATGCTCCGGCCTTTCGGATCAGTCGCCCGACCAGGATCAGAATGACTGCGCCGATCAGGGCGGCGATGAAGCTGCCGACCCATCCGCCGAGCGGGATGCCAAGCAGCGGCAGGACGTAGCCGGCGAGCAGTGACCCGCCGATGCCGATGAGAACGTCCATCCAGAAGCCGGATCCGCTGCCCTTGACGATGAGGCTCGCGAGCCAGCCAACCACGGCACCTATGACGATCAGGAGCAGGAGGCCGATGATCCCGCCGACAGCGGCGCCCACGGCTTCGGCCGCCTCGTCCTGAGCGAAGGCCGGGCCGACAAGGATCAAATAGGCAGGGACCGCAGCCTTGGCTCCCAATGCAATTTGACGACTGGCAACGAGAACTCGCCGATGCCTCGCATCCTGTCTCGAGATATTCAAATCTTCTCCCCCCTACTTGGAATGACGCTGCGAGCGGCCTTACTGGATCCCGAAGATCACGTTGTAGGACTGCGCACCGTTCGCCGTGTTGTAGACCTCGATGATATGGTCCCCCGATTGCCAGAGCTGCCCGCGATACTCCGTTTCCGCGCCCATTTCGTCGAGCAGGACCGACCCATCGGGATTGTAGATCAGGTACGTCATGCCGGGTCCGTTCGCGGCCAACCGGAAATACAGGAACTGTCCGTTCTGCGCGCCGAGGATATAGCGCCGCGAGTCTCCGGGGTTCAGGCTGTCGGTGAATTCCGTTCCGGTGGAGCCGCGCGGGAATTGAACCCGCTCGACGGTGTGACTGGCCGTGCCGCCGCCCTGCATGACCGGGGTGGACCGCGCCGCACGGACTGGACCGCTTGCCTCGACGAGGTACTCGGCGGCGGCCCAGCCCGACGCATCGCCATCGGCGATATGGCACCAGCGGCGTCCCTCGGATTGCTGGCATCCCAGGTTCTCGACCACCGTCCCGCGCGGAAGTTTGCCGACAACGGGCGAGGACGTGGAAGGCTGCGAATGAACCAGAAGCCGGCTGTCGGCGTTCACCTCGAAATGGTCGGGTCCATCTGCGCCGGCGGCAGTGTCGGCCGCAGCGGGCGCCGGGTTGCCGACCGAGACGATCGTGCAGTAGCCGCCCCCGCTGCCGCGCGGGTTGTAGCCCACGAGCAACCCGCTGCCGTCTGGCTCTGCGCTGATCGGGAAGACGATGCCTCCGGCCGTGGCCTCGAAGTAGTTCGGGTTGAACATCCGCACCGAAGCTTGTGCACCGTTCACGGTGACATTGCCGGCCGGATCCTGCGAGACCGTGATCCCGTTCGGGCATTGCGCCGTGAAGGCCGGTATCTCGGCATAAGCGGCGGATGCCGCTCCAAGTGCTGCGCCTGTGAAGGCAGAGAGCAAGAGCGCTCGTTTCATGGTTTCGGTTCCTCCCGTTGACCTGATCCTTGTTCAGCCGCCGAAAATGACGGCATCAGGGATTTCATAGCGTTCGTCGTCGATCCTGATCTGAAAGAGGCCGTCTTCCTGTGACGCCGACGTGTCGAAGCCACCTCCGGCCTGACTTGAGTCCGTCGAAAAGAACGCGCCATCTTGGAAAAACAGGGCCCGTTGCAACCCGTCACCCCGCGTGACTTTCACCGTCGCCGATCCGTCCCCGTCGCGCGCGACGCCCATGATGCATTGGCCCATCGGCGCGCCCGCGCCCTTAGAGCAGGGCACGACGCCCGTGGCGTCGAAGATGTCCTGGCCCGAGCGCAGGGCGGAATCGGCTTCTTCCATATACTGGCGCTCGGCCCAGCCGCGGACGCTGCCATCCACCATCTCGACTTCGCACCAGTCGCCGTCGCAGCCGTCGTTGCGCAGGACCTGGCCGAGCCACGCGGTCGCCACGACCGGGGACGAGGCGTCCGGTTCGGCATGGAACGGCAGGTCGTCGGTGCGCCCGAACCCGCTCAGATAGGGCGGATCGCCGACCGGCCGCGCGCGGCCGAGATGCGGCTCGGGCACTTCGTCGAAGATCGATGGCGTGGCGGAGATCGCTGCGAGCGACAGGACCTCCCCATCCTTCGAGAGCGTCACCGTGTCAGCGAACGGATCGTAGGCGACGCCGATCTGCCCTCGAAAAAGGCGATGATCGCATCGTCCTGCGCGGTCAGCGCATCGCCGGGGCAGGCCATCATCGTGGTCGATACCGGCGCCTCGACCATCAGGGTGCCGTCCGCGAGGAGCGCAGCCGTCGTGAACGTGTTGCAGCCGGTGTGCCCCGCGATGCCGCCGTTGCCGGAGAAGACAAGCGTCGGCGCCTCGAGGACTGCCGCATTGTTCAGGCTCACGATCCGCCACTCGGAATCGGCGGTCGCGGCGCCCGCGACGATGACAGACGCCAGGATCGAAGTGGATCGGAGAAGCTGAGTCATTCCAGTTCCTTCAGCCGGGCAATGCATCATCAGGAAGAACGAAGACGGGGCGCGCGTCGTTGATGCACGACAAAGTGACCTCGAAATCTGGCGACAGGATGAAGGCCTGCACGACCGCGTTCCCACACGGAGTGAGAAGGCCTGACGTATGCCCCGCCATCGGGATCGTCACGACGGTGGCGTTGGTCAAGGTCTCGGCCGCCCGTTCGCCCCATTCCACCGGCGTCGCCATGTCGAGCGCGCCGTTCACCACCAGCGTCGGCACGTCGCTGACCACACCCGGTTCCGGCGGTGCGTATTCCTCGGCGGCAAGGCCGAGCTGTTCGCAGCTGATCTGGTAGTTGGCGACCCAGTAGGCCGAATTGCCGATCAGTTGCGGGGTCTCGAAATCGGCGTAGGCCTCGAAGGCCGTGTCGTTGAAGAACCCGCGGCCCTCGTCGTTGCAGCGGACGATCCGGTGCGTCGTGGACGCGAGAGGCGAGATACCCCGTTCGAAGGCCGCGCGGGTCAGCGTGCGAAACACGGCGCTTACCTCGTCGTCATCGAATGCCTCGGCAAGGCTCGTCATCTCGGCCTGCAAGGTCGGGAACAGGACGGCGTCCGCGATGAAGGCCAGGAGGCCTTCGCGCGTCCGTTGTTCGGGATGCAGCAGGAAAGACTCCAGCTTGGTCTGCACGATATTGCCGGTCGAGCCGCCGCCGATATCGACATAGCGCTCGAGCATGGCCAGGAAGAACTCCCTCCGGCTCGTAGCGTCGAGGGCCGCGTCCCGTATGATCGCATCCTGCAACATCATGGTCGCAAGGGATTCTTCGATCGCGTCGAATTGCTCGGAGATGCTCCGCACCTGCGCCGTGACATCCGCCAATGAGCCGACCGGTGCCGATGCATTCTGCTCGCGCTGGACGGGGGGCAGCGTGATCTCATACCGGGCGGCGGCCTGGGCAAGATCGAAGACCGCCGTTTCGCCGTTTTCCAACTCGGCCACGAGGCGCGGCAGAAACGGAACAAGCGCCTGCTGCGTCCCGGTGGCGGAGCGCAGCACCTCGACCAGGGCGTCGATATCGACGGTCGTCTCGCCCGCGATCAGCGGCTCGGCCTCGATCGCGGCCAGAAGGTCGGCGGCGCGCTGCCGGATGCCCGGATAGGCTGCGGCGCAGGCGGGTTCGGCCTCGCAATCGCCGAAGATGCGCAGGACGACGTAGGAGGCGATGAAGGCCTCTTCGTAGAACTCGCGGTTGCGCGGCGCGACCGCGTCGATCACGGCCGCCCGCAGTGGAGGAAGAGAGGCATCCGGGTGCGTCTCGTAGTGGTCCATGATCGCCAGCGCGACGGTGGTCCCGTACGAGCCCCCATAGAGGTTGTAGGCGGGATAGCCGAGATGCTCCATCAGGGCGATCACATCCTGTACCGTGCTGGTGGTTCGATACTGGGTCAGGTCATTGCCCTGTGCTTCGAGATAGGGAACGCAGGGCCCGAAATCCGAAATGGCCGCATACTCGGCCATCATGTCGTACACGGCATCCGGGTCGCTGTAGGCGTCGATGCCAATCTCCTCGAACCGCGCGTCGGCGGCGGCATTGTCGTCCTCGTAGGTCTCGGGGCTTGTGACGCGGACTTCCAGTGGGCAGAACAGCTCGTTGCTGTGCGCGGTGCCGCGTTGTTCCATGATGATGACATCGCGGTTTTCGCGCAGAAGCTTCGTGCCGCCGGATATGAGGCCGAAGGAATTGAGTGCCGAGCCGCCGGGCCCGCCCTGGAAATAGATCACGGCGTCTTCGAAGGGGGCGAGACTCGTGCTCCGCAGGACCACGTAGGAGATCGGGATCGTCCGGCCTCCAGCCACCTCCCAATTCTCCGGCACTTCGATCCGGCCGCACAACAGGGTGTCGCCCAGCACCTCGTCGGGCGAGACGGGGATTGCACAGCTCGAAGCATCCTCCTGCGCTTCCGCCGGGACAGACCACGCCACAGCGACGGCCAGGGCGAGCGCCAACCTGCGAACGGGTTCTTCCATGATGCCTCCCACGCCCCCACGCGCGTGGTCTGAAAGATTCGATTCGCCTCTGACCCAGCGCTTTTTGATCTAAGTCTTGGCGGCATTTCCCGAGGAAGGGCGAAAAAATGCGTTTCGCCAGAAAATCGCCGCTCCGCGATGAGTTGAAGATGGATTCCGGGGCTGGACGGTCCTTGGCGCCCGACATGGATCGGATGTCGATGCGTTCTCCGACCTGAAGCCGACGACGAGTGCGCAAAGCTACGTCTTGCTCGCCTCAGACCGACTCGATGAAGGCGGCTCTCTTGCCGCGATACAGCGGCACCATCGAGTCGGGCTCGTACGCCGGAACGAAATCCACGCATTCGATGGAAAAGTCGTCATTCGGGGGGAAGCTCTGGAGGGAAGATACGAAGTTCAGGACCCCGGCAAGCTTCCCGCCCTGAAAGATCGGCTCCCATACCGTCGTGTTGCCCCTGCCGCGCGCATTCACCGTGAACCGGAACAGAAGCGCATCGCCTTTCAGAAGACCGCATTCCGCGACTTGATCCATCAGCTTCGGAGCACCGATCCTGTCCACATAACGGTCGAAGCTCATGCCGAGCAGCCGTGTCGGATCCTGACCGCGCGCGCGGAAGAACCGCTCGCCCGAAGCGGAGATCTCCACGATCTTCAGTCGCTCGTCGAGCAGCGTGGCCTGTTGGAGGTCATGCCGAATGAGCGCGAGGCTGCGATCCATGTGCCTCCGCTCCTCGTCCCGCACCAGCAGCTGTCTCAGCCTTGCCGCCCGCCGTGGGCGCGGGTTCTCGACGCCGCGCTCCCACCGGCTGATCGTCCCCTGATCGACGCCGATCCTGTCGGCGAGCTGGTGCTGGGTGATGCCAAGACGCCTGCGCAGTTCTCTGATCGTGGTCCCGTCCATGAGCCCGTGGCGCCTCCATGTCGCGTCTTGCGTTACCTCTCCAATCCGAAGTTACTTTATTTCGCGAAGGCGGCCAAAGGCTTTCCAAATCTGACCGGGAGGCGCAGACCATCATCCGGAGTTCGAATGCCGGGATCCGACCCGCGATCTGTCGGGTTCGCCGGACCGTACCTGCCGGTCTCGTTCATCGGTATTCGCGAGCCCGCACTCGCACAACAACGTCATCGTGCCCTTCGCGCAGCCCGCACGATCATCGCAAGAGCGAGGCGAACATCCTAACTACGAAAAAGACGTAATGCCCGAACTGGTCGGCAGAGCGGACGACCGGTTCCCCTACAGCATCGTCCTCGGGCTCGGAGCCACCGTTCGGCAGTGAGGGACGAACGCCCGGTACGGATCCTGCCAGACGTCCGCTTCTCCAGCCGCGGCCAACTTGCCACCCACGCGCGGCGAATGTCGGCTTCCCGCCCGAAGTGACCATGGCGGCTTCCGGCCTAGACCTGCCATTGGCTTGATGTCGAACGCTGCGATGCAGCTCCACGATATCGGCCATTCATCCCTCGCGCATCATTTTCGAAGGTGAAGGTCGGCGGAGCGGACAAAGGAAGCATCCGCTCGAGTTATCTCCGTCTCATCATGCAGTTTCTCGAGGAGCTGGACCGCGCGTGAGAACTCACGTCCGTTATCCGCGCCTCATCTCGCCATCGTTTTCAAGATGACCTCTGCGGCCTCCTTCGGGCGGTCCCATTGCGGGAAATGACCACAGCGCTCGAACCAGTGCAACCGCGCGGTGGGGAAGGCCGCTTGTGCGCGCTCCGCCTGACGTGGCAGCAGGAGACGGTCCTGACGGCCCCAGCCAATCGTCACGTGGCCCGGAGGTGTGGCGGTCCCCTCCTGCAAAGGACCACGCGCCAGTTCGCGCAGCATCGCGTCGAACACGTCTGTCTCGGCTATGGCCGTCAGCTCGTTCCGGACCAGCAGGGGATCGAGGGCGCCGGGCCTCGCCGACAGTTGCGCGAGCAGAACGCACCGCGCGGCGCGGCTGTGCGAGAGCGCCGGAATGCGCCGCCGCAGGAGGCGCACCAGCCGGACCGAGGCGGCAAGCGTGGAGCGGAACCACGCCGTCTCCCAGCCGCGCCAGAAACCGCCCGGATCATAAGCGACCGTGTGGCCGCCGATGCCGCGCCGTGCCAGTTCCAGCACCAGCCGCGCGCCGACAGAACTGCCGACGGTATCGACGCCGGCGATCCCGTTCCGGTCGATGAAGTGCTCGAGCGCGTCCGCATGGGCGGCGATCGTCTGGCGCCCCGGAAGCGCCGGAGACCCCCCGTGCCCAGGCAGATCGACCAATATGACCTCGCGTCCGCGAGCAAGCATCGGCAGGATGCCGTCCCAGGACCGGACGCTTCCACCCAGCCCGTGAACTAGGAGCAAGGGTGGTCCGGCACCGTGACGTTCGCAAGTCAGTTCCATGCTCAAAGAACGCTCGGCACCGGAACTGGTTTCGCCGGTGGTGCTGGTAGCCGACGGGTCGTCGTGCCGACGGCGCCGTGCAGCGGACGCGCATATTCCGGTCCTCCTGCGCATCGCCGCCACCGACGCCCCCGCGCAGCACATATCAATTCCTGACCCCTGTGCGGTCGTCTCGCCGCAGTCAAGGACGGCCCTTTTGTATGTGCCGGCTGCTGTTCGCAATTGAGAAATCGGCGCGTCTTCGGAAATCGCTCATATGTATCCGGCCTGTTTGTCGGCTCGCGGGCCGTGGCCTCGATGGGGTTACGCACGCACCGTGGTCTCATTAGCGGAAAGGTCGATGATGACCTAAGGGGCCGTCAGACTCTGGGGGCGTAGTTTCTCCGTTCCATGCTGTCCTCTTTTGCGAACTCCGTGGTGACCAGGAAGTTGTCAGATCGCTTCCATGGTCAGATCTCTTTGGGTGTCGAACCGTGTGCCGTGACGCAGGATGCTCCACGCCGTGCGGGCCAGCTTGTTGGCCAAGGCAATCGCAGCCTTGTTCCTGGGCATTCGGGATACGGCGCGTTCGAGCCAGGCTCCGAAGCTGAACGCCTGCCATCGGTGGGGGCGCATCATGATCACCTTGGCGGCCTGCACGAAGAGCATGCGCAGGTATCGGCTTCCCCGCTTGGCGATCCGCCCGAGGATCGTGCGCCCACCCGTGCTGAACTGTCGGGGCACCAGCCCGACCCAGGCGGCGAAGTCGCGGCCCCGGTCGAAGGCATCGCCCCGGCCGACCGCCGCGACCATGGCCGTCGAAATCACCGGTCCGATGCCGGGGATCGACATGATGTTCGCGCAGTTTTCTTCCGTGCGGCTGATCTCCTCGATCTCCGTCGATACGGCGGCAATCCGGTCATCGAGCCAGAGCCAGTCGCCGTAGAGCCCGATCAGGATGCTCCGCATGCGGGCAGAGATCTCGTCGCGTCTCTGTTCGAGGATGGCCTCGAAGGAATTCCGCAAGGCGCGTAGCCCGCTGCGAACCGCGATCCCCTGTTCGATCAGGAAGGCACGGATCTGGTTGATCGTTGCGGTACGCCGCGAGACGAGCCGGGCCCGCACCCGATGCAGGGCCTGAAGGTCGAGCTGGTCCTGGCTCTTCTCCGTCACCGTCCGGAGGTTCGGCCGCAGAGCGGCTTCGGCGATCGCCTCTGCATCGTTGTAATCGTTCTTCTGGCCCTTGTTGAACGGCTTCACGTAGATCGCCGGAATGATCCGCGGATCGAACCCCATTTCGCGCAGCCTTCGGCTGACGAAATGAGCGCTGAGGCAGGCCTCCATCCCGACCACGCATCGCGGCAACTTCTCGAACGTTGCGTCCAGCGCGAGCCGCTTGATCTGCTTGCGCAAAACCACCTGACCTGAGCGGTCGAAACCGACCAGGTGGAACGTATCCTTGCCGATGTCGACGCCGACAACTGCCAGATCTTCAATGCTTCCTGTCTTCTTCGCACACATGGCTGCTTCTCCTTTGGCGCGGATGATCCCGGTACAGGATAACCCAACGGTGGGGGAAGCAGCCGGCACATCCCATTAGCGGACACTCTTCATATGATCGGAAGCTGCATCGCAGCGTCACCGAACCGGCCATTCATGAATCGCGCAGCAATTTTTGTTATTGAATTTTGGTGATGCGGGACCTTGCTGCTGTTCGCCCTGCTCCAGGTGACGGCAGCTTCGTGCGCTGAGTGGACAGAGGCCGCGTCTGGCGGAGGTCTAAAGTGTGCACCATCCGGCCATTGCCGGGGAATGCGCCGACCTCCAATTCGCTTATGCGATCCGCAGGCGCGCCGACCCAGCATCGTGCTCGGAAGCTTGCCGGCGGCTCCTCAGGAGAAAGCAATCAAGACCACAAGCTCATTTTGGGGACACAGTTTGGCCGAAAACGCGGGGTAGCCGAGGTGACGCTGAAGCGCCTCCGGGACGATTTCGATGGACACATTGATGAACATGATTACAGCCGTACTTGATCGACTGGTGGACGTGCTGCTCATGCCGTTCAACCCGGAGGCGCGGATCTACTTCGCTTATGTTGCTTCCTCCATTCTTATCGCATGGCTGATCTGGCGGAAGATCCGCAGGGACGTCGCCACCGCGAGCGCGAACGATGCGGAACTGGCGGAGGAGTCGTTCACGCGTTTTCTGTTTCCCAGGAAGGTCTGGACCCATCCGTCGGCATGGCTCGACCTGTACTATATGGTGTTTCACAAGGTGGTCTCGTATTTCCTCCTTCTCGGCCTCGGCGGCTGGGCAGTCTCGACGGGATTCCGTGCGACGTCGGGAGGCATGACGGTCAGCCAAGCTTTGGACGAGAGCGCTCGGTCCGGCGCTTCGGATTTCCTGATCGCGGTCGGCTACATGTTCGCGATTATGCTGGTCATCGATTTCATCGGCTGGGCGATCCATTACCTACAGCACCGGGTTCCAATCCTGTGGCAGTTCCACAAGGTGCATCACAGCGCCGAGGTGATGCATCCCATATCGAACTTTCGGGAGCATCCGATCGACAATTTCGCCTACAATCTCTTCATCGGGGTCGGCTACGGCGCGACGAACGGCGTGGCGGTCAACATGCTCGGCTACACGCCGAGCATGCCGGTGCTTCTGGGCGTACCGGTTCTAATGTTTCTGTTCAACGTCGTGGGATACAACCTCCGGCATTCCCACATCTGGCTGCGGTGGCCGGGACGGCTGTCTCTGATCTTTCCCTCGCCGGCGCATCATCACGTGCACCACAGCTCGCACCCCGATCATCTCGACAAGAACTTCGCCTTCATGTTTCCGGCCTGGGACGTGATTTTCCGCACCTACCACATGCCCGAGGACAACCGCGATGTGAGGTTCGGGACCGTCGAGGATTCGAGCGAGTTGAACTCGTGCCTGCGTCTCTACTTCGTTCCATTCCGCGACGCTTGGCGCGTCCTGCGGAACGGCAAGGCGGTTGCACCCAACGAAGGGAAACCGCGCCAAGCATCGCCGCCGAGTAGGCCTGCCGCTCCGCTTTGGATCGGGCCGCCGCCGCACGCGTTCCGACCGGCCGAGCTCACCTCCGAAGTCCCGGCGCGGGAAAAACAGGTCGCGCGTCCCCATCGGCTTGACGAAGGCTACTTCGTGGTCCCACGCGGCGCAGATTAGAACCGCCTCGAAAGGCTGCCCCGCGTAAACCGGATCGGTCACGACGAGCCAGTGCTTCCCTTTGCCGAGATCGGATCGAATTCCGCCGGGGGCACGAAGTTCGGCGGCATCAACTCTACCGAGGACCGTTTAGCTGGCTTCTCCATGAAGAGCATATCGGCCGGGTCGACGGCCAGCCGCTCGGCCCGCGTCGTGACGTAGAAGTGCACGTCGAAATGCGGTACGCCGAAAAGATCGCCGGGGGCGTGGGCACGCGGCAGCCAGTCGAGCGAGAAGTGGTCGTATCTGTCCAGGGCCGCCGCCTCTGGTAGCGGCCCGGTTCACGAGACAAATCTCTCACGGAACTTGTGCAGCAGCGCCTTAGTGACTTCCCCATATGAGACGCCGCTTCTTCTTGGGGGCGAAGACGACACCGCAGCCTTCGAAGAAAGCGCGCACCGCCGGGGTTAGCATCCCGCGCCCGCTTGCATACTGAGGCAGATCGAACCCGCCGCCGTAGTTCAGTTCGACGACGACAGGACCATCCTGCGTGATCGCAATGTCCGTCGATTGATAGCGGATCGGCGCAAAAAGCTGTGCTGCGCGTTCGTTGATCTCGAGCAACTGGGACCAAAACGGCAATTCGAGACCCGTCAGGCCGGCGCTTTCGGGGTGGTCTTCCAGATACTCCATTTCGATGCCGCGCCGGGCAACGGTGCGGATGCGGCCCGTCCCCACGTCGACATCGCAGGCAAGATTGCCGGGGCGCCAGAACGCATCAGCGATATTGCCACCCTGCGGAAGCTTGATCACCGCGAACGGGCACAGAACGCCCCGATCGGTGATCATGTTGACCATCCGGACCGTGGCGAGGGCCGAGGCATAATTGGACAGTCGAGAATGGTTCTTCAGTTCCCGCTGAACGACATAGGCGTTCTGACCGACGAACTCTGCAAGGAACTGCTCGTGGGTCATCGGGGCGTGGCCGGAGCAGGTGATCTGCGTCGCGTCGCCGGAGTCGATGCGGAAGGCGCCAAAACTGACCATGCCCGAGACGATCTTGCAGAAAAGGGTCTCACCGGAATAGGTTTTCAGCAGTTCGGCCAAGGCGTCAGCGGACGCGATTTTCTGAAGACCCGGATAGGTCCGCGAAGATTTATCAAGAACGGCGACAGTTTCCGGTACCGGCACGCCACCCGCGTTCAGAAGTATCGCGGCCAGAACCTTGTCTTCGGCAGCGCTGATCCAGCCGTTGTCGTTACAACGGTGAGTGATCTGCCAATGCAAATCGTTTGAGATGAACTGATCACGTTCCTCCGAGGTGTACCGATCGACGTCGTACAGCCCGGTCCGGACATATTCGACCATGTTCAGCCGACTGTGCGATTTCGCCATGCGGCTGAACTCCCGCTGGATTTGCACTGGCGAGCGTCCGGACTTCTTGGCGGAATAGACAAGCAGGTCCTGGTGCGAACTGTCACGCGCGGAGATGTAATTCGCTTTATCAATTTCGGCAGCGTTCATGGTACATCCCTCACTTATGCATGGATTGGGTCTGGATCGGAAACAGCCTGCCGCCCGAAAATGGCGGAAGAGGGGCACAGATACGAAATCATCTGAGCGGAAGTCTGCCACGAGGCCGGTTCTATCTTTACCGCCGGAACGACGTAAGACGGCTCTCGCCGGAGGCTTAACTTGTCGCTTATGCCTTGAGTGCGAAGCTCTCCGTCGCCCGGGCGTTCAGAATGCGCATGAACCGGTCATCCGAAGCTTTTCCTCAGATGACCGCGACGTCGGCTTTCCTACCATCCGACCGTGGCGCGGCATCCATCGCTCGGGGCTCTCCGACATGCGGCGGTGCAGAACTGAGCCCGGTGATCAGCACAGCTGAATGTCGGCTTCCACTTTTGTTGGACGATCGGATTGTCGTCGCAGCGAAGGTCCGGAGTCCGCCCTTCCTCACGGGTGACTGCGCAGGCGCGGCGTAAACCGAGCACGTGTGGCGACCGGCCGAAAGGTCCGCGAAGTTGACCTTGGGCTGCCACACCACGCTGCCGATGGGCACGAATGACTGGTTCGGGGCCGCTGCTGCCTGCCAGGCGTCCGACCCCGCTGCGACGTCGCGTGTCCGCTTGGGCCAGATACTAGACCTTGACGCTACCCAGCGCCACCGCAGGGCAGCACCCCGGAAGCGGTCGTCGGAGAAATGGAGCAGTGTCGCCTTAGGATCGACCATGCGGACCTTACGGACCTTCGCCACACTTGCTCCATCGCCGCCGCAGGGCGGCCGGAGAGATGACCTTTATCTCAATATCGCGCCGAACGGATGGTCGATATTGTTGATGCCGCTGCGCCCCGTGCAGGATGCGGTGTTGGAAATGGCCCTGAGCCATGCACGGGTCTTGGCAAGTGAAGGGGCTGGGCGGGGAGGGCGGGCTATCATGCAGCCTCAGTAGGTTCAGGTGCTGCGGGACGTCATGGCAGCTGCGAGGCAGGCGAGGAGACGATCCCGCTCTATGGGCTTCTCGACGCGCGGGGTCCCGTCCAGTGCTGGCGGAATGCGAATTGTGTCCGCATAGCCCGTAGCGAAAGCGAACGGGATCTCGCGTGCATTCAGAACCTGCGCGACCGGCCGTTGAGGTTGATGTCAAGGACCGCGACATCGAGTTCCTCCGCTGCGGCGACACTTAGGGCCTTCTGCACCGTATCTCGACGGCCTCAGCTACGCCTTGCGCAACGAGCTAAAGGAAACCGGAGTTTCAGTCACCTGTCTCATGCCGGGACCGACCGAGACGGAGTTCTTCGACCGGGCCCACATGGAGGACACTCCCGTAGGGAAGGATGATGACAAAGATGATCCCGCAATGGTCGCCCAAAAAGGGTATGACGCCATGATCAAAGGGCAAAGCGGTGCTGTGACGGGGTTCATGAACAAAGTTCAGGCAACCTTCTCCGGCCTGCTGCCCGACGCGATCATCGCCCAGATGCACCGCCGAATGGCCGAACCAGAGGATTCCTGATCCAAGGTCGCAGCTGATGGGCAGCCGCAATGCCGTCGAAATCCAGGCATTTTTGAAAGCTCCGCTGGAATGCCGAAATCATCGCTGCAGGCGGTCCCATGGAAAAGCCATCTCGCCGCCACACACACTCTAGCACGGAAAAAGATCCGGACACGCCGTCCTATGACAAGGCCGCAGGAGGCTGGGGATCCCATCACGGGGTCAGCCACATGTTTGGAAATACGAAGCCTTCTGCCGTGGCAATGAACATCCTGTCACATCAGAACAAGGCGGGCGGGATAATAGCGGAGCCCGGTAGGGGCCAAGGGGGAGGAGAGGGTCAACAGCCCCTTTTCGGCGGCCTGTCATGCTTGCGGAAATAGTACCTTTGCATAGCTTAAGGTTTTTGGGCTGCGCGGTTTAGCCCGCGCAGCCCCTGAGCTACCCATTTTGGACGCCGTCGGACCTTTCGGCTGGACCTAGCCGCTCCAATTTGTAGCCAGCAAGCAGCAGTCTGCCAAACCGCCTCGCAAAGTCAGCTGCTGACCTGTTCCATCCAGGTGCGGTGCCGGCGCTCGTCGGCCAGCGCCTTCTCGAGGATCGGGCGCAGCGTGTCGTCCGAGGCCGGGTTCTCGAGCGCCTGGGAGTAGGCTTGCACCGTGTCATCCTCGTTCGTCTTCATCGCGCCGAGCATGGTCTTGTCGCCCATGAGGTCCGCCATCGCCACCTTGCCGGTGGTCAGCCATTGCTTGACGTCCCCCTCCTGTGGGGCCTCGATGCCCTTGCCGGAGGCGATCCCCTCGAGTTCGCGCACATGGGCCTCGTGATCCTGGCGGAACGACTCCACCTTCTCACGCAGCCCCGCGTCGCCGAGCCGTTCGATGACGGCCTCGTAGGCGGCCAGGGCGTCGTGCTCGAGCGCGAGCAGGTTCTTCACCAGGTCTTCCAGGGTGTTTTCGGTGCCGACGGTCGTTGGCATGATCGGTTCCTTTCCTATTGCTGTTCCGATTGGGTGCCGGAATGGGGCCGCGCCTTGCCGAGGCTGGGCTTCTGTCCCAGAGGTTCCGGCTTGTCGCGCTTGCTGAATTCCGAGCGGCCGTCATAGGACGCGCCCGAGGTCCAGCGGCCTTCCGGGGTGGGCTCGTCCAGCGAGGTGTTCAGGAAGTAGTAGGAATGCTCCTGCGCCTCGTGGTCCTTCGGCGTGCTGTTCGGGATCGGCAGGGCGTTTTCCCAGCCGCCCAGCTCCTCGATCACGGCGAGCCATTGCTGCTGGTGCATGGTGTCGCGCGCGATCAGGAAGGACAGCATGTCCTTCATCCCGGCATCGTCGGTCATGTTGTAGAGGCGCGAGGCAAGCACGCGGCCGCCGCTTTCCGCGGTCACGTTCGCCATCATGTCCGCGGCGATGTTGCCGGTCGCATAGACATGGCTCATGTCGAAGGGCACGCCGTTGGAGTTCACCGGCATGGCCGACAGGCCCGAGGACAGGATGTGGCGCGGGTTCGCCCCGCCCATGATCGCGTTGACCACCGGGTCCTTGGCCGCTTCTTCCTGAACCGTGAGCGGCGCCCCTTCGAGGTTGAGCGCGACCGCATGGCCGAGAAACTCGATATGGCTCAGCTCTTCGGTCGCGGTCATCATCAGCATGTCGCGATACTTGTCGTCGCCCCGCGCGCCCATCGCTTGGAAGAAATACTGCATCGCGACGCGGATCTCGCCTTCCACGCCGCCGATGGCCTGCTGCAGGAACTTCGCGAATTGCGGATCGGGGGTGTCGACCCGGACCTCGTATTGCAGTTTCGATGAGTGATGAAACATTCTGGCCTCACATGTTACGGGTGAGCTTCCATAACTGGGGGAGCGGGATACTGTTCCCGGACAGAATATGGCTTTTTGGAACCGCAGCTCTTGAGGTGCGGGCGGGAGCATCCAAGTCCAAAGTAGTGCCGCCGAGCTTTACGAAGTGCGCACTCCCGCGCGTGTCGAGCTTACAAGATCCAGGCTTGGGATTCCGCGGCCGCCAGCATCAGAGGGAACCCTGACTACCCGAGCGAGCGGGAGAGCAACTGCCTTGCGGCTAGAAATATTCCCGTGCGAATGTTGCGCTAAATGGTTGTCATGGGAGAATCCATTGGACCTTGATGAGCTTTATCGCCTCCTGCGTGGTGCGCATGTGCGCGCTCAGGGGGTCGTCGACACCATCCGCGATCCCCTTTTGGTTCTCAGTTCGGACTTCACGGTCATAAGCGCCAACCCGGCTTTCTACAGGACGTTCGAGACCGATCGGGAATCCACGGTAGACGTGAAGTTCCACGACCTGGGGAATAGGCAGTGGGACATCCCCGAGTTGCGCCTTCTTCTGGAAAAGGTGATCCCCCAAAGTGCGTCTGTGTTCGACTACGAAGTCAGAGGGACATTCCCGCGCGTGGGATACCGGACGATGCTGGTCAGCGCCCAGCGGCTCAAGCACCCGGACAACGGGCAGCAGATCATCCTGATCTCGATCACGGACGCGACCGAAAGACGGCAGAGAGAAGACGAGAAGGACATCCTCATCGGTGAACTCGATCACCGGATCAAGAATCTATTGTCGATCACGCAGGCGCTTGCACGTCAGACCGGCGTGGAGGGGCGCAGTGCGAAGGAATACCGCGACACGTTCCTCGGACGTTTCGAGGCACTGGCGCGATCATTGAACATAGGCAGCAGCAAGGATGCTTCCGGTTTACCCGAGTTGGCGAGCGCCGTGATGGAGCCCTATCTCGGAGGACCCAGCCAGGTGAAGATTGCCGATGGCCCTGAAATCGCTCTGACACCCAATCAGGCCACGGCCCTGGGCTTGATCATGCACGAGCTGGCGACGAACGCCATCAAGTATGGCGCGGTGTCGAGACCCGAGGGCCAGGTCGAAATCTGCTGGGAGCCGAAGGGTGATGATCACGCATCCATGCTCCAGCTGCGGTGGCGAGAACGAGGTGGGCCCGAGACATCGCCACCATCCACGACCGGTTTTGGCATGCGGCTCATACGGTTCTCTGCAGAGCGCGAACTCGGCGGGCAGGCGGAACTGGCTTACCTTCCTGAAGGTTTGACAGCGACCGTGGACTTTCCGCGATAGCTTCAAGCCAAGGAGGGCGGATGCCCGGTGAGACGATCATCAACCCCGATGTCGACAATGGATTGTCCGTCCTCATCGTCGAAGACGAGTTCTTGGTTGCGATGGACCTCGAAACAATTCTCGAGCAAGGCGGACATGCAGTCATGTCATCCGTTGCCTCGGTAGAGGCGGCACTCAAGGCGCTCGAGGATGGCCGACCCGATGTTGCGGTGCTGGATCTTAACTTGCGGGGGCAGTTGGTCTTTCCGGTTGCAGAGCGTCTCCGGAGCCTGAACATCCCTTTTGTGGTCGCTTCAGCCTACAACGACTTGGACATTCCAGGCGGCGAGGTCGTTGCAGACGTCGAGAATGTCGGAAAGCCGATCAACGAACGCCGCCTCTTCGACGCACTGCGCCGCGCCGTTCCGGCAGCGTGAGATGCGGGGACCAGGGCTGCCCCAACGCAGCAACTCGGCTCCGGAACCACGTTGTTGCTCTGAGGTGCCGTTTGGGTCAAATTTTGCAGGTTCGACGGCGCGCTGTCGCAAGTTTGCTGTCCGCCCCTCTCCGACGCGCGTGGCCGACGTAGCGATCTCCCGGAGCCCTGGCCATGTGTCGCCGCTACCTGAAAGCGTCTCTTAGAACCTGCTCGCCACGCCGGGGCTCATATGGCTTCGCGATGCGCGGCATCTCGCGGAACTCGGGCTCGATCGAGCGCGGCTCCGCGTGCTAGCGAGCGGTGGGGTCTTCATCCAGGACAACGGGCAGGAGGGGGCAGATGTTTCAACGCGCCTCCGGACTCCTCTCCAATAACGGATTGCAGAACGCGGCTTGAGCCATAATGCGACTGCGGGGCGAAGAGTTCATGAAGCGGGGGAGGACGGGTCGAAGCACGCGCGAGCTGTGACACATGATGCGCGGTGGCGAGATGGCCTCGACCCGCCCTACGCCTATACAGATCAATCCGCTGAATGTTCCCAACCTTTCTCAATGCTTCTCCAGTTGCATCTCCGAAAGGATCCTCTATTGCCCCGCGAGCAAATCTGTTGCTCCGATGTTAGTTTGACCGGTTCCGAGCGTCTGCAACTGAAAGTTCCACAGCTCGATGAGCCGAGAAGACACGAAAGCAAGATGACAGAAGCACGAAGCGAGCTCGAGCGCCCCCTTGTCGAGCTCTTCAATCACGTGATCCGGGTCCGATGCGATTGCGGTCACGGGGGTCATATCCACATTCGCAAAGTGATGCAGGCGCATCCTGGGCTTGAGACGCTCGGTGGGGCGATCGGGGGTGCGAGATGTGCAGCCTGCGGCCGCCAAGGCGCCGCCGAGTTCGAGATCCTTCCGCCGGAAGACGGTGCAGACGATCAGGGACTCTCACCCTACGAGAGGGAGTGACCGAGACGTTCGGAGAGGCCCAAAACGGGACCCGCGAGCAGAGCGAAGCGGCAGTATCCGGGTACCTGCGGTGTGAAACTGAGTGAGGGCTATTGACCTATAAAAGGCGATCTATCACCAATGGATTGTTGGTGCAGGGGCGCTTCAATTTGGGCCAATAGGGATGCAGCTATTCACGCTTTCCTATCTCAGCGCAGCTCAGCTGGAATTGTCTGACGCGGACATTGCCGCGCTTGCCAACAGGAGCCAGGCACGCAACCGGAGCCTGGACGTCACCGGTCTGCTTCTTTTTGATGGCGGCTATTTCATGCGGACCTTGGAGGGGCCGCGGGATGCGGTCGCGGATGTCTTTCGAGACATACTGAAAGATCCCCGGCACTCGGCTATCTCTCCCTTCGCGGTCAGATTCGTCAGCGATCGCAAATTCCCCACTTGGGCGATGCAATTGGTCCCTCGCGATCTCACGCTGGAGATCGTCACGGCACTAGGTGACATCGAACTGACACCGCTTGGCATCGGGCGCCTTCATCAACATGTGAAACGGGCGCTGAACGAGCTGGGTTAGCTACTCGATACTTGTCGTGGTTCCCAGTACGCCAGTCAGTTGGGAACTGCCAAGGCGCACAGGCGGAAGCCACGACAAAGCCCGCGACCTGGAACATTCTGGATAGGGTGCAAACGGCTTCCATTTTCTTCGCCGAATCCAGAACCTTCGTGTCAAAATGCGCTGACGGAGGTCTCGGTAATGAGGATGTTTGATGATGCTCCGAGCCGCAACCTTGGATCGTCGGATGCCGGGATTTCTCTGCCGTCTCAAGATATTCGTGTGGTGACTCCGCCGGGACAATGCATGACGACCGGGGGTCGCAGGAATTGCCGATCTACTGATTGGGCCCCGTGATGACGCAACTCGTTCAGCCGCGGCTCGTGAACCCGCCCGATGGCGATCCAGGCGTGTATCTCGATTTCCGCTTCGGCCGCCGCGCCATCCTCTTTGACCTCGGCGGCCTCGAGCCGCTGAGCCCGCGCGAGCTTCTGCGCGTCAGTCACGCTTTCGTGTCGCATGCACACATGGATCACCTGGCGGGGTTCGATCCCCTGCTGCGGTTGCGCCTTCACCGGCCACGCCCGCTGGCCCTGATCGGCCCCGCGGGCTTCCTGGGCCAGGTCAAGAATAGGCTGGGCGCCTTTACCTGGAACCTGCTCGACGAGAGTTCAGTCGATTTTCGCCTCACGGTCTACGAGTTTGACGGCATGCGCCTCTCCGCAGCCGCTGAGTTCCGCGCCCGCGAGGCGTTTCGCCGTCGCGACCTTCCCCCTCCGGCTCTCGGAGAGGGCGTCGTGCTGGCCGAGGATGACTTCATCGTTGAGGCGGTGGCGCTCGACCACCGCGTCCCTTCTCTCGCCTTCGTCCTACGCGAAGAATTGCGCGTCAATGTATGGCGTACCGCGCTCGACGAGCTCGGGCTGTCCGTCGGTCGCTGGCTTGACGAGGCCAAGTCCGCCATCCGGGCGGGTGCCGCCGATGATCATCCTATCGCGATTCCCGGGCAGGGCGAGGTGCGGCTGGGCACCCTCCGCGGGCGTGTCTTCAAGATCGCACCGGGACAGCGTGTGGCCTATGTCACCGACGCCGCCGACACGGCAGACAATCGCAACCGGATCCTGACGATCGCCCGAGACGCTGACCATCTGTTTATCGAAACCCCGTTTCTTGAGGCGGACCGCGACCTCGCTGCCGCGACCGCGCACTTGACGGCCCGGGCCGCCGGAGAGATCGCACGTGCCGCCGGCGCCCGCCGCGTCACCGGCTTTCATCATTCGGCTCGCTACACGGAGCGAGCCAGCGCCATTCCCGCCGAGCTTGCCTACGCCATGGATCCCGAGATGCCTGTCGAGCGGGATCAGGTTTCGTCGGGGGCGGGCGGAAGGCCAAATTGGGTGCGCCGATGGCAACGACAGGGCATCTCGACTGACGCGGCCCTTGCGCGCTTCGACAGCCTGCCGGGAATCACGTCGCATGACCTGCTCGGCGCTTGGCGGGGCAGGGGGATGCCCACCGGTCATCTGCTCGACGGTCTGCTCGAGCGTCTCGGCTGGCGCGGGAAACGGTTCGAAAGCCCGGAGCGGGTTGATCCGTTGGTGTTTCACGCCGATATGGCACTCGACCCAAGGCTTATGCCCCTCTGCCTCGCCCTTCGCTGGCCCCGCCTTGCGCGGAGTGCTCCGGTCGTTGCCAGCTTCACTGCCTTACGTCGGGTCTTTCGTGCCCGTGGCCCGGCCGCGAGCCTTGCCCACGTCGAGTTCCGCGGCTGTCTGAGTGCAGCGATGATCTACGACAGACAGCCGATCATCGACCACTTTCGGCGGATCGACACGGACCGCGTACTTGGGCTGATGCGAACACGCGCGATGTCTCCCTACTTCTTCTTGTTGACCAGAGAAGACGAATGCTTCCCGGGGTCTGTACCTTCAGGTTGGGCGGAGAGCGGGCGCAGGTGATGCGGCGGCGCATGGGCAGGATCGTGGCGGACAGGGCAACCAAAATTTCCAGGCGTGGTTTCGGTGCACCGAAAACGCCATCCCAGAAACATCGAAGGGTTCTACAATCGGAGGCTACTCATCGCTTGACCTCCCAAGCCAGATCGCCTTCGAGCGGAAGGTCAGCGAAAGGAGCTAATAGCTCTCCCCAAAAAACTGGGTAAATCCACGAAGTATCGGCCATGAACCTGACCCAAGATTGGGTGCTTGTCGGCAGGTTTTCTATTCATTCTCCTCACATTAGTACCCGGTCTCCGCTTGGCGCCAGCTGCTCGGGGATTGGCCTGTCACTCGACGGAAATCCTTGCTAAAGTGGTAGGCGTCAAAGAAGCCGCAGGTCTGGGCCACCTCGTGCAGCGGTTGCGCTGTCTGCAGCATCAGCGCCTGCGCCATGGCGACTCTCTCCCGGCGCAGGAAGCTGCGTGGCGTGGTGTCGAAGTGTTGGCGAAAGAGCCGCCGGATCTGCGATCCGCTCACCCCGGCGGCGCGGGCGATCTCCTCCTCGCTCCAGCGGTGCTGGGGCGTGGCGCGCATCGCCTCCGTCAACCGAAGCACCGGCGGCGGCAGGCCCGAGGCGGCGCGCGGCGCGCGTTCCTCGCTGGCGAGCTGCAGAAAGCGCGCGACCGAAGCGTGCAGGTGCAGATCGGTGTCAATGCCGCGCAGGTGCAGCGTGTCGAAGAGCGCCTGGAACCAGCTGATCAGCTCGGCCCCGCGGCGCACCGAAAGGCGCGGCAGCCCGTTGCCGAAAAGCCGCCGTCGTAGCGCGCCGGTGTCCGGCCCCGCCAGACGGAACCACATCACCGACCAGGGGTCGCGGTCATGGGCCAGGTGTTCGTGGGCCACGTCGCCGGCGATCCAGGCCAGTTCGCCCGGGCCCACGTCGAAGACCCGATTCTCGATCGTCACGCGGCCACGCCCCGACAGGCAGTAGAGGATGTCGTCGCCGGGGCAGGACCGGCGGCGGATGCCGCGCCCCGGCGCCGCGTCGACCCAGCCGGCGCGCAGGATCGTGGTCAGTCCGGCCTTGGTGTCCGGGTCCGGCAGGAAGTGATGGGAGATGCGCACGACCGAGGCGCTGCGTACGAGTGACATGCGTGTTTTTTACATGCATTCGAGAGGTATGTCCATTGAGAGCGCCCGGGGCCGGGGGCATCATAGGCAGCAGATGAGGGCCGGTGCGTCCGGCGAGGACACTTGGGAGGTTGGAATGCTGGTTCCCAGCAAAGCCGAAATGCGTGCCTACGAGGTCGATGGTTACTTCGTTCGCAAGGGGCTGCTGTCCCCCGAGGAGGTCGCCGACTTCCGCGACTCCTCGCGCCGCCAGCTCGAAGAAGAGAGCAAGGGCGACAGCGTGATGCGCAAGGGCGACAGCTCGGGCAAGAGCACGCTACTCAAGCTCTGGAATTCCGCCGGTGACGACAAGTACGGGATGCTGGCGCGCGACGAGCGGATGGTGCGGCTCTCCGAGGCGCTGATCGGCGAGGATATCTATCTCTACAGCCACAAGATGACCATGAAGCAACCGCGCGAGGGCGGGGCTTGGGAATGGCACCAGGACTTCGGCTATTGGTACAACAATGGCTGCCTGTCGCCGGAGATGCTGTCGATCTACGTTTCGCTGGACCCGGCGAACAAGGAGAACGGTTGCCTCCAGGTGCTGAAGGGCTCGCACATGCTGGGCCGGTTGAACCATGTGCGTGAGGACGGGCAAACCAACGTCGAGAAGCCCTACCTCAAGGCCGCCGTCGACCGGTTCGAACATGTCTACGTCGAGATGGAGGCGGGGGACGCGCTGGTCTTCCATTGCAACCTGCTGCACCGCTCGGACGCCAACAACAGCGATACCTACCGCTGGGGCTATATCTGTTCCTACAACGCCGTGCACAATGCGCCCTTCGTACAGGCGCGTGACTACGGCCATTACCAGGAGCTCAAGACGGTCCCGGCCGGGAGCTTCATGTCGGCGGCCGTGGCAGCGGAATGAGCGGCGGGGCGAGCCTTGGGGCGGGGGCAGAGCCCGCCCGTCCCGCCAGCCACCGGAAGAGCGCGTCGATCCTGTCGCGCATCGCCGCACGCAAGGAGATCGGCGTGCTGCTGGCGTTGATCGTCATGTGCGCCTTTCTCGCGTTGGCGACCGACAACTTTCTGACCACGCTCAACCTGCTGAACGTTGGCCGCCAGATTTCGCTGCTTGGCATCATGGCGGTCGGCATGACCTTCGTGCTGATCTCGGGCGAGATAGACCTGTCCGTGGGCTCCACCTACGCGCTTTCGGGGCTCGGGACGGGGATGCTGATCGTCATGGGCTGGGGTCTGCTGCCGGCGCTGGCGGCCGGGCTGGCCAGTGGCGCGGCCATCGGACTGGTCAACGGCGTGCTCTCGACCTACGGCCGCCTGCCGTCGCTGATCGCGACGCTGGGGATGCTCTCGATCGTACGGGGCGCTGCGCTGCTGATGACCGACGGCCAGCCGGTCACGGTGAATGAACGCAACGGCGCGCTTCCGGACGTGCTGGAGCGGTTCGAGTTCATGGGGCAGGGCTATCTCTTCGACGTGATCCCGATGCAGCTGGTCTTCTTCGCGCTGGTTGCGCTGGTGGGCTGGATCGTGCTGGCGGGCACGGGCTTCGGCTTCCGCGCCTTCGCGGTGGGCGGTTCGGCCAAGGCGGCGCGCGTCTCGGGGATCAACGCCGAGGGTGTCAAGATCTGGGCCTTCGTCATCATGGGAACGCTCGCGGCCTTCGCCGGGATCCTGTCGCTGGCCTTTCTTCCTTCGGGCCAGGCCGGGCGCACCGGCATGGGGCTCGAGCTTGACGTGATCGCGGCGGTCGTCGTCGGCGGCGCGTCATTGTCGGGTGGCGTGGGCACGATCCTGGGCACCGTGCTGGGCGTGCTGATCATCGGCGTGCTGCGCAACGGGCTGGTGCTGTTGGGCGTCTCGCCTTTCACGCAGGAGGTCATGATCGGGCTGGTGATCATCATCGCCGTGGCCATCGACAAGTGGAGCACGCGAAACCGGGCGGGCTGAGGGTCCGGGGACGCAAGACCAAGGGAAGCAGATCCAAGGGAGGACAAATCATGCTTCGGACTTTCACGACATTTGCGCAGGCGGCTGTCATCGCGGCCGCACCGTTCGCGGTGGCGGCCGAGCCGGTCAACGTCTCTGACTTCGAGCTTGCGCCGCGCATCCAGGAAAAGATCGACGCGGGCGAGCCGCTGGACATCTTCGTCTCCTATCACGACGTGTCGAACGAATTCGCGCCCTTCGTGAAGGCGGGGGTCGAGCGCGCGGACGAGATGGAGGGCGTGGACGCCCGCTTTATCGGCCCGGTCGGCGCCGATGCGGACGGCCAGATTTCCGAGATCGAAACCCTGATGAACGACATGGACGGGCTGGCGATCTCGGCGGTGTCCACCGACGCGCTCTCGCCGCTGATCAACCGCGTGATCGAGGCCGGTATCCCGGTCATTTCCTACAACACCGACAACCCCGACAGTGAACGTCTGGTATTCGCCGGACAGGACCTGGTGGAATCCGGTCGCCAGGCCGGCCAGCAGATGGTCGACGTGCTGGGCGGCGAGGGCAAGGTGATGATCACCACCATCGACGCCGCCGCGCAATGGTCGCTCGACCGTGAAGGCGGCGCCCGCGAGGTGCTCGAGGCCGAGGAGGGAATCGAGGTCGTGCGGACGCTGAACACCGGCACCGATCCGCAGGAGATCTATTCCGCCATCGAGAACGCGATGCTGTCGAATCCCGGCATCAATGGCATCCTGTCGCTCGAATGCTGTTCCACTCCCGCCGCCGGCGAATGGGTCGAGCGCAACGGCATGGCCGGCAAGATCAAGGTCGTGGGCTTCGACCTGCTGGACCAGACGGTCGAGCTGGTGGCCGACGGGGTGATCCAGGTCACCATCGACCAGGCGCCCGAGCGCCAGGGCTTCGAGGCGGTGAACCTGCTGGTGCAATACCTGAACGGCGAGACGATCGACGACCTCGACACCGGCGTCGGCATCTACACGCCCGAGAACATCGAAGACGCGATGTAAGCCTGGCTCCGGGGCCGTTCCACCGGGCGGCCCCGGACCGAGCAGCAGGATTTGCCAGACATGCCATCCCCCCTTCTCGAGATGCGTAACGTCACCAAGCGTTTTCCCGGCGTCGTCGCAATGGACGACGTCTCGATCGATTTCCGCTCTGGCGAGGTGCATGCCGTCATCGGCGAGAACGGCGCCGGCAAGAGCACCATGATGAACATCGTCGCCGGATCGCTCCAGCCGAACGAGGGGATGATCCGCGTGGACGGGAGCGAGACGGCCTTTCCCACCCCGCTGGCCAGCCAGGCCGCCGGCATCCGCGTCGTGTTCCAGGAGCTGTCGCTGTGCTGGAACCTGTCGATCGGCGAGAACGTGATGCTGCCCGCGCTCGCCCGCCGTGCTCCGCTGCTCCCGATGGCCAGCCGCCGCGCCGGCCATGCGGCGAAACCCGTGCTGGACCGGCTGGGCCTGTCGTCGATGGACCCCGAAACCCCGGTCGAGCGGCTGACCGTGGCGCAACAGCAGCTCGTCGAGATCGCCCGCGCGATTTCCCAGAACGCCCGCGTGCTGGTGCTGGACGAGCCGAACTCCGCCCTGTCACCGGCGGAAAGCGCCCGGCTCTTCGACGTGGTGCGCGAACTTCGGGCCGAGGGTGTCTGCATCATCTACGTGTCGCACCACCTGGACGAGGTGCTCGAGCTGGCCGACCGCATCAGCGTGATGCGCGACGGCCGCCTGGTGACGACCTTCGACAAGACCGAAGAGACGACGACCGCCGACCTGGTGACCCACATGGTCGGCCGCGAGATGGAGACCTCGGACCAGTACGCCCTGCGCGAGATGGCCGACCACGCGGGCGAGACGGTGCTTTCGGTCTCGGGGCTTTGCGTCCCCGGTGAGCTGGAGGATGCGCATCTCGAGGTGGCGACGGGCGAGATCGTGGGTATCGCGGGCCTGCCCGACAGCGGTACCGCCGTCCTGGCCGACGCGATCTTCGGCACGGTGCAGCGGCGCGGCGAGGTGTCGATGAACGGCATCAGGCTGGCCCCCGGCCGCCCGGCGCATTCCATCGCCGCCGGAATGGCCTACATCCCCGCCGACCGGCGCGGCGCCGGAGCCCTCCTGTCGATGAGCGTGGCCGAGAACACCGTGGCCTCGGCCCTGGGACGGTTTCTGCGGCGTGGCTTCCTGCGGCGGCGGCCGATCCGCGACACCTCGGAGGAATACGTCGCCAAGCTCGACGCCAAGGTGGCCTCGCTGGGACAGACGATCGCCACGCTCAGCGGCGGCAACCAGCAGAAGATCATCCTCGCGCGGGGCCTTGTCACTGGGCCCAAACTGTTGATTCTGCATGAGCCCACGCGCGGCATCGACGTGGGCGCCAAGGCCGAGATCTACGCCATCCTGAAATCGCTGGCCGAGGACGGCATGGCGATCCTGATGATCTCGTCCGAGATGCCGGAACTGATCCTTCACACCGGCCGCGTGGTCGTGCTGGCCGAGGGCCAGGTGAGCGGGCAGCTGACCGGCGCGGACATCACCGAAGAGGCGATCATGAGCCTCGCGACCGTCAGCCACCGCCGCGCGGCATGACGACAGGGGCAGGGGAGGAGAGCCAGACATGACCCGCATCACCGTCGTCGGCAGCTTTGCCGTGGGCATCACCATCCGCACCGGCAAGATGCCGATCTTCGGAGAAACCCTGGTGGGTCGGGACTTCGACCTCGGGCCAGGCGGCAAGGGCTCCAACCAGGCGGTGGGCGCCGCCCGGCTGGGCGCCTCGTCCTCGCTGGTGACCTGCCTCGGCCAGGACCAGCTGGCCGACGTGGCGACGCAGCTCTATTCCGCCGAGGGCGTGGACACCGGGCAGATCCGGCAAAGCGCCGAGAAGCCGACCGGCGCAGGGATCATCGTGCTCAACGACCAGGGCGAGAACTTCATCATCCTCGATATGGGTGCCAACGACCTGATGGACGGCGCCTTCGTTGAGGGCGCGCAGGATACGATCGAGGCCAGCGACATCGTGATGACCGTGCTCGAGATCCCGGTACCGGCCGCGCGCCGCGCCATGGAACTCGGCCGCGCCTCGGGGGCCCGGACGATCCTCAACCCGGCTCCGGCGACGGAGCTGCCGCCCGAGGTCTATGCCTCGGTCGATTACCTGACCCCGAACGAGAGCGAGCTGCGGATCCTGATGGGGCTGGAACCCGGCGACCCGACGCCGACCCGCGACCTGGCCTTGCGGCTGCGCGACCAGGGCGTCGGGACGGTGATCGTGACCATGGGCCAGAAGGGCGCGTTGATCCTGTCGGACGGGATCGACGAGATGATCTCCAGCCCGCAGGTGGATGTCGTGGACACCACCGGCGCGGGCGACGCCTTCAACGCCGGGTTCGCCGTCGCCCTGGGCGAGGGCCGGAGCCTGCGCGAGGCCGTGCGCTTCGCCACCTGCTGCGGCGCCCATGCCTGCACGCGGCTCGGCGTGATCCCCTCGCTCGCGACGCGGGCCGACGCCGACAGAATGATGACAGACCAAACCACCTCGGAGATGACCGGATGAAACGCGGCGCCCTGCTGAACTCGGAACTGAACCATGCCATCGCCTCGATGGGGCATGGCGACCTGATGATCGTCTGCGACGCGGGCTTTCCCATCCCGTCCTCTGCCTGGCGGGTGGACCTGGCGCTCACCCGCGACGTGCCGGACCTCAAGACGGTGCTGGGCGCCATCGCAGGTGACCTGATTGCCGAGAAGGTGGCCTATGCCGACACGCTGACAGATCACAACCCGATGCTGCTTGAGACCGTGCGCTCGATCTTCGGCGACGCCGAGCACGAGATGCTGGCCCACGAGACGATCCTGGGCGAGATGGCGGCCAAGGCCAAGGTGATCGTGCGCACGGGCGCCTTCGACCCCTGGGGCAACATCCTGCTGTATTCCGGCGTGGACGTGCCGCAGTGGTTCTCCAAGCCGGGTGTCGTCGCGCCGGATTATTACGCCGACAAGCTGAAGAAGAGCTGAATGGCGGATCGGATCTTCAGCTTCGGCGCTCAGGTGTCCGAGCGGCTGGCTACGGTCGCCTCGCTGCGCGCCAGCAAGGGCCGGCACGGCGCCTATGCCCAGGTCACCGCCGATACCGCGGCCGAGGCGGCGGCGGCCGAGGCCGCGGGGATCGAGATGGTCACATGCCGCGCTCGCAACGTGCCCGAGGTGCGTCGCGGGTCGGCGCGGGTCTTCGTCACTGCCGCGCTTGGATTCGCCGAAGCCGTGACCGACGACGAGATCCTGCGCACCGCGTTCAAGGCACTCACCGACGGCGCCGACGCGGTGATCACCGGGCGGCGGCTTGAGATCGTGTCGCTTCTGGCTTCCGAAGACATTCCGGTGATGGGCCACTTGGGCTTCGTGCCGCGCAAGTCCACCTGGGTCGGCAGCATCCGCGGGGTCGGCAAGACCGTGGACGAGGCGGTCGAGGTCTTTCACCGGTTCCGGCGGCTCGAGGAGGCCGGCGCCTTTGCCGCCGAGGCCGAGCTGGTCGCCGCCCCGCTGATGGAGCAGATCACCCGGCGCACCGGGCTGGTCACCGTCTCGCTGGGCTCTGGTCCGGCGGCCGAGGTGCAGTTCCTCTTTGGGTCGGACATTTGCGGCGAAAGCGACCGCCTGCCGCGCCACGCCCGCCGTTACGGCGATCTCGCCCGGCTCCAGCGCGAGATGGACGAGGCCCGCCGCGCAGCCCTCGCCGCCTTCCGCGCCGACGTGGGCGCCGGCGCTTACCCGACCGCGGGCGAGACGGTTTCGTTGGTCGACACGACAGCGGAAGAGCTGGAGCGCCGGCTGGACTCGTTGGAAGCGGAGGGCCGCTAAGCGGCCCCGTCTGACGCAGATTGGTCCCCTTCCGCTCGATCCTCATGATGAAGGCGTTGCGGCGGGAATGACTCGTGGCCCTGCCTTCGGTGATGATGACCCTCGATCTGGCCTTGGTTCGCATGCAGGACCTTGGGGCCATCCGCCCGGGCGATGACCGTCACGGGGGTGTCGTCGTCCCGAACGAGCGGTCCGCGACCCACCGCTGTTCGGCTTTCTTGAGGAATGCCCGGTCCGAAATCGGCCCCCCGGCTTAGCCGTTGTCCCGCTCTTCGGGCAAAAGACCTTCCGGATCGATCCCGCGCTTCTCCGCGCTCGTGCGTACGGCGTCGCGCAGAACCTCGCTCCGCTTCAGCAAGCGCCGGAACCGGTCCTCGTCGAGGACAAGCAGCGTGGTGGGCGCGATCGCTCGGACATCGGCGCGGCGGGCCTTGTTCGTCAGGATGGCCATCTGGCCGAACATCTCGCCGCGTCCCAGCCGCCAGGTCTGGCCAGCGCTCATCAGCTCCACGGCCCCGGAGGCGATGAAGAACACGCTCCTGGCCACGCTCTCCTTGCGCAGCACCATCTCGCCCGCATCCACGTAGCGTGTCGCGAGCGACCGCCCCAGGCGCTTCCTCGTGCCCTCGTCCAGTTCGGAGAAGAGCGGGAATTGCCGCACGAAGGTCTCTCTCTGGATCGCGACATCGAGGCGGGGCCGCTCCTCCGCCGCCACGCGTCGCGTCGCGAGCTCCTGCATCAGCGCGGTATAGACCTCGGCCCCGATCAGGCCGTCGTCGCGCATCGTGACATATTCCCGTTCTTCCAGCCGGAGCGCGGTGCGGCGGATGAAGCGCCGCTCGAGCTCTTCGGCGTAGCCGGGATATTGCAGCCTGAGCCCTTCGAGCGCGGTTTCGACCGCCTCGATCCGGCGCGACAGGAGTTCGTGCAGCAACTCGGCGACGCGTCGGCCGTGGATGCGGCGGATGCGGCCGGTGATGAACGTGCCGAGATCGCGCAGGATCAGGCGCTGCGACAAAAGCAGTTCGAACCGGTCCGCCGTCATCCGCGCCAGCGGGCCCGACAGCCCGAGCCGGCCATGCAGCAGGTCCGCGGCGCGGAACGACCAGCCATAGGCGACACTCTGTCGGGCCGCGCGCTGGTAGCCGCTGCGCCCCTGGGTCCGGGTGCCTTCGATCAGCCTGTCCGCGTCCGACAGCACCAGTTCCGCCATCCGGGCCGAGATCGTCCTCTCCCGCACCCGGGCGAGGATCGTGTCGCGCTCGTGGCCGGCAAGCGCGAGCAGGCCCAGGGCGATACGGTCGCGGTCCAGGATGTCGGCATTCTCCTCCGCCGATTTCACCGCACCGTCCAGCCGCTCGCCGAAGCGCTTGGCCTCGGAGCGGACGATCTCGTGGTTGAGATCGTAATTCTCGGCGGTGCGGGCCACGTCCTCCCGCACGGTCTGCAACGCCACGGCGACGACCTGCCGGGAGAGCGCCTCGTCGATCGGGGACAGCCGGTCGAGCCCGAGCCGCCCGATGATCCAGCGCAGCGTCGTGCCCTGGACGATCAGGGTAAAAAGCGTGAAACCCGTGGCTAGGATGCCGACCACGCGCTGGATCTCGTTCGGGACGCGGACGCTTTCCGTCACCGCAAGCGCCAGCGCGAGCGTCACGGCCCCCCTGAGCCCGCCCCACAGGATCGCCGCCCGGTACGGGCGCTCCACCGTGGGCGAGAGCTTCAGCGCGGTCAGCAGCGGCATCAGACCGAAGAGGATCGCGGCCCTAGCGGCGATCGCGGCCAGCACGACGGCGCCGACCAGCAGGACATCCTCCAGCCGGACCTCCTCGAGAAGACGGGGGATCAGCAGGGCGGCGAGGATGAAGATCAGCGCCCCGGCCCAGTGGGCCAGCACGCCCCAGAGTTCGCGCAGGTTCGCCCAGGATTGCGGCGGCAGGCGCCCGGGCGCCGTGAGGTTGAGCGTCAGGCCCGCCGCGACCACCGCGATCACGCCCGAGGCGCCGACGCTCTGCTCTGCCACGATATAGGCGAGGTAGGGCAGGGCCACCGAGATCGAGATCTGCGCGAGGTCGTGACGGCTGAACAGCGCCATCACCCAGACGGCGACCCGGGCGGCCAGCCAGCCGGTCACCGCGCCGCCCAGGATGAGGACCGGGAACCGCGCCAGCGCCTCCCCTAGATCGGGGTCCGGGATGCCCAGCATCACGAATCCCATGAAAAGGCCGAACAGCGCGATGGCGGCCGCGTCGTTCAGAAGGCTCTCGCCCTCGATGATCCGCGCCAGCCGGCGCGGCGCCGAGATGGAGCGGAAGATCGAGACCACTGCCGAGGGATCGGTGGTCGAGACGATGGAGCCGATCAGCAGGCAGGCCGCCAGCGGAAGCGTGCTGGCCCAGGACAGCGCGTATCCGACGGAGATCGTGGCCACGACGACAGCAAGCACCGCCAGCACCAGGATCGGGACCCAGTCGTCCAGCATCCGCCGCAGGTTCATCCCCAGCGTCGCCTGGAACAGGAGGGTCGGCAGAAAGACATACAGGAAGACGTTGGACCGGATCGGCAGGCCGAGGATGGCCTCGGCCACCGGGTTGAGCGCGTCCGTCAGCTCCGTCCTCAGAAAGAACGTCGCCCCCGCCCCGATCAGGATCCCGAGAACCGCGAGGATCACGCTGTAGGGCAGCCGCAGCCGCGCGGCAAAGGGCTCGGCGGCACCGATGACGAGGAAGAGCGAGGCGATGACAGTCGTGACGAGGATGATGTCCATGCATCGGAAATAGCAGAAGATTCCCGGCGGGCATCCGTTTTCTGAAGGATGAAGGTGCGGAAACCTGTCCTGCCGTGGCGTGGCCCAGGTCATGCCTTCCGAGTGTCACGGCGAAGCCTCTCCCGCGACCAGTCGCGGCAGGGGTTTCGCGGGTCCGGACCGCGCGCAGAACGGTCACGGGGCGAGGAGGGACGTGTCGGAGACTCGCCCCTGTTGACCTGTCAGCGGACCGGGTTCGGCATCGCCCTGAACCGGCGGCTCCTGGAAATCACCGCTTCAGGCTCTCCTCGGTCAGCGCCGCGAGGTCGAGGAGGAAGGCCTCCTGGTACCAGTGGGTGAAGATCTGGAGCCCGATGGGAAGGCCCTCTCGCGTCGTCCCGCAGGGGAGCGAGAGCGCTGGATGGCCGGTGAGGTTCAGCGGGTAGGTGAACGGATACCAGGCGCCGCGGACGGTTCCCCGGTTGCCGGCCACCTCGACCTCGCCCGCCGTGTCGATTCCGATAGGGAGCGGCGGCGCGGTGAGGGTGGGGGAGACGATGGAATCCACCCGGGCAAGCACCTGCTGGATGTCGCGGAACATTCGGGTGCGCTCGGCCGCGGCGTGGGCGGCATCGGTGGCGGTCAGGCGGCTGCCCTCCTCGATGCGCACCCGCAGCGTCTCGTCCATGACATTGCCGAACTTGGCCATGTGCGGCCCGACGCGCGCCGCGAGGCCGGTGCGCAGGACGGTCAGGAACGTCTCTTCGAAGGCCTTGAAATCGAGGTCGATCTCCTCGATCTCGGCGCCCTCCGCCTCCAGCCCGCGGATCGCCGCCTCGGTCGCCGCGGCCACCTCCGGATCGACGCTGGCCCCGGCCCGGGGCAGCCAGGCCAGGCGCAGGCCCTTCAGGCTGCGGGCGCGGCGCTGCGGGGGCATCTCGGCCTGCCCGAAGGGGTCGCGCGGGTCGAAGCCCTTGAGGCTGTCGAAGAACAGCCGCGTGTCCGCCACGTCGCGCGCCATCGGGCCGACATAGGAATTGGCCCCGAACAGGTCGGGCAGCTGAAGATGCGGGATGGTGCCCAGCGTCGCCTTGAGCCCCACGATCCCGCAGCAGGCCGCCGGGATGCGGATCGAGCCGCCGCCGTCGGAGCCGATGGAGAGCGGGCCCATCCCCGCGGCCGCCGCCACCCCCGAGCCGGAGCTGGAGGCGCCCGGCGTGCGGTCGGGATGGGTCGGGTGCAGCGTGCGGCCGGAGACCGGCGAGGTCGCCTCGGGCTTGTGGCCGAATTCCGGCGTGGTGGTCTTGCCGATCAGGATGCCGCCCGCCGCCTTCGCCCGCGCGACAGAGACGCCGTCTTCGGCCGGCACGTTGTGCTCGAAGATCATCGAGCCCTGGGTGGTGCGGACCCCGGCGGTATTCACCAAGTCCTTGACCGAGAAAGGGATGCCGTGGAGCGGGCGCAGCTCGGCACCGCTCATCACCTCGGCCTCGGCGCGTTTTGCCGCGTCGCAGGCCTGGTCCGCGGTGACGGTAACGAAGGCGTTGAGATCGGCCCGCGCCTCGATCCGGGCCAGGGCCGCGTCCACCGCCTCCACCGGAGAGACCTCGCGCGAACGGATCGCGGCGGCGAGGGCGGTGGCCGTCATGTCGGCAATCTCGGTCATGGCGTGGTCTCCGTGGTTAGAGCATGTTGCGGCCGCCATTGATGGCGACGGTCTGCCCCGTGATGAACCGCGCCTCGTCGGAGGCGAGATAGGCCACGAGGCCCGCCACGTCCTCGGGCGCGGCGATGAACCCGGCGGGGGTGGCGGCGACGAGCGCGTCGAGCGTTTCGCGCGGGATGCGCTTGTGGGCCTCGGTGGCGATGGCGCCGGGGCAGACGGCGTTCACCGTGACGCCGTGCGGCGCGAGCTCCATCGCCAGCGCCCGGGTAAAGCCGATCACCCCCATCTTGGCGCTGGCATAATCCGCCAGCCGCAGGTCGCCCGACAGCGCCGCGTCGCTGGACATGTTGACGATGCGCCCGCGGCCCCGATCTTTCATGCCGGGGGCGATCAGCCGCGACGCCCGCAGGGTGCTCATCAGGCTGATCTCGGTCACGAAGCGCCAGACCTCCTCGTCCGACTCGCAGAAGAGGGAGGCGCGTTCCCGGCCGCTCTGTCCGAGATTGTTGAACAGGATATCGACCGGGCCGAAGGTGCCCTCGGCCTCCGCCACGGCGCCCTCGAGGGCGGCGCGGTCCGTGCAGTCGAGCGCAAGGGACAGCCAGCGCCCCTCCGCCTCGTCCGGCGCCTCGGCCGCATGCAGGTCGAGCACCGAGACCCGCGCGCCCTCGTCGGCGAAGCGGCGGGCGGTCGCCGCGCCGATCCCGCCGGCGCCGGCGGTGATCAGCACGTGGCGCCCGGCGAAGCGGCGCATCAGTGGAAGCTCCGCCCGCCATCCACGGCCAGCGCCACGCCGGTGACGTAGCTGGCGGCGGGGCTGGCGAGAAAGACGATGGCCTCGGCCAGTTCCTCCGGCGCGGCCACACGGCCGAGCGCATAGCGGGCGCGGATCAGCTCCAGCCGGCCCTCGGGGTCGGGGTGATCCTTGTAGCTCTGGCGGAAGAGGCCGGTCTCGACCGCGCCGGGGCAGACCGCGTTGACGCGGATTCCGTGCTCGGCCCAGTCCAGCGCCAGCGACTTGGACAGCATCACCAGCCCGGCCTTGGACGAGCAATAGGCGGCGCGGTCGGGGATCGGCCGTAGCCCGGCGCCGGACGACACGTTGACGATCGCGCCCCGGTCCGAGGCCCGCAGATAGGGAAAGGCCGCGCGGGCGGTGCGCATGGGGCCGGTCAGGTTGATGCCGATGACCTCCTCCCACTGGGCGTCCGTCACCTCGGCCGAGGGGGCCTCCAGGTCGATCCCGGCGCAGTTGATCAGGACATCGAGCCCGCCCAGGCCCTCGGCGAGATCGCGCAGGCTGCGCGCCACGCCCTCGGCATCTGCCAGGTCGGCCCGGGCAAAGGCCATGCCGTCGGGGCCGCCCTCGGCCCGGTCCAGCACGGCCACCGCGGCCCCGCGGTCCTGCATCATCTCCGCCGTGGCGCGGCCGATGCCGGAGGCGCCGCCCGTGATCAGGACCTTCAGACCGTTCAGCTCGCCGCTCATGCCGCCGCCTTCAGAAGGCCGCGCATGTCGTCGCTGATCCGGTCGCAGCGGTCGATCCAGACGCCGGAATGGCTCTGGACGTGTTCGATGAACTTCGCCAGCAGGATCGCGCCCGAGGGCTGGCCGATGAATTCCGGGTGACAGGCAAGGACCATCATCCGCTCTTCGGCATAGAGCGTGTCGAATTCCCAGCTCCAGGTGTCCAGCACCTGTTTGGGCGAGGTGATGGTGCGACCCGGCAGGATCTTGGCGAACTGGAAATAGGGGCTGTCGGTGTTGATGTAGCGGAAGGGAAGCTCCACGCAATCGGTGGGCTGGTCGCGGATGGTCAGCAGGTAGGGCGCGTCGTCGTCGAAGAAGTTGGAGGAATAGGAGAACCCGTATTCCTTGATCAGGTCCATGGTCACCGGCGTGACCTCGGCGGCCGGAGAGCGCCAGCCGCGCGGAGCGGTGCCGGTCGCGCTCAGGATGGCCTGGTGGCCGCGCTCCATCTCCTCGCGCTCCTCCTCGGGGGTGAGGGTCACGATCCAGCGGTGGGTGTGGCTGTGATGGGCGATCTCGTGCCCGTCCTCGAGCAGGGCATCGATCACCTCGGGATGCGCCTCGACCACCTGGCCGGGGATGAAGAAGGTCGACTGGATGCCGTAGCGGCGCAGCACCTCCATCACCCGCCAGACCCCTCGCTTCCAGCCATAGGCCCCCTGCGACATGAGGATCGGTCGCTTGTGGGCATCGGGGTCGCGGGCCGTCCACATCGTCTCGCAATCGAGATCGAAGGTCAGCATCATGGGGAAGCCCTTGGTGGTGAAACTCATGTCGAAGCCCTCAGAAGAAGCGTGAGAAGGAGACCCAGCGTTGCGCGAGGATCAGGACGATGGCCGTGCCCGCGATCATCAGGGTCGAGGCCGCGGCGATCGACGGGTCGACCCCGTGCTCGACCGAGGCAAAGATCTTGACGGGCAGCGTGGTCTGGCGCGGCGTCAGCAGGAAGATCGTGACCGGCACGTTGTCGAGCGAGGTGACGAAGGAAAAGATGCCGCCCGCCACCAGGCCGGGTTTGAGCAGCGGCAGGGTGACCAGCCGGAAGGCGGTGAAGCCATCGGCCCCCAGCACGCGCGCCGCTTCCTCCACCTGCGGGTTCAGCCCGGTCAGGGAGGACAGCGCCGAGCGCACCACGTAGGGCAGGGTGATCAGCACGTGGGCGAGCACGAGGATGATGAAATGCCCGCGCAGCCCCAGCAGCGACACGTATTGCAGCAGGGCCACGCCGATCACCACCGCCGGAAAGACGAGGGGGGCCATGACCAGCGACAGGATCGCGTCGACCCCGCGCACCATCCGGTGATGCAGCGCATAGCTGGCTGCCGTGCCCAGGATGAGCGACAGGCCCGTGGCGCAGGAGGCAAGCAGCAGGCTGGTGGAGATCGCCCGGAGATAGCCGTCATCCGTCAGCACCTCGGCGAACCAGTCGAGGGTCCAGCCCTGCGGCGGGATCGTCAGGTATTCCGTGGCGGAGAAGGAGGCGAGCACGACCACCACCGTGGGCGCGTTCATGAACAGCAGGATCGCGATCGCCGCCAGGGTCAGCAGCCACGAGGGATGCCGCGCCATCATGCCGAGAACCCCCGCGTGAAATGCGCCGCCACGCGGTTGGCGCCCCAGATCAGCACCAGCGCGATCACCGTGAGCACGAAGGCCAGCGCCGCGCCCGCCGGCCAGTCGAGATTGGTCATGAACTCGTCGTAGATCTGCGTCGCCATCACCTTGTAGGTCGGCCCGCCCAGCATCCGTGGCGTGACCAGCGCGCTGATCGACAGCACGAAGACCAGGATCGAGCCGGTGATGATCCCCGGGATCGCCAGCGGCACGGTGATGGTCAGGAAGACCCGGGGGCGGGAGCTTTTCAGCGTGAAGGCCGCCGCTTCCACGTCCGCCGGGATGTTCTGCAGGGCGGGGACCAGCAGCAGCACCATGAACGGCAGGAAGATCTGCGTCAGCCCGATGATCACCCCGGTCAGGTTGTACATCAGGTCGAGCGGCGTCGCGATCAGGCCCGCGGCCATCAGCGCCTCGTTGATCAGCCCGCGCGGCGCGAGCAGCACCATCCACCCGAAGGAGCGGACCACGATGTTGCAGAGCAGCGGAAAGATCACCAGCAGGATCGCCGCGGTCTGCACCGCCGGCCGCGATCTCTGGATGAACAGCGCCAGCGGAAAGCCCAGCAGCAGGCAGGCAGCGGTGACGATCAGCCCCAGCATCAGGGTGCGCCCGATGATCAGCAGGTAATAGGGATCGCCGATCACGAAGATATAGTTGGCCAGCGTCCACTCGTCGCCGAAGCCCTGCATCCCGGAATAGGTCCGCAGGCTCAGCAGCGCCATGATCGCCGTCGGTGCGAGGAACCCCGCGACCAGCAGCGCCAGGACCGGCGTCAGCAGGCCGTAACCGGTGGAAGGTGCCCGCATCGTCACGCCGCCTCGCGCGGGGCGACGTACAGGTGCTCGGGCGCCACGGACAGTCCGACGCGCGTGCCCTCCGCCATGTTGGCCTGGGGCCCCCGGGAGCGGACGCGCGCCAGCAGTTCGAGGCCGGAATCCAGTTTCACCAGGTATTGCACCGCGCCGCCTTCGAAGATGCGCAGGGCGATCCGGCCGGAAAGGGGGGCGTCGGGCGCGTCGGGGTCGAGCACGATGTCCTCCTGCCGCAGGGTGACGCTGACGGGCTGGCCCTCGCCATGCCCGGCGCCCGCGGCGTGAAGCGCGACGCCCTCGGCGATCTCGACACGCCCGGCCCGCATGGTGCCGGACAGCTTGTTGGGGCTGCCGATGAACCCGGCCACGAACCCGTTGGCGGGGCGGAAATAGACCTCCTCCGGCGTGCCGACCTGTTGGATGTCGCCCCCGGCCAGAAGGCAGATCCGGTCGGACAGCGACATCGCCTCGTGCTGGTCATGGGTGACGAAGAGCGAGGTCAGCTCCAGCTCGGCCTGCAGGCGCTTGAGCTCGATCTGCATCTCCTCGCGCAGCTGCGCGTCGAGGTTGGAGAGCGGCTCGTCGAACAGCAGGATCGAGGGATGCGGCGCGATGGACCGCGCGAGCGCGACGCGCTGCTGCTGGCCACCCGAAAGCTGGCGCGGAAAGCGGTCGGCATGGGCGTCGAGGCGGACGCGGGCCAGCGCCTCGGTCACGCGGGTGCCGAGGTCGCCGCCCTTCACGCCCTGCCGGCGCAGGCCGAAGGCCACGTTCTCGAACACGGTGAGGTGCGGAAAGAGCGCGTAGGACTGGAAGACGAGCCCGATATTGCGGCGGTTGGCCGGCAGCCGCGTCACGTCCTCGCCCCCGATCAGGATGGAGCCCGAGCTGGGCTCCAGCAGGCCCGCAATCATGCGCAATATCGTGGTCTTGCCGCAGCCCGACGGGCCGAGGAGGGAGACGAATTCGCCCTCCGTCACATCGAGCGAGACGGCGTTGACCACGGCGGTGTCGTCGTAGCGTTTGGTCAGATCCCGGATGGCGAGAGAGGACAAGGAAGGCTCCATCTGTGGAGGACGGCCGGATCCGCGCGCCGCGCGAATCCGGAGATCGGGCTGGGTTCAGCGGGTGACTTCACGCTGCCAGCGGCGGCGCCAGTCGGCCACGTTCTCGGCGATGACCGCCGGGTCCGGGAAGTAGAGCGTGTCGTACATCTCCGGCGGCACGGCCTTGGCCGCGGGCCCTTCGAGCGTGACGGTCTTGTTGACCGGGCCCGCATACATCTTGTTGGCAAAACACGTCTGTGCCTCGGCCGACAGGGCGTTGTCGATATACTTGTAGGCGGCCTCGGAATTGGCGGCGCCTTCGGGGATCACCATGGTGACCTTGATGCCGATGGCGCCCTCGTCCGGGTAGCTGATGGCGACCGGAACGCCGGCATCGGCGGCCGCCGCCGCGCGGTCGGGATACCAGGGCGCGAGCGTGATCTCGCCCCGCTCGAACATGGAGATGATCTGGTCCGCCTGGGTGTAATAGGCGGACACGTCGCCGGAGATCTTCTTGATCGCCTCGTAGCCGGGATCGAGGTTGTCGATATCGCCGCCGTTCAGCCGGGCGGCCGCGATCAGGAAATGCACGCCCGCGGTACCGGAGATGTCGGGCAGCGCCACCTTGCCGGCATTGGCCGGGTCGAAGACCGCGCTCCAGCTCGTCGGCTTCTCGTCGAAGGCCTCGGGATTGTAGGCCAGCGCGGTCGCGCCCCACTGGTACTGCACGTAATGGCCGTCGGCGCCGACGGCACCTTCCACGAGGTCATCCGAGTTCGACAGTTTCGACATGTCGAGCTGCTGCAGCAGGCCCTCGGCGGTCAGCTGTTCGGCAAAGGAGTTGTCGATGTAGACGACGTCGAAGTCACTGTCGCCGCCGGTGGCGCGGATCTGCGCCGCGAACTGGGACGAGTTGGAATTCTGCGTGATGACGCTGGCGCCGGTCTGCTCCTCGAAAGGGGCGACGTGGCACTCTTCGGCCGCTTCGGCGAAACTTCCGCCGAACAGCCCGACGACGACTTCCTGCGCGCTGGCAGTCTGCGCGGCAAGCGCGGCGCCGGCCAGGGCGGTGGTGAACATGAGCTTGGACATCGTATTCCCCGTTGGTTGATTATCGGGACAGTGTGGACGCATCGGAAAGCAGCTGTCCAGTTTTTTCTTTCGCAAAAGATACCGTGAAGATTTCCGCGCACAAGAACGGCCGTGGCCCGTGGTGGCCTACCTGCGGGCATCCATCGAATTGACCAGCACCATGCGACGCAGAAGATCCACGAGGGTCTTCTGTTCGTCCTCCGACAGCATACGCACCATGTTGCGCTCTGTCTCGGCCTGAACCGGCATCGCCTCTTCGCTGAGGTTGAACCCGGCGGGGGTCAGCTCCACGATTACGCCGCGCCCGTCCTGCGGATCGATCGAACGCCGGACATAGCCCTGCTCCTCGATGCGGCGCAGCAGGTTCGACAGGCCGCCCGAGGTGATGAGCAGCGTCGCCTGCAGCGATTTCGGCGTCATCCGGTAGGGCGGGCCCGAGGCGCGCAGCGTGGCGATGATGGCATAGGTGGAATACTTGACGCCGAATTTCTGGGTCGTCTCGTTCATCCGGTCCAGGATGATCTCGTTCAGGCGCAGGATGCGCCCGGTGATTGCCTTGCCGGACGTGTCGATCTCGGGTCGTTCCTCGTTCCAGAGACCGATCCCGGCATCCGCGATGTCCCGCTCGTCCTCGACAACATAGCTCACGTGGATCACTCACCGTTAAGAGAAATTTCGCTTTCAATGAAGCTAAAGCAAATCGGATGGCGGCGAAAGTCCGGGCGAAACTGCGTGCGCCGCGGCCTGATCGTCCGCTGGCGGCGCTCGCTCGGAATTGCCGAGGTGCGACAAAGAAACCGCGGGAGCCGTCACTCGAGCGCTCAGCCCGCCTTTGGATGCGCCTTCTGGTAGACCTCCATCAGCCGCGCCGTATCGACCGCCGTGTAGGCCTGCGTGGTCGACAGAGAGGCATGGCCCAGCAGCTCCTGGATCGCCCGAAGGTCGCCGCCGGCGCTCAGCAGGTGGGTGGCGAAGGAATGGCGCAGGGCATGGGGCGTGGCCGTCGCCGGCAGGCCGAGCTGAAGACGGGCCTGCTCCATCACCTTCTGGATCGAGCGGGGGTTTAGCGCGCCGCCCCGGATGGCGCGGAACAGCGGCGCGTCGTCCTCCTGCCGGTGGGGGCAGAGGCGCAGGTATTCGTCCACCGCCGACCGCGCGGCGGGCAGCACCGGGACCAGCCGTTCCTTGCCGCCCTTGCCGAGGATCCGCAGCGTGTCGGGCAGGGGGGCGTCGGCACCCTTCAGCGACAGCGCCTCGGAGATCCGCAACCCGCAGCCGTAGAGCAGCGTCACCACCGCCACGTCCCGCGCCGCGACCCACGGGCGTTCGGATTGCATCTCCACCCGGTCGATGACGGCGCGGGCCGCATCCTCGGCCAGCGGGCGGGGCAGCTTGCGCTGGAACTTGGGCGCCCGGGTGGACAGCACTGCCGTCGGCTCGAACCCCTCGCGATGGGCGAGCCAGCGGTAGAAGCCCTTCACCGCCGAGAGCTTGCGCGCCAGCGACCGCGGCCCCACGCCCTCGGCCCGCGTGGCGGCCATCCAGGCGCGCATGTCCGTCACGGTGATCCGGGCCAGCGGCGCCAGCCCCAGCCCGCCGCCATGGTGGTGCGTGATGAAGGCGAGAAAGCCCAGCACGTCGTGCCGATAGGCCGAGACGGTGTTGTCGGAACTGCCGCGCAGGGCGCGCGAGGTGTCCAGCCACTCGTCCAGCGCCGCAATCATGGCGGGCGACAGGGCGAGGGCCGGATCGTCCTCGGTCATGACAGGTAGCGGCGCATCACCCGCTCGAACACGTCGGCGAAGAAGCACAAAAGGTCCGTGCCCTGCTGCGGGGTGAAGAGGTGCGGATCCTCCGCCCCCATGACCAGCAGGCCGGGCAGGCGGCCCTCGCCGAAATCGAGCCGCAGGCAGGCCTCGGACCGGATCCAGCCCGCCGCCTCGCCGTAGACGAAGGCATCGCCCGCCTCGGTCTGGCGCAGCACCACCTGCCGCTCGGGGACCCGGCGGCCCTGGGTGACGTAGTGGTCGACGAAGCCGGGCTCGGTCACCCGCAGCACGTCGCCCAGCCGCGTCACTGCAGGGTCGCTGTCGTTCTGGGTCGATTCCAGCACCAGCCGCACCGCGTCCAGCCGCAGGATATCGGCGATCTCGCCGCCCAGCTTGCGCAGGAAGGGTTCGAAATCCGTGGGCTCCAGCAGGCAGAGCACCGCGCGGTGGATCTGGTTGGTGCCGGCGAGGTTCTCGTAGGCGGCGGCGATGACGGAACGGTGGGTGTCCTCCAGCCGGTCGAGCCGGGCCTCCAGCCGCTCCATGGCGATGCCGCGCAGGTCGACGATATTGCCGCCCATGCTGCGTTCGTTGGCGGCGATCAGCGCCCCCATCAGGTCTCGGTCGTCGAGAATCGTCTCGGGCGACGTCAGGATTCGCTCGCGAAGCGTCGCGTCGATCTCGGGGCTGCTGCTCATTCCGGCCTCTGGTCGTTGTTTCTGCCGGCCCCCTTTGTTGCGCCTGCTCTCGCGCGGGTTTGCCAGCCGGCTTTTATGTGCCCCGTTCTACCCGCCGCCGCTCTGCACGGTCAACGCTCCCCGGTGGCCTGGCCCGGGCGGAAGAGCGCCTATGGCCCATGCGTCACACCGCCCCGGCGACGCGCCCGTGGCAGCCGGGCAGGGGCTCTGCCCCCGGCGCTTCGCGCCTCCCCCGGGATATTTATGGTCAGAAGAAGCTTGCCCCGCTCCTTCATCTTGCCCAGAAAACTCCCGCCGGAGGCTCCCGCATGCGCCAGGCGCGCCGGGGCCGGGCGAAGGCGCGGGAGGCCCCCATGGACGAGACACGGATCGCGGCGATCATCGACTTCCTGCAGGCGGCGGAGCGGCTGAAGGACACCCTGCGCAGCGGCTTCACCGGGGAGGGCCGGCCGGAGAGCGTGGCCGAACACAGCTGGCGGCTGTGCCTGCTGGTGACGCTGATGGCGCGGGAACTGGAAGGGGTCGACCAGCTGCGGCTGCTGCGGCTCTGCATCATCCACGACCTGGGCGAGGCGATCTCGGGCGACATCCCGGCGATCCACCAGACCGGGGCGGGCGACAAGGCGGCGGCGGAACGGGCGGATTTCGTCACCCTGACCGCGCCCCTGCCGGCGGATCTGCGCGAGGAGATGCTCGCGCTCTGGGACGAATACGAGGCGGCGGAGAGCCCCGAGGCGCAGATGGCCAAGGGCTTCGACAAGATCGAGACCATGCTGCAGCACGTGGCGGGGCGGAACCCGGCGGATTTCGACTATGGCTTCAACCTCGATTACGGGGCGAGGGCCACCGGGCGCCACCCGCTCCTGCGGCAGATCCGGGAGCAGGTGGATGCGCTGACCCGCGGGCGGATGGAGGGGGGGGCACCGGAACGTGATGGGCGCGGCTTTGGCCGGGGCGCGCCGGGGCACTATCCTTCGCCGGAAGCAAGGGAGCGAGACGATGCGTGCGAGGATGATTGCGGCGGCGGGATCGCTGCTGGTCGGGGCCCTGCTGGCTGGCTGCGCGACCGGGCCAAGCCTGCCCGGCGGGGCGCAGGTGGTGGCAAGTACCGGCGGGCAGCCGGTCTATGCCATCGCGGCGGTGAGCCGGCATTCCCCCGGCGATTACCGCGATAACCCGCAGGTGGGCGCGGCGCAGCGCCAGGCGGAACTGGCCCGGAAGGAGGCGGCGCTCTGCCCCGGCGGGGCCGAAACCGTCGGCAGCCAGCGGCGCCGCGTGGACTACCAGGACATCTATTTCCGCCAGGAGCTCGACCAGATCGACGAGGTGATCCGGGACACGCGGCGCATCCGTTGCCTCTGAGCGCCCCGGGGATCCCCGGCCCTAGCGCTTCCGCCGCTTCACGTTGCCGCCGCGCTGGCCGGGACGGCCGGCGGTCGAGCGGCCCTTGCCGTGGGCGGCCTGTTCCGAGGCCTTCTCCACCGCCTGCTGCCGCGCCAGCGGGTCGTCGTGGACGGCGAGATCCACCGCCTCCAGCCGCTTGACCTCGTCGCGCAGGCGGGCGGCCTCCTCGAATTCGAGGTTCTCGGCCGCCTTGCGCATGTCGGCGCGCAGCCCGTCCAGCACCGCCTGCATGTTGCCGCCGGCATACTTGCTGTCGACCTTGGCGGTGACCCGGTTCATGTCCACGTCGCCCTGGTAGAGGCCGGCCAGCACGTCCTCCACGTTCTTGCGGACGGTGGCGGGGGTGATGCCGTGCTCCTCGTTATAGGCCATCTGCTTTTCGCGACGGCGCTCGGTCTCGCCCATCGCCCGCTCCATCGAGCCGGTGATGCGGTCGGCATACATGATGACCCGCCCGTCGGCGTTCCGCGCCGCGCGGCCGATGGTCTGGATCAGCGAGGTTTCGGAGCGCAGGAAGCCCTCCTTGTCGGCATCGAGGATCGCCACCAGCCCGCATTCGGGGATGTCGAGCCCCTCGCGCAGCAGGTTGATCCCCACCAGCACGTCGAAGGCCCCGAGCCGCAGGTCGCGCAGGATCTCGATCCGCTCGATCGTGTCGATGTCGGAGTGCATGTAGCGCACCTTGATCCCCTGCTCGTGCAGGTACTCGGTCAGGTCCTCGGCCATCCGCTTGGTCAGCACCGTGGCCAGCGTGCGGTAGCCCGCCTGCGTCACCTTGCGGATCTCGTCCAGCAGGTCGTCGACCTGCATCTCGACCGGCCGGATCTCCACCTGCGGATCCAGCAGCCCGGTGGGGCGGATCACCTGCTCGGTGAAGACGCCGCCCGATTGCTCCAGCTCCCACGCCGCGGGGGTGGCGGAGACGAAGACCGATTGCGGCCGCATCGCGTCCCATTCCTCGAACTTCAGGGGGCGGTTGTCCATGCAGGAGGGCAGGCGAAAACCATGCTCGGCCAGGGTGAACTTGCGCCGGTAGTCGCCGCGGTACATGCCGCCGATCTGCGGCACCGAGACGTGGGATTCGTCCGCGAAGACGATGGCGTTGTCGGGGATGAATTCGAACAGCGTCGGGGGCGGCTCGCCGGGCGCGCGGCCCGTCAGGTAGCGCGAATAGTTCTCGATCCCGTTGCAGACGCCCGTGGCCTCCAGCATCTCGAGGTCGAAATTCGTCCGCTGCTCCAGCCGCTGGGCCTCCAGCAGCTTGCCCTCGCCCACAAGCTGGTCGAGCCGCTGGCGCAGCTCCTTCTTGATGCCGATGACCGCCTGGTTCATCGTCGGTTTCGGCGTCACGTAGTGCGAGTTGGCGTAGACGCGGATCTGGTCGAAACTGTCGGTCTTCTGCCCGGTGAGCGGGTCGAACTCGGTGATCGATTCCAGCTCTTCGCCGAAGAAGGACAGCTTCCACGCGCGGTCCTCAAGGTGGGCGGGCCAGACTTCGAGCGTGTCGCCCCGCACCCGGAAGGCGCCGCGCGAAAACCCCTGGTCGTTGCGCTTGTATTGCTGCGCCACGAGGTCGGCCATCACCGCGCGCTGGTCGTATTCGTGGCCGACCTTGAGGTCCTGGGTCATCGCGCCGTAGGTCTCCACCGAGCCGATGCCGTAGATACAGGAGACGGAGGCGACGATGATCACGTCGTCGCGCTCCAGCAGCGCCCGGGTGGCCGAGTGGCGCATCCGGTCGATCTGTTCGTTGATCTGGCTTTCCTTCTCGATGAAGGTGTCCGAGCGCGGCACGTAGGCCTCGGGCTGGTAGTAGTCGTAGTAGGAGACGAAGTATTCCACCGCGTTGTCGGGGAAGAAGCCCTTGAACTCCCCGTAAAGCTGCGCCGCCAGGGTCTTGTTCGGGGCCAGGATGATGGCCGGGCGCTGCGTCTCCTCGATCACCTTGGCCATGGTGTAGGTCTTGCCCGTACCGGTCGCCCCCAGCAGGACTTGGTTGCGCTCCTCGTCGAGGATGCCCTGCGCCAGCTCGGCGATCGCCGTGGGCTGGTCGCCCGCAGGCTTGAACTCGGTGTTCATCCTGAAGCGCTTGCCGCCCTCGAGCTTCTCGCGCTCCTTCACCTCGGGGGCGGGCGCGTGCATCATCGGCGGCTGCTTGTCGGAATGGGCGTAGGGCATGAACAGGCTCCGGGGATTGGCCCCCCTAACATGTTCCTATTTCGTCCCGGTGCAAGGGGCGGGGCCGGTGCCTGCCGACAGCCGGTGTCAGGAGCCCTGCCGCTGATCGCTGTCCCGGTCCGGCCAGAGCTCCGCCTTGAGTTCGGGCCAGAGCTCGGGCTCCAGCCGGTCGGTCAGTTCCCGGATGCGATCGCCGAAGACCTGCCAGCCGCCGATGGAGGCCGCATGCACCTTGTTGCGCACCTGGTGGAGAGAGGCCGTGCGGACGCGGGCGCGATTGTCCTCCGGGTGCATCATCGCGGGATCCCAGTCCAGCCCGCAATGCTCGGCCAGCCGGCGGCTCTCGGCCTGGATGTCCTGCACGAGGTCCTCGTAGCGGACGGTGAGGATGCGGTCGGCATAGGCCTGGCGCCAGTAATACATGTAGGCGCGGTAGAGGTTCTCTTCGTGCGCGATGCTGGACAGGCGGTTGGCAAAGCGCATCCCCTGGCCGCGGAAGCGCTGTTTCCAGATCGACAGGGCCACGTCGCGGGGATCCCGCTCGATATTCACCACGCGGGCGGTGGGGAAGGCGGCCAGCAGCAGGCCGATCCGGCGGTAATTCGCGGGCAGCTTGTCGACGAAGGCACGGGTGCCTTCCGGCAGGTCGGGGACGCGCGCCATGTAGTCCTGTGCCACCCGGTCCAGCCGCTCGGGCGTCAGCGATTCGCCCTTCTCCAGGAAGTCGTGCGCGACCCGCGCGCCGGCATCCAGTTCCCCGCAGGAGGCGACGCCCTCGGCGGCGGTCAGGATCATCTCCACCAGCGTGGTGCCGGAGCGGGGCAGGCCGACCACGAAGATCGGCCGCGGGCTGTCCGGCAGCGGGTGCGAGGGGGTGACCGATTGCAGGAAGATCCGCGTCGCCTTCTGGAACTCGGTGCAGGCCGCCTTGTCCGTGGCCGGGGCGCGGCTGGCATCGATCTCGTGGGCGCGGCTGAACTGCTCCATGGCAAGCGCGGTGTCCCCCTGCCGCTCGGCGATGCGGGCGGCGGCCATGTGAAGCGCAGCGCGGTCGTCGTCGCTCTTGCCCTGGCGCGACAGGGCGGCGTTCACCAGCTTGGCGATCTCCGGCAGCCGGTCCATGGGGGCGAGCGTCACGATCTGCTGCAGCGCCTCGGCGTTCTCCGGGTCGGCCGCCAGGATGCGGCCATACATGGCGCGGGCCTCTTCGCGCTGGCCCAGCTCGTTCAGCCGTTCGGCGGCGTTCTGCATCGCCAGCGTATCGTTGGGCCGGATCCGGAGGATGGCGTGGAAATCCTCCAGCGCGGCCTCGGGTTGGCCGAGTTCGGATTTCGCCTGGCCGCGAAAGTTCAGGGCATCGACATGGCGCGGATCGCGCGCCAGCACCGCGTCCGCCGCCTCGATCGCGCCGCGCCAGTCGGTGGAGAGGTAGCGATTGATCACCCGGAGGTGGAGTGCCTGCGGATCCTCCGGCCGCATCTCCAGCAGGCGGTCGATGAGCAGGGAAGCCCGGTCGCGCTGCTTGGACATGATCAGGGCGAGGGCGAGATTCGCCTGGTATTCCGGGTGACCCGGCGACAGTTTGAGCGCCCGCTGGAACCACGGAATCGCCGCGCCGTGGTCCCCGGATTCGGCCAGGGCGGCGCCTGCAAGGTTTTGATAAAGCGCGGTTTCCGGGGATTTCTTCGCCGCGACCCGGGCCTTCTTGAAGGCCGATTGCGGCTTTCCGGCCATGAGGTCCTTCTGGAATTTCCGAATGAGGTCCTGGGACATGCCGGTCTCCTGAATGCGTTATTTGATGCGCATCACAATTACATGACGTTGTCACGCAACTTTTTTGGAATCCTGGGGATATTCTCGCTGACGATTTCGTGTTGTGCGCGAAAACGGCGTTTTGCCTCGCCGTTCGGCAGGATTTGGCCGATCCAACCCTTGTTCGCGTCTCCCGAATGACCGATAAGAGGCCCGTTCGAAGACGAGGAACGCCATCCATGACCGCTCGCATCTATCGCCCTTCCCGCAATGCCATGCAGTCCGGCACGGCCCGGACGCGTCACTGGGTGCTGGAATTCGCCGCGGACAGCCGGCGCGAGGTCGATCCGCTGATGGGCTGGACCTCCTCCTCCGACACGCAGAGCCAGGTCCGCATGCGCTTTCCGACCAAGGAAGCGGCCCTCGAATATGCCGAGGAGCATGGCATCGAGGCGGTCGTGACCGAGCCCAAGACGCGCAAGCCCAATGTCCGCCCCGGCGGCTATGGCGAGAATTTCGCGACCAACCGGCGCGGTCCCTGGACCCACTGAGACCGGGCTGATCCCCGCAGGAAGGGCGCCCGCGTGGCGCCTTTTTCGTGTCAGCGCTCCGGCCCGGCCGGTCAGCCCCGCATCCGCGCCACGCTCATCGAGATATGCGCCCGCCGGATCAGCGCGGCGGCCTCCAGGTCCCCGGCGCGCAGCGCCGCCTCCGTCTCGGCCAGTTCGCGGCGGAAGATGTCCACCTCGTCCGCGAGGACGAGGTTGGGAATGGATTTCAGCCAGATACGGGCGGTGCGGAAGTACAGCCGTTCCGACAGGTCACGCAGCGCCTCGTTCGCGGTCAGGGCGAGACCGAAGGCGAAGAATTCCATGTTGAGCCGCGCGAAAGCGCGGGCCTCGGGGCGGCGCGCCAGCGCCGCGCCGCGCTCGACCAGCCCCGAGAGCTGCGCCAGCAGCTCGGGCGTGACGGCGGCCGGCGACAGCCGGCCCACGAGCTGCGCCAGTTCCATCCGCAGGTCGTAGACCTGCCACATCTCTTCCAGGTCGACGTCGGTCACCAGCGTTCCCACGCCGTGCAGCGATCGTACCAGCCCCTCGTCCTCCAGCCGCGCCAGCACGCGGCGCAGCGGCGTGCGCGAGGTGCCGAATTCCGCCGCCAGGGTCGCCTCGGAGAGGCGCATCCCCGGCGGGTAATCCAGCAGGCAGATCCGTTCGCGCAGCGCCTCGTAGAGGCGCCGGTGCCGCTCGGCGGCTTCAGACACGGGCGATGCGGGCGGTCAGACGCTCCAGCATCGACACGCACTTGTCCATCTGGTCGAGGCTGACGAACTCGTCCGGCTTGTGCGCCTGCGCGATGCTGCCCGGTCCGCAGACCACCGCCGACAGCCCCAGCCGGGTGAACAACCCCGCCTCGGTGCCGAAGGCCACCACGTCGGCGCCGTTGGCCCCGGTCAGCTCGCAGAAGAGATCCCGCGCCGCGTTCTCGTCCATGGGCTCCAGCCCGTCGACCTCGCCCACCGCCTCGGTCACGATCTCCGCCTCGGGGTGGATGGCGCGCATCGCCGGCAGCAGGTCATGATCGATGAAACCGCCGATCTCGCGATGGATGAAGTGGTAGTCGTCCTGCTGCACCGGGCGGAATTCCCAATCCACCTCGGCCTTGCCGACGATGACGTTATGCGCCACCCCGCCATGCACGCCGCCGATGTTGAGCGTCGTCCAGGCAGGGTCGAACTTGCTGGTCGGCGGGGCGCGGTCCTTCAGCGCCTCGCGCAGCTCCAGCAGGCGCATGACGTAGCGCACCGCGTATTCCGCCGCGTTGACGCCCAGGTCGGGGGCCGAGCCGTGGCCCTCCAGCCCGGCGAAACGCGTGGTGTATTCGCAGCAGCCCTTGTGGCCCTCGATCACCCGCATCTCGGTCGGTTCGCCGATCAGCGCCATGGCGGGGCGCAGGTCGCGCTCCTGCAGCTCCGACACCAGCGATTGCGCCCCGAGGCAGCCGGTCTCCTCGTCATGGGTAAAGGCGAAATGCACCGGGCGTTTGAGCTCGGTCTGCGACAGCAGCGGCGCAATCCCCATGGCGGCGGCGATGAAGCCCTTCATGTCGCAGGTGCCGCGGCCGAAAAGCAGCCCGTCGCGTTCCTCCATCACGAAGGGGTCGGAGGACCAGTCCTGGTCCTCCACCGGCACGACGTCGGTATGGCCCGACAGCACGATGCCCCCGGGCATGTCCGGCCCGATGGTCCCCCAGAGGTTCGCCTTGCGCCCGGTCTCGTCGTGGTAGACGTCGACCTGCGCCCCGAGATCGGACAGCCGGTTGGCGAGATAGGCGATCATCTCGATATTGCTGTCCGTCGAGACGCTGGGATAGGCGATCAGGTCGCCGAGGATTTCCGTTGTCTCGATCAGTCGGCTCATTTGACGAACATCCTCCTTGGCCGGTCACACAGGCAATGGGCGGGCCCGTCCTCCGTGATGACGATGGATTCGGTGATTTCCAACCCCCAGTCCTCCATCCAGAGGCCGGGCATGAAGTGAAAGGTCATGCCGGGCTCCAGCACCGTCTCGTCCTCCGACCTGAGCGAGATCGTGCGCTCGCCCCAGTCCGGCGGGTAGGACAGGCCGATCGGGTAGCCGCAGCGCGCGCCCCGCTCGATGCCTTCGCGCAGCAGCGGCGCGGCCAGCGCCTCGGCGATGTCGCAGGCGCGGTTGCCGGCGCGCGCGGCCTCCAGCCCGTTCTCCAGCCCCTCGACCAGCGCCGCCTCCGCCCGGATCAGGAAGGCGGGCGGCGTGCCCAGAAAGATCGTGCGGCAGAAGGGCGCGTGGTAGCGCCGGTAGCAGCCCGAGATCTCGAAGAACGTGGCCTCCCCGGTCTTGAAGAGGTTGCCGTTCCACGTCAGGTGCGGCGCGGCGGCATCGGTGCCCGAGGGCAGCAGCGGCACGATGGCGGCGTAATCGCCCCAATGCCCGTCGGCGCCGCGGATGGCGTCGCGCTGGATCTCGGCCACGATCTCGTTCTTCGGGATGTCGGGCTCCACCCGGTCCAGCAGGCCGTCGACGATCTTTTCCGAGATCCGGGCGGCGCGCCGCATGAATTCCAGTTCTTCTTCGGATTTCACCGTGCGCTGCCAGTTGACCAGCGCCGTGGCATCGATGAGCTGCGCGCTCGGCATCGACTGGTTCAGGGTCTGGTAGGCCTTGGCGGAGAAATAGTAGTTCTCCATCTCCACGCCCACGCGGCTCTGGGCATGGCCGAATTCCTTGAGCCAGCGGGCAAGGTCCTGCATCGGGTGCCGCTCGGTCGACTGCACGTAATTGTCGGCATAGCCCTGCACCCGGTCGTCGCCCATCCAGACCGTGCGATAGGCGCCGTTGGCATCCTGGTTGCGGCCCCACCACATCGGGTCGGCATCGTGGAAGACCAGCACGCCCTGGTGCACGTAGAAGGACCAGCCGTCATAGCCCGTGAGCCAGGCCATGTTGCTGGGATCGGTCACGAAAAGCACGTCGATCCCTCGCTCCGCCATCGCCTTTCGCGTCTTGGTGAGGCGACGGTCGTATTCCTCGGGCGAAAAGGGGATGTCCTTGCGAATCATCGGCCGGTGTCCTTGCATTGTCGGGATGCGACCATACTGGCAACTTGTGCACATCTGGGCCGTCCAGAAAGCGACCCCTGCATGGCGCATTTGGAATAGTGCTGGAATTTTGGGCCATTATGGTGAATTTCGGCCCCGATACAAAACAAGATGTGCACAACTGAAAGGCGGTGCGAATGGTCGATCTGGCTGACATCCTCGCGGCGGCGCGGGCGATCCGGGGCGTGGCCGACGCCACCCCGCTGGTGCCCTCGCCCTACATGAGCGAGCGGATCGGCGCGGATTTCCTGCTCAAGCTGGAGAACATGCAGCCCATCGGCGCCTTCAAGCTGCGGGGCGCGCTGAACGCCGTGGCCTCGGTGGCCGAGGGCACGCCGGGGGTCACCTGCTGCTCCACCGGCAATCACGGGCGCGGCGTGGCCTATGCGGCGCGCGAGCGCGGGATGCGGGCGGTGGTCTGCATGTCGGAGCTGGTGCCCCAGGCCAAGGTCGACGGCATCCGCGCCCTGGGCGCCGAGGTGCGCATCGCCGGCCGCTCGCAGGACGACGCGCAGCGCGAATGCCTGCGGCTGGTGGACGAGGAGGGGCTGGAGGAGATCTCGCCCTTTGACGCCCACGCCGTGATCGCGGGGCAGGGCACCATCGGGCTGGAGATGCTGGCCGCCCGGCCCGACCTTGAGACGATCCTCGTGCCGCTGTCCGGCGGGGGCCTTGCCGCCGGGGTGGCGCGCGCCGCGAAGGCCATCAAGCCCGATATCCGCGTCGTCGGCATCTCCATGGACCGCGGCGCCGCCATGCACCTGAGCATCGAGGCCGGCCGCCCGGTGGAGGTGGAGGAGGTGGCAAGCCTGGCCGACAGCCTCGGCGGCGGGATCGGCGAGGACAACAAGCTGAGCTTTGCCATGTGCCGCGAGCTGCTGGACGAGACCCTGCTGGTGACCGAGGAAGAGATCTACCACGCCATGCAGGTCCTTTATTACGAGGACCGCATCGTGGCCGAGGGCGCCTGCGTGGTGGGCCTTGCCGCCGTGCTGTCGGGCAAGCTGGCCGTGGAGGGCCCGACGGCTACCATCGTCACCGGACGCAACCTGGACATGGACATGTTCACCCGGGTCGTCACGGGCCAGGACGTGACGCTGGGCGATTACGTGGTGAAAGGACAGATTTATGGCGCATGAGATCGCGGTGGTGACCGAGGCGGAGCTGCGCGAGGCGGTCAAGCTCGACCTCGACGTGGTGGAGGCGGTCGAGGGCGCCTTCATCCGGCTGGCGCAGGGCGACGTGGTGATGCCCCCGATCCTGTCCATGGCCCTGCCGCAGGTTCACGGCGAGGTGGACGTGAAGACCGCCTACATTCCCGGCCTCGACGGCTTCGCCATCAAGGTCTCGCCCGGCTTCTTCGACAACCCCAAGATCGGTCTGCCCAGCCTCAACGGGCTGATGGTGCTGTTCTCGGCCAAGACCGGGATGGTGGAGGCGATGTTCCTCGACAACGGCTATCTCACCGACATCCGCACCGCCGCCGCCGGCGCGGTGGCCGCCAAGCACCTGGCACCCGCCAAGGTGGAGACCTGCGGCGTCATCGGCACTGGCGTCCAGGCGCGGCTGCAGGTGGAGGCGGCGCATCTCGTCCGGCCTTTCGAACGGGTGATGGTCTGGGGCCGCGACCTGGAACGCGCGGCGCAATGCGCGCAGGACCTGCAGGAAAAGCTCGGGGTGACCGCGCAGGTCATGTCGACGATCGAGAACGTGGTGAAGGAAAGCCAGCTGGTGATCACCACGACGCCTTCGACCGAGCCGCTGATCCGGGCCGAGTGGCTGCATCCGGGCCTGCACATCACCGCCATGGGCTCGGACCAGGAGGGCAAGAACGAGATCGAGGGCGCGGCGCTGGAGCGCGCGGACCTCTACGTCGCAGACCGGGTGAGCCAGACCGAGACCCTGGGCGAGCTGCGCGCGGCGGTGGCCGAGGGCATCTGGACCCGCGGCGTGCCGGCGGAGCTGGGCGAGGTGATCACCGGCGCGGCGCCGGGCCGGCGGTCGGATGACGAGGTGACGATCTGCGACCTCACCGGCACCGGGGCGCAGGACACCGCCATCGCCGCCTTCGTGCGCGCGGCCCATCCCGGGCTGGGCACGAAGATCTCGACCTGACGCCGATGCTGAAGCTCGATTCCCGCGACCTGGAGATCCTGAAGGTGCTGACCGCCGAGGGCCGCATCACCAAGGCGGAACTCGCGGAGCGCATCAACCTCTCGCCCACGCCTTGCTGGGAGCGGCTGAAGAAGCTGGAAAAGGCCGGGGTGATCGAGGGCTACGGCGCGCGGGTGGCGCTCAAGGCGCTGGGGCCCCACGTGACGGTCTTCGTCGCCTGCGAGCTGGAAGGCCACCGGGCCGAGCATTTCCAGGCCTTCGAGCGCGCGGTTCGCGAGGTGGAGGAGGTGCGCTGGGCCTGGGCGCTGGGCGGCGGCTTCGACTACCTGCTGCAGGTGGTCACCCGCGACATCGACGCCTACCAGCGGCTGATCGACCGGCTGCTGGAGGCGCGGATCGGGCTGGCGCGCTACTACACCTACATCGTGACGAAGCCGGTGAAGGGGAGCTATGGCCCGCCGCTCGACCTGATCGCGGGGGTGGAGTAGGGCGCGGCCTTGTCCCGGCGCCGGTGAGGGGCGGAGAGCGGGCAGGGGCGCTGCCCCCGTCGCTGACGCTCCTCCCCCGGGATATTTATGGTCAGAAGAAGCGTGGGGGTTGGGGGCGTCTGGCGGGGAGCGACCCTCGCGCGCTTCCTCGTGAGGGGGAAGCGGTCGCGGCGGGGGCGGGGCGGAGCGGCGATCCGGTCTGCGAACTGGCGGGAATTCAGTGGAATCCTCTGCGGGGGGCGGGGGATTTGGTCTCTGTCTCTGGCGCGGATTGGCGATCCTTCTCGCGACACCCGAACATGAGGAGAGAGCGATGTCGCTGCACGGCAAGGTTCCGCAATCCCCCCTTCACGACATGGAGGACCCGCGCCTGGTGCGGTCCTTTTCCTATATCGGCGGCAAGTGGGTCTCCGGCGAGGAGGGCAAGACCATCGCCGTGACCGATCCCGCCAGTGGCGAGTGGATCGGCGAGGTGGCGCGCCTGTCGGGGGCGCAGTCGCGCGAGGCGGTGGATGCCGCGCAGGCCGCCTTTGCCGCCTGGTCGATGACCCTGCCGCAGGACAAGGCCCGGGTCCTGCGCCGCTGGTACGAGCTGATGATCGAGCACCAGGAGGACCTGGCGCGGATCATGGTGCTGGAACAGGGCAAGCCGATCTCCGAGGCGCGCGGCGAGATCGCCTATGCGGCCGATTTCCTGGAGTTCTACGCCGAGGAGACGCGCCGCCCCAATATCGAAGGCGTGACCTCGCACCTGCCCGATGCCGAGGTGGAGCTCTGGCGCGAGCCGGTGGGCGTGGCGGCGCTGATCACGCCGTGGAACTTCCCCGCCGCCATGCTGACCCGCAAGGCCGCCGCCGCGCTGGCCGCAGGCTGCACCGTGGTGGCGCACCCGTCGAAGGAGACGCCCTATTCCGCGCTGGCGCTGGCCGAGCTGGCCGAGCGCGCGGGCCTGCCGGCCGGGGTCTTCAACGTGGTCACCGGCGAGGCGCCCGAGGTGGTGGAGCCCTGGACGCAGGATGCCCGGGTGCGCGCCCTGTCCTTCACCGGCTCGACCGAGGTGGGGCGGCTGCTCTACCGCCAGTCCGCCGACACGGTGAAACGGCTGGTCATGGAGCTGGGCGGCCACGCGCCGGTCATCGTCTTCAAGGGCGCGGACATGGAGAATGCCGTGGCCGAGACGCTCAAGGCCAAATTCGCCACTTCCGGGCAGGATTGCCTCGGCGCCAACCGGATCTTCGTGGAGCGCGCGGTCTACGACGATTTCTGCGAGCGCTTCGCCGCGGAGACCGGCAAGCTGACCGTGGGCCGGGGGCTGGACGACCCGGATATCGGGCCGCTGATGAACGAGAAGGCCGTGGCCAAGCAGGAAGAGCACGTGAAGGACGCGCTGGACCGCGGGGCGGTGCTGCTCTGCGGGGGCAAGCGGCACGCGATGGGGCCGCTCTTCTACGAGCCGACCGTGCTGAAGGACGTGCCCGAAGAGGCGGCGATCCTGCACGAGGAGACCTTTGGTCCGGTGGCGGCGATCGTGCCCTTCGACAGCGAGGAAGAGGTGGTGACCCGCGCCAATGCCACGGAATACGGCCTTGTCGCCTATGTCCACACGCAGGATCCGCGGCGCATCTACCGGGTCTCGCGCGCGCTGCAATTCGGCATGGTGGCGGTGAACCGCACCAAGGTGACCGGCGCGCCCATTCCCTTCGGCGGGATGAAGCAATCCGGCATCGGCCGCGAGGGCGCCCGGCAGGGGATGGAGGAGTTCACCGACATCAAGTACGTGTGCCGCGACTGGGCGTAAGCCGGCGCGGGACGGTGCGGGCGGCCGCCGGGGAGAGGCGCCGCCCGGGGATATTCTTGGCAAGATGAAGAGGGGAGCCCCCGGGCGGGGGCGACCGGCAGCAGAAAGGACCAGACGATGCTGAAGAACGACATGCTGGAGCAATGGGACCGGGAGAACTTCTTCCACCCGTCGACCCACCTCGGGGAATTCGCGCGGGGTGATGCGCCGCAGCGGGTGATCCGCACCGGGTCGGGCTGCCATATCGAGGATCGCGAGGGGAACCGCCTGCTCGACGCCTTTGCCGGGCTCTACTGCGTGAACGTGGGTTACGGCCGCCAGGAGATCGCCGAGGCCATCGCCGAGCAGGCGAAGGAGCTGGCCTATTACCACGCCTATGTGGGCCACGGCACCGAGGCCTCGATCACGCTGGCCAAGATGATCCTCGACCGGGCGCCCGCGCACATGTCCAAGGTCTATTTCGGGCTCTCGGGCTCGGACGCGAACGAGACCAACATCAAGCTGATCTGGTACTACAACAACATCCGCGGTCTGCCCGAGAAGAAGAAGATCATCTCGCGCTGGCGGGGCTACCACGGGTCGGGGCTGATGACCGGGTCGCTGACCGGGCTCGCCACCTTCCACAACAAGTTCGACCTGCCGCTGGCGCAGGTGATCCATACCGAGGCGCCCTATTACTTCCGTCGGCCCGACACCGCCATGTCGGAGGCCGACTTCGTGGCACATTGCGTGTCCGAGCTGGAAGCGCTGATCGAGCGCGAGGGCGCCGACACCATCGCCGCCTTCTGGGGCGAGCCGGTGCTGGGCACGGGGGGCATCGTGCCGCCGCCCGCCGGCTACTGGGAGGCGATCCAGAAGGTGCTGGACAAGCACGACATCCTGCTGGTCGCCGACGAGGTGGTCACGGGCTTCGGCCGGCTCGGCTCCATGTGGGGGTCGGAGCATTACGGGATGAAGCCCGATCTGATGACCATCGCCAAGGGACTGACCTCGGCCTATGCGCCGCTGTCCGGGTCCATCGTGGGCGACAAGATGTGGAAGGTGCTGGAACAGGGCACCGACGAGAACGGGCCCATCGGCCACGGCTGGACCTATTCCGCCCACCCGATCGGCGCCGCCGCCGGGGTCGCCAACCTCAAGCTCATCGACGAGCTGAACCTGATCGAGAATGCGGGCCGCGTGGGGGCGCATTTCAACAAGGCGATGCAGGAGGCCGTGGGGGGCCACGCCAATGTCGGCGAGGTCCGCGGCGAGGGGATGATGTGCGCCGTCGAGATGGTGGCGGACAAGGACAAGCGCGGCTTCTTCGACGCGTCGGACAAGGTCGGCGCCCGGGTCGCGGCGGCGCTGCTCGAGGAGGGCGTGATCGGCCGCGCCATGCCGCAGGGCGACATCCTGGGCTTTGCGCCGCCCTTCTGCCTGACCGAAGCCGAGGCCGAAGAGGTCGCCGGCAAGACCGCCAAGGCCATCGCGAAGGTGCTTGGCTGAGCACCGGCAGGCGGCCCATCGGGGCTGCGGCACCATGACCGACTCGGGGAGCGGCGCGGGGAAATCCCTGCGCCGCTCCTTGCACGATTCGGGCGCAGGCCAGTCAATTCCTCATGATCAAATGCCGGATTCTCGCAAAAAAACGCCGCATTCCGGTTGCAACCGAGGGCCGGACGGGGTTTAGTTTGAGTACGAAGCGGGAAAAACCCGCCAAGATAGAACCGACAGGGAGCCTGGTTTGGCTGACACAGCACAGGACGACGCGTTCGTAGCTTTCGAACGTGTACAAAAGAGCTATGATGGCGAAACTCTCGTCGTCAAGGATCTCAACCTCTCCATGCCCAGGGGCGAGTTCCTCACCATGCTCGGACCCTCGGGGTCGGGCAAGACCACCTGCCTCATGATGCTTGCCGGCTTCGAGACCGCCACTCATGGCGAGATCAAGCTCGACGGCAAGCCGATCAACAACATCCCGCCGCACAAGCGCGGCATCGGCATGGTGTTCCAGAACTACGCGCTGTTTCCCCACATGACCGTGGCCGAGAACCTCTCCTTCCCGCTGGAAGTCCGCAAGATGGGCAAGTCCGAGCGCGAGAAGAAGGTCAAGCGCGCGCTCGAGATGGTGCAGATGGGCGATTTCGGCGGTCGCCGCCCGGCGCAGCTTTCGGGCGGGCAGCAGCAGCGGATCGCGCTGGCCCGCGCGCTGGTCTTCGAGGCCGAGCTGGTGCTGATGGACGAGCCGCTGGGCGCGCTCGACAAGCAGCTGCGCGAACACATGCAGTTCGAGATCAAGCGCATCGCCGACGACCTGGGCATCACCGTGGTCTACGTGACCCATGACCAGACAGAGGCGCTGACCATGTCGGACCGCGTCGCGGTGTTCGATGACGGCCGCATCCAGCAGCTGGCGCCGCCCGACGTGCTGTACGAGAGCCCCGAGAACAGCTTCGTCGCGCAGTTCATCGGCGAGAACAACACGATGATGGGCACCGTTAAGGAGCTGAACAACGGGCTGGCGCTGGTCCAGCTCGACGGCGGCGAGCTGATCGACTGCAAGCCGGTGAACGTGAGCAAGCCGGGGGAACGCACCCGCGTCTCGATCCGCCCCGAGCGGGTGGAATTCAACCCCGAGCGGCTGCAGGAGGGGGCGCATACCCTCAAGGCCGAGGTGCTCGAGTTCATCTATATGGGCGACATTTTCCGCACGCGGCTCAAGGTCGCGGGCAACGACGAATTCATCATCAAGACCCGGAACGCGCCGGACCAGGTGCGGCTGGAACCGGGAAGCCAGATCGAGATCGGCTGGCTGCCGGATGATTGCCGGGCGCTTGATGCCTGAACGAGGTTTGTCGCCGACGCCCCGCGGGGCCGGGCGGCGATGACCCACGGTCCGGATGCATCGCCCGTAGCCCGGATCCCAGTCTGACAATACGGGCAAAATACATGGGAGACCTGTAATGAAATTCACCAAGATGCTTCTGGCGACGACCGCGCTGACCGCGACGGCCGGCGTGGCCTCTGCCCAGGATATGGCGGACGAAATGACTCTCGTCTCCTGGGGCGGCGCCTACCAGAACAGCCAGCAGAAAGCCTACGTGGAGCCCTACCTGGAGAACCACCCCGAGGTTTCCGTGACCTGGGACGAATCCTCCAACGAGGCCGTGGCCAAGCTGCGCGCGATGAACGAGGCCGGCAACATCACCTGGGACCTCGTGGACGTGGTGGCCTCCGACGCCATCCGCCTCTGCGACGAAGGCCTGGCGATGGAATACGACCCCGAGGACCTGCTGGCCGAGGGCGATGACGGTTCCTCCGCCGAGGACGATTTCGGCGACATGATCGTCTCCGACTGCTTCATCCCGCAGATCGCCTATTCGACCACCTTCGGCTACCGCACCGACATGGTGCCGGACGGCGCCGACGCGCCCGACGACATCTGCGACGTCTTCGACCTGGAAACCTATCCCGGCAAGCGCGCGCTGGAAAAACGCCCGATCAACAACATGGAATGGGCGCTGCTCTGCGACGGTGTGGCCAAGGACGAGATCTACGACGTGCTGGCGACCCCGGAAGGGCAGCAGCAGGCGCTGGACAAGCTCGACACCATCAAGGACGACGTGATCTGGTGGTCCGCGGGCGCCGACACGCCGCAGCTGCTGGCCGACGGCGAAGTCTTCATGGGCTCCACCTATAACGGCCGTCTCTTCTCGGTCATCGAGGAGCAGGACCAGCCGGTCGCCATGATGTGGGACGCGCAGGTCTTCGACCTCGACGGCTGGATCATCCCGACCGGCCTGCCCGAAGATCGCCTGGCCCGCGTGAAGGACTTCGTGAAGTTCGCCACCGACACCCAGCGTCTGGCCGACCAGGCCAAGTACATCTCCTACGGTCCGGCCCGGAAATCCTCCGCTCCGCTCGTGGGTGAGCATGCCGAGCTGGGCATCGACATGAAGCCGCACATGCCGACCAACCCGGAGAACGCGACGAACACCTTCGTCTACAACTACGAGTTCTGGGCGGACTACCGCGACGACATCGACGCGAAGTTCCAGTCCTGGCTGGCGCAATAATCGCCTGACCTGTCCGGCCCCTCCCTCGCGGGGGGCCGGATCACCCCGAAGGCGAAGGAAATATCGTCCGGGGCAACAACAAGAACGACGGGGAACCCATGCCCAAGGGCTACATCATCGGCCACATCACCGTCCGCGACCCGGAGGCCTACCGGGAATACGTGGAACGCGACACGCCGATCCTCGAAGGCTACGGCGGCCGTTTCATCGTCCGCGGCGGCGCATCCGAGGCGCCGGAGGGCCCGGTGAAGGATCGCCACGTGGTGATCGAGTTCGACAGCTTCGAAGCCGCGAAAGCCGCCTACCATTCCCCCGAATACCAGGACGTGGTGAAAATCCGCCACGCCACCGCCGACAGTGACATCGTCCTCGTCGAAGGGGTGTGACGCCCCCTGGCCGACAGGCCGCCCAGAGGAAGGGACCAGATGACCGACGCAACCGATCCTGACAAGTTCACCGGGGCCACGCCGGACAATGCCCTGCGCAATTCCGACCGCGCGGAAGAGCAGGCCGGCCCGGTCCTCGCCGCCGACGGCACGCCGCTCAAGCGCAGCCTCAGCCGGGCGCTGCGCCGGCAGAAGCTGCGGGCGCTGGGGCTGATCGCGCCGCTGCTGATCTTCGTCCTGGTGACCTTCATCGCGCCGATCGCGGACATGCTGTTCCGCTCGGTCGAGAACCAGATCGTCTCCAACACCATCCCGAACACCGTCCAGGCGCTGACCGAATGGGAGGGGACGGGCGACGACCTGCCGCCGCAATCCGCCTACGAGGCGATGTATTTCGACCTGTTCCTCGCCGCCGAGGCCAAGCAGCACACGCGGCTCGGCTCTCGGCTGAACTACGAGCAGGCGGGCATCTCGTCCCTGTTCCGCACCACCGGGCGCTCGCTGGACGATATCGGCGACGACGTGCAGGACGTGCTCGAGGACATGGACGAAAGCTGGGGCGAGGGCCCGTTCTGGTACGACATGATGTGGGTCGGCAACAGCGGCGAGGCCGCGCGCGACCTGTTCGACACGAAACGCAGCCAGCTCGCCAGGATGACCGGCGAAAGCCTGTCGGGCGACGTGAACTTCATGCCCTCCGCCCAGATGGCCGAGATGCTGCCGCTGACCACCCAGGCCTATACGAGCTGGGCGATCTTCGCCGCGCTGGTGGACGGCGACACGGTGAAGGAAGAGGAGCCGTGGGAGGCCGTCTTTACCGCGCTGGCCTACGACCTGCAGAACGGCGGGGCCGAGCGAGTCGCCGCCTATGACGGTGCCGGCGCGGCGCAGTTGCAGCAGGCGGTCGAGAACCTCGACCAGATTCCGCAGATCGACTTCCAAGCGATCATGGCCGAGGCCGACGAGGACTGGAACAACGTCGCCAACTGGCGCACGATCAAGCTTTACAGCCCCGATTACACGCCGGGCTACTTCCTGAACGCGGTGGACATGCAGGACGGGCTCGACGGGTTCGAGGCGCGGCCCGAGAACCAGCAGATCTACATGATGCTGTTCAAGCGGACGCTGTTCATGTCGCTGATGATCACCGGCTCCTGCATCCTGCTGGGCTACCCGGTGGCCTGGATCCTCGCCAACCTGCCGATGCGCACCGCGAACATCCTGATGATCCTGGTGCTGCTGCCCTTCTGGACCTCGCTACTGGTGCGGACGAGTGCCTGGAAGGTGATGCTGCAGCAACAGGGGGTGATCAACGACGTGCTGGTCTGGCTGGGGCTGGTGGCCGACAACGACCGGCTGATCATGATCAACAACCAGTTCGGCACGATCGTGGCGATGACCCACATCCTGCTGCCCTTCATGATCCTGCCGCTCTACTCGGTGATGCAGACCATCCCGCCCTCCTACCTGCGCGCCGCGAAATCGCTGGGCGCGACCAACTGGACGGCGTTCTGGCGGGTCTACTTCCCGCAATCGGTGCCGGGCATCGGGGCGGGGTCGATCCTCGTCTTCATCCTCGCCATCGGCTACTACATCACGCCCGAAATCGTCGGCGGCACCACGGGGACCTTCATCTCCAACCGGATCGCCTACCACATCTCCAGCTCGCTCAACTGGGGCCTCGCGGCCGCGCTTGGGTCGATCCTGCTGGCAGTCGTGCTGATCCTCTACTGGGCCTATGACAAGATCGTGGGCATCGACAACGTGAAGCTGGGGTAACGCAGATGGCCGAAGTGATCCTCACCGATACCGGCAAGAAGCCGATCTCCTTCTGGCTGCCCGTCGTGGCCGCGGCGGGGGCCTTTGCGGGCATTTTCGTGGGCACCGCCAACGGCAGCACGCTGGCGGGCGTGCTGGGCGGGGCCATCCTGGTGGGCCTGCTGGGTTTCCTCGCCATCGAGATGCTGGGCCGGCCGATGGAAAAGACCGTCCGCTGGGCCATCGTCGCGCTTTTCGTCGTGGGAGGCTTCCTACTGGGCGGCATCCCCGGCGCGGTCGTGGGCGGGCTGTTCGGCTGGTTCTACGGCTGGTTCATCTACTGGATCGGCTACAACCGCTACCGGGCCAAGCTGGTGCCCTACCTGACCCCGGGCCAGGTGCTGTGGCACTATGCCTTCCGGGTGATCTGCGGGGCGATCTTCGTCTTCCTGATCACGCCGATCCTGGTGGTGATGCCGCTCTCGTTCAACGCCGAGAACTTCTTCACCTTCACGCCGGAAATGCTGAGCTTCGACCCGGCGGGTTATTCGCTGCGTCATTACCGCGACTTCTTCTACAGCAGCGACTGGCAGCAGGCGCTGTGGAACTCGGTCTCCATCGCGCCGGTGGCGACCCTGCTGGCGGTAAGCTTCGGCACGCTGGCGGCCATCGGCCTGAGCTCGGAACACGTGCCGTTCCGCCGCGCGATCATGGCGGTGCTGATCTCGCCGATGATCGTGCCGCTGATCATCTCGGCCGCGGGGATGTATTTCTTCTATTCCCGGATCGGGCTGCAGGGCACCTATGTGGGCGTGGTGCTGGCCCATGCGGCGCTGGGCATTCCCTTCGTCATCATCACGGTGACGGCGACGCTGGTGGGCTTCGACCGCTCGCTGACACGAGCCTCGGCCAATCTCGGCGCGGGGCCGGTGCGGACCTTCTTCAAGGTGCAGATGCCGCTGATCCTGCCGGGCGTGATTTCGGGCGGGCTCTTCGCCTTCATCACCTCCTTCGACGAGGTGGTGGTGGTGCTCTTCGTGGGCTCGGCGGGGCAGAAGACGCTGCCCTGGCAGATGTTCATCGGGCTGCGCGAGCAGATCTCGCCGACGATCCTTGCCGTGGCAACGATCCTGGTGGCGATCTCCATCTGCCTGCTGACCACGGTGGAGCTGCTGCGCCGCCGCTCCGAACGGCTGCGGGGGATGAGCCCGGGCTGACGGCACGCGCGAGGGCCAAAAACTTTTGAAGCAAAAGTTTTGGAAGACTTTTGGTTCAAAAGTCTTCTTCAGCGGTCAGGGACGCAGGGCGGCGAAGCGCTTTGCCAGCCGGGCGGCCGCGGCGTCCCAGCCCCAGGGCGGGTTGACCGCGTAGAGGCCGGAGCCCTGCATCCCGTGCCCTTCGCGCGCCGGGGGAAAGCGGACCTCGTGGCGGATCGCGTCCGTGATCCCGAGCGCGTCGAGGCCGCGCGTCAACTCGCGATGGGCCCCGCTGGCGAGGATCGGGTACCACAGCAGGATCACGCCCACCGGCCACTTGCGATGAAGCTGGCCCACCAGTTTCGGCATCTGCCGCCACTCGGTCTTCACCTCGTAGGACGGATCCACGAGGATCAGACCCCGCCGCGGCTCGGGCGGCGCCATGGAGAGCGCGAGCGCCGGGCCGTCGGCCTTCTTCACCGTGACACCGGGCAGGGCGGCGCGCAGGGCGGCCTCCTCCTGCGGGTGCAGCTCGGCGAGGGTCAGGCTGTCCTCCGGGCGCAGCAGGGTCCGGGCGATCAGCGGCGATCCGGGATAGGCCGCCGATCCGCCCCGGGCGCGGGCCGCCTCCAGCGCACGGCGATAGGGGTGATCGGGGGCGAACCAGGGCTCGGCCCGGCGGATCCCCTGCGCCGCCTCGCCGGTCTTCGTCGCCTCGGTGCCCGACAGGTCGTAGAGCGCGCGGCCGGCATGGGTCTCGATATAGGACAGCGGCTTGGGCTTCTGCACGAGGTAGTCCAGCGCCTCGGCCAGCAGGGCGTGCTTGTGCACGTCGGCGAGGTTCCCGGCGTGGTAGGCGTGCTGGTAGGACAGCATGGGCGGCTCCGGCTGCGGCGTCGCGCCGGTGTTAGCAAAGCGGCGGGCCGAGCGCGATGCGCTTTTGCGGCGCCTGGAACGCGAAAAGGCCGGGCGCAACGGCCCGGCCTTTCAGAACACGAAGGCGGAAGCTCAGCTCCGGACCAGCTTCTCGTAGCTGTCGGAGATGTCGCGGGTCATCGCGCCGACCTCGAAGTTGTAGTCGCCGATCTGGCCCACGGGGGTGACCTCGGCCGCGGTGCCGGTCAGCCAGCACTGCTCGAAGCCTTCCAGCTCCTCGGGCATGATGTGGCGCTCGTGCACCTTCACCTGGCGGTCCTTCAGCATGCCGATGACCGTCTGCCGGGTGATGCCGTTGAGGAAGCAATCGGGCGTGGGCGTATGCACCTCGCCGTCCTTGACGAAGAAGATGTTCGCGCCGGTCGCCTCGGCCACGTAGCCGCGGTAGTCGAACATCATCGCGTCCGAGCAGCCCTTGGCCTCGGCCGCGTGCTTGGACATGGTGCAGATCATGTAGAGACCCGCCGCCTTGGCGGAAGAGGGGATCGTCTCCGGCGAGGGGCGCTTCCACTTGGAGATGTCGAGCTTGGCGCCACGGGTCTTGGCGTCGCCGTAATAATTGCCCCATTCCCAGCCGGCCACGGCCATGCGCACGGGGTTCTTGGCCGCCGAGACGCCCATGTCCTCGCCCGAGCCGCGCCAGGCCACCGCGCGGACATAGGCGTTGTCCCAGCCATTGGCCTTGAGCATATCGTACTTGGCCTTCTCGATCTCCTCGACGGTCCAGGGGATCTCGAAATCGATCAGCTCGGCGGATTTCTTCAGGCGCTCGGAATGCTTGACGCTTTCGAAGATGGTGCCGTTGTAGCAGCGCTCACCCTCGAATACCGAGGAGGCGTAATGCAGCGCGTGAGTCAGAATGTGGACATTCGCATCGCGCCAATCGACGAGCTTGCCGTCCATCCAAATTTTTCCATCGCGATCATCATACGCAGCCATCGGTCTTCCTTTCCTGCCGGCTTTACATATGTTGCCGAACTACGTCCGTTGTGGACATATAGTTGCGTCAAAACTGAGACTCGCTAACAGTTTGAACTTGGAATGTCAACAAGGCTGACTTAAACTGCCTGAAAACTTGGCGGCAGGAGAATGATGCATGGCGGAGCCGGCCCACCGGGGAGAGGCGCTTCTTTACCTCACGGACGAACAGCTTCGTCAGGGGATCGAGGCGATGTTCTTTGCCTACAGGGGGTTCACCGCCGACCCGGACCGCATCCTCGACGAGCTGAACCATGACCGGGCGCAGAATTACGGCCGAGCGCATCACCGGGCCATCCACTTCATCCACTGCGCGCCGGGCACCACCGTGAACAACCTGCTGGGCATGCTTGGGGTGACCAAGCAATCCCTGAACCGGGTGCTGCGCACGCTGATCGAGGACGGGCTGGTCGAAAGCCGCGTGGGTCGGACCGACCGGCGCGAGCGGCATCTCTACCTCACCGACGAGGGCCGCGCGCTGGAGCAGCGGCTGTCGGATGCGCAGCGGGCGCGGATGCGCGCCGCTTACCGCGAGGCCGGGCCGGAGGCGGTGGCAGGCTTCCGCACGGTGCTCGAGGCGATGATGGACCCCGAGATGCGCCGCCATTACCGCGCGCTGCGCGAGGTCCGCCCATGAGCCACGCCGTCAAGGAGGCCGATCCCCACCTGCTGATCGTCGATGACGACGAGCGGATCCGGCAGCTCCTGCAGCGCTTCCTGATGCGCAACGGCTTCCTGGTGACGGCGGCGCGGGATGCCGCCCATGCCCGGCGCATCCTGGCCGGGCTGGATTTCGATATGCTGGTGCTCGACGTGATGATGCCCGGCGAGGACGGGATCAGCCTGACCCGCAGCCTGCGCGAACGCTCGACGACGCCGATCCTGCTGCTGACGGCCCGCGGCGAGACCGAGAACCGTATCGAGGGGCTGGAGGCCGGGGCCGACGATTACCTGCCGAAACCCTTCGAGCCGAAGGAGCTGCTGCTGCGGATCAATGCGATCCTGCGCCGCGTTCCGGCCAGCGCCGAGAGCGAGGCCGCGCCGAAGGTGCTGCACCTGGGGCCGGTGCGCTACGATATCGAGCGCGGCGAGATGTGGCGCGGGGACGATCCGGTGCGGCTGACCGCGACGGAAAGTCTGCTGATGCGGATCTTTTCCGCCCGGCCCGGCGAAACGGTGAGCCGGATGCGGCTGGTGGAGGATCTGGGCCGAGACCGGGGCCAGGCCCAGGAACGCGCGGTCGACGTGCAGATCACCCGGCTCCGGCGCAAGATCGAGAGCGACCCCAAGCAGCCGCGCTACCTGCAGACGGTGCGCGGCGCGGGCTACATGCTGGCGCCGGACTGAGCCCGGCGCCGAGGTAGTGGATCAGGCCGCGGCCTGGGGGGAAAAGCGGAATTCCAGCCGGGTGCCCGGCCCCTCGAGGTAATCCAGCACGCTGCCGATCTGGCTGGCCGCAGCCTCGATGATGCGGCGGCCGAGGCCCGGCGCTCTACCGGCCTCGTCCCCCGCCTGGCCGATCCCGTCATCCGAGAACCGCGCCACCAGCTCCGGCCCCTCGGCCGAGAGGGTCAGGTGGATGCGGCCGGGCCGGTCGTCCGGGAAGGCGTGTTTCAGCGAATTGGCGACGAATTCGTTGGCGATCATGGCCAGTGCGCTGGCATGCGAGGAGGACAGGTGCAGCACCGGCACCTGGGATTCGATCGTCACCCCGTCCCGCGCGGTCGTGCGCAGCTTGTCGCAGAGCCGGTCGAAATAGGCGCTGATGTCCACGCTGCTGCCCCGGCCCGACTGGTGAAGCAGGTCGTGCAGCTGGGTGATCGCCGCGACGCGGCCGCTGGCCTCCTGCAATTCCTGGCGGACCTCGTCGCTGCTGCTGCGGCTGGCCTGCATCCGCAGCAGCGACGTGACCTGCTGGAGCGAGTTCTTCACCCGGTGGTCGATCTCGCGGCGCAGGATTTCCTCGCGGTCCAGCGCATCCCGCAAGGCGTCCGCCGTCTCGGTGCTTTGCTTCAGGGCATTGCGCAGCTCGATCTGGGCCATGACCTGCCGGGCGAGGACCTGCAGCGCCTGCCGCTGGGTTTCGGTCAGCACGCGGGTCTCGTGGTCGATCACGCAGAGCGCGCCCAGCGGCACGCCGTCCTGGGTCACCAGCGGTGCGCCGGCGTAGAACCTCATCCGGACCGCCTCGTCATCGACCAGCGGGTTGTCACGGGTGCGCATGTCGGTCCGGGTGTCGGGGATCTCGAGCACGGCGTTGGATTTCATCGTGTGGGCGCAGACCGATTGCTCGCGCGGGGTGCTGTCGGCCTCGACGCCGTAATGCGCCTTGAAATACTGCCGGTCGCGACCCACCAGCGACACCAGCGCGATGGGGGTGCCGCAAAGCGAGGCGGCCAGCTCGACGATCTCGTCGAAATCCTTCTCAGTCGGACTGTCCAGCAGGCCGAGCCGATCAAGCACACCGAGCCGGAATTCCTCCGTCTCGTCAAACATCGGTGCGGTGTTCATCCGAAGCTGTTCTCCGTGAGGGGTGGGCGCCGTGACCCCGACTTTCGGGGCGAGATTATTATCGGGGCGCTTTCCCAAGTCCATCAGAATGTTGACTTAAAGTAAATTTCCGCGCGCTGGTTGTGTCGCGTCGGCGTTGCGGTAATCGGGGCCTTGTGAAAAGGTGCCGGAATGACGACCGCGCTTCTGACCCACGCCGACTGCCTAGGCCATGTGACGCCGGATGGCCACCCCGAGCGGGTGGCACGGCTGGAACATGTGCTCCACGCGCTCGAGCCGCTGGACCTGCCACGCCACACCGCGCCCCTGGCGGCCGAGGACGACGTGCTGCGCGTCCACCCCCGCAGCTATATCGACCGGCTGCGCGCGGCCCTGCCGGACGAGGGGATCGTGCGCCTGGACGAGGACACCTTCATGTCGCCCGGATCGCTCGACGCCGCGTGGCGCGGGGCGGGGGCCGCGGTCAGGGCGGTCGACATGGTGATGGGCGGCGAGGCCGGCAACGCCTTCTGCGCCACCCGTCCCCCGGGCCACCACGCGGAGCGCGAGACGGCCATGGGCTTCTGCCTGTTCGGCAACGCGGCGCTGGCGGCGAAACACGCGCTCGACCATCACGGGGCGGGGCGCGTGGCGGTGCTGGATTTCGACGTGCATCACGGCAACGGCACGCAGGATCTGCTGTGGGACGAGAAGCGCACGCTCTTCATCTCCTCCCACGAATGGCCGCTCTACCCGGGCACCGGGGCGCGCAACGAGATCGGCGATTTCGACAACGTGCTGAACATGCCCCTGCCGTCGGGATCGGGCGGCGGCACGGCGCGGCAGCTCTGGCGCGACATCGCCTTCCCGCGCCTGCGCCGGTTCTGGCCGGACCTCATCATCGTCTCGGCGGGCTTCGACGCGCACCTGAACGACCCGCTCGCCACACTGGAATGGGGGGTGGAGGATTTCACCTGGATCAGCCGCGAGATCTGCGGCCTTGCCGACGAGCTTTGCGAGGGGCGGGTGGTCTCGACACTGGAGGGCGGATATGATCTTCAGGCGCTGTCCGAAGGTGTCGTGGCGCATGTGCGCGCGTTGAAGGAGGCCGCTTCATGACCGAGACGAGCGAGAAACCGATCGCGGAAATGTCCTTCGAGGAGGCCATGGGCGAGCTGGAGCGCGTGGTCTCGCAACTCGAACGTGGCGACGTGGCGCTGGAGGATTCCATCAAGCTCTACGAGCGCGGCGCGGAGCTGAAGAAGCGCTGCGAGGCCAAGCTCAAGGATGCCGAGGAAAAGGTCGCGGCGATCACGCTGGACCGCGACGGCCAGCCCACCGGCACGACCCCGGTGGAGGGGCTCTAGCCCGCGGCCATGCCTGACGCAGACCGGCCCTTCGCCGAGGCGCTGAGCGACGCCCGCGACCTCGCCGCCCGCACCATCGACCAGCACCTGGACACCAAGGCCGGCGATCTGTCGGCCGAGATCACGGCCGCGATGCGCTATGCCACCGGCGGCGGCAAGGGCCTGCGCGCCTTTCTCGTGCTCGAGGGCGCGCGGCTGCATGGCATCAACGCCGCCGATGCGGCCCCGGCGGCGGCCGCGATCGAATGCCTGCACGCCTATTCGCTGGTCCATGACGACCTGCCCTGCATGGACGACGACGACATGCGCCGCGGCCAGCCCACGGTGCACCGCAAGTGGGACGAGGCCACCGCCGTGCTGACTGGCGACGCGCTGCACAGCCTCGCCTTTGAGCTTGTCGCGCGCAGCCGCTGCCCGGCCGAGGGACGGCTGGCGCTGGTGGCGAGCCTTGCCAGGGCGGCAGGCGTCGCTGGCATGGTCGGCGGGCAGGCCATGGACATCGCGGCGGAAAGCGCCGAGACGCCGCTGACGCTGGACCAGATCACGCGGCTGCAGGCAGGCAAGACCGGCGCGCTGATCGGCTGGTCGGCGATGGCCGGCCCCCGCATGGCCGGGGCGGACCCCTCGGCGCTGGGCCGTTATGCCGAAAGCCTCGGGCTGGCCTTCCAGATCGCCGACGACATCCTCGACGTGGAAGGCGACGCCGACCGCACCGGCAAGGCGGTGGGCAAGGATGCGGCGGCGGGCAAGGCCACCTTCGTGTCGCTCATGGGCCTCGACGGCGCGAAACAGCGGGCGCGCGACCTCGTGACAGCGGCCTGCGATGCGCTATCTCCCTACGGGGAGGGGGCCGAGAGCTTGAAGGCGGCGGCGCGCTTCGTTATCTCGCGCGACAGCTGAACGCCGCCCCGGAGGGGACATGTCCGACCGACCCGTAACACCGCTTCTCGACCGTGTGCGCCAGCCCGGCGACCTCAAGCAGTTCTCCGACGCCGAATTGTCGCGCCTGGCCCACGAGCTGCGGGAAGAGACGATCTCTGCCGTGTCCGAGACCGGCGGCCATCTCGGCGCGGGGCTGGGGGTGATCGAGCTGACGGTCGCGCTGCACGCGGTCTTCGACGCGCCGCGGGACAAGATCATCTGGGACGTGTCGCACCAATCCTATCCGCACAAGATCCTCACCGGCCGCCGCGACCGCATCCGCACCCTGCGGCAGAAGGACGGGCTGTCGGGCTTCACCAAGCGGTCGGAATCGCCCTACGATCCGTTCGGCGCGGCGCACAGCTCCACCTCGATCTCGGCCGCGCTGGGCTTTGCCGTGGCGCGCGACCTGGGCGGGGCGAGCGAGACCGGCCATGGCGACGCGATCGCGGTGATCGGCGACGGCGCGATGAGCGCGGGCATGGCCTACGAGGCGATGAACAATGCCGGCCACCTGGGCAAACGGCTGATCGTCATCCTCAACGACAACGAGATGTCCATCGCGCCGCCGGTCGGCGCCATGTCCTCCTACCTGTCGCGTCTCTATGCCGAGGCGCCGTTCCAGGATCTGAAGGCCGCGGCCAAGGGCGCCGTGTCCTTCCTGCCGCCGCCCTTCCGCGAGGGGGCAAAGCGCGCCAAGGAGATGCTCAAGGGCATGGCGGTCGGTGGCACGCTGTTCGAGGAACTGGGATTTTCCTATCTCGGGCCGATCGACGGGCATGACCTGGACCAGTTGCTGCCGATCCTGCGCACCGTGCGCCAGCGCGCCACCGGGCCGATCCTGATCCACGCCATCACCCGCAAGGGCAAGGGCTATCATCCGGCCGAACACGCCCCCGACAAGGGCCATGGCGTGGCGAAGTTCGACGTGGTGACCGGCGAGCAGAAAAAGGCCAAGTCCAACGCGCCGGCCTATACCAAGGTCTTCGCCCGCGCCCTGCTGGACCAGGCGGCCGACGACCCCCGCATCTGCGCGGTGACCGCGGCGATGCCCGACGGCACCGGGCTCGACCTCTTCGCCGAGCGCTATCCCTCGCGCTGCTTCGACGTGGGCATCGCCGAGCAGCATGGCGTGACCTTTGCCGCCGGGCTGGCGGCGGGCGGGATGCGGCCCTTCGCGGCGATCTATTCCACCTTCCTGCAGCGTGGCTACGACCAGGTGGTGCATGACGTGGCGATCCAGCGCCTGCCGGTGCGTTTCGCCATCGACCGCGCGGGGCTGGTGGGCGCGGACGGGGCGACCCATGCGGGGGCCTTCGACGTGGCCTATCTGTCGAACCTGCCGGGCTTCACCGTCATGGCCGCCGCCGACGAGGCGGAGCTGGTGCACATGGTGGCCACCGCGGCGGCGCATGACGAGGGCCCCATCGCCTTCCGCTACCCGCGGGGCGAGGGGACCGGCGTGACCATGCCCGAGAAGGGCGAGGTGCTGGAGATCGGCCGCGGCCGGATGATCCGCGAGGGCCGGGGCGTGGCGATCCTGAGCTTCGGCACGCGGCTAGCGGAGGTGATGACCGCCTGCGAGGCGCTGGAGGCACGGGGAATCTCGCCCACGGTGGCCGATGCGCGCTTCGCCAAGCCGCTGGACCGCGATCTGATCCTGCGGCTGGCGCGCGACCACGAGGCGCTGATCACCATCGAGGAAGGCGCGGTGGGCGGCTTCGGCAGCCACGTGGCGCAGCTGCTGGCCGAGGAGGGGGTCTTTGACGACGGGTTGAAGTACCGCTCCATGGTGCTGCCCGACATCTTCATCGACCAGGCCTCGCCCGCGGACATGTACGAGGTCGCCGGGCTGAGCGCCGCGCAGATCGAGAAGAAGGTGCTCTCGGTGCTTGGGCTGGGCCAGGTCGGGCAGAAGAAGGCCTGAGCGCGCGGGCAGGGCCGGGTGGTGGCCAAAAACTTTTGAAGGAAAAGTTTTTGCAAGACTTTTAGTTAAAAAGTCTTGTGCCTCCGGCGGGGATATTTTCGGTCAGAAGAAGCAGGGCGCCGGTGTTTGCGGCCGGGCGAAAGGGTGCCGGGCAGAGGAGTCTGCAGGCCGGGGGAAGTGACGGTTGTGCCCGGTGATGCGCGGAGATGCCGGGGCGGGTATGGTCGCTGCGTGACATCCGGGAGGTGCCGATGATCCCCAAGCTGGAAATGCTGATCGCGCTGGCGAAGGAGCGGCATTTCGGTCGTGCGGCGCTGAGCCTGGGGATCACCCAGCCGACGCTTTCGGCGGGGATCCGGCAGCTCGAGGACCAGCTGGGGGTCAAGCTGGTCAGCCGCGGCTCGCGCTTCGGGGGGCTCACGCCCGAGGGGCAGCGGGCGCTGGTCTGGGCGCGGCGGATCGTGGGCGATGCAAGGCAGTTGCGCGACGAGATGCAATTCTCGCGCGAGGGGCTGTCGGGGCATCTGCGGCTGGCGGTGATCCCCACCGCGCTCACCTGGGCGTCGCGGCTGGCCACCGCCTTTGCCGACCGGCATCCCAATGTCACCTTCAGCGTGCTCTCGCGCTCTTCGGTCGACATTCTCGAGATGCTGGACAACCTCGATTGCGACGCGGGGATCAGCTACCTCGACAACGAGCCGCTGGGCCGGGTGACCACGCAGTTCCTGTACCGAGAGACCTACCGGCTGATCTGCCGCGAGGACCATCCGCTGGCGGGCCGCGAGAGCGTCGGCTGGGCGGAGCTGGAGGGCGCGCGGCTGTGCCTGCTGACGCCGGACATGCAGAACAGGCGGATCATCAACCGGCATTTCATGGAGGCCGGCATCACCCCCGCCGCGATGATCGAATCGAATTCCACCGTGGTGCTGGTCTCGAACGCGCTGCAGGGCTGGGCGACCATCCTGCCCACCGACCTGGGCGACTTCCTGGCCACCGACGCGTCGCTGCGGAGCATCCCCTTGACCGGCGGGGTGGCCGCGCCGCCCTCGGTCGGCCTGATCGCGCCGCACCAGGAGCCCTACACGCCGGTGCTGAAGACCCTGCTGGAGGAAAGCCGGGCGCTGGCGCGGCGGGACAGTCGATAGAGGTTCTCTATCAATTGACGGAACAATGATATTGATTCCGCGATGTATACAGGTCAGGACAGCCCCGAGAGATATTAGGGGACATCGATGCGCCACGACCTGCCGCAGCCCTCCGTCGATGACATCCAGGCCCTGATCGACGGCCAGCTTCACCTGGAGGGGCCGTTGCTGCCCATTCTCCATGCCATCCAGGAAGAGTTCGGCCACGTGCCGGAGGCCGCGATCCCGCTCGTCGCCGAGAGCCTGAACCTGACCCGCGCCGAGGTGCACGGGGTCATGTCCTTCTACCATGATTTCCGCGAGGTGCCGGCCGGGCGCCACGTGGTCCGGATCTGCCGGGCCGAGGCCTGCCAGTCCATGGGGGCGAACGTGCTGGCCGAGGAAACGCTCGCGAAGCTCGGGCTGGAATGGCACGGCACCACGGCCAACGGCGCCGTGACCATCGAGCCGGTCTATTGCCTGGGCCTCTGCGCCTGCGCGCCGGCGGCCATGGTGGACGGCCGCGTGGTGGGGCGCGTCGACGCGGCGAAGATGGACGAGATCATCGCGGAGGCGGGCGCATGAAGATCTACGTTCCCATGGACAGCGCGGCGAAGGCGCTGGGGGCCGACGCGGTGGCCGAGGCGATCCGCGACGAGGCCGAGGCGCGGGGCATCACCGCGCAGATCGTGCGCAACGGCACCCGCGGCATGGTCTGGCTGGAGCCGCTCGTCGAGGTCGAGACCCCCGAGGGCCGCATGGCCTGGGGCCCGATGACGCCTGCCGACGCCCATCGCCTGTTCGACGCCGCCGAGGACGACCCGAAGGCGCTGGGCCTGACGGAGGAGCTGGAGTGGATGCGCCGCCAGACGCGGCTGACCTTCGCGCGCTGCGGCGTGATCGATCCGCTGTCGCTCGAGGAGTACGAGGCGCATGGCGGGCTGAAGGGCCTGCGCCGGGCGCTTGCCATGAAGGGCGAGGAGATCGTCGACGAGGTGAAATATTCCGGCCTGCGCGGCCGGGGCGGGGCGGGTTTCCCGACGGGCATCAAGTGGGACACGGTGCGGCTGGCCCATGCCGACCGGAAATACATCGTCTGCAACGCCGACGAGGGCGATTCAGGCACCTTCGCGGACCGCATGATCATGGAGGGCGATCCCTTCTCCCTGATCGAGGGGATGGCGATCGCGGGGCTGGCGACGGGGGCCACTCACGGCTTCGTCTACCTGCGCTCGGAATATCCCGACGCCATCGCGGTGATGAATGCGGCGGTGAAGATCGCGCGCGACGCGGGCGTGCTGGGCGGCGACGTGCTGGGCTCGGGCCGGGCCTTCGACATGGAGATCCGCGTGGGCGCGGGCGCCTATGTCTGCGGCGAGGAGACCTCGCTGCTCAACTCGCTGGAGGGCAAGCGCGGAGTGGTCCGCGCCAAGCCGCCGCTGCCCGCGCTGGAGGGCGCTTTCGGCAAACCCACCGTGGTCAACAACGTGATCTCGCTGGCGACGGTGCCGGTGATCTTCGAGCATGGCGCGCAATATTACGCGGATTTCGGGCTGGGCCGGTCCAAAGGCACGATCCCGGTGCAGATCGCCGGGAACGTGGCGCGCGGCGGCCTGTTCGAGACCGCCTTCGGCATGCCGCTGGGCGAGCTGGTCGACGACATCGCGGGCGGCACCGCCACCGGGCGGCCGGTCAAGGCGGTGCAGATCGGCGGGCCGCTGGGGGCCTATTTCCCGCGGTCGAAGTTCGACACGCCCTTCGGCTACGAGGAATTCGACGGGCAGGGCGGGCTGATCGGCCACGCGGGCCTCGTGGTCTTCGACGACAGCGCCGACATGCTGGGCATGGCCCGCTTCGCCATGGAGTTCTGCGCCGTGGAAAGCTGCGGCAAGTGCACCCCCTGCCGCATCGGTGCCGTCCGCGGGGTGGAAACCATCGACCGGATCGCCCGGGGCGACGCTGACGCTGCGGGGCTGCTGACCGATCTCTGCGAGACCATGAAGGACGGGTCGCTCTGCGCTCTGGGCGGGTTCACGCCCTACCCGGTGATGTCCGCGCTGACCCATTTCCCCGACGATTTCGCCACCTCGAAGGAGGCCGCGGAATGACCGACAAGGTGAAGGGGCCCGCCTCCTACTTTCCCTCGATCGAGAAGACATATGGCCAGCCGGTGGATCACTGGCTGGGGCTGATCGCCGGGCGCCCGGACGAGAAGCACATGGAGACCGTCACCTGGCTGAAGTCCGAACACGGGCTCGGCCACGGCCATGCGAACGCGCTGGTGGCTTACGCCCGGGCGCAAGAGCCAAAGGCTGAGAGGACCTGACATGAAGGATTTCATCATTCCCTGGGACGATGCCGACATGGGCACGCCCGTCTCGAAATCGGAAAAGATGATCACGCTGACGATCGACGGGTCCGAGATCACGGTTCCCGAGGGCACCAGCGTCATGCGCGCCTCGGCCGAGGCCGGGATCCAGGTGCCCAAGCTGTGTGCCTCCGATAACCTAGAGGCCTTCGGCTCCTGCCGGCTCTGCGTGGTGGAGATCGAGGGGCGGCGCGGCACGCCGGCCTCCTGCACCACGCCGGTGAGCGAGGGGATGGTGGTGCATACCCAGTCCTCCAAGGTGAAGAAGATCCGCAAGGGCGTGATGGAGCTGTATGTCTCCGACCACCCGCTGGACTGCCTGACCTGCTCCGCCAACGGCGATTGCGAGCTGCAGGACATGGCCGGCATGGTGGGCCTGCGCGACGTGCGTTACACGCCCGGCCAGAACCACTATGACCCGTCGGGCACCGGCGCTCGCAGCCAGGCGGAGGCGAAGCTGCGGATGCCCACGGGCGACCTCGGCAACCCGCTTTTCACGCCGAAGGACGATTCGAACCCCTATTTCACCTATGATCCCTCGAAATGCATCGTCTGCTCGCGCTGCGTGCGGGCCTGCGAGGAGGTGCAGGGCACCTTCGCGCTGACCATCGAGGGGCGGGGCTTCGGCTCGCGCGTGTCCGCCGGGGCGGCGATGGACGATTTCCTCAGCTCCGACTGCGTGAGCTGCGGCGCCTGCGTGCAGGCCTGCCCCACCGCCACCCTGCAGGAGAAAAGCGTGGCCGAGCTGGGCACGCCGGAGCGCGCGGTCATCACCACCTGCGCCTATTGCGGTGTCGGCTGTTCCTTCAAGGCCGAGATGAACGGCGACGAGCTGGTGCGCATGACGCCCTACAAGCACGGCAAGGCGAACCGCGGGCACAGCTGCGTCAAGGGCCGCTTCGCCTATGGCTACGCCAACCACAAGGACCGCATCCTGAACCCGATGATCCGCGACACGATTCACGATCCCTGGCGCGAAGTCTCGTGGGAGGAGGCGCTGGATTTCGCCGCGCGGCGTATGAAGGGCCTGCAGGAGCGCTATGGCCGCAAATCCGTGGGGGTCATCACCTCCTCGCGATGCACCAACGAGGAAACCTACCTCGTCCAGAAGCTGGCGCGCGGGGTCTTCCTGAACAACAACACCGACACCTGCGCCCGGGTCTGCCATTCGCCCACCGGCTACGGGCTGGGCCAGACCTTCGGCACCTCGGCGGGGACGCAGGACTTCGACTCGGTCGAGGCCACGGATGTCATGGTGGTGATCGGCGCCAACCCGACCGACGCGCACCCGGTCTTCGGCTCGCGCATGAAGAAGCGGCTGCGCGAGGGTGCGAAGCTGATCGTCATCGACCCGCGCCGCATCGACCTGGTGAAATCGGCCCATGTGGAGGCCGCGCATCACCTCGCCCTGCGCCCCGGCACCAACGTTGCCGTGGTCACCGCGCTGGCCCACGTGATCGTCACCGAGGGCCTGATGGACGAGGCCTATATCCGCGAGCGCTGCGACTGGAACGAGTTCCAGGAATATGCCGAGTTCGTCAGCCAGGACCGCCATTCGCCCGAGGCCACAGAGAGCCTGACCGGCGTGCCCGCGGAAGAACTGCGCGCGGCGGCCCGGCTTTATGCCACGGGCGGCAACGGGGCGATCTATTACGGGCTGGGCGTGACCGAGCACAGCCAGGGCTCCACCACCGTCATGGGCATCGCCAACCTCGCCATGCTGACCGGCAATGTCGGCGGCAACGGCATGGGCGTGAACCCGCTGCGCGGCCAGAACAACGTGCAGGGCTCCTGCGACATGGGAAGCTTCCCGCACGAGCTGCCGGGCTACCGGCACGTGAAGAACGCCGACGTCCGCGCGATCTTCGAACAGGCCTGGGGCGTGCAGATCGACCCGGAGCCGGGGCTGCGCATTCCCAACATGCTGGATGCGGCCGTCGACGGCACCTTCAAGGGGCTCTACTGCCAGGGCGAGGACATCCTGCAATCGGACCCGGACACGAAACACGTGGCGGCGGGGCTGGCAGCGATGGAATGCGTCATCGTCCACGACCTCTTCCTGAACGAGACGGCGAATTACGCGCATGTCTTCCTGCCCGGCTCCACCTTCCTGGAAAAGGACGGGACCTTCACCAACGCCGAGCGCCGGATCAACCGGGTGCGCCGCGTGATGGCGCCGAAGAACGGCTATGCCGACTGGGAAGTGACGCAGCTGCTGGCGAACGCCATGGGCGCGGACTGGACCTATACCCACCCGACCCAGATCATGGACGAGATCGCGGCCACCACGCCCAGCTTCGCCGGTGTCAGCTACGAGCTGCTGGAGGAAAAGGGCTCCGTCCAGTGGCCGGTGAACGAGGCGCATCCCGAGGGCACGCCGCTGATGCACGTGGACGGCTTCGTCCGCGGCAAGGGGCGTTTCATCGTGACGGAATACGTGGCGACGGAAGAACGCACCGGCCCGCGCTTCCCGCTGCTGCTGACCACCGGGCGGATCCTGTCGCAGTACAACGTGGGCGCGCAGACCCGGCGGACCGAGAACTCGGTCTGGCACAAGGAGGACGTGCTGGAGATCCATCCCCATGACGCGGAGACCCGCGGCGTGACGGATGGCGCCTGGATCCGGCTCGCCTCGCGCTCGGGCGAGACGACGCTGCGGGCGAAGATCACCGACCGGGTCAGCCCCGGCGTGGTCTACACCACCTTCCACCACCCGGACACGCAGGCCAACGTGGTCACCACCGACTTCTCCGACTGGGCGACGAACTGCCCGGAATACAAGGTGACGGCGGTGCAGGTCGCGCCCTCCAACGGACCCTCGGACTGGCAGGAGGATTACGCGGCCCAGGCGGCGCAGGCGCGCCGGATCCTGCCGGCGGCGGAGTAGCCCATGGCCGATGCCTGCCTGTCCCGGCGCGGCCTGTCGCTCCGCCACGAGGGGCGGCACGAGGTCAGCCGCACGCTGCCGGAAGAGCTGCCGGTGGCCATGGTCTTCGACGGCACGACACAGGCCGTGATGATGGCGACGCCGGCGGACCTGGAGGATTTCGCGCTGGGCTTCGCCCTGACCGAGGGCTTCATCGATCACCCCGGCCAGGTGGCGGAGTTCGAGATCGCCGAACATGCCGAAGGCATGGAGGCCCGCTTCTGGCTGAGCGAGGATCGCGGCGCCGCCTTGGCGGCGCGGCGCCGGAGCATGGCCGGCCCGGTGGGCTGCGGGCTCTGCGGCATCGACAGCCTCGCGGCCGCCATGCGGCCGCTGCCGCGCCTGCCGGAGGCAGGTGCCACCTTTTCCCGCGCCGGCGTAGCCGGCGCCACCGGGGCGCTTCGCGCCCACCAGCCCCTGCACGACCGCACCCATGCGGTCCATGCGGCGGGCTTCATGACGCCGGACGGCAGCCTCGCGCTTGCGCGCGAGGATGTGGGGCGGCACAACGCGCTCGACAAGCTGGTGGGCGCGCTGGCGCGCGCCGGTCGCGCCGCCTCCGGCGGCGCCTTCGTCATCACCAGCCGGGTCTCGGTGGAGATGGTGCAGAAGACCGTGATCGCCGGGGCGCCGCTGCTGATTGCCGTCTCCGCACCGACCGCCCACGCGCTGCGCCTGGCCGAGGAGGCGGGGCTGACGCTGGCCGCCTTCGCACGCGAAGGCGGGTTCGACCTCTATTCCCATCCCCATCGAATCCTCGACGGAGACCCGCATGTCGCCTGAGAAAATGGTCATGATGGCCAACCAGATCGCCACCTTCTTCGCCTCGCAGCCCGGCGAGGGCCAGGCCGGCAAGGTGGCCGCCCATATCAACGATTTCTGGGAGCCGCGGATGCGGGCCCAGCTGCTGGAGCACGCGGAGGCGGGCGGCGAGGGGCTGCATCCGCTGGTCCTGGAAGCGATCGGCGAGATCCGCGCCCCCGCGGAGTGACCGCCTGGCCTGCTGCCGCAGCCCCGCCGTGCCCGCGCGTCGCTCCGCCCGCGCGGAGGGCAGGCGGGCCACGGCCGCGCAACCCGGTCCGCGCCACCGCTGGACTTTGACGCCCCTCCGCCGCAGACTCGGCACAGGCGCGGCGGGACGGCGCGCGCGGGGAGGGGAGGCATCGGCATGGACCGGGACGGCATCGCTGTGACCGCCTATCGGTGGATGACCCTGCTGCTCGCCCTGGGCTTCCTGCTCTACCAGCTTCTCCGCGCCGATTATGCCAGCTTCGGCGGGCCGTTCCGCTTCCTGACCATCTGGGCGCTGTGCTTTTCCTGCGCCTCGGCCTTGGCGATGCTCTGCGTTTCGCTCGACGCGACCGAGCGGCGCTGGCACGGTCTGGCCACGGTGACGGCGCTGCTCAATGTGATGGTGGTGTTTCTCTACTGGCGGCTCTTCCGGATCGATCCCGGCCTCGTCAATGGCGGCGCCGGCCTTCCGCCGATGCTCGACCATTACCTGCATGCGGTGGGGCCGGGGCTGCAGATCGCGGACGCGCTGTTCCTGGGCCAGGTCTTTCGCCGCGTCCTGCGAGCGGTGCCGGCCCTGCTGCTTGTGATCGGCGCCTACGTGGCCTGGTCGGAGGGCGTGGTGCGCGGGGCGAACGACATGCCCGCCGGGCGGGTCACCTCGGGCCTGCCCTACCCGTTTCTCAACGACATGACCGGGGCGGAGCGGCTGGTCTATTACCTGGTCAATACCGGCCTCGCCCTCGCCGCGCTGGCGGGGCTGACCGCGCTCGGCTGGGCGATCCGCCGCGCCTTTCCGCGCGGCTGAGGGGCGCGGGCCTGCGACCGTGTCGCCGTTGACAGCGGCGGTCCGGGACGCCACCAAGGCAGCCGAGGGGTGCGGGACAGGCGGATATCGGGCATGCAGGCCTTGCAGCAGCTGGTGGAATCGCGGCGGTTCGAGTGGATCGTCACGATCATCGTCATCATCAACGCGATCACGCTGGGGCTGGAGACCGTGCCCGAGGTGATGGCCGTCGCGGGCGAGTTGCTTCACCTGCTGGACAAGATCATCCTCGCCTTCTTCGTGGTGGAGCTGGCCATGCGCTTCGCCGTCTACCGAAGCCGGTTCTTCCACGATCCCTGGCGCCTGTTCGACCTGTTCGTGGTCGGCATCGCGCTGGTGCCGGCGACCGGCAACCTCTCCGTGCTGCGGGCGCTGCGGATCCTGCGGGTGATGCGGCTGATCTCGGTCGTGCCCTCCTTGCGCCGGGTGGTCGGCGGGCTGATCGCGGCTCTGCCGGGCATGGCCTCCATCGTGGTACTGCTGATGCTGGTCTTCTATGTCTTCGCGGTGATGGCCACCAACCTCTACGGCGCGGCCTTCCCGGACTGGTTCGGCTCCATCGGCGCCTCGGCCTACACGCTGTTCCAGATCATGACGCTGGAAAGCTGGTCGATGGGCATCGTCCGCCCGGTGATGGAGGCCTTCCCCTATTCCTGGGCCTTCTTCATCCCCTTCATCGTCGCCACCTCCTTTACCGTGCTCAACCTCTTCATCGGGATCATCGTCTCGGCCATGCAGGAAGAGCACGAGGCGACCCTGGCCGAGGAGCGGGACACGCTCGCCGACAACCAGCGGAAGATGCTGCAGGAGATGCGGGAGCTGCGCCGCGAGGTGGCGGCCCTGCGGGAGGGGCCTCGGGCAGGCGGCTGAGTGGCGGTGGTTGGCGCCGCGGCCCCTTCACGGAAGCGGCGATTTTGCCGGTGCTCTGTGCTGGGTGACTCCCCCCGCCCGGGCCAGGGCGCGTTAGAGGCACAGGGGTGGCAGCAGGCCACGCGGCGGCCTTGCCGGGCTTTGTTGTCTGTCTCTGAAGACCTGCACATATACCTTGGATGTCCGGCACGGGCGGCGCCGATAGACTAGTCCGGCGTGAGAGGGTCCCTGCCCCCCTCCGTCACAGCGGGGTCATTGCACCTCCGTCGCGGTCTAACTGCGCTTGGGGCCCGCCCCAGATCACAAGCGGCCGCCGCGGGGCGCAGCGCTACATTGCCGCTTGGGCCGCGGTGGCCATCATCATGACCCCCCAGGTTGAGGCTCCGACAAAGAGGTAGCCGGCCAGCACCACCACTCCGTCCCGCGCCATCTGGCCGAGCGCCAGCAGCGCCACGGCGAAGGCCGAGACGGAGGTGACCATTGGCACGAATTCCAGCGGCGGCCAGGTCAGGGCCAGCAGGCAGATCAGCACGATGGTCACCGTCCGCATCGGCGGCTGAACCATGAAGTCCAGCCGGTGCCGGGTGCACTTGTCGATCCACCGCGCGGGGCGCTCGAGAAAGTCCAGCGCCTGCGTCAGGCGCCGGGCGGGGATGGAGCGGTCCATGACGAAGCGGGGCAACCACAGGTGACGCCGGCCGCGCAGCCATTGCAGCGCGATGGTCAGCACGATGATCGCGCCGATCGTCGGCGTCCCCGGGATGCCCGACAGCGGAGAGACGAGCAGCAGCGCGGGCAGCAGCACCGCCGGCGCGAAGGATCGGTCGCCGATCTCGCCCATCATGTCGGCGACGCTGGCATCCTCCTGGCAAGTGCAATGGCGGATCGCGTCGATAAGCTCGCCCAGGGTCCGCGGCGGCGCCGTCGCCGGCCGCGGCGGTGCGCAGCCTCTCATCGTTGCGGTTCCGTCTGCCATCCCGTCCTCCGTTCCGCCCGCCAAGCGCGCGAGCCACATTGCGAAACGCCCCCCGGTGCGGGCAGTTCCGCGCTGCGGCGCGAGGTCGCCTTCAGCCTTGGCGTTCGGCGGCGATCAGCGCATCGAGGCCGCTGCGGTAATCGGGATGGCGCAATCGGACGCCCAGCTCGGACTTGATGCGCTCGTTGGAGACGCGCTTGCTCTCGGCGTAGAAGCTGCGGGCCATGGGCGTCATCTCGGCGGTCTCGTAGTCCTCCACCGGGGGCGGGTCGATGCCGAGCAGCTGCGCGCCGTACTCGATGACGTCCTGCGGCGGGGCCGGGTCGTCGTCGCAGAGATTGTAGACCGCGCCGGGCCGGGGCCGCGCGATGGAGGCGGCAAGCACCTGCGCGATATCCTCCACGTGGATGCGGCTGAAGACCTGGCCCGGCTTCACGATGCGCCGCGCCTTGCCCGAGCGCAGCTTGGCGAAGGGGCCGCGGCCCGGCCCGTAGATCCCCGCGAGCCGGAAGATGTGCAGCGGCAGGCCGGGAATCGCCTGCCACGCCGCCTCGGCCTCGGTCCGGAGGTGGCCGCGTTTCGTGCCGGGGGTGAGCGGCGTATCCTCGTCGACCCAGCCACCCTGGTGGTCGCCGTAGACGCCGGTGGTCGACAGGTAGCCCACCCAGTCCAGCCGGTCGGCCGCCGCCGCGATCTCGTCCCGCATGGCGCGCAGCACCGGGTCGCCGCCCTCGTCCGGCCCGGCGGAGATCAGCAGATGCGTGGCTTCGCCCAGGTAGGGCGCCATGTCCGCCCCGGGCCAGATCACCGGCTCGACGCCGGTCTCGCGCAGGGCGTCGGCCTTTTCCTCCGAGCGGGTGGTGCCGATGATGCGCCAGCCCTCGGGCAGGAGCAGATGGGCGAGTGCGCGGGCGGAATAGCCGTGGCCGAAGGAGAGAAGCGTTTTCATGCGGCACAATCTGGCCCGCCGGGCAGGGGATGCAACCCCGAAGCGGGCCGGGGCCACGGGACTTGCCCCCGCGGCAGGACCGTGGCTTGATACCGCCATGGCAGACAAGAAACCCGACCTGTCCTCGGCCTATGCGCTGCGCGGGCCCGAGGACAATAACCGTCTCTATGCCGACTGGGCAGAGACCTATGACGCCACCTTTGCCGAGGACATGGGCTATCTCATGCCGGGCCACGTGGCGGAGCTCTACAAGGAACATGGCGGCGCGGGGCCGGTGCTGGACATCGGCGCCGGGACCGGGCTGGTGGCGGAGCGGCTGGAGGCGCTGGGCGTCACCCCCGTCGACGCCACCGACCTGTCGCAGGAGATGCTGGACGTGGCCGCCGCGAAAGGCGTCTACCGCGATCTCTTTGCCGGGGACGTCACCGACCGATTGCCGCGCGACGACGACAGCTTTGCCGGGGCGGTCAGCGCGGGCACCTTCACCACCGGCCATGTCGGCCCCGAGGGGCTGGCCGAGGTCATCCGGCTGGTCCGGCCCGGCGGGCTTTGCGTGCTGGCGGTGAACGAACGGCACTGGCAGGCGGAGGATTTCGCCGCCGCCTTCGAGGCGCTGGGCGACCGGATCGAGGGACTCACCCTGCCCGAGAGGCCTTATTACGCCCATGGCAAGGGCGAACATGCCGCGGATATGGGCAAGCTGGCGGTCTTTCGCGTCGTCTAGGCGGCCATGCGCGGTCCCTCGCCGACAGGGTGGATTCGCGTCTAGGCGGATCCGCCCGGGGCGGCTATGCAGGATTCCATCATCAACGACGTGGAAACCCGGGACAATGCGCGTCATCACCCTGCTCTTCGTGACCCTTCTCGCCGCGGCCTGTGCCGCCAAACCTGAACCGGAAGTCACGCGGGCCGCGATGCCGCTCTTCCCGAACGAAACCCCCGAGCTGCGGCAGCTGATCAACAAGTATGCCGACGGCTACGACGTGCCGCGCACGCTGGTCCACCGGGTGGTGAAACGCGAAAGCACCTACCGCCCCGAGGCGCGCAACGGTCCCTATTACGGGCTGATGCAGATCCTGCCGGCCACCGCCCGCGGCATGGGGTTCCAGGGCAAGCCCTCGGACCTGCTGGATGCGGAGACCAACCTCAAATACGCGGTCAAGTACCTGCGCGGCGCCTGGATGGTCTCGGGCGGCGACGAGGCCGAGGCGGTGCAATGGTACGCCCGCGGCTATTACTACGAGGCCAAGCGGCTGGGGATGCTCAAGGAAACCGGTCTGCGCTGAGGCGCATGACCGGCGGCAGGCGGCCCGGCGACACCACGCCCGGGCCGCATGTCGCAAACCCGCACTGACGTGTCGGGGCGGGTCTCGTTCACCGGACAAATGCTTGTATTGAGGGGGCGAAGCCTAGCGGAGCAGCCCTCATGAAGACTCAGGTCAAAGCCCTCATCGTCGGCGGTGGCGCCGTCGGCACCTCCATCGCCTACCACCTCGCGAAGGCCGGCTGGCAGGATGTCATGCTGCTGGAACGGGACGAGCTGACCTCGGGCTCGACCTGGCACGCGGCGGGGCTGCTGCCGCTCTTCAACATGAGCTACGCCACCACCCACATCCACAAGTATTCCGTCGACTATTACAAGACGCTGGAGGAAGAGACCGGGCTGAATGCCGGCTTCTACGTGGTGGGCAACCTGCGCATGGCCCAGACCGATGCGCGGATGGACGAGTACCGGCTTTACTCCTCCACCGCCGAGACGGCGGATGTCTACCACGAGTTCCTGACCCCGAAGGAGATCGGCGAGCGCTGGCCGCTGCTGCGCACCGAGGACCTGAAGGGCGCGCTGTTTCACCCGCAGGACGGCTACATCAACCCCGCCGACGTCACCATGGCCATGGCCAAGGGCGCCCGCCAGCGCGGCGTCACGATCGAGCGCAAGTGGCAGGTGGACGGCTACGCCTGGCAGGGCGACCACTGGGACGTGACCTGCACCAAGATGGTGGAGAAGGGCGGCAACCTCGTGCCCTCCGACGAGCAGATCGTGATCTCGGCCGAACATGTCGTCACCGCCACCGGCAACCACGCGCAGCGCACCGCGCGGCTCTTGGGGATCAAGATGCCCGCCATCCCGGTGGAGCACCAGTATATCGTGACCGAGCCCGATCCGGCGCTGGTCGCCTGGCGCAAGGAGGGCAACCCCGAGCACCCGGTGCTGCGCGACGCCGACGCCAAGTGGTATGTCCGCGAGGAACGCGGTGGCTGGATCCTCGGGCCCTATGAACGGAACGCCCCCGCGCGCTTCGCCTACGGCGTGCCGGACAGTTTCCGCGCCGACCTCTTCCCGCTCGACCTCGAGCGGATCGAGGAGGAATACATGTCCATGATCCACCGCATCCCGACCTCGGAGGAGGTGGGGCTCAAGGACGACTACAACGGCCCGATCTGCTACACCCCGGACGGCAACCCGCTGGTCGGTCCCGCGCCCGGCCTGCGCAACATGTGGCTGGCCGAGGGCTTTTCCTTCGGGATCACCGCGGCGGGCGGTACCGGGCATTACCTCGCCCAGCTCATGGTCGAGGGCGAGGCCGAGATCGACATGGCATCGCTCGACCCGCGCCGCTACGGCAGCTGGATGACCACCGACTACGCGGTGACCAAGAACGAGGAAGCCTACGAACACGTCTACATCCTGCACCACCCGGACGAGGAACGCCCGGCGGCCCGCCCGCTGCGCACCGCGCCGTGCTACGACCGGATGAAGGCCCGCGGCGCCCAGTTCGGGCAGGTGAACGGCTGGGAGCGGCCGAACTATTTCGGGCCGCTCGACGCGCCGGAGGATTACGACCACGACGCCCGCAGCTTCCGCCGCGGCGGCTGGTGGCAGCATAGTGTGGACGAGGCCAAGGCCGTGCGCGAGGCCGTCGGCCTGATCGACGCCAGCGCCTTCACCAAGCATATCGTGAAGGGGCCGGGCGCGACCGCCTTCCTCGACTGGTTCACCTGCAACAAGCTGCCCAAGGTCGGCCGCATCAACCTGACCTACGCGCTGACCGCCGCCGGCACCACGCGGACCGAATACACCATCGTGCGGCTGGCCGAGGATGAATACTACCTCGTCTCTGCCGGGGCCTGGACCGACTATGACGCCGATTTCCTGCGCAAGGCGGCCGAGGACAAGCGCGACAATTTCGGCTGGATCGAGATCCAGAACGTCACGACCCAATGGGGCGTCTTCGCGCTGGCCGGCCCGAACGCCCGCGCGCTGCTGTCGGAGGTGATCCGCGACGCGGAGCCGGAGACCGCCCTGTCGAACAAGCGCTTCCCATGGCTTTCCGCCCGGCAGATCGAGCTGGGCATGTGCCCGGTCAACGCCATCCGCGTCGCCTATACCGGCGAGCTGGGATGGGAGCTGCACCATCCGATCGAGATGCAGAACTACCTCTTCGACCTGCTGGAGAAGGCGGGGCAGAAACACGGGCTGAAGCTGGTGGGCGCGCGGGCGCAGAACTGGCTGCGGCAGGAGAAATCCTATCGCGCCTTCGGCAACGAGCTGGGCCGCGACGCCACCCCGCTGGAGGCGGACCTGCCGCGTTTCGTGGACCTGTCCAAGGACTTCCACGGCAAGGCCGCGATGGTGGAGAAGGGCATCCGCTCGAAATGCGTGACGGTGCTGATCGACGGGCCGGGCGATGCCGATCCGTGGGGCCGCGAGGCGCTCTTTGCCGAGGGCACCAAGGTCGGGCGCCTGACCTCGGGCGGCTATTCGGTGGCCTTCGGCAAGTCGATCGGCATGGGCTATGTCCGTCCCGACCTCGCCGTGCCGGGGACGACGCTGAGGGTGCGGATCATGGGCGAGCTTTTCGATGCCGAGGTGACCGAGGACAGCCCCTACGATCCGAAGAACGAACGCATCCGCGTCGACGGCTAAGACGCACGCCCGGGCGGTCGGCGACGGCCCGGGCGATCCGTCGCCATCCCTTCAAACCGCCGTAGTCGCTTACCTTGCGTCATGATAGGCTCCGCCCGTCATCAGCGGGAGGAATCGCCATGACGGGACGGGTGACGTTGCTGGTGGGCACGACCAAGGGGGCCTTCCTGCTGGAGGCCGGGGAGGAGCGGGCCGACTGGCATCTGCGCGGGCCGTTCTGCGCCAACTGGCCGATCAACCACATGCTGGGCGATCCCGAAAGCGGCGCGCTCTGGGCCGCGGGCGGGGGTGAGTTTCCCGGCGCCGGGGTCTGGCGGTCGCAGGATGGCGGAGAAAGCTGGCAGCTCTCCAAGCTCGCCAACGGCAAGTTCGACGAATTCCTCGCCGCCGACCCGGATTTCGCGGCGCAGATCGGGATGGAGCCCTCGCCGCCCGCGCCCTATACCGGCCAGGTCGATGCGCTCTGGTCGCTGGGGCGGGCGGGCGACACGCTTTACGCCGGGGCCAAGCCCGCGACGCTTTATGCCAGCCGCGATGGCGGCGAGAGCTGGGCGCCGGTGGAGGGGCTCACCAACCACCCCTCGCGCGAAAGCTGGCAGCCGGGCGGCGCCGGGCTGACCCTGCACACCATCGTCACCGTGCCGGACGCGCCGGAAAAGATGTGGCTGGGCATTTCCGCCGCCGGGGTATTCGCCACCGAGGACGGCGGCGAAAGCTGGGACCGCCGCAACCGCCGCTCCAACGCGCCCTCGGGCGAGGCCCATGTTCACGCCGACGGCACCATGCACGACCCGGGCGGCGAGGTGGGCCATTGCGTGCACAACATGGTGCGGGCGGGTGGCTCGGGCGACCTGCTCTACCAGCAGAACCACGAGGGCGTCTTCCGCTCGTCCGATGGCGGGCGCAGCTGGGACGAGATCACCGCGGGCCTGCCCTCGAGCTTCGGCTTCCCCGTGGCGGTGCATCCGCGCGACCCGCAGACGCTCTGGGTGCTGCCGCTTTCCGGCGATATGGGGCGCTTTCCGCCCGACAATCGCGCGGCGGTCTGGAAATCCACCGACGGTGGTGAAAGCTGGAGCGCGAAGGGCGAGGGGCTGCCCGCGAAGAACTGTTTCTTCACCGTGCTGCGCCAGTCCATGGCGGTGGACCGGGGGGAGCAGGTGGGCCTTTACTTCGGGACCAACAGCGGCTCGGTCTTCGCCAGCCGGGACGAGGGCGAAAGCTGGGACGAGATCGCCCGCCACCTGCCCACCGTCCTCTGCGTCGAGGTGATGGAGCAGGCGGCCTAGCGCACCAGCCGCCGCGCCAGCCAGGCCCGCCAGGCGAATTCCGACCCGTTGAAGAGGTTCAGGTCCACGTCGCCGCCGATCCCGTCGACGAGGCCGGTCCCGGAATACTGCCAGAAGGTCCAGGGATGCCCGTCATAGCGCCCGTGGGCATGCTCCGCGACCGAGCGCACCCAGACCTCGCGCCCGAGGCGGGAGATATGGTTGCGTTCCCAGAAATCCGGCGTGGTGTAGATCACCGGCGCCTGCCCATAGTGAGCTGTCACGATGCGGATGAAGGTCGCCGCCTCGGCGCGCACGGTCTCGGCCGGCGGACGCAGGGTGCAGGTGGGCGAGAACGGATTCCATTCGAGGTCCAGCACCGGGGGCAGGGATCCCGCCTCGCGCGGGACGTTCTCGATGAACCAGCGGGCCTGCACCTCGGCCGGGGTGCAGAAATAGTAGAAGTGATAGGCCCCGCGCGGCACGCCCGCCACGGCCGCGTTGCGCCAGTTGGCCCGGAACTGCGGATCGATCCGGTCGCCGCCCTCGGTCGCCTTGAGCCAGGCAAAGTTCACCCCCGCCGCCCGTGCGCGCCGCCAGTCGATCGTGTTCTGGAACCGCGCCGCGTCGATCCCGTGAACCGGGTAGGCGGAGGGCGGGCGGCCCTCGAACTCCACCGGGTCGCTGTCGCCGAAGCGCGGCGGCCGGACCTGCACCTCGCCCGGCTCCGGCGGCGGGGCGGGCGCACGGCTGCCGCAGGCGGTGAGCGCCAGCGCCGGCAGGGCAAGGGCAAAGTGGCGGCGGGTCAGGGTCATGGGCTCGGGCTCCGTCGCAAGGGGGCCTGTCGCCCGGCCCTGTCAGGAGGGGGCGCGCAGGACCAGTGTAAGGTTGTTGGCCGGCATCTCTTCCACCGTCCCGGGGATCAGCCCCGCGTCGCGCGCGATGGAAAGCATGTCGTCCACCTCCTTGTAGCCGATTTCCGGATCCTGCGCGGTGAGGCTTTCGTGGAACCGGCGGTCCCCCGCCGAGGTCAGTTCGCCGCCCCGCATGAAGGGCCCGTAGACCAGGAACAGCCCGCCGGGGGCCAGCGCCGCGGCGGCCTCGCGGATCAGCGTTTCGGCCTCTTCGCGGCTGACGAGGTGCAGCAGGTTGACCAGCAGGATCAGGTCCTTGGACCGGTGCGCCTCGCCCCAGCCGGGCGCGGTGGCGTCGAGCGTCACGGGCACCCGCAGATTGGGCAGCGCCGCCTCGGCTCGGTAACCCTCGATACTGGCGATCCGCGCGGGGTCGGCATCGCTCGGCTGCCAGTCGAGACCGGGCAGGCGACGGGCGAGCGCCACCACGTGCTGCCCCGTGCCGCTGGCCAGTTCCAGCGCCGCGCCCGTCGCTGGCGCCAGACGCTCCACCAGGTCGGCGATGGCCTGTTCGTTGCGCGCGGCCGAGGGCGCGAAAAGCCGCCCGGCCTCGTCCGGCACGGCGACCGAGGCGCTGTCGGGCAGATTCAGCCGCCGGCTCATGCGAAGCGCGCGGGCGAGAGGGCGGAGACAACCGAGGCCGCCAGCTCCGGCGGGGCGGCGGTGATCAGGTCCGCGCAAAGCCGGCTGGCCGCCGCCGCGGTCTGGAAGCCGTAGCCACCCTGACCGGCCAGCCAGACGAATTCCGGCACCTCCACGTCGCGCCCGATCACCAGCGTCCGGTCGGGGGCAAAGGTGCGCAGGCCGGCCCAGTTGTGTTCCACCCGGGTCACCGGCTCGGTCACCACCTCCTCGTAGCGGGCGAGCCCCTCGGCCAGCACCATGTCGTCGGCCCAGGCGTCCATCGGCGCCATCGGGTCCTCGTCGGCGGGCGAGACGATGAGCTTTCCGGCGTCCGGCTTGGCGTACCAGCTTTCGTGCAGCCCATCCATGAAGGGCCAGCCGCTCACGTCATGCCCGCCCGGCGCCGGGATGATCGCCATCGACCGGCGGAAGGGTTGCAGCCCCAGCGGTGCCACGCCGGCCATCTTCGCCACCTCGTCCGCCCAGGCCCCCGCGGCGTTGACCAGCGTGGCCGCCTCGTAATCGCGCCCGCCCGCGGTCACGCGCCAGGTGCCGCCGTCGCGGGTGATCGCCTCCACCTTCGCGCCGGTGACGAAGACCGCCCCCGCCGCGCGGGCCTCCGTGCGAAAGTTCTGCAGGAAGCGGTCGGTGTCGAGGTCGTGCACGTCGCCGCGGAACCCGGCACGGGTGACCACGTCGGGGTTCAGGATCGGCACCTTGCCGCGCGCCTCGTCCACGGTGATCGCCTCCATCCCGAAATCGGCGGCCTCGCGGGCGAAATCCTCTTCCTCCCCGCGCTTGCCCAGCAGCATGACGCCCCGCTGGCTGAGCACGCCGCCATGGGCGTGGTGCAGGTAATCGGCGCTGGCATGGTTGAGCGCGCGGACTGTGGCGTTGCCATATTCCGACAGGAACATCGCGGCGGACCGACCGGAGGCGTGGTAGCCAAGCTGGCTCTCACCTTCCAGCAGGGTGACGGGGCCGTGGGGGGCGAGGCGGGCGGCGGCGGAGACACCTGCGATGCCGCCGCCGATGATGAGGATACCGGACATGGCCGGACCGTGCCACGCGCGGTCGCGCTTGGAAAGGGTGGCGCCGCGCGGATGGAAGCAAAGCCTTAACTTCCTCGCGCTAGGCTCGAGTCGGACGAGACGAGGGAGGGCGCCGGATGGCCGTCACGAAAGTCGCGGATATTCTCAACGGGCGCGAGGTCGTCACGCTCGGCCCCGATGCCAGCGTGGCGGAGGCCTGCACCCTGCTCGACCGGCACAACATTGGCGCGCTCGGCGTAGTGGCAGAGGGCGCGCTTCTGGGCATTCTCAGCGAACGGGACGTGATTCGCCGCTGCATCGCCCCGGGCCGCCTGCCGGCGGAGACGCTGGTGCGCTCGGTCATGACGGCGGACCCGGCAACCATCGCCCCGGCCGACCCGGTGCTGGAGGCGCTGGACGTCATGTACGGCTTCGGGTTCCGTCACCTTCCGGTGGTGGACGAGGCCGGCAGACTGGTCGCCATGCTGTCGATGCGGGACATCCCGAAGGAATATCGCCTCGCCGCCGAACGCAGCGTGCCCGACGTGGCGGAGATCCGGCCGTGTTGAAGCTGTCATCTGAGCTGGGCCGGCGGGAGCGTATGTTTCAGGGGAAGCGGCCCGGGCCTTCCGACCGAGGGCGTTTCAAGTGCGTCACCGGTTGCGCCACTGGCAGATCAGCGGAAAGGGTGGTGCGCCAGAAGGCCCCGCCCCGTCTACGGAGGGCATGCACCCCCCCCACCGGTGGCGGCCTTGCCAGGTCGCCGAGAGGGGGAGACGCCGGCTCACCAGGCGCCCGGGTGCCTCACCCAGGCTAGCCCTTGCCGTAGGGGTCCTTCGCCCCCCGCTCCTCGCTGAGGGTCTGCTGCCGCCGGGCCACCAGCCGCTCGATCGCATCGGCCAGGTGAACCTCCTGGATGTTGTAATCCCCGGTCGCCACCCGGATCCGGTGCGCCTCGATCATCACGTCCGCATGGGTGCAGCCCGCGGGCGGCTCGAACCGGTAGCAGGCCAGCTCGATCAGCAGCCCCAGCGGATCCTTGAAATAGATCGAATCCATGAAGCCCCGGTCCTTGGGCCCCGAATGCGTGATGCCGCGTTCGTCCAGCCGCGCGACGGCCTGGCTGAACGTGGCCTTGGAGACGTTGAAGGCCAGGTGATGCACGCAGCCCGGATCGGTCGGCGTGCGGGAATGAACCGGCGCCCTGTCCTCGTTGGTGAAGATGGTGATCAACCGCCCGTCACCGGGATCGAAGTAGAGATGCCCCTCCTTCGGATTGTCCAGGTTGGGCTGATCGAAGACGAAGGGCATGCCCAGCACGCCCTCCCAGAAATCGATCGTGGTCTGCCGGTCGGCCCCCGTCAGCGTGATGTGATGGACGCCCTGGCTCTGAAGCTTGCGCATGATCCCTCCTGCCACTCGGTCGCGCGATCATATCAGGCGCCATGCCCGAAGTCAGCGCGGCCGAGAGGGGGCGCGGCGAACAGGCCCTGTGCGCCAGATGGCAGTCGCAGGATGCAAAAAGGCCCGCGCGAGGGCGGGCCTTTCCGTTCGATCCTGCCGGGAAGATCAGTTCGGGATCTCGCCGGTCAGACCTTCGACGTAGAAGTCCATGCCGGCCAGCGTGCCGTCATCCGCGGTCTCGCCCTCGGCCAGCCAGGCCGAGCCGTCCTGCTTGTTCAGCGGGCCGGTGAAGGGATGGTACTCGCCCGAGGCGATGCTTTCCTTCAGGGCCAGCGCCTCTTCCTTGACCTCCGCGGGAACCGCCTCGGTGATCTCGCCGATCTCGACCATGCCCGGGCCGATGCCGTCCCAGGTGTTGCCGGATTCCCAGGTCCCGTCCATCACGGCCTGGATGCGCTCGATGTAATAGGGCGCCCAGTTGTCGATGATGGAGGAGACGCGCGGCGACGGCTTGTATTCCGCCATGTCCGACGCCTGGCCGAAGCCGATCACGTCGCCCGCCTTTTCCGCGGCGGCCAGCGGCGCGGTGGAATCGGTGTGCTGGATGATCACGTCGGCACCCTGTTCGATCAGCGCCTGGGCCGCGTCGGCCTCTTTCGCCGGGTCGAACCAGGTATAGGCCCAGACCACGTTGAACTCGACCTCCGGGTTCGCCTTCTTAGCGTGGATATAGGCCGAGTTGATGCCGCGGATCACCTCGGGGATCGGGAAGGACCCGATATAGCCGACCTTGTTGGTCTTGGTCATCTTGCCGGCGATCAGCCCCTCGATCGCGCGGCCCTCGTAGAAGCGCGCGGAATAGGTGGCGACGTTGTCGGCCTGCTTGTAGCCGGTGGCGTGCTCGAACTTCACGTCCGGAAACTTCTTGGCGACGTTGATCGTCGGATCCATGTAGCCGAAGGAGGTGGTGAAGATGATGTCCGCCCCGCCGAGCGCCATCTGCGTCATCGCCCGTTCGGCATCGGCGCCCTCGGGCACGCTTTCCTGGAAGACGGTCTCGACCTTGTCGCCGAAATGCTCTTCGACGGCGAGTCGCGCCTGGTTGTGCTCGTAGGTCCAGCCGCCGTCGCCGATCGGCCCGACGAAGATGAAGCCGGCCTTGACCGGCTCGTCCTGGGCCATCCCCTGGCCGGCGAGCCCGAGCGCCAGCACGGCCCCGGCAAGCAATGTTCTGCGGTTCATGTTCCTCTCCCTGTCTTGAGGTTTGGGGTTCCTGTTGGCCTCAGCTCGAGGCGTGAAAGCTCCGGCCCAGCGACGCGGGCGCACCGTGAAAGCCGCGGGCCGAGATGATGACCAGCACCAGAATGGTTATCAGATACGGGGACATCGACAAGTATTCCACCGGCACCTTGAGCCCTGCCGCCTGGAGGTTGAGTTGCAGCACGGTGACGCCGCCGAAAAGATAGGCACCGACCAGCACCCGCCACGGTTTCCACGAGGCAAAGACCACGATGGCCAGCGCGATCCAGCCGGCGCCGGCGGTCATGCCTTCCGTCCATTGCGGCACGCGCACGAGGCTCAGATAGGCGCCGCCCAGACCCGCGCAGGCGCCACCGAACATGATCGCCAGCAGCCGGATGCGGATCACCTTGTAGCCCAGCGCATGGGCCGCGTCGTGGTTTTCGCCGACCGCGCGCAGGACCAGCCCGATGCGGGTGTATTTCAGCACCGCCCAGACCGCCGCGACCAGCGCGATCGACAGGTAGACCATGATGTCGTGCTGGAACAGGATCGGCCCGATCACCGGGATGTCGGACAGGAGCGGCAGGTGGATGTCGCCCAGGGTCGGCGACTTGATGCCCTCGTAGGGCTTGCCGATCAGCGCCGACAGGCCGAGACCCACCAGCGTCAGCCCCAGCCCCGTCGCCACCTGGTTCGACAGCAGGTACTGGGTCAGCAGCCCGAAGCTCAGCGACAGCAGGGCCGAGGCCAGCGCCGCCCCGACAAAGCCCAGCAGCGGAGAGCCGGAATTCACCCCGACGGCAAAGCCAACCACGGCGCCGGTGATCATCATCCCCTCGACGCCCAGGTTCAGCACGCCGGCCTTCTCGGTCACCATCTCGCCGATCGCCGCCAGCAGGATCGGCGTGGCCGACACCATGAGCGAGGCGATGAGCAGGATCGGGTTGATCGCGGAAAGATCCATCAGGCGCGCGCCCCCTGGCCGATGCGGATGCGGTAATTGGTGAAGACGTCGGTGGCCAGCAGGAAGAACAGCAGCATCCCCTGCAGCAGCTGGATCGAGGCGCCGGGCAGGCCCAGCGTCGATTGCGCCGCCTCGCCGCCGATATAGGTCAGCGCCATCAGCAGCCCGGCCAGCAGGATGCCCACCGGGTGCAGCCGCCCGAGGAAGGCCACGATGATCGCGGTGAACCCGTAGCCGGAGTTGAAGTCGATGGTGATCTGGCCCGCGGGCCCCGCCACCTCGAACAGCCCCGCCATCCCGGCGAGCGCGCCGGCCGTGCCGAGGCAGAAGACGATGATCCGCGCCGGCTGCACCCCGGCGAAGCGGGCCGCGCGCGGCGCCTCGCCGGTCAGCCTTATGTTGAAGCCCTGCAGGTGCCGCGCCAGCAGCACGTAGGCGAAGATCACCGCGATCAGCGCCGCCACCACGCCCCAATGCATCCCGGTCCCGGCGATCAGCTCGTGGTTCGCGGCGCTCGGATATTGCTGCAGGTTGCGCGAGCCGGGAAAGCCCATGCCCTCGGGGTTTTTCAAAAGCCCCTGGCTGACCGAGGCGAGGAAGGCCTCCGCCACGTAGACCAGCATCAGCGAGACGAGGATCTCGTTGGTGCCGAACCGCACCTTCAGCACCGCCGGGATCATCGCCCAGGCCCAGCCGCCCAGCCCGCCGGCCAGCACCATGAGCGGAAAGATCATCCAGCGCGCCTCCATCGGGTAGAAGGCCAGGCCGACCGCGGCGCCGCAGATGGCGCCCATGATGTACTGGCCCTCGGCGCCGATGTTCCAGATCCCCGCGCGAAAGCCCAGCGACAGGCCGATGGCGATCAGGATCAGCGGTCCCGCCTTCACCAGCAACTGCCCGCGGTAGTAGAAGGCGAACTCGCCAAAGACCGGGTCCCAGAAGATGGTGCGGATCGCCTCGAGCGGCGGCGTGTCCAGCAGGGCGAACATTATGCCGCCCACCAGCATGGTCAGCAGAACGGCCAGCACCGGCGTCACCGCGGTCCAGAGCCGCGAGGGCTGGGGTCTCTTCTCCAGCCGCATCAGCGCCGCTCCTTCTTCATATTGCCCGGAAAACTCCCGCCGGAGGCCATCCCGAGGACGAGGCCAAAGGCCGAGGACGAGAGATCATGCGCGCCGAAGGCGCTCGACTTTTTCAGGGTCTCAGCCGGCGACATGGGCCACCTCCATGTCATGGGCGCCACCCATCATCAGGCCGATCTGGTCGACGCTCAGCCCGTCCACAGGGCGAATCTCCGACATGCGACCGCCATTGAGCGCACCGAAACGGTCGGAGACCTCCATCAGCTCGTCCAGATCCTGGCTGATCACGATGATCGCCGCGCCGCCGGCCGCGAGATCCAGCAGCGCCTGTCGGATCGCCGCCGCCGCCGCCGCGTCCACGCCCCAGGTGGGCTGGTTCACCACCAGCACCTCGGGGCGCTGCAGCACTTCCCGGCCGATGACGAATTTCTGCAGATTGCCGCCCGACAGCGACCGCGCCGCGTTCTCCGGGCCGGGGGTGCGGACGTCGAACCGCTCGATCACCTTCTCGGCGAAGGTCCGGGCCTTGCCCCAGTCGAGGAACCCGCCGCGCACCAGCCCCTCGCGCATCTTCGCCGTCATTAGCGCGTTCTCGGTCAGGCTCATGTCGGGGGCGGCGGCATGGCCGAGCCGCTCTTCCGGCCCCGAAAGCAGTCCGCGCATGCGACGCGCATCGGGGCCCATCTCGCCCACCGGCTCGCCCTTGAGCGTCACCGCCCCGGCCGCGCCCGGCAGCTCGCCCGACAGCGCCGCCAGCAGCTCGTCCTGGCCGTTGCCGGCCACGCCCCCGAGCCCCAGCACCTCGCCGGCCCGCACCTCGAAGGAGATATCCTTGAGCGAGGTGCCGAATTCCATCGGCGAGGGCAGGGACAGCCCCTCGACCTTCAGCACCACGTCGCCCAGCTCGCGCGGGGCCTTGGCGGGCGTCTCGAAGCTGGCGCCGACCATCATCTCGGCCAGTTCGCGCGCCGACTTCTCCGAGGGCGTGCAGGTCGCGACCTTCTTGCCCAGCCGCAGGATCGTCGCGTGGTCGCAAAGCGCGCGGATCTCTTCCAGCTTGTGCGAGATGTAGAGGATCGAGGTCCCCTCCGCCTTCAGCTTGCGCAGGGTCTGGAACAGGATCTCCACCTCCTGCGGGGTCAGCACCGAGGTCGGCTCGTCCATGATGAAGAGCCGCGGCTCCTGCAGCAGGCAGCGCACGATCTCCACCCGCTGGCGTTCGCCCGCCGACAGCCCGCCCACCGTGCGGGCAGGGTCGAGCGGCAGGCCGTAGGTTTCCGACACGTCGCGGATGCGGCGGGCGAGGTCGCGCTGCTTCGGCGGGTTCTCCATCCCAAGCGCGATGTTCTCCGCCACCGACAGCGCGTCGAAGAGCGAGAAGTGCTGGAACACCATCGCCACGCCCGAGGCGCGCGCGGCCCGGGGCTCGGCCGGGGCGTAGGGTTCGCCGCGCAGCGTCATGTGGCCGCTGTCGGGCTTCACCAACCCGTAGATCATCTTGACCAGCGTGGATTTCCCGGCGCCGTTCTCGCCCAGCAGGGCGTGGACCTCGCCTTCGCGGATGTCGAAGGACACGTCGTCATTGGCGACCACGCCGGGATAGGCCTTGGTCAGGCCCTCGATGCCTAGAAGTGTCCCTGTCACGCCGTCCCCTGTCGGATTCTGGACCGGGCCCGTCCCCGGCCCGTCCGCGTATCAAAGAGGCAGACCATCCCGCTGGCAAGCCGTGATCCGCTCCGATGCCGATTAGGACTTTCAGGGATGCGCAGATAATAGGCAACCGGGTTGCCCGCAAAATGGGCAAGGGGTGGCGCCGGTGAGACAGGCCGGATCGTCGCGGGCGGGGCCGCGCCGGGCATTCCCGCTTCACCCCGGGGGCGGGCGGGGCTAGTCTGCGGCTCATGAGCGATCCGCGATTCATCCACCTCCGCACCCATACCGAATATTCCCTGCTCGAAGGGGCGCTGCGGCTCAAGAAGCTGCCCGCGCTCTGCGAAAAGACGGGGATGCCGGCGCTGGCGCTGACCGACACCAACAACATGTTCGCGGCGCTGGAATATTCCGTGACCATGTCGGGCGCGGGCATCCAGCCGATCATCGGCTGTCAGGTCGATCTGGCCTACGAGCCGGTGGACCCGGCGCGACCGCAGGTGATCCGCCCGGCCGCGGTGGTGCTGCTGGCGCAGTCCGAGACCGGGTACGAACACCTGATGAAGCTCAATTCCTGCCTCTACCTGCGCGGCGACGGCCAGCCCGCGCATGTGACGCTGGACGAGCTGCGCGCCCATTCGGAGGACGTGATCTGCCTCTCCGGCGGCCCCGACGGGCCGGTCGGGCGGCTCCTGCGCTCGGGCCAGCGCGAGGCGGCCGAGGCGCTGATGGCCGAGCTGCACGCGATCTTTGCCGACCGGCTGTATGTCGAGCTGCAGCGCCACCCGATGGAGGACGGCACCCCCCGCGAGGCGCAGCGCCGGACCGAGCGTGGCCACGTGGAGATGGCCTATGCCATGGGCCTGCCGCTGGTGGCCACCAATGACGTCTACTTCCCCGAGTCCAAGATGTACGAGGCGCATGACGCGCTGATCTGCATCGCCGAGGGCGCCTATGTCGACCAGCAGGAAGAGCGGCGGCGCCTGACCCCGCAGCATTACTTCAAGACCCCCGCCGAGATGGCCGCGCTTTTCGCCGACCTGCCCGAGGCGCTGGAGAATACCGTCGAGATCGCGAAGCGCTGCGCCTTCATGGCCTATCGGCGCGACCCGATCCTGCCGCGCTTTGCCGATGACGAGGTGGAGGAGCTGCGGCGCCAGGCCAACGAGGGCCTGCAGAAGCGGCTGGCGGTGATCCCCCATGCCGTGCCGGTCGAGGAGTACCAGAAGCGGCTCGATTTCGAGCTGGAGATCATCGAGGGCATGGGCTTTCCCGGCTACTTCCTGATCGTGGCCGACTTCATCAAGTGGGGGAAGGATCACGACATCCCGGTGGGCCCGGGCCGGGGCTCGGGCGCCGGCAGCCTCGTGGCCTATGCGCTGACCATCACCGACCTCGATCCGCTGCGCTATTCGCTGCTGTTCGAGCGCTTCCTGAACCCGGAACGGGTGTCGATGCCGGACTTCGACATCGACTTCTGCATGGACCGCCGTGAAGAGGTGATCCAGTACGTCCAGCAGAAATACGGCCGCGACAAGGTGGGGCAGATCATCACCTTCGGCGCGCTGCTGTCCAAGGCCGCGGTGCGCGATATCGGCCGGGTGCTGCAGATGCCCTACGGCCAGGTGGATCGCCTGTCCAAGATGATTCCGGTGGAGGGGGTCAAACCCGTCTCCATCGAGAAGGCGCTGATCGACGAGCCCCGCCTGCGCGAGGAGGCCCGCAACGAGGAGGTGGTGAACCGGCTCCTGACCTATGGCCAGCAGGTGGAGGGGCTGTTGCGCAACGCCTCGACCCACGCGGCGGGGGTGGTGATCGGCGATCGGCCGCTGGACGAGCTGGTGCCGCTTTACCAGGATCCGCGCTCCGACATGCCGGCGACGCAGTTCAACATGAAATGGGTCGAGCAGGCGGGCCTGGTGAAGTTCGACTTCCTCGGGCTGAAGACCCTGACCGTCATCCAGAACGCGCTGGACCTGATCCTTGCCTCCGGGCGTCCGCTGCACGTGGCCGCCGACGGGACCGAGCTCTACGAGCCGGCCGAGGGGGGCGAGAACCAGATGAACCTCATCCCGCTGGACGACGAGAAGACCTACAAGCTTTATGCCCGGGCCAAGACGGTCGCGGTGTTCCAGGTGGAAAGCTCGGGCATGATGGATGCCCTGAAGCGGATGAAGCCCACCTGCATCGAGGACATCGTGGCGCTCGTCGCGCTCTACCGTCCCGGCCCGATGGAGAACATTCCGAAATATTGCGAGGTCAAGAACGGCCTGTCCGAGCGGGACAAGCTGCACCCCTCGGTCGATCACATCCTCGACGAGACGCAGGGCATCATCGTCTACCAGGAACAGGTGATGCAGATCGCGCAGGAGATGGCGGGCTATAGCCTTGGCGGCGCCGACCTGCTGCGCCGCGCCATGGGCAAGAAGATCCAGGAGGCCATGGACGCCGAGAAGCCCAAGTTCCTGTCGGGCGCCAAGGCCAACGGCGTGGACGAGAAGAAGGCGCTGGAGACCTGGGCGCTGCTCGACAAGTTCGCCAATTACGGCTTCAACAAGTCGCACGCGGCGGCCTACGCGGTGGTGTCGTACCAGACGGCGTGGCTCAAGGCGAACCACCCGGTTGAGTTCATGGCCGGCGTCATGAACTGCGATATCCACCTGACGGACAAGCTGGGCATCTACTTCGAAGAGGTGAAGAAGGGGCTGTCGCTGCCCTGGACGCCGCCCTGCGTGAACCGCTCGGAGGCTACCTTCACCGTCCGCGACGGTGCGCTGGTCTATGCGCTGGGCGCGCTCAAGAACGTGGGCCTCGAGGCGATGAAGCTCATCACCGAGGCCCGGGGCGACAAGCCTTTCGCGACGATCTACGACCTGGCCCGCCGGGTGGACCTGAAGCGCGTGGGCAAGCGGCCGTTGGAGATGCTGGCGCGGTCCGGCGCCTTCGACGTGCTGGATTCGAACCGCCGCCGCGTGTTCCAGAGCCTCGACGGCCTCGTGGCCTATTCCGCCGCCATCCAGGAGCAGAAGAATTCCAACCAGGTCTCGCTGTTCGGCGATGCGGGGGACGACCTGCCCGAGCCGCGGCTCGCCCCGGTGGAGGACTGGCTGCCCGCCGAGCGCCTGAACGAGGAATTCAAGGCGGTGGGCTTCTACCTGTCCGGCCACCCGCTCGACGATTACATGGCGGGGCTGAAGCGCAAGGGCGTGATGACGCTGGACGAGGTGATGGACAAGGCCGGGCGCGGCCCCTGCATCGCCAAGCTTGCGGGCGTCGTCGCCGGCCGGCAGGAGCGGAAGTCGGCCAAGGGCAACCGCTTTGCCTTCTGCCAGATGTCCGATCCCACGGGCGCCTACGAGGTGACGCTGTTCTCCGAGGCGCTGGAGAACTCGCGCGAACATCTGGAAACCGGGTCCAAGGTGGTGGTCACGGTCGAGGCCACGATGGAAAGCGACCAGCTCAAGCTGCTGGGCCGCTCGGTGGCACCCGCCGACGTGGCGGTGGCCGATGTCGGCGCCATGGGGCTGCGAATCTTCGTGGAGGAGGAGGCGGCCATCGCTTCCGTCGCCAGCGTGCTGGCCCGAGCACGGGAAGAGGTCAAGCAGGGCGGCCGCGGGCCGATCACGCTTTGCCTCATGGACCCCGGCCTGCCCGGCGAGGTGGAGATCGACACCGGCGGCAATTACCCGGTGAACCCCCAGATCAAGGGCGCGCTGCGCAGCCTGACCGGCGTGGTCGAGGTGCAGGAGGTCTGATCCCCGGCAGCACCCCGGCGCCGCATTTCGGGGCCCGCGGGACCGGCGACGCTCCGCCCGAAAGCGGTGCGCTCCCATGGCGCGGTGGATCTTCGGCAAGGTTTTCTTTACCAACGACCCCCGGACAAAGCCGGAGGTTCCGTGACCCGTCTCGCCATGTTCCTGGGGCTGCTGGCCCTGCTCGCCGCCTGTTCCACCCCGATGGAACGGGTGAACAAGCTGTCGGAGGTTGAGCTGGCCGAGGATGCGGGGCGCGCCGGCGCGCTGCCCGATCCCGCCTCCGAACGGAGGGCGAAGGAGGTCACCGGCAATTTCTTCTCCGCCCTCTTTGGCGGCGGCGGTGCGACAGCCGACACGGCCAGCGTCGATCCGAAATCCCTGCGCGGCGAGGCCGGCGCGGCCGTGGCCGACGGCGCCGCGCCGCCCTACGGAGAGCTGGTGCGCGCCTGCAACCGCTCCTCCGGGCTGGGGCAGGAGATCGAACGCCACAGCGGGTATCGTCTTTACGATTCGGCGCCCGGGGCGTCGGGGATGCGCAGCTTTTTCGTAACCGGGTTCGAGGACGGCTGCCCGCGGCAATTCACCGCCGCCATGGCGATGTTCGGCTCGGCCGAGATGCACGAGCAGCTGCGCTACGGCCTGCCGCGCGACGTGCAGCCCTATTCCAACACCGACAGCGCCTATGAACAGGTCAAGGCGCGGGTCTGCGGTGTCGGCCGGCAGGAGCCCTGCGGCACGCGGATCAAGCGGCTGGACCGCGACACGGTGTTCCTGTCGATCTACGAGCGCTTCGGCAGCAATCCCGAATGGGCCAACATCCTGCTGCATGACGGCGAAGTGGAGGCGATGGACCTCAAGAACGGCTGAGGCCGCGGCGCTGAGCGTGGGCTCGGGCGCCGGGCTTCCTTCCCGTTCGGTGGTGCCGGTTGTCCACGCCGTGAGGTGCGGGGGTGCCCTTGCCGGAGCGGCGCGCGCGTGGCGGTCGGTCGCCTGCCTCCGGCGGGGATATTTATGGTCAGAAGAAACACACGCGCTTCGTTCCGCGCCGTTTCTCCCCGTCCTGACGGTCGAGAGACCTCTCAGTAATGCGGCGGGCGCTCGTCGCCGAGGAAGATGCTGCCCTCGCTGTCCGCCTCCCTGGACGCCTCGCGCTCCATCAGCAGCGCCACGCGGGTGGTCAGGCGGTCGATCTCCTGCTGCTGGCGGGCGATGACGTCCGACATCTCGTCGGTCTGGCGCATCAGTTCGGCCAGCCGTTCTTCCATCCGGTCGATCCGTGTCTCGTCCATGGGCTGCCTCTTGTCTTTCGCGGCCTCCGGGGACCAGTCTGTGCGCAGGATGACAGGCGCCGGGGAGGGGTGCAATGCAGGTTCGGGTCACACATCACGACAGGGTCGCGCTGGTCGAGATCGACCGGCCGGAGGCGCGCGGCGCGGTCAGTCCCGCCATGGCACGCGCGCTGTTCGACGCTTTCCTCGCCATCGAGGCGGATGACGCGCTGGATGCGGCGGTGCTGGCGGGGACGGAGGGGCATTTCTGCGCGGGCTTCGACCTCAAGGCCGCGGCGGGCGGCGAGGGCGGCGCCTGGCTGCGCGAAGTGGCGATCCCGGAGGGCTGGGACGATCCGGTGGGCCACCCGCTGCCCGGGCCGATGGGGCCGTCGCGGCTGATGCTGTCGAAGCCGGTCATCGCCGCGATCGAGGGCCACGCGGTGGCCGGCGGGATGGAGCTTGCCGCCTGGTGCGACCTGCGGGTGATGGCGGAGAGCGCCGTCTCGGGCGTCTTCTGCCGCCGCTGGGGCGTGCCGCTGATCGATGGCGGCACCGTGCGCCTGCCGCGGATCCTGGGCCAGGGGCGGGCCAACGACCTGATCCTGACCGGCCGCCCGCTGGAGGGGGCGGAGGCGCTGGCCATGGGCTTTGCCGACCGGCTGGTGCCGCCGGGGACCGCGCGGGAGCACGCGCTGGACCTGGCGCAATCGCTCGGCCGTTTCCCGCAGGGCTGCCTGCGTGCCGATCACCTCTCGGCCCGGATGCCGCCCGCGGAGCTTGCCGCCGCGCTTGCCCGCGAATGGCGCTCTGCCGCCATCTTCGAGGCGGAGGGTGCGGCGGGGGCGGCGCGCTTCTCCTCCGGGAAGGGCCGGGGCGGCGATTTCACCGAGTTCTGAGGCGGGCGGCGCGCCTTGCTCCCGTCCCGGCGCTCCGCTACACGGAGCCCGCAAATTCGCCCGAGGACACGCCCCCATGGCCAAGGTCAAGAAACAGCCCCGCCCCAAGGCCGAGACGCCGAAAGGGTTCCGCGACTATTTCGGCGCCGAGGTGACCGAGCGCAGCGCGATGCTGGCCGCCATCGGCAAGGTCTACCACCGCTACGGCTTCGACGCGCTGGAAAGCTCCGCCGTGGAGACGGTGGAGGCGCTGGGCAAGTTCCTGCCCGACGTGGACCGCCCCAACGAGGGGGTCTTTGCCTGGCAGGAATTCGACGAGGACGACAAGGGCGACTGGCTGGCGCTGCGCTACGACCTGACGGCGCCGCTGGCCCGGGTCTATGCCCAGCACCGCAACGAGCTGCCCACGCCCTATCGCCGCTATGCGATGGGTCCGGTCTGGCGCAACGAGAAGCCCGGTCCGGGCCGGTTCCGCCAGTTCTATCAATGCGATGCGGATACGGTTGGGACGGCGTCGATGGCGGCGGATGCGGAGATCTGCGCCATGCTCGCCGACACTCTGGAAGAGGTGGGCATCCCGCGCGGGGATTACCTGATCCGGGTGAACAACCGGAAGGTGCTGAACGGCGTGCTGGAGGCGATGGGCGTCACCGACGAGGCGCAGGCGGCCGACGTGCTGCGCACCATCGACAAGTTCGACAAGGTGGGCGAGGCCGGCGTACGCGAGCTGCTGGGCGCGGGACGCAAGGATGCCTCGGGCGCCTTCATCGAGGGGGTGGGGCTGGACCCGGACCAGGCGGAGCCGGTGGTGGCCTTCCTGACCTCCAAGGCCGACACGACCGCTGGCACCCTCGAAAACCTCCGTGCCGCTGTCGGTGACAGCTTTGTCGGGGCCGAGGGCATCGACGAGCTGTCGCAGATCGCCGCGCTGCTGGAGGCGGGGGGCTACGGCGCCGACCGCATCCAGATCGATCCTTCGGTGGTCCGCGGACTCGGCTATTACACCGGGCCGGTCTACGAGGCGGAGCTGACATTCGAGATCCTCGACGACAAGGGGCGCAAGCGGCAGTTCGGCTCGGTCGCGGGGGGCGGGCGCTACGACGACCTCGTGAAGCGCTTCACCGGGCAGGCCGTCCCTGCCACCGGCGTGTCGATCGGTGTCGACCGGCTGCTCGCCGCGCTGCGCGAAAAGGGCCGCATCGGGTCGGAGGTGCAGGGCCCCGTGGTGGTCACCGTGATGGACCGCGACCGCATGGCCGATTACCAGGCCATGGTGGCGGAGCTGCGCAACGCAGGCATCCGGGCCGAGGTCTACCTCGGCAACCCGAAGAACTTCGGTAACCAGCTCAAGTATGCCGACCGCCGCCATGCCCCCGTCGCCATCATCGAGGGCGGGCAGGAGCACGAGAGCGGCGTCGTGCAGATCAAGGATCTCGTGCTGGGCGCGAAACTGGCCGAGAATGCCAGCCTCGAGGAGTGGAAGGAGCGCCCCTCGCAATACGAAGTCCCGCGGGCCGAGCTGGTGGCGAAGGTCCGCGAGATCCTCGCGCTCTACCAATGACGCCGGCCCGCGACATCCGCGCCGAGGCCGCGCGCCTGCGCGCCCGTTTCGAGGAGGCCGGTGCCGTGCCGCTGGAGACGCCGGTGCTGCAGCCGGCCGAGGTGCTGCTCGATCTCTACGGCGAGGATATCCGCGGCCGGGCCTATGTCACGCAGGACCCGGCGCGCGGCGAGATGATGCTGCGCCCGGACTTCACCGTGCCGGTAGTGCAGATGCACATGTCCCACGGGGCGGAGCCCGCGCGCTATACCTATGCCGGCGAGGTCTTCCGCAAGCAGGAGGATCATCCCGAACGGGCGAGCGAATACCTGCAGGTCGGCTACGAGGTCTTCGACGGCAGCGATGCGGCGGCGGCGGATGCCGAGGTCTTCGCGCTGTTCGCCCAGGTACTGGCGCCGCTCGGGCTGCGCGCGGCCACCGGCGACATGGGGATCCTCACCTCCGCCGTGCAGGGGCTGCGCACGACGGAGCGGCGCAAGGCCGCGCTGATGCGCCATGTCTGGCGGCCCCGCCGCTTCCGCGCGCTGCTGGATCGCTATTCGGGCCGCACCCCGGTCTCGGCCCATCGCGCGGCGCTGATCGCGGGCAAGGTCCCGGCCGTCGAGGCGCCGCATGTGGGCCTGCGCGGGCCGGAGGAGATCGCCGCCCGCATCGACTGGATCCGCGAAGACGCCGCCGCCGGGCCGCTGTCGGAGGAAGAGGTCGCGCTGCTCGACGCCGTGCTGGCGGTGCGCGAGACCTGTCCCTTCGCGCTGGACCACCTGCGCGACATCGCCGTGGACCTGCCCGCCATCGCCCCGGCGGTGGAGCGGCTGTCGGCGCGGATCGATGCGCTGGCGGCCCGTGGTGTGGCGGTGGAGACGCTGGATTTCGAAGCCGCCTATGGCCGCACCAGCATGGAATATTACGACGGTTTCGTCTTCGGCTTCTACGCCGAGGCGCGGCCCGACCTGCCGCCCGTGGCCACCGGCGGGCGCTACGACGCGCTGACCCGGCAACTGGGGCAGGGGGCCGAGATCCCCGCGGTGGGCGGGGTGATCCGGCCTGGCGTGATCTTCGACCTCGGGGGGCTGGCATGAGCGTGAAACTGGGCGTGCCCTCCAAGGGGCGACTGATGGACAAGACGTTCCAATGGTTCGGCGACCGCGGCGTGACGCTGGCCCGCACCGGGTCGGAGCGGGAATATGCCGGGGCCGTGGAAGGCATCGACGGGGTGGAGCTGGTGCTGCTGTCCGCGGGCGAGATCCCGCGCGAACTGGCCGCCGGGCGCATCCACCTCGGCGTGACCGGCACCGACATGGTGCGCGAGAAGCTCAGCCAGTGGGACCAGAAGGTCGCGCCGCTGGAAGAGCTGGGCTTTGGCCAGGCGGACCTGATCATCGCCGTGCCCGCCTGCTGGACCGACGTGGACAGCCTCGAGGACCTCGACGCCGCGGCGGCCGCTTTCCGCGAGACCCACGGTTTCCGCCTGCGGATCGCGACCAAGTATCACCGGCTGGTCCGCGACTTCCTGCGCCGGGCCGGGGTGGCGGATTACCAGCTGGTGGACAGCCAGGGCGCGACGGAGGGCACGGTCAAGAACCTGACGGCGGAGGCAGTGGCCGACATCACGTCGACCGGCGAGACCCTGCGGGCGAACCACCTCAAGATCCTCTCGGACGGGCTGGTGCTGAAAAGCCAGGCCACGCTGTTCAAGTCCCGCGCCGCCCCGATGGTGAACGGCGAGCGCGAGACATGGGACGCCCTGCGCGAGAAGCTGGACCTGGAATAGGCCGGCCGCGCCGCCCTTGCCCGAGCGGCGCGCGAGCCCGGGCCGGTCGCCTGCCTCCGGCGGGGATATTGATGGTCAGAAGAAGCGGGGGCTCCCCTTCATCTTGCCGGAAAAACTCCGGGGTCCGGGGCAGCGCCCCGGCAAGGGGCCGGCGGGTCGGGCAGGGCGGGACGCTGCCACGCGCGGCCGCTCCGGGGTCTTTCAGATCACGCCGATATCGGCCAGCGCGCCGGCGAGGGCGGGGGGCAGCTCTTCCTCCGAGTCGCGCCCGGCGGGCAGGTCGCGGGGCGAATCCTCGGGCTTGAGGTAGCGCCAGCCCTGGAAGGGGCGCCTGGTGGCGGCGGCGGTGCGGTGGATCTCGGAGTCGAGGATGATGGCGCAGCGGCGGATGCCGTCGCCGCGGTCGATCTCCTCCAGCCGCAGGATGCGCTGGCGACACTGGATCACGCCCTTGATCACCCAGTAGATCGAGCCGCCGTCGAGGATTTCCGCCTCGCGCTTGGGCCACATGCGGGTGACGTGACGCGGGTGGCCGTCGGCGCTGCGGGCGTGGGCGGTCTTCTGCCACGCGGCGAGGCCCTCGACGCTTTCGGTGCCGACACTCAGCTTGATCAGGTTCATCATCTCGGTGAAATTCGCTTGCCCGGGTTCGTACACAATATGGTAAGCTTTCCCGGCGCAGCTTCAATAGCTGGTGCCATTGCCGCCCCCGATACGTGCCAAACCGCTTGTGCCCGAGCCCCTTCGGGATTAGATCATCCGCCCGCTGCCAAGACCGAAAGAGACGCGCCATGACCCGCTTCACCGCCCCGATTGCCGAACAGATCTGGGACATGAAATACCGCTTCAAGGAAGCGGACGGCTCTCCCATCGACCTGTCGGTCGAAGACAGCTGGCGCCGCATCGCCCGCGCGCTCGCCACCGTCGAGGCCGATCCCGAGGCGCGCGAGGCGGAGTTCTACGAGGCGCTGGAGGATTTCCGCTTTCTCCCCGCCGGCCGCATCACCGCCGGCGCCGGCACCGCGCGCAAGGTGACGCTGTTCAACTGCTTCGTCATGGGCACCGTGCCCGACAGCATGGCCGGCATCTTCGACATGCTGAAGGAGGCCGCGCTGACCATGCAGCAGGGCGGCGGCATCGGCTACGATTTCTCCACCATCCGGCCCAAGGGCGCGGACGTGAAGGGCGTGGCCGCCGACGCCTCGGGCCCGCTCTCCTTCATGGATGTCTGGGACGCCATGTGCCGCACGATCATGTCCGCCGGTTCGCGCCGCGGGGCGATGATGGCCACCATGCGCTGCGATCACCCGGATATCGAGGAGTTCATCGGCGCGAAATCCGATTCCGCGCGGCTGCGCATGTTCAACCTCTCGGTCCTGGTGACCGACGAATTCATGGAGGCGGTGAAGGCCGGCGGCTCCTGGGACCTGAAGTTCGACGGCAAGGTCTATCACACCGTCGAGGCGCGCGACCTGTGGAACCGGATCATGCAGGCGACCTATGATTACGCCGAGCCGGGCGTGATCTTCATCGACCGCATCAACCAGAAGAACAACCTCGCTTATGCCGAGACGATCGCCGCCACCAACCCCTGCGGCGAGCAGCCCCTGCCGCCCTACGGTGCCTGCCTGCTGGGCTCGATCAACCTCGCGCGGCTGGTGAAGGATCCCTTCGACGACGCCGCCCGGATCGAGGATTCGGACCTGGAGGCGCTGGTCGCCCGCGCCGTGCGGATGATGGACAATACCGTCGATGCCTCGCAATTCCCGCTGGAGGCGCAGCGGCAGGAGGCCCAGGCCAAGCGCCGCATCGGCCTTGGTGTCACCGGGCTGGCCGATGCGCTGCTGATGCTCGGCCTGCGCTATGGCTCGGACGAGGCGGCGGCCCAGACCGAGGACTGGCTGCACCGGATCGCCCGCGCCGCTTACCTCGCCTCGGTGGATCTGGCAAAGGAAAAGGGCGCCTTCCCGCTGTTCGACGCGGACCAGTACCTCGCCTCCGGCACCATGCAGATGATGGACGAGGACGTGCGCGAGGCGATCCGCACCCACGGCATCCGCAACGCGCTGCTGACCTCCATCGCGCCCACCGGGACGATCTCGCTCTATGCCGGGAACGTCTCCTCGGGGATCGAGCCGGTCTTCGCCTATGCCTATACCCGCAAGGTGCTGCAGCGCGACGGCTCGCGCACCGAGGAGGAGGTGGTCGATTACGCCGTGCAGATGTGGCGCGACCGCTTCGGCGACCGGGAGCTGCCGGAGTATTTCGTCAACGCCCAGACGCTGGCGCCCACGGAGCACGTCAAGATGCAGGCGGCGGCGCAGAAATGGATCGATTCGTCGATTTCCAAGACGATCAACTGCCCCGAGGATATCGGCTTCGAAGCGTTCAAGGACGTCTACATGCAGGCCTACGAGACGGGCTGCAAGGGCTGCACCACCTACCGCCCGAACGACGTGACCGGCTCGGTCCTGAGCGTGTCCGAAGGGTCCGACGTGGCCCCCGGCGAGGCGCCCGCGCAGGCGGCCGCGGATGGCGGCGAGGTGGTCTACATGTCCGACCCGCTGGATCGCCCGCAGGCGCTGGAGGGGCAGACCTACAAGCTCAAGTGGCCCGACAGCGAGCATGCGATCTACCTGACGATCAACGACATCGTGCTGAACGGGCACCGCCGGCCCTTCGAGGTCTTCATCAATTCCAAGAACATGGAGCATTTCGCCTGGACCGTGGCGCTGACGCGGATGATCTCGGCGGTGTTCCGGCGCGGTGGTGACGTGAGCTTCGTGGTGGAGGAGCTGAAGGCGGTCTTCGACCCCCGCGGCGGCGCCTGGGTGCAGGGCAAGTACATCCCCTCGATCCTCGCGGCTATCGGCGGCGTGATCGAGCGTCACATGATCGCCACCGGCTTCCTCGCCGGCGAAGGCATGGGGCTGAAGGCCGACCCGACGGCCAAGGTCGTGGGGCTGGAGACCGGCACCCGCGGCAAGGCCTGCCCCTCCTGCGGGCAGTTCGGCATGCAGATGATCGAGGGCTGCATGACCTGCACCTCCTGCGGCTATTCCAAGTGCGGCTGAGAGACTTGGCGAAGGCTTGTGGCAAACATGCCCACGCGCGGCCGGTTATATAAGGCTGCGCGTGGGGTTGTAGGGTTGCGCTCCAGCCGAGGCATGACCTTGGGGCGCGGCGTCCGAGGGTTGACCGGACTCTGCGTCTTCTGGCGATGAGGATGTCTTTGGAGTTGCGCACGCCATGGACGGCTGAACCGGAGGGCCATGGCGACAGGGCGGAGCCGCCGACGCCCGGCCATCCCTGCCGCGCTCTTCGGCGTGGCGACCCCGCCAGGACTTGAACCCGGAACCTAGCGCTTAGAAGGCGCTTGCTCTATCCAGTTGAGCTACGGGGCCGTGGCCGTCTGATAGCCGCTCCGCCCGGACGGCGCAACGGCGCTGCGACGGCCGCCTATTCGAGGATGTCGGTGAATTCGTAGTTCAGGCGCTTCATCACCTGTTCGTAGTTCCACAGCAGCTTGGATTGCTTGCTCGCCCCCATCCAGACGGAGGCGATGGCAAAGCTGTAGGCGTCCTGCTCGGGCAGCTCGGTGAGCCGCATGCCGCGCCGGACATAGGAGGTGATGCGCGTGCCGTCGACCTGCTCGGCCGCCACCTCGATCTCGGCGCGGGAGGGGGCGCGGGCCACCGTCGCGTCGCGGAAGAAGACGCGGTAGAAGAATTCCGCGGCCACGTTGTCCGGCCCTTCGCCCTGTGGCATGTCGGGCCTGCGGCCGAGGCCGAGGTCGATGGTCACCTGCTGGTGGCTCGCCCCGTCGACCATCTCGAACAGGTCGCAATGGGACTGGGCGATGCGGGTGTTGATCTCCAGCAGCCAGATGCGGTCCTGGACCTCGTCCCAGTAATACTCGATGTTGAAGCCCGCATTGTCATAGCCGATATGGGCCATGATGCGGCGCGTGATCTCCCACATCTTGTCCTGCACCTTGCGCGGCAGCTGCGAGGGATAGAGGTAGTAGAAAAAGCTCAGGACCTGCGGGTAGCGGATCGAATCCACGGTGCCGTAGGGCACGACCTCGCCGTTGTGGACATAGCCCTCGACCGTGCATTGGCGGCCGCCGATGACCTGCTCGGCCATGCAGTAATGGCCCTCGACGCGGGCGATCTCCTCGGGCAGGTCGGCCTGGCCCAGCACGTGGTCGAAGGGTTCGCCGATGCTGCGGATCTCGGCGCGCAGCTTCTCGATCGCGTAGTCGAAATCCTCGGGGCTGTCGATGCGGAAGCCCAGGCGCGACCCGGAGGACTTGATCGGCTTGACGAAGAAGGGAAAGCGCAGGTCCGCCTCGCCGATCTTCGACAGCGCCTCGTCGTCGAACGGGTCGAAGGCGGTGAATTTCGGGATATGCTCGGGGATCGCCTCGCGCATGACCGAGCGCGACCAGAACTTGTGCTCGCATTTCAGCAGGCTTTCGAGCGAGGCCTGCGGGGTGCCGTATTTCTCGCACAGGATCGGCAGCATGGTGGAGACCGGGAAGTCGATATAGCCGACGATCGCGTCGATCGAGCCGTCGAAGGCGTCGAGCGTCGCCTGGGCCTCCTCGAGCATCGCGGGAATGTCGAAATCCTGTGTCTCGGAGACCTGCGCGGGCGTCAGCAGCGGGTGAAAGACCACGTCCTCCATGCCGCGCAGCCGCCTGAGACGCTCCGCGTTCAGGTCGTTCAGGCCGATGACGAATACGTTTCTTGTCATTCTTCTGTTCCCTCCCGTGGCGGACGGCGTGATTGCATGAGGCGGACCGGCAGGCCCGCGAAGTCAGGACGTGAGGGGCGCGGTCAGGGCTGCGCCAGGTCTGCCTGGGTCGGAAAGCTCCGGCCCTTGAGCCGGTCGGTCGTTCCCTCGATGTCGTCCACCAGCAGAAGCAGGAAGTCGCCCGGGCGGGCGGATTCCATCGCGCGGTCCACCGCGTCGGCTTCGCCCATGATGACCTCCACCCGGCTGGCATCGCCGTTGGACAGGGCGCCCTTGCGGATCAGCTCTGCCACCTCGCCATCGGCCCGGCCGCGCGCGTCGGTCTCGTAGACATAGACCTCGTCGCACATGGCGGCGAGCTGGGCGCCGAGCGCCATCAGGTCCTCGTCCCGGCGGTTCCCGGGGGCGGTGGAGACCGCGATCTTGCGTTGGGTGCCCAGGCCGTTGACCAGCGGTTCGAGCGCTTCGAGCGCGGGGACGTTGTGGCCGTAATCGATCAGGCACTTGACCCCGTCGGCCTCGAAGTAATTCGTCCGGCCGGGCATCTGCGCCGGGGTGGGGTGGAAGGTCAGGAGCCCCGCGCGGATATCGTCGATCTCCAGCCCATGGGCCAGCGCGGCGCCCGCGGCGGCCATCGCGTTCTGCACGTTAAAGGGGGCGTGGCCCTCGAAGGCGATGGGAACGTCGTTGACGGCGACGATGTCCACCGTCACCTTGCCGCGCAGCAGGACGATCTTGCCGTTCTTGACGGTCAGGACCATGCCCAGCTCGCCCAGGTGCGTGGCGAGGTCGGGGTTGTCGGGATCCATGGTGAAATAGATGATCTCGCCCCGGGCCCAGTAGGTCCCGTGCTCCATCACCAGCGGATCGTCCGCGTTGAGCACGCAATAGCCGCCTTCGTCCTTGCGCTTGACCGCGTCGACGACCACCGTCTTGCAACGCGCCAGTTCTTCCAGTGTGTGGATGCCGCGCTCGCCCAGGTGGTCGGAGGCGATGTTGAGCAGCACGCCGACATCCGCCTCGTCGAAGCCGAGCCCGCGGCGCATGATGCCGCCGCGCGCGACTTCGAGCACGGCGTGTTCGACGGTCGGTTCCCGCAGCACGGCCTGCGCCGCCGCCGGGCCGGAATAGTCGCCGCGCAGGATGATGTGGTTGTCGATCTCGACCGTGCCGGTGCAGCCCATCCCGACGGAGCGCCCGGATTGCCGCAGGATATGGCTGATCAGGCGTGTGGTCGTGGTCTTGCCGTTGGTGCCGGTGATCGCGGTGATCGGGATACGGCCGTCATCGGCGGGGTCGGGGAACAGCATGTCGACCACGTGCTCTCCGACCGGGCGGGGGGAGCCGTGGGTCGGCGACATGTGCATGCGGAAGCCGGGCCCGGCATTGACCTCCACCACGCCCGCCGATTGCTGGTCGAGCGGGATCGACACGTTCTCGCACAGTAGGTCGATCCCGATCACGTCGAGCCCGACCAGCCGGGCGATGCGTTCCATCGTGAAGCGGACCTCGGGATGCACCTCGTCCGTCAGGTCGGCGGCGGTGCCGCCGGTGGAGATGTTGGCAGTGGACTTGAGGAAGGCGATCTCACCCTCCGGCAGAACGGTGCCAAGCTCGTATCCCGCCTGTTCCAGCATCCTGTGGGTCTGTTCGTCGACGCTGATCTGGGTGAGCAGGTTCTCGTGCCCCACGCCGCGGCGCGGATCGGCGTTCTCGGTGTCGATGAGCTGCTGGATCGTGCTTTTGCCGTCGCCGACCACGTGGGCGGGGCGGCGGCGTGCGGCGGCGACAAGCTTGCCGCCGATCACCAGCATGCGGTGATCCTCGCCCTTGATGTAGCTCTCGACGATGACGCCGGGATAATCGTCGCGCGCGCGGCTGACCGCAGCCTCGTAGCCCGAGTGAAGATCCTCCATCGAGGCGATGTCGGTGGTGACCCCGCGGCCATGGTTGCCAGAGAGCGGTTTGGTGACCACGGGCCACCCGATCCATTCCGCGGCCTCGGCCGCCTCCTCGAAGGAATAGCAGGTCTGGCCGCGCGGAACCGCGATCCCGGCATCGCCGAGGATCTGCTTGGTCCAGTCCTTGTCGTCGGCGATGGAGTGGCCGATGATCCCCGACCCGTCGGTGACCGTCGCCTGGAAGCGGCGCTGCCTGATGCCGTGGCCAAGCTGGGTATAGCTCGTGCCCTCGGTCAGGTTGTAGGCGGGGATGTTGCGGGCCTTGGCGGCGTCCACGATGGCCCCGGTCGAGGGACCGAGCGCATTGGCCTCGCGCACTTCCTTCAGCTTGTCGATATAGGGCTGAAGATCGACGTCCTCGCCATCATAAAGCTTCTTGACGATCTCGGTCGCCGCCTCGCCGGCGGCAAGGCCCGTGGCTTCGTCGCGGTAGCGGTAGACGACGTTGTAGATGCCCTTGTCGTAGCTGTCGACCGTCTTGCCGTAGCCCACGGAAAAGCCCACGAGGTTCTGCAATTCGATCGCCACGTGCTCCACCATGTGGCCGGCATAGGTGCCGTTGCGCACGCGCTGAAGGAAGCCGCCGGGCTCACCGACGGAACAGCGGTGGTCGTGGATCGTGGGGATGAGCGCCTCTAGACGATCGGCGATCTCGGGGACCTTGTCGCTGGGACGGTCCTCAAGCTCCTCGATGTCGAGGCGCATGTAGATGGCTTTGTATCGGCTGTAGTAATTGGGTCCGCGTAACGCTCGTTGTTCAAGTATATGCAATCCTAGGCTCCAGGCTTTCTGCCTCGAGCTCATCGGGCCCGAGGACTCGCCGGGAGGCACGGTCATAGCCGTAACCATCCACAAGGGCGTGCATGATAACGCCCGAGACGGCAACGGGTTCCCCGTCATGCAACTCGAAGACGTTGCAGCCGGTGATGGCGGTGCTGTCCACGAGGATCACGTGGCCGGGGCCGAAGACCCGGATCAGGTCGCCGTCGAACTGGACCGCGGCATCCTCGCCGAGGCCCACGCCCAGATATTGCGGATTGGTCGCACCGACCTCCATCAGGCGCGAGAAGCGGCCGCGCTCGAGGAAGTGGGTGTCGATGATCACGTCGTCCACGAAGCCGAAGCCCGCCGACATCTTGACCGCGCCCTTGCGCAGCGCGTCGTCGGCCGGCCCGCCATAGACCATGGTGGCGGACTGGCAGGCGGCGCCGGCGCTGGTGCCCGCGATGACCGTGCCCTTCTCGTGCTGCTCGCGGATCGCCTCCAGCGCGGCGGAGCCGCCGAAGATGTTGGTCAGCCGCATCTGGTCGCCGCCGGAGATGAAGATCACGTCCGCAGCGCGGATCCGGTCGATGAATTTCGGATCCTGCGCGTCCTTGCGCTGGCGGATGCGGATATCCAGCACGTCCGCGGCGCCATGGTGGCGAAAGGCGGTGTCGTAGCTTTCGAAGACGTCGTCGGGAATGCTGCTGGCCGTCGTGATGACGCCGACCACCGGCTCGGCCTTGCCGGTCAGGGACAGGACGTGACGCAGGATGCCCGGGGCGTTTGTCTTGTCCTCCGCCCCGCCGATGGCCACCAGTGCACCGGGCGTTCCGCCCGTCCGGGACGGGTCGTGGGGGAGTTGTACAGACATATTCATCAACTTGTCCTTGCTCGTGGCGCTCAGCCTACATCTTGTGCCATAATGACCAATATTACATTTAAGCAACAGTCCCCCTCCGAAAGATTTGATGGAACTGTTGCAGACTGCCCCAAATTTGAACATTCGGGCCCGCCGATGGCCGGCGGCGCCGCGACCACAGGCGAGGTTTGGACATGACGAACGGCTTCACGCTCGTGATCCATGGCGGGGCAGGCGTGCTGCCCTCCGACACGATGACCGACGAGAAGGCGGCGGGCTATCATGCGGCGCTCGACCGGGTCCTGGCGGCGGGCGAGGCGATCCTCGCGGCCGATGGCAGCGCGCTGGACGCGGTGGAGGCGGCGGTCTGCGCGCTGGAGGACGAGCCCTTGTTCAACGCCGGGCGCGGTGCCGTGTTCACGCGTGAGGGCACGCACGAGATGGACGCCGCGATCATGGAGGGCCGCGACCGGCGGGCCGGGGCCGTCGCGGGGATCTTCGGGCCGCGCAACCCGATCCGGTCCGCCCGCGCGGTGATGGAGCGGACCGACCACGTGCTGATGATCGGCGAGGGTGCGCTGGACGTGGCCCGACAGGCGGAGCTGCCCTTCGAGGAGGCGGATTACTTCTTTACCCAGGAGCGGTGGGACAGCCTGACCGCGACGCTGAAGATGGAGCGCAGCGGCGCGCTCGACGACGATCCGAGCCGCCGGCACGGCACGGTGGGCGCTGTCGCTCGCGACCGCAGCGGTGCGCTGGCCGCCGCCACCTCGACGGGGGGCATGACCGCCAAGCGCGCCGGACGGGTGGGGGACAGCCCGGTCATCGGCGCCGGCACCCTGGCCGACAACCGAAGCTGCGCGATCTCGGCCACCGGCGACGGAGAGGTCTTTCTGCGCCTTTCGGTGGCGCACGAGATCGATGCCCGCATCCGCCTGACCGGCGAGACGCTGGACCAGGCCGCCGCCCGCGTGGTGGGCGAGGACCTGACGGCGCTGGGTGGCTCCGGCGGGCTGGTCGCTGTGGGGGCGGATGGCAGCTTTGCCACGCCGTTCAACTGCGAGGGCATGTATCGCGGCTGGAGCGTCGAGGACGGCCCGCGCGAGACCCGGATTTACTAAGCTGTCCCGGCCGGACGGCGCTCAGGGGAATCGGGCGCGTCTTTCGGCGGAGTCGACGGATGGCTAGGCCCGTTAGATCAGGGGCACGATCCGCGCCGTCATCCCCCCGCGCAGTGCGGCGGATAACGCATTCTCTCACGGGCAAAGATGCCGACGACGGCGGCGTTACTACCGGCGGTGATGGAATAGGGCGGCAAGATCGCCGATGCGAATTCGGCCTCGGCCGGTGATGGTGCTGCCGGAGAGATTCGAACTCTCGACCTCTCCCTTACCAAGGGAGTGCTCTACCCCTGAGCTACGGCAGCCCGTGACGGGCGCCGCGAGGCGTCCCGTGTGCCGCGCCTTTTAACGAATGCGCCGTGGAGTGCAAGGGGTGTGTTGCGGCAATTTCGTCCCATCCCGTGGCGCCTCCCCCCGCGCACCCTTTCACGCCGCCCGGGCAGGGGGCGGATCGGCCGCCGGACCACGCCGCCGATCCCGTCCTGCGCTAGGGACGGCGGGCGGATTCCCGCCGTTTACCCTGGGTCCAGCGCCTCTTCGCGCAGGAAGGCACGGCGCGGTGCGGGCTGGATCTCGGACCCGTGGTGACTTAACACTCGGCCATGGCAAGCAAGGACAGACCGACCACGCGCGAGGACCGCCTGAAGGCGGCGCTGAAGGCCAACATGGCCCGGCGCAAGCAGCAGGCCCGCGCGCGACAGTCGGAGCAGGGCGAAACGGAACAGGCGAAGACCGGGCCACGCAAGAGCCCGGGCGCCGGCGACCCGGATATCGGCACCGACCGGGACGGCAACGAGAGGCAGGACTGAACATGGATTCCATCTTGATCAAGGGGGGGCGTGAGCTGCATGGCGACATCCCCATTGCGGGCGCCAAGAACGCCTGCCTGACGCTGATGCCGGCGACGCTGCTCTCGGACGAGCCGCTGACGCTGACGAACGCGCCGCGCCTGTCGGACATCGCTACGATGACGACGCTGCTGCGCTCGCTCGGGGCGGAAGTGCAGGGGCTGCAGGACGGCCAGGTGCTGGCGCTGTCGTCGCACAACCTGGTCAACCACGTCGCCGAGTACGACATCGTGCGGAAGATGCGCGCCTCGATCCTCGTCCTGGGGCCGATGCTCGCACGCGAACGGCATGCGGTCGTGTCGCTGCCCGGCGGCTGCGCCATCGGCGCGCGGCCGGTGGACCTGCACCTGCAGGCGCTGGAGGCCCTGGGCGCCGAGCTTGAGCTGCGCGACGGCTACGTTCACGCCAAGGCCCCCGGCGGGCTGAAGGGCGGGATCGTGGAGTTCCCGCTGGTCTCCGTCGGTGCCACCGAGAACGCGCTGATGGCCGCCACCCTGGCCAAGGGCACGACCGAGCTGCGCAACGCCGCCCGCGAACCCGAGATCGTGGACCTCGCCCAGTGCCTGCGCCGCATGGGCGCGCAGATCGAGGGCGAGGGCACCGAGACGATCACCATCCAGGGCGTGGACCGGCTGGGCGGGGCGACCCACCGCGTGGTCACCGACCGGATCGAGCTGGGCACCTACATGCTGGCCCCGGCGATCACCGGCGGCGAGGTCACCTGCCTCGGCGGGCGGATCGACCTGGTCGGCGCCTTCTGCGAAAAGCTCGACGCCGCCGGCATCTCGGTCGAGGAGACGGAGAAGGGCCTCAAGGTCGCGCGTCGCAACGGCCGGGTGAGCGCGGTGGACGTCACGACGGAGCCCTTCCCGGGCTTTCCCACCGACCTGCAGGCGCAGATGATGGCGCTGCTCTGCACCGCCGAGGGGCGCAGCGTGCTGGAAGAGAAGATCTTCGAGAACCGCTTCATGCACGCGCCCGAGCTGATGCGCATGGGGGCGAAGATCGACGTCCATGGCGGTACCGCCACCGTCACCGGGGTGGAGCGGCTGAAGGGCGCGCCGGTCATGGCGACCGATCTGCGGGCCAGCGTGTCGCTCATCCTCGCCGGGCTGGCGGCCGAGGGGGAGACGATGGTGAACCGGGTCTACCACCTCGACCGCGGCTACGAGCGGGTGGAGGAAAAGCTGGGCAATCTCGGCGCAAGGATCGAACGGGTGGCAGGCATATGACCGATGATGCACGTTTCGAGGACGGGCGCGAGACGCCGCTGAACCTGGGCGCGATGGATCCCGACGACCTCGCCGTGCTGTCGGCGCTGGCGCAGGACGCGGTCTTTCCGGTGACGGAGATGCGCTGGCTCCCGCGGGAGCGGCGCTTTGCCCTGCTGGTCAACCGCTTCCGCTGGGAGGACGCGGGCGCCAACAAGGGCCGGCACGCGCCAGAACGGGTGCAGTCGGTGCTCGCGGTGGAGAACGTGCAGCGCGTGTCGAGCCAAGGCGTGGACCGGGGCGATGCGGACCTGATCCTGTCGCTCCTGTCGGTCACCTTCGAGCCGGCCGAGGAGGGTGCCGGCGCGGTGCTGCTGACGCTGGCCGGCGATGGCGCGATCCGGCTGGAGGTCGAGGCGCTGGAGGTCCGGCTGAAGGACGTGACCCGCCCCTACCAGGCCCCGTCGGGCCAGGCGCCGCGGCATCCCGACTGATCCCGCGGCGTTGAAACCCGCCCCCGCGCGGCGTAGGTAGGCCCCGAGCAGGCGCAGACGAGGGAGGCGGGGCATGGCGAAGGCCCGGATCGGTATCTACGGGCTCGGCACGATGGGCAGCGCGCTGGCGCTGAACCTCGCCGAGAAGGGCTTTGCCACCGCGGTGACCAACCACGAACCGGAATGGATCGGCCCCTTCATGGAGCGCGCATCGCGCGAGGGCGTGGCCGAGGCCCTGCGCCCCGAGACCGGGCTGGCGGAGTTCGTGGCCGCGCTGGAGACCCCGCGGCTCATCCTCTTCATGATCCCCTCGGGCGAGCCGCTGGACGCGATGCTGGACGAGATCGCGCCGCTGCTGGAGCCGGGCGATACCGTGATCGACGGCGGCAATGCCGATTTCCGCGACACGATCCGCCGCGCCGCGATGATGCACAAGAAGGGGCTCCACTTCACCGGCATGGGCGTCTCGGGCGGCGAGGCCGGCGCCCGTCACGGGCCCTCGATGATGGTGGGCGGCAGCGATGAAAGCTGGCAGGGCCTGCGCCCGATGCTGGAGGCCATCGCCGCCCGGCACGAGGATGACCCCTGCGTCGCCCATGTGGGCACCGACGGGGCCGGGCATTTCGTCAAGACGGTGCATAACGGCATCGAATACGCGGACATGCAGATCATCGCCGAGCTGGTGGGGCTGATGCGCCACGGCATGGCGCTGTCCCCGGCGCAGATCGCGGCGCGCTTCGCGGAGTGGGACAGGGGGCCGCTCCGCTCCTACCTGGTGGAGATCACGGCCAAGGTGCTGGCGGCCAGGGACAGCGCCACCGGCGGGCCGGCGGTGGACGCCATCCTCGACCGGGCGGGGCAGAAGGGCACCGGCCGCTGGACCGTGATCGAGGCGGTGCGGCTGGGCCAGTCGGCGACCATGATCGAAAGCGCCGTGGCGGCGCGCAGCTGGTCCTCGGAGAAGGCCACGCGCGAGGCGGCGGAGCCGGTCCTTGGCGGGGATCGTGCCGCCGTGGACCTCGCGCCGGAGCAGCTGGAGGCCGCCTTTCTCGCCGCGCGGATCCTCGATTACGCGCAGGGCTTCCGCATCCTCGCCGCGGCGGGGGCGGAGTTCGGCTGGCAGCTGGACCTTGCGCGGATCGCCGAGATCTGGCGCGCCGGCTGCATCATCCGCGCCGACATGCTGGACGACATCGCTGTGGCCTTCCGCGCCGGCCCGCCGCATGGCGAGCTGATCCTCGCGCCGGAATTCGCCGAGCTGCTGCGCGAGGGTATCCCGGCCCTGCGCGAGGTGGTGGCGGCGGCGGTCGCGGGCGGCCACGCGGTGCCGGCGCTGTCCGCCGGGCTGGGCTGGTTCGACACGATGCGCCAGGGGCGCGGGACTGCCGACCTGATCCAGGCGCAGCGCGATTTTTTCGGTCGTCACGGCTATGAGCGGGTGGATGGCCCCGGTGCGCATCACGGTCCCTGGTGGGACGATTGAGACGCTATTCCCGGACTTCGTCGGGCAGGGCGCCCCAGAAGGCAGACTTCGGCGCCCAGCCGGAATAGCCGCCCGCGGTCAGGTAGCACCAGTCGGGTTCGCATTCCCCGAGCCGGGCGATCACGCCCAACTCCAGCCTTGCCGAGACCGGCGTGTCGGCGGCGGGGCGGATATGCAGGTCGAGCATGTCTTCCTCCACCAGTACCGTCCGCGTGCCCGACAGCAGCGAGTAATGCACCCAGCCGCCCGCGCCGTCGCGGTCGCGCACCCGCCGCCAGTGGCCGTATTCGGCCGTGATCTCCAGCGGCATGTCGCGGCGCTTGAACACCCAGTCGATGCGATGGGTCAGCGAGGGGCCGCGCCGCACGTTGCCCTCCGACGCCTTGAGCGACACGAAGCGGGGCAGGGGCAGGTTGGTGACCGGGCCGCGCTCGGGCGTGGCGGCCAGCGCGGGGGCGACCGCCAGTGCCGCGGCCAGCAGACCCCCGCAGACGACGCGCCTCGCACCCCGGATCCGGTATTTCATGGTGTGGTCATCCGTGACTGCCCGTGATGGCGGGGCGGGCTGTTTGTCGTCCGGTGCCTCGTCCGGTTCTTGTACCGCGCCCAGCTTTCCGACACTGTGCCGGAAAGCATGGCGAGAGGAAAGGGAGGCCCGACAGAGGATGGCGGATAAGCGTCTGAGTGTTGTCGTTACGCGACGCCTGCCCGAGCCGGTAGAGGCGCGGATGCAGGAACTTTTCGACGTGCGCCTGCGCGACGGTGACGCACCCATGTCGCGGGAGGAGCTGGCCGCCGCCATGCGCGAGGCCGACGTGCTGGTGCCCACGCTCACCGACCGGATCGATGCCGGGCTGATCGGGCAGGCGGGCGAGCGGCTGCGGCTGATCGCGAATTTCGGCGCGGGCATCGACCATATCGACTGCGACACCGCGCGCAGCCGGGGGATCCATGTCTCCAACACGCCGGGCGTGGTGACCGAGGACACCGCCGACATGGCGATCGCGCTGATGATGATGGCCACCCGCCGCATCCCCGAGGGGCTTGCGATGATGCAGGCCGGCGAATGGACGGGCTGGTCGCCCACCGCGCTGATGGGCGGACGGCTGGGCGGGAGGCGGCTTGGCATCCTGGGGATGGGACGCATCGGGCTGGCCGTGGCCCGCCGGGCGCGCGCCTTCGGGATGGAGATCCATTACCACAACCGCCGCCGTCTGCGGGAGGAGGTGGAGCAGGAGGTCGGCGCGCGCTACTGGGAAAGCCTCGACCAGATGCTGGCGCGGGTCGATGTGGTCTCGGTCAACTGCCCGCATACGCCGGCGACCTTCCACCTGCTCAACGCCCGCCGGCTGCGGCTGATGAAGCCCGAGGCGGTGATCGTGAACACCTCGCGCGGGGAGGTGATCGACGAGAACGCCATGACCCGGATGCTGCGCGCGGGCGAGCTGGCGGGCGCCGGCCTCGATGTCTACGAGCACGGCGCCGACGTGAACCCCGAGCTGCGCGACCTGCCCAACGTGGTGCTGCTGCCGCATATGGGCTCGGCCACCGAGGAGGGGCGGATCGAGATGGGCGAGAAGGTTCTCATCAACATCAAGACCCATGCCGACGGTCACCGCCCGCCGGACCTCGTGGTGCCGGCGATGCTCTGAGCCGGGCGGGCGGACTTGAGGCCGGGGCGGGCGGCGGCTATGTCGCCCGGGACAAGGCGAGGCCGGAGGGACGAATGGCGCGGTTCATGGATACGCGGGACGCGGATTTCGAGCAGAAGTTCGCGGAGCTTCTCGGCGCCAAGCGCGAAGAGGCGCAGGACGTGGACGACACCGTCGCCGCGATCATCGCCGACGTGCGGGCGCGGGGCGATGCCGCGCTGGTGGAGCTGACGGCGAAATTCGACCGCATGGCGCTGGGCGCCGAGCAGCTGCGCTTTTCCGAGACGGAGATCGCGGCCGAGATCGAGAAGGTCGGCGAGGAGGATCGCGCGGCGCTGGAACTGGCCGCGCAGCGCATCCGTGCCTACCACGTCCGCCAGATGCCCGAGGATCAGCAATGGACCGACCCGGAGGGCGCGCGTCTTGGCTGGCGCTTCACCCCCGTCTCGGCCGCGGGGCTCTACGTGCCCGGGGGGCTCGCCTCCTACCCGTCCTCGGTGCTGATGAACGCCATCCCCGCCAAGGTCGCCGGGGTGGAGCGGCTGGCCATCTGCGTGCCCACCCCGGGCGGCGAGGCCAATCCGCTGGTCCTGCTGGCGGCGCGGATCGCCGGGGTCGACGAGATCTATCGCGTGGGCGGGGCGCAGGCCATCGCGGCGCTGGCCTACGGGACCGAGACCATCGCGCCGGTGGACAAGATCACCGGGCCGGGCAACGCCTATGTCGCCGCCGCCAAGCGCCGGGTCTTCGGCCGGGTGGGCATCGACATGATCGCGGGGCCGTCCGAGATCCTCGTGATCGCCGACCGCGACAACGATCCCGAATGGCTCGCCCTCGACCTGCTGAGCCAGGCGGAGCATGACGAGAGCGCCCAGTCGCTCCTGATCACCGACGACGCGGAGTTCGGCCAGCGCGTGGCCGAGGCGGTGGAGCGGCAGCTCCAGGTGCTGGAACGGCGCGAGATCGCGGGGAAAAGCTGGCGCGACTTCGGCGCGGTGATCACCGTGCGCGACCTGTCCGAGGCCGCCCGCCTGTCGAACCGCGTGGCGCCCGAACACCTCGAGATCTGCACCGCCGACCCCGAGGCCCTGAGCGAGGAGATCACCCATGCCGGGGCGATCTTCCTCGGGCCGTGGACGCCGGAGGCCATCGGCGACTACGTGGGCGGGCCGAACCACGTGCTGCCCACCGCGCGCTCGGCGCGGTTCTCGTCCGGGCTGTCGGTCATGGATTTCCTCAAGCGCACCACGCTGGCGCGCATGACCCCCGAGGCGCTGCGCCGGATCGGCCCGGCGGCGGAGCGGCTGGCGCAATCGGAAAGCCTGCAGGCCCACGGCCTGTCGGTGCGCGCGCGGCTCGACCGGCTGAACCGCGGCGAGGAGTGACCGGCGTCGTTTGGCGCTTGGCCCCGTGAACCGCTGCGACACCCGGAGGTGAGCGCGCGGGGCCGGTGACCGCCCCGCATCTCTATTCCGCCGGAAAACGCCACAGCGCGGCACGTCGCGGGCGGGCCCCCCGCATTGCGCGGGCAGGCCGGGCGCGCTATCGCTCTGGGATCATCATCAACGGGTGCCGCCCATGTCCCGCATCAGCCAGATTCGCCTCGACGATTCGAACCTTCCGCCCCCCACGCCGGAGATCGAGCAGGAGCGAAAGGTGGCGATGTTCGACCTGCTGGAGGAGAACGCCTTTACCCTGCCGCCACGCGAGGGGCGCGAGGTGCCGCCCGGCCCCTACGAGCTGGAGCTCTGCATCCGCGACAAGCGGCTGGTCTTCGACATCGCCACCGAGGGCGGAGAGACGGCGGCGGAGTTCCACCTCTCGCTGTCGCCCTTCCGGCAGGTGGTCAAGGATTACTGGCAGATCTGCGCCAGCTACTACGACGCGGTGAAGAACGCCGCCCCGAGCCAGATCGAGACGATCGACATGGCCCGCCGCGGCATCCACGACGAGGGCGCGCGCGTGCTGGTCGAGCGGCTGGGCGGCAAGGCCGAGGTGGATCGCGACACGGCGCGGCGTCTCTTTACCCTCATCTGCGTGCTGCATCACGGAGCCTGACGTGCCCCACCGGCTGCCCCAATCCGTGCTGTTCTGCTGCGACCACAACGCGGTCCGCTCGCCCATGGCCGAGGGCATCATGAAGCGGTTCTACGGCACCGACACCTACGTGCAGTCCGTGGGCGTCTTCAACGACCTGGAGATCGACGGCTTCGCCATCGCCGTGTGCACGGAGATCGGGGTGGAGCTGTCCCGCCACCGCTCGCGCAGCTTCGACGAGATGGAGCGGATGGGCGATGCGCTGTCGTCCTTCGACCTGGTGGTGGCGCTGTCGCCCGCCTCGCAGCGCCGGGCACTGGACCTGACGCGGTTCTACCACCTGCACGTGGAATACTGGCCGATCATGGACCCCACCGGCCTTGGCGAGAACCGCGAGCAGAAGCTCAACGCCTACCGCCAGTCCCGCGACCAGATCGTCAACGAGCTCACCGGCCATTGGGGCCCGCCGAGGATAACCGCCTGAGCGGCGCCCTCCGCTCTCGCGCCGCCTTCGACGACGCGGCGCGGCCCTGACCGTTTGCGGAACCCCGCCCGACGCCCTACCTTCCCCCGCGACGACAGCCGGAGCCTGCCCATGAAGATCGCCACCTGCGCCTACCATCCCCAGTTCCTGCCCGACTGGCAGGACTACGAAAACAAGATCACCGCCTGGGTCGCCGACGCGGCCGGGCAGGGGGCGGAGCTGCTGGTCTTTCCCGAATATGCCGGGATGGAGCTGGCGGGTCTCGCCGGCGCGGAGGTGAGCGCGGATCTGCACGGCTCCATCCGGGCGGCGTCGGAGCATTTTCCCCGTGCCGTGGATCTTCATGCGAAGCTCGCGAAGCAGCATGGCGTCTACATCCTGCAGGGCTCGGCCCCGGTGCAGGACGGCGACAAGGTGGTGAACCGCGCCGCCTTTCTCGCCCCCTCGGGCGATGCGGGGTTCCAGGACAAGCAGATCATGACCCGTTTCGAGCGCGAGGAATGGGGCGTGTCGGGCGGCGGGCCGCTCAGGCTGTTCGACACGGCGCTCGGCAAGGTGGGCGTGCTGATCTGCTACGATTGCGAATTCCCCGACCTCGCCCGCGCGCTGACAGAGGCCGACGTGATCCTCGTCCCCTCGGCCACCGAGGCGCTGGCGGGCTACTGGCGGGTGCGCATCGGCGCCATGGCCCGCGCGCTGGAGCAGCAATGCGTGACCGTCATGGCCTCGCTCACCGGGAAGGACGACCGCCTCTACGCGGTGGAGGAGGATACCGGCGCGGGCGGCATCTTCGGCCCGCCGGACCGCGGCTTTCCGTCCGACGGGGTGATTGCGCTGGGCCGCCATGACGCCGCGGAATGGACCCTGGCCGAGGTGGACCTGGGCGCCATCGCGGCAGTGCGGGCGGATGGCGTGGTGCTCAACCGCCGCCACTGGGAAGAGCAATCGGGCCGCGACGGCACGCCCGAGACGGTGAGCTTGCGCTGATTCGGCCTTGAATCGGCGGCCGTTTGGCCCCATCTAGTAGCGCGCTCCGCCTCGGCGGGGCACGACGACATTCAATCAGGAGAAATCATGGCCAAGGAAGACACCCTCGAGTTTCCCGGCGTCGTGAAGGAACTCCTGCCGAACGCGACATTTCGGGTCGAACTCGAGAACGGCCATGAAATCATCGCGCATACGGCAGGCAAGATGCGGAAAAACCGCATTCGTGTCCTCGCAGGCGACCGGGTTCAAGTTGAGATGACCCCCTACGATCTGACCAAGGGTCGGATCAACTACCGCTTCAAGTAACCGATCCCTTCTTGCGACTGATCCTGGGATCCGGAAGCCCCCGCCGCAGGGAACTGCTGGCGCAGATCGGGGTTGTCGCGGAGGATATCCGCCCGCCCGACATCGACGAGACGCCGAGGCTGGGGGAGTTGCCGCGCCCCTATTGCATCCGGATGGCCCGGGAAAAGGCCCTCGCGGTCGAGGCCGGCGCCGACGATCTGGTCCTCTCTGCCGACACCACCGTCTCTGCAGGGCGTCGCATCATGGGAAAGCCCGAGGATGCCGAGGAGGCGCGCAGCTTCCTGCGCCTGCTCTCCGGCCGCCGCCATCGCGTGGTGACCGCGCTCGCGCTGCGACTGGGCGACCGCCTGTGGGAGCGTGACGTGGTCACGGCGGTCAAGATGAAACCCCTGTCCGAGGCCGAGATCGAGGGCTACCTTGCCACCGGCGACTGGCAGGGCAAGGCGGGCGGCTACGGCATCCAGGGCCCGGCCTCGGCCTTCGTCCCCTGGCTGCAGGGTTCGCATTCCGCGGTGGTGGGCCTGCCGCTGGCCGAGACCGCGACGCTGCTTCAGGCGGCGGGCTACCCGCTCTGGACCCAAGCGAAAGGCGCGTCATGAAAGGCACGACCATCATCCTCGACCAGTTCGAAGGCCGCGAGGCCGCCGCGCTCATGATCGACGGCCGGCTCGAAGACCTGCTGGTCGACAGCGACGGCACCGCGCCCGGCACCATCTACCGCGCGGTGCCCGACCGGCCGGTGAAGGGGCAGGGCGGCGTCTTCTGCCGCACGCCCGACGGCTCGGTCTTCCTGCGCCAGATCAAGGGGCTCTCGCCCGGCCGGCCGCTGCTGGTCCAGGTGACCGGCCATGCCGAACCCGGCAAGGCCCCGGTGGTCAGCCCCCGCGTGCTGTTCAAGTCGCGCTATGCCATCGTCACCCCCGAGGCGCCGGGGCTCAACGTCTCGCGCTCCATCCGCGACGACGACCGCCGCGACACGCTTCTGGAGATCGCCCACGAGACCGGCGTGCCCGAGGGGATGGGCCTGATCCTGCGGTCCTCCTGCGCGGAGGCCGACGAGGCGGAGATCGCCGAGGACATCCGCGCCATGTCCGACCTCGCGGCGCAGGTCATGGCCGATACCGAGGGCGGGCCGGAAAAGCTGGTGGACGGTGACGGCCCCCACGCGCTGGCCTGGCGCGACTGGACCATGCAGGCGGAGGTGGAGACCGCGCCCGGCGGCTTCGAGACCCACGGCGTGCTGGATGAGATCGAGACGCTGCGCTCGCCCTACGTGCCCCTGTCCGGCGGCGCCTCGGCCTATGTGGAGCCGACCCGCGCGCTGGTGGCGGTGGACGTGAATACCGGCGCCTCGGGCTCGGCCGCCTCGGGCCTGCGCGCCAATCTCGCCCTGGCGAGGGAATTGCCGCGGCAGCTGCGCCTGCGGGGTCTCGCCGGGCAGGTGGTCGTCGATCCGGCGCCGATGCCCCACAAGGACCGCAAGCAGGTGGAGGGCGCCCTGCGCAAGGCCCTGCGCGAGGATCCGGTGGAGACCACCCTTGTCGGCTGGACCACGCTGGGCCACATGGAACTGCAACGCCAGCGCCTGCGGGCGCCCCTCTTCGGATGGAGCACACCATGAGCTGCCCGATCTGTCACAAGCCCACATCGGACGCCTACCGTCCCTTCTGCTCGCGCCGCTGCGCCGATGTCGACCTGGCGAAATGGCTGAGCGGCGGCTACGCGGTCCCCTCGACCGACCCCGACGACATCGAGGCGGCCCTGGACGAGGCCGAACGCAGCGAGGGCGCGGTCTCCTTCGGCGGCGGCGCGGAGGACAATTCCGACCGCTGGCACTGAGCCTCGTGCGGTGCCCCGGCCGGCCTGTCCCGCAGGGTTTTCCGAGGGTGCGGATTGCGGGCAAAAACCCTCTGGACACTCGCTGGCCCCTCGCCTAGAACGCCTGCACCCGAACGGTCCGCCGTTCCCCGTGCCCGGGTAGCTCAGGGGTAGAGCAGTGGATTGAAAATCCTCGTGTCGGTGGTTCGATTCCGCCCCCGGGCACCATTTTTCTGAAGTCCCAAGCAATTGCGCATAGCGCCTGGATACCGACCTGCCTGCCGTGGGTCGCGAGGGACCCCACATTGAAAGCCGCGCCCGTTACCGACCCGGGGCTGAGTTCAGCCTGGGTTACTTCCAGCTGCGCTCAAGGATTGGGTCGAGGCTTGGGTCGCGAATGAGGTCCAGCCGAGCCATCACCCTCGGAGGAACTCCGGTGCCGCCGATCGCGAAGGGACGGGAGCCTCCCTGGCTCGCATCACGCATCGTCAAACCTGCCTGAGTGCGGCCCGGGCAATCACGCCCCGAGGGCGGGGACGCAGGCCTGCGCCTAACTTCTGATCGTCACTCGGGATGGTGGTAGCGGAGGAGGGACTTGAACCCCCGACACAAGGATTATGATTCCTCTGCTCTAACCAACTGAGCTACTCCGCCGGAACCGAGCGGTGACCTATGCGGATCGCGCTGGGGCGTCAAGCGGAAAACTGGGCGATGGAGCCGCTTTTTGGTGGCAGGCCGGGATCGGGCCCTCCCCTGTTAGGGCCACGTTAATCGCACAGCGCTAGGCTCCGGGAGAAGGGACTCGCAGGAGTGGGAGCGATGCCGCATCGGCCCGAGGTCAATCTGCTGCTGGTGGAGGACAACCAGCTCGACGTGAAGATATTTCGTCGCGCCCTCAACAGCGCGGGGCTCGACCACCCGATCCAGGTGGCCGGCAACGGCGTGGAAGCTCTGGCCGCCCTGCGGGGCGAGGGGGACGACCCGCCGGTGGAGCGGCCCAATGTGGTCCTGCTCGACATCAACATGCCGCGGATGAACGGTCTGGAATTCCTGCGCGAACTGCGCGCGGACCCCGAGCTGCGCAACCAGGTGGTCTTTGTCCTGTCCACGTCGGACGCGGAGCATGACCGCGAACGGGTCTATGAATACAACGTCGCGGGTTACCTGCTCAAATGCAGCGCAGGGGAGGATTTCGTCGATACGGTTCGGATGCTGGGCAAATACATGGAGAAGGTGCGCCTCCCGCTTCATTGATCGGTACTTCGCGGAGAAAGCTTTTGAGCCTCACCACCCGGGCCGCCCTTGCCATGGCGATGATCGTGGGCGTCAGCACCCTCGCGGTTCTGTGGCTGGTGATCGTCACCCATCAGGCGCGCCTCGCCGCGTCGCTGGAGGCGCGGCTGACCACGCAGCTGCAGATCGCCCTGCGGCAGGGGGAGGCGGCGATCTCCTCCCTGCACCGCGAGGCAAGGGCGCTGGCAGACGGGCCGGTGATGCGCGCCTACCTTGCGGACCCGGTCGGCGAGCGCGGCATGCTGGAGGCGCGGCTGTCCGGTCTGCTCGCGGCCCGGCCGGAGCTGTTCCAGGCCCGGCTGATCGATGCCGCCGGGAAGGAAGAGGTGAGGGTCGAACGGTCAGATGACCGGCTCAGCGTGACGCCGCCCTCGAAGCTGCAGGACAAGGGGGGGCGCAGCTACGTGGCGGCGATGCTGGGGCTGAAGCCGGGGGAGGTGCATGTGGGGCGCGTGAGCCTCAACCGGGAACACGGCCGGATCGAGCGACCGCTTCGGCCGGCCTTGCGGCTGGCCGTTCCGGTCTTCGGCCCGGACGGAGGGCGGCGGGGCGGCATCGTGTTCAACCTCGAAGGGCGGGCGCTGTTGCCGCCGTCGCGGCAGGGGATCGCAGAACTTCGCGCGGTAAAGCCCGGTGGCGAATACGTCCTGCATCCGGACCCGACCCGCGAATTCGGCATGGAGCTGGGCACGGGCCAGGGGCTGCAACGTGAATTCGGCGTGGCGCCGGGGCAGCTCATCCCGCGGGGAAAATCGGCCACCGTCACCCGCCTCGCAGGCTCCCCGGAATCCCGCGATCGGGGCGGGGCCCAAGCCGAGGGCATGGCGCGGAAAGCGGAACCGATGCTCGCCGCCGCGCAATGGTTCGTCCCGAAAGGGTCGGAGGAGGCGCGCCTGCTGCTTGTCGCCGCCGCCCCGGAACGTGCCGCCTTTGCCCTGTCGCAGAAGACCACGCGGTGGCTGGTGGCGATGATCCTCGCGGTGGTGGGGGGCGCCTGCCTGATCGCCTGGCTTCTCAGCCGGACGGTGACGCGCCGGCTGGACGTGGTGGCCCGGACCGCGCGGCGCATCGCCAGTGGCGACCGCGAGGCCGTGGCCGAGATCGGCGGAGAGGACGAGCTGACCGACATGGCGCGCGCCTTCAACAGCATGACCGCGCGGCTGAACCGGATGATGGTGCGCGACGAGGAGACCAAGAGCCTGCTGCGGCTCGCCAACAGCGAATTCGCGCGCTCCAACGCCGACCTGGAAAGCTTTGCGCGGGCCGCAGCCCATGATCTGCGCGGGCCTATCATCGCGCTATCGGCGCTGCGCGACTGGCTGGAAGAGGCCCTGCCGGACCCGCCGGAGGACGCGCGCCTTCACCTCGCCGAGATGCGCCGCCAGGTTCGCCGGCTCGAGGACCTGGTGGCGGGCCTGCTCAACCACCTGCTGCTGGGCGAGCGCAAGCCTGCCCTGACCCGGTTCGAGGCCGCGCCGCTCCTGCGCAGGATCGTCGCGCGGTTGCGCCTGCCGGCGGGGTTCCGGGTGGAAAGCCGCATCGACACGCCGGTGATCACCGCGGCCCGGCGGGAATACGAGGTCATCCTCGAGCAACTCATCAGCAATGCCGCCCGCCACGACGACCGCGCGGCGGGGACGATCCATGTGCGACTGGGGCAAGAGGCGGGCGCGCTCCTGATCGAGGTGGCTGATGACGGCCCGGGCATCCCGCCCGACGCGCATGAAAGGGTGATGCAACCGCTGCTGACCCTGCGGTCCCGCGATTCCGGCGCGGGCAGCGGCATGGGCCTCGCCATGGTGGACAAGATCGTCCGGCGCTGGTCCGGCCGGGTGGAGATCCTGTCCGCTCCGCCCGCGCGGGGCACGGTCTTTCGCGTGATCCTGCCGCAGGGCGCACCGCCGCCGACCCCGGGCGAAATCGCCGCGCGGCTGGCGGCCGAAAGCGACGGCGCCCCCGCGGGAGCGATGCTTGCCGGGGCCGGCGACGGGCCGGGGGTCGCCGCAAGCGACAGGCCCGCATGAATTCCGATTTTTTCAGTCGGGAATACTGGAAGTGCCCGCCCGGACAGGGTATCTCCGGGGCAGAGCCGCAAGGCCCGGATCCGTCGCGGAGGTTCCCATGTACGTCGCCCCCTGTCCCTGTCACGCTGCGTTGGCTGGCCTCCGGCCGCGGACCTGCTGCCTCTGCGCGCCGCGCTTCGCGGGGGCACCGGCATGAGCGTCTGGGCGGAGGGGCATGTCGCGCTCGACCCGGCGCTGGTGCGCGGCTTCATCGAGGGGCAGGCGCGGGACTACGACCTGCCGCTGCAGGTGACGGAGGCGACCGTGGCGCTGGAGATCTGGGGCGGCGCGATCCAGGCTGCGCCCGAGGGGGCGGGCACCGCCCTGCGCCTGCGCGCGCCGGAGGAGGGGCTGCTGCACGCGATCCGCGAGGCCGTGACCGAACAGCTGGGGGCGGCGGGGGCGCTGCCCGACTGGAAGGATGTCGATGCCGGCAAGCTGCCCGCCAACATGCGCCTCGCCCAGGTCGTCTCCGTCACCGACATCTCGCCCGCCTTCCGCCGGGTGCGCGTGGCCGGCGCCGGGCTGGACCGCTTTGCCACCGGCGGTCTGCATTTCCGCCTGCTGCTGCCGCCCGAGGGGCGCGCTCCGGTCTGGCCGGTCACCGACGAGCGGGGGCGCACCCGCTGGCCCGACGGTGAGGATGCGCTGCACAAGCCGGTCTACACGGTGCGTCACCTCTCGCCCGCAGGGGACTGGCTGGATTTCGACGTCTTCCTGCATGAGGGCGGCCGCACAACGGACTGGACGGCCCGCACCCGGCCGGGCGACGTCGTGGGCCTGATAGGGCCGGGGGGCGACAGCCACCCCGAGGCGCGTCACCTGGGGCTCTGGGGGGACGAGACGGCGCTGCCGGCCATCCTGCGCATCACGGAGGCCCTGCCGCCGGAGGCCCGGGGCGAGATCTGCCTGCGGGTGGAGGCCGAGGACCTGCCGGCCGTGGCCCTGCCCGAGGGCATGGTGCTGCGCCGCGTCGACAGTGCCGCGGCGCTGACCGCCGACCTGCTGGAGAGCGCGCTGCCGGGGCAGGGCGGCTATGTCTGGTTCGGCGGCGAAAAGGCCGAGGCCGCGCGCATCCGGTCGCTTCTGCGCGCCCGGGATCTGCCGAAATCGCAATGCCTGATCATGTCCTACTGGACCGCCGGCGCGGAGGGCTGAGCCCCGCCGCTCACGATGCGGCGCGCCCCGGGGCCCCGGCGGCCAGTCGCCCGGTCAGCGCTGCATCTCGGCCAGGATATGGCGGACCAGCGCGCCCACGGCGGCGTCCTGCCCGCCGTTCTCGTGCTGCCGGTGCAGGGCGCCCAGGTCGCGGATCGCGAGGGTCGCCCGGTCGGTCAGGTCGGAACTGCTGGCATAGCCCATGGACCAGTCCGGATAGGCCCGGTGTTCGACCTCGCGCTCCAGCACGCGGGTGGGCTCGCCATGGCGCCCGTCCCGTTCGATCCGGGCATAGCAGGCCAGCACGGCCGCCTTCTCGCCCTCCAGCACCTGGAAGAACAGCCGGTCGTGGTAGATGAGCAGCCCGGTGATACCGTCGGCGGCGTTGCGATCCCGGGAGGTGAGGAGGATCTGCTGCAGGAATGCTTCCGGCAGGGAGTACTTGGCGGTGCTGAGATAGGCGAGTTGGTGTATCATGTGGGAAATTTGCGGGCCCGCTCCGATGACCCTGCGGAGGAAGGGCAAAAACCTTTGTCGAAGGGCAGCGGGGCTGCATCATGGGCGGTGACACCGGCGCGCCGGCGGGAGGACTTGTCCGATTTCATTTTTGCATCAATGTGGTCGCACCCTGGCAATAAACTCTGACATGGACAGGGAAAAACGGCATCTTTTTCGCGGCTTTCGTCCAGAGCGTGGGCGGGGGCGCGGGCGGGGGCGCGGGCGGATACAGGCGACGTGACGCGGAGCGTGGACATGGCCTGGCGGGACCTGCTGGGGCCGCCCGGGAAATCGGGCCGGCCGTTGCAAGTGCAGCTCCGCGAGGCGCTCATCACCGCGATCGATTCCGGGCGTCTTGCCCCGGGCACGCGGCTGCCGGCCAACCGGCGCCTTGCCGAGCTGCTGGGCCTTTCGCGCAACACGGTCATCGCCGCCCTGCGCGGCCTGACCGAGAGCGGCTATCTCGAGGCCCGGCGGGGAAGCGGCGTCTTCGTCGCGCGGTCTCCGCTTCCCGCCGCCGCGATGCCGCTGTCCGACCGCCCGGCCGAGGGGTGGCTGCATCCGCCGGCCCTGCGCCCCTCGCTGTTGCGGCAGATGCCGGTGCCGGAGGATTGGCGCGGCTATCCCTATCCCTTCCTCGCCGGTCGCCCCGATCCGGCGCTCTTTCCCACCGCCGCCTGGCGCGAAAGCGTGCGGACGGCCTCGTCCGTCGCCGGCCTGCGCGACTGGGTGTCGGAGGTCGATGGCGGGGACGATGGCGCATTGCTGCACGAGGTCAGGACGCGGGTGCTGCCGGCGCGCGGCATCTGGGCCACGGAACAGGAGGTGATGATCACGCTGGGCGCGCAGCAGGGGCTGTTCCTCGTAGCGCAGCTATTCCTCTCTGGCGGGCGGCGCGCGGCGATGGAGGATCCCGGCTCGCCGGACCTGCGCGCGATGCTGCGGCTCTTTACCCCGACCGTGTCGCTGATGGCGGTGGACGGGGAGGGGGCGCATCCCGGCCGGGCCCTTCTGCAAAGCGACGTGGTCTTCCTCTCCGGCTCGGCGCAATGTCCGACCACCGTGGCCCTGTCCGAGACGCGGCGGCGCCATTTCCTGGATGCGGCCGCCCGGGCCGGCACGCTGCTGGTGGAGGACGACCAGGGCACCGCCCCGCTGGCCGAGACGGGGCCGCTCGCGCTCAAGTCCATGGACCGGACGGGGAACGTGGTGCATGTGGGCAGCCTGTCGCGGCCGCTCGCGCCAGCGCTGCGTCTCGGTTACGTGGTGGGCCCGGCCGAGATCGTGGCGGAGCTGCGGGCGCTGCGGCAATTGATGCTGCGGCACCCGCCCTCGAACAATCAGCGGGCGATGGCCGCCTTCCTGTCGCTGGGCCATTACCAGAGCCACATGTCGCGGCTCCGGACGATCATGGCCGCGCGCCATGCCGCCTGCGAGGCGGCGCTCGACGCGCTGGGCCCCGACGTGGGCTGGCGGCGCGGGCCGGGGGCGGCAAGCTACTGGCTGACCCTGCCCGACTGGGCCCGGTCCGGCGCGCTGAGCGAGGCGGCGCGCGAGGCCGGGATCCTGGTGGAGCCGGGCGCGCCCTTCTTCGCCGTGCCCGAGGACGGCCGGCGCCACCTGCGGCTGGCGGTGGGCGCGGTGCCGGAAGAGCGCATCGCCGAGGGGATCGGCCGGTTGGGCGCGCTGCTGCGCCGGCAGGGTCAGGAGGCCGGGCGGTAGCCCTTGCTCGCCTCCAGCAGCTGGCGGGCATAGGGCGTGGTGACGTCGCCGCTGCGCAGCTGACCGGCGCTCAGTTCCTCGACGCAGCGGCCGTGCTGCATCACCAGCAGGCGGTCGCACATTGTGCCGACGACGGCGAGGTCGTGGCTGACGAAGAGGTATGTGAGGTTCTCCTCCTCGCGCAGTTCCATCAGCAAGTTCAGCACCTCCGCCTGGACCGAGACGTCAAGCGCCGAGGTCGGCTCGTCCAGCAGCAGCACCTGCGGCTCCAGCAGCAGGGCGCGGGCGATCGCCACGCGCTGCCTCTGGCCGCCCGAGATCTGGTGCGGAAAGCGGTAGAGGAAGGAGGCCGGCAGCCCCACGCGGCCCATGATCGACGTGATCCGGTCGCGCCGGTCGGGCAGGCCGAGGATGCGCAGCGGCTCCTGCAATTGCCGTTCGATGGTCTGCCGCGGATGGAGCGAGCCGTAGGGGTCCTGGAACACCATCTGCACGGCCCGGCTGAAGCTGCGGTCGCGCCGGGTGCCCAGGGCGCGGCCCTCATGCAGGATGCTGCCCTCCGATCCGACCATGCCGGCGATGGCCCGCAGGATGGTGGACTTGCCCGAGCCGGATTCGCCCACCAGTCCAAGGCTTTCGCCGGTGCGCAGCCGAAAGGACAACTCTTCCACCGCGAGGTGATGGCCGTAGCGGACCGAGACCTCGCGCAGTTCGATCACCGGGTCCGCCTCGTCGTATGGGATCATTCCGTCAGCCAAGACTCTTGCCGCTCCAGTACCTTGAGCCGGGTGCCCGGGATGTGGTCGATTTCGGGAAGGCATTCCATCAGGCCCCGTGTATAGGGGTGCCGCGCGCGGTCGAGCTCCGAGGCGCGCAGCGTCTCCACCACCCGGCCGGCATACATCACCACCACCCGGTCGCAGAATTGCGAGACCAGCCGCAGGTCGTGGCTGATGAAGATCAGGCCCATGCCGCGTGCCTCGATCAGCCGGTCGAGCAGGGCCAGGACCTCCAGCTGCACCGTGACGTCCAGCGCCGACGTCGGTTCGTCCGCGATCAGCAGGTCGGGCTCGGCCACCACCATCATCGCCATCATCACCCGCTGGGCCATGCCGCCCGACAGTTCGTGGGGGTAGATGCGCATCACCCGCTCGGGGTCGTTGATCTGGACCTGGCGCAGGGTCTCCAGCGCGCTCGACCGGGCCTTGGCCAGCGTCGGGATGCCGCCGGCGAGGCCCGCCTCGCACAGCTGCTTGCCGACGCTCAGCACCGGGTTGAGGCAGTATTTCGGATCCTGCATGACCAGCCCGATGCGACGCCCCCGGATGCGGCGCAGCGCCCGCGGCGCCATGCGCATCAGGTCCTGCCCGTCAAAGGCCAGGCGATCTGCCGTGACCTTGGCATGGGAGGGGACGAGGCCCAGCAGCGCCTTGCCCGTCAGCGACTTGCCCGAGCCGGATTCACCCACGACGCCCACCTTTTCGCGGCCCATCCGCAGCGACACGCCGCGCAGCGCCTCGTGCGGGCCGGCCCGCGTGCGGAAGGTGACGCGAAGGTTCTCTATGTCGATCAGGGGCGCGTCGGTCATGTCAGCTTTCCTGTCGCGGATCGAGGATGTCGCGCAGCCCGTCGCCCAGCAGGTTGAACCCCATGCAGACGAAGAAGATGGCCAGCCCGGGGAAGGTCGCCGCCCACCAGGCGCTCAGCATGTATTCCTTGCCGCTGGACAGCATCACGCCCCATTCCGCGGCCGGGGGCTGTGCCCCGAGCCCGAGAAAGCCGAGGCCCGCGGCGATCAGGATCACCCCCGCCATGTCGAGCGTCAGCCGCACGAAGAGCGACGGCAGGCAGAGCGGCACGACGTGCAGCAGGATGATCCGCAGGCGGCTGGCGCCCATCAGCTCGATCGCGGCGATGTAGTCGCTGCGCCGGATGGTCAGCGCCTCGGCGCGGGCGATGCGCACATAGGGCGGCCAGCCGGTCAGGGCGATGGCGAGGATCGCGTTGTTCAGCCCCGGCCCGAAGGCGGTGACGAAGGCCAAAGCGAGGATCAGCCGGGGAAAGGCCAGCGCGATGTCGGTGATCCGCATGGCCAGCGTGTCGAACCACCCGCCCAGGTAGCCGGAACTCGCCCCGATCAGCAGGCCGGCCGGCGCCGCGATCAGCGCCACCAGCATCACGATGTAGAGCGTGAAGCGCGTGCCGAAGATGATCCGGCTGAAGATGTCGCGCCCGAATTCGTCGGTGCCCAGCAGGTGCTCGGCCGAGGGCGGCTGCAGCTGGTTGGCGAGGTTCTGGGCATAGGGGCCGTAGGGCGCCAGCAGCGGCGCGAGCAGGGCCACCACCACCAGCGCGGCGATGATCGCCACGCCGGTCAGCGCGGCGGGGCTGGCCCACAGCATCTCGGCCCCGCGCCAGAGCTGGGCCAGGCGCGCCTCGGCCGAGGAATGCGGCTCTCCGCGCCGGACGCGGGTGAAAAGGGTGGCGTCGGTCATGCCCGGGTCCTCGGGTCGAGGATGCGATAGAGGATGTCGGAGCCGAGATTGAGGAAGACGAAGATCGACCCGATCACCAGCGTCCCACCCAGCACCGCGTTCATGTCGGCGTTGAACATCGCCTTGGTCATGTACTGCCCCAGCCCCGGCCAGGCGAAGACCGTCTCGGTCAGCACCGCCCCCTCCAGCAGGATGCCGAAGGTCAGGGCCACCGTGGTCACCAGCTGGACCGCGCAATTGGGCAGGACGTGACCGAAGATCACGCGCCGCTCGCTCAGCCCCTTCACCCGGGCGACGCCCACGTATTCCTGCTTGAGCTGGTCGAGCATGAAGCTGCGGGTCATCCGGCCGATATAGGCCGAGGCGCCGTAGCCGAGGCTGATCGCCGGCAGGGCGATGTGGCTCACCGCGTCCTTGAAGATCACCCATTCCCCGGCCAGCAGCGTGTCGATCAGCAGCAGCCCGGTACGGGTCGGCACCAGCCCGTCATAGTAGATCGACAACCGCCCGGGGCCGCCCGCCCAGCCGAGCGCGGCGTAGAACACCACGAGCAGCAGCAGGCCCTTCCAGAAGACCGGGGCGGAATAGCCGATCAGCATGACCACCCGCACCGCGCCGTCGATCACCGTGCCGCGCTTGACCGCGGCGAGGATGCCGAAGGGAATGCCGATGAGCGACCCGATCAGCACCCCGCAGAGCGCCAGCTCCAGCGTCGCCGGGAAGACCCGCGCGATATCCCGCGTCACCGGCTGGTTGGTAAAGAAGGACCGGCCGAAGTCGAATTGCAGGACCGAGCCCACGTAGTCGAAGAATTGCACGATGATCGGCTGGTCCAGCCCCATCTCGCGGTAGACCTGGTCGTAAAGCTCCTGCGTCACGTCCGGGCCCACCGCTGCGCTGACCGGATCGAGCGGCATGACCCGCCCGATCACGAAGGTCAGCAGGATCAGGCCGAAGAAGGTCGCCAGGATGATGGCGACCTGCTTCAGCAGGAACATTCCGAACCTTGCGTAATGTCCCACCTGCCGCTCCTAGTCCTTGCTGACCGCGGCAAAGCTGACATCGGAGCCGCGCGAGCCGAACAGGTAGCCGTTCACGTCCTCGCGCATCCCGAGCGCCTGCGTGGTCTGGAAGAGGTGGATGAACGGCCCCTCTTCCCATTGCGCGCGCTGAAGCTCCTCGTACATCTTCGCGCGCTTCTCCTCGTCGAGCTCCTTGGAGGCCGCGAGGGTCTTCTCCGCCAGCTCGGTCGGGAACCAGCCCAGCCGCCAGCTCAGTTCCGAGGGCCACTTCTCGTCCTTGTCCGCCCCGGGCAGCGCGCCGGGGTTGTAGGTGAACTTGCTCGCCGTGGCGTGCGGGTCGGCATAGCCGCCGGAATAGGACAGCTGCAGCGCCGGCAGTTTCTGTTCACGGTAGAGCGGGATAGTCTGCGAAACCGGCGCGTTGACCACGTCCACCTTGATGCCCGCCTTGGCGGCGGTCGCCTGGAAGGAGGTGGCGAGGTCCATCTCCGGCTTGCGGTTATAGGCGGTGAAGGTGAACTCGAACCCGTCGGGATAGCCCGCCTCGGTCAGCAGCTCCTTGGCCTTGTCGACATCGAGGTGGAACGGCGTCTCGGTGACCGAACCCAGCCAGCCGGCCGGCACGAAGGTCTGATGGATCGTGCCGATATCCTTCATGATGGTCTTGGAAAGGCCCTCGTAATCGATGAGGTAGCGCATGGCCTCGATCACCTTGGGATCGTCGAACGGCTCTTCCAGCATGTTGAAGCCGAAATAGAGGATCTTGCGCGAGGGATAGTACTCCACCTTCACGCCATCCACGTCCTGCAGTTCGGCCGCGTCGTTGGAGGTCAGGTTGAAGGCCACGTCCGCATCGCCCTTTTCCAGCAGCAGGCGCTGGGTGCCGGCCTCGGGGACGTGGCGGAAGATGACGCGCTGCATGTCCGGGGTGAACTGCCAATAATCGTCATTGCGGGTGAGCATGACCATTTCCTGCGGGCGGTAGCTCTGGATCATGAAGGGGCCGGAGCCGGCCGATTGCCCGCCGCTGGCGCGGTCCGACAGCCAAGCGGTGCCGAAATCGCCGTCCTGCTCGTGTTCCTTCAGCAATTCGCTGTCCACGATCGAGAACGAGGCCGAGGACAGCATGGTGACGACCAGCGACGGCGCCAGCTGCTCGGGCAGAGTCATGACGAAGGTCATGTCGTCCGGCGCCGTGAGGTTGTCGTCGATATTCTCGGGGGTGTAGCCCAGCTGGCGCATGCTCGAGGACGGCTCGCGGCCCAGCAGCAGCAGGCGGCGCAGCGAATAGACCGCGTCCTTCGCCGTCACCGGGTTGCCGCTGTGAAAGGTCACCCCCTCGCGCATCTTGAAGGTGATGGAGCTGCCGTCCTCGCTGATCTCGTAGCTTTCGGCCAGCATCGGGATCAGCTTTTCGGCATCGCGGCGGTCGTAGCCCACGAGCCGGTCGTAGATGTCGAGGTTGATCTCCTGCACGTCGAGGATCTGCGACACCGCCGGATCCCAGTCCGAGATCGAGGAGATCTCGCGGACGACGACCAGCGTGTCGTCGGGCGTCTCGGCATGGGCCAGCGGCGCGGCGAGGCCGAGCATCGCGATCGCGCAGGACGTTCTGAGTGTGCGTAGCATTTTCGGTCAATCTCCCTGTGGTTTGGTCTCCGGGTTTACCCGGTTATTTCCGCGTCCAGCGGCCAGATCGGCCGTGGCACGTTTTTCCAGTCGAAGCGGAACGGGTCCGGACTGGTTATTCCGCCGCTGTCCACGTCGAGGCAGACGCTGGCGATGGGTTGGAAGTCGCCGCGGTAGCCCTGCATCGACTTCAGGACCAGAAAGTCCGTCTCGGACGGCTCGATGCCGAAGATCCGCAGCTGCTCCTGGTCGAACATGCCTTTCTGGTTGCCGATCACGATCACCTGCACCCCGCCCGAGCGGATGAGGGCGCTTTTTCCGAAGGTGCCGGTCGTGCCGGTGCCGTAGGGCCCCTTGAATGTGAAGGCGCCGTCGGAGACCCGGACCACGGTCCATTCGGCCTCCACCGGGCCGCCGCCATGGTCGGGATCGGCCCGGCCGCCGATGGCGATCCGCAGCGTGGCGCCTTCGCCGGCCTCGACGGCGAGCCGCGTCGCCTCCGCGTCGCAAAGGGGCGCGACCACGGCATTCTCGGCGCCGTGATCCATCAGCAGGCGCAGCAGCGCCGTGCCGTCGCCATAGGCGCCCCCCGCCGGGCTGTCGCCGTAATCGCCCAGGATCAGCGGCCGGTCGCCCATCCGGTGGGCGCGGATCGCCTCCGCCGCCTCGTCGAGCGACACGATGCGCTCGGCCGTCTCCTCCCGGCGTTTCCAGCATTCCTCCATCATGATCTCGGCGATCTCGCGCAGCTTGGCCTCCGAGGCAAAGCCGGTGACGGCGGCCGAGGGGCCGATCACCGCGCTGTCGGTCTTGGAATAGCCGGCATTGATGGAGATGCGCAGGATATCGGGATCGGCCTCGAAGCTCTCCGCCAGCCGGATCGCATCGAGGAAGGGCCCGTAGCTGTGATAGGTGCGCGCCCCGTCGAAGCCCACGAGCATCGGCTTGCGGGCCAGCACGCAGGTGGGAAAGGTGCCGCGGCGGAACGTCTCGGCCAGCATGCGCGCGGTGCGCTCGCCGGTCTTGCGCTGATCGACATGGGGCGAGGTGCGGAAGGCGACCATCCCCTGAACCTCGCGCGCCATCTCGTGGCTGATGTTGCAATGCGGATCGAGCGAGACGAAGATCGGCACATCGGGGCCGACCACCTCGCGCATGCGGCGCACGATCACCAGCTCCGCGTCGGGATGGCTGTCCACGATCATCGAGCCATGCAGCGAGAGCAGCACCCCGTCGAGCGGCAGCGCGGCCTTGGCTCGCGCGATGAGCCGGCCGCAGATATCCTCGAAGCTCGCATCGTCCACGGGGCCGCCCGGCGGCGCGAAGGCCGAGAGGGTGGGCAGCACCTCCCACCCTTCCTGTCGGGCCACGTCAATGAAGCCGGTGGGCTCCAGGTTCACGTCCCGAAAGAAGGAGAGCATCTCGTCGCCCTCGCGGATGCCCTGCTTTTCGAAGGCGTCGAGGGTGGTGTGGTTGCGGTTGAACCCGTTCCCCTCGTGCTTGAACTGACCGATCAGAACCCTTTTCATCACGTCTTTCCTGCCTTGGCGTTGCATGGACCGTCCGGCGGGCCGGGCGGGGGAAATTCAGTAGATCACGTCGGATTCCGCGCCGGAGCGGCCCTTGCCGGCGCGCACCCGCTCCAGCGAGGCGGCGAGATCGGCGAGGAACGCCTCGCGCGCCGGGGCGTGGAACAGCGACATCATCGAATGGATGCCCGGCGGGCGGCGGGTCTGGCCGACCAGCCAGCCATGGGTGCCCAACTCGGTCGCCACGTCGAACATGTTGTCGCGCTCCGAGGTGAAGGCGATGATCGACAGGTCCGGCTGGGCGATCATGCGCAGACCTTCCATGGCGGTGATCCCCTCGACGTAAAGATCGACCATCTCCGCCAGCCGCGCCGCCGCGTCGCGATAGCCCGACGTTCCCAGGTGGTTGAGCACGGCCCAGGCCGCGGCGACCGCGCCGCCCGGCCGCGTGCCGGCCAGGGTCGAGGTCTCGAACCGGCCGCTGGGCCAGGCATCGGCCACGAAGGTCGCCCGCTCCGCATCCGCGGCGTCCCGGAAGAAGACCGTGGAGGCGGGCTTGGGGCAGAAGCCGAACTTGTGCAGGTCGGCCGAGATCGAGCGCACGCCCTCGAAGCGGAAATCGAAATCCGGCGTGCCGCGCCCGTTCATGCGGAAGAAGGGCGCGATCCAGCCGCCGACGCAGGCATCCACGTGCAGCCACTTGCCGGTCTCCCCGGCCAGCGCCGACAGCCGGTCGATCGGGTCGATCACGCCATAGGGAAAACACGGGGCCGAGCCGACGATGGCGATGGTCTCGGCATCGATCAGGGGGCGCATCGCCTCCGGGTCCGCGCGACCGTCAGGGGCCACCGCGGCGCGCCGGATCTCGAACCCCAGCAGGTCCGACGCCTTGTCGAAGGCGGGATGGGCGGTGTCCGGCATCACGATGTTCATCGCCGATCCGGGGCCGCGCTCCGCTTTCTCCGCGCGCCAGGCGTCGCGGGCGGCCTTCATGCCGATCAGGATGCTTTCGCTCCCGCCGGAGGTGAACACGCCCTCTCCCGAGGACGGGGCCGAGAACAGCGACAGCCCGAAATCCAGCACGTCCCGTTCCATCGACTGGATGCCGTGGAAGGCGCGTTTCCGACCGAGCGCGTTTTCCGAGAAGAACTCGAAATAGGCCCGGCGCCCGATCTCGTAGGTCTCCTGGTCGTTGTGAAAGACGTAGAGCGGCGCGCGGCCGTTGCGCCAGTCGATGTCGTCCGCGCTGCGGGCCCGCATGTCGGCGCGCAGATCGTCCCAGTCGCGGCCGCCTTCGGGGAAGGGCGCGCGCCGGCCCGAGGGCGATGGGGCGGTGACGTTCATGGCTGAAGCTCCGTGAGGATGGCGTTCGACCCGTCGCGCAGGTCGGCGGCGATCTCGGTCGAGACGGCGGCCTCGTCGCGGGCGCGCAGCGCGTCGAGGATGCGGGTGTGATGGGCAAAGCCCACCAGCGTCTTGCGATAGCTGCCCGACAGGCGGGTCCGCGTCGGCCCGGCCCGCAGCAGCAGCGAGCTGATCATCGAGTTGAGCAGCGGCTGCCCGGCCTTCTCGTAGATCGCCAGGTGAAACGCCGTGTCGATCTGGAGGGCTGCCGCGAAATTGTCCTGTGCGATCGCCTCGTTCAGGCTTTCGTTCTGCTGTTCGAGGCCGTCGAGCTCCGCCTCCGTGATGCGGGTCGCGGCAAGGCTGGCCGCCACCGGCTCCAGCGCGATGCGGATGCGCATGATCTCCTGGTAGGCCGGGCGGTCGAGCTTGACCGTCCAGAAGCCGCGCCCGTCCGCGTTGCTCAGCGCTCCCTCGTTGACCAGCCGGTTCATCGCCTCGCGCACGGGGGTGACGCTGACCGACAGCTCCTGCGCCAGGTCGCGCACCGAAAGCCGCACATCGGGTCCCCAGGCGCCCATCAGCAGGCCGCGGCTCAGGATCGAGTATACCTGTTCGGCCAGGGTCGCGACCCGCTGCACGGCCTCTTCGCCCCCCGCACCGGCGGGGTCGAGGAGGCTTCTGAGGTCCGTGTCGTTCGTGTCGGGGGGCATCGCCATCCTTTCGGTCTTTGGAAAAGCCTGCGAGGGAAGCTGGCCTGCGAGCAAGGATTCGATATTTGGTATTTCGTGTCTTGCTCATGGAGAAAGTCGGCATTTGCGGGTAAGAAAAGTTTAAATAACAAGGCAATATAGAATTATCGGTCGTTTATGGCGGCCGAAAGTGGATCTTAAATAATATCATATTGGATCTAAATCGGCGCTGTTGATTGCTTCCCGTCGGGCGCGCCCTGAGACAGGGTGAGGCCGGGTCCGCCCCTTTCCGGGCGGGGCACGTGGCAGGCAGGGAGACGCATCATGGAACTCACGCGGCCGGAAATCCGCGGCACCTTCGGGGCCGTCGCGACGACGCACTGGATCGCCTCCGCCGTCGGCATGCGCATGCTCGAACGCGGCGGCAATGCGGTGGATGCCGCGGTGGCCGCCGGCTTTGTCCTGCAGGTGGTGGAGCCTCACCTCGTGGGTCCCGGCGGCGACCTGCCGGCGATCCTTCGCACGCCGGACGGCGCGGTCCGGGTGCTTTGTGCGCAGGGGCCGGCCCCGGCCGCGGCCACGCCCGACCATTTCCGCGACCTCGGCCTCGACATCGTGCCGGGCACCGGCCTGCTGCCCGGCGTGGTGCCGGGCGCGTTCGACGGCTGGCTCCTGTTGCTGCGCGACAGCGGCACGATGGAGCTGCGCGACGTGCTGGAGCCCGCGATCGCCTATGCCCGCGACGGTCACCCCCTGCTGCCCGAGGCGGCAGCCACCATCGCCCGGCTGGCCCCGCATTTCGCCGAGCACTGGCCAAGCTCCCACGCCACCTGGTGTCCCGGGGGCCGCCCGCCCGAGCCCGACGCCACCTTTCGCAATCCGGCGCTGGCCGACACCTACGACCGACTGGCCGCCAGTGCCGGCGACACCCGCGAGGCACGGATCGATGCGGCGCGGCAGGCCTGGTCCCGCGGCTTCGTCGCAGAAGGGATCGGTGCTTATCTCGAGGAGGCGGAGGTGATGGATGCCTCGGGCGCGCCGCATCGCGGGTTGCTGACCCCCGACGACATGGCCGGCTGGTCCGCGCATTACGAGGCGCCGCTGCAGATCGAGTATCGCGGCTGGCGGATCAGCAAGACGGGGCCCTGGGGGCAGGGGCCGGTCCTGCTGCAGGCGCTGCGCATCCTGGACCATGTGAAGCTGGACGGGCTGGATCCCTGCGGCGACGCCTTCGTCCATGTCGTGATCGAGGCGATCAAGCTCGCCTACGCGGATCGCGAGGCCTATTACGGCGATCCCGATTTCTCCGACATTCCCATGGAGCGGCTGCTGTCGCGCGACTACGGCGCCGAGCGGGCGGCGCTGATCTCCGACGCCGCCTCGGCGGAGCTGCGGCCCGGACGGCTCGCCGGCTACGAGGGCTGGGCCGATGCTGCCATCGCCCGCGCCGCCCGCGAACCCGCCGCCCTGGCCGAGCCCGACGGGGGCGAGCCGACCATGGCGCACCTTACCCGGCGCGAGGGGGACACGGTTCACCTCGACGTGGTCGACAACCAGGGCAACGTCGTCTCGGCCACCCCGTCGGGGGGCTGGCTGCAAAGCGCGCCGGTGGTGCCCGGCCTGGGCTTTCCGCTGAACACACGCGGCCAGATGTTCTGGCTGGAGGGTGACGGCCCCTCGCTGCTGCGCCCTGGCAGCCGGCCGCGCACGACGCTGACGCCGACCATCGCGGAGCACGAGGACGGGCGGGTCCTGTCCCTCGGCACGCCCGGCGGGGACCAGCAGGATCAGTGGCAGCTGGTCTGGTTCCTGCGCATGGTGCATCACGGGCTGGACCTGCAGGCGAACATGGACGCGCCTCTGTTCCATTCGCTGCACGTGCAGGCCTCGTTCTATCCCCGCCGCATCAGGCCGGGCGAGATGCTGGCCGAGCCAGGCCTGGGCGACGAAACGATCGCCGCCCTGCGCGGCCGCGGTCACCGGGTGACGGTCGTGCCGCCGGCTTCGCTGGGCCGGATGACCGCCGCGCTGCGCCATCCGGACGGCAGCGTGCAGGCGGCGGCCACCCACCGGCTGGGCCAGGCCTACGCGATCGGGCGATAGGGCGGAGGACGGAAGATGATGAAGCGGAAGGCACCGGCGGCGCGGCGCCCCTATTATCAGCACATTTGAGAGATATTCTCGCTTTACCGGAACCGGAACCGCTGCGATATGCGTTCCAGAGAGGAACATTCGCAACCGCGAATAGGATCGACCACAGAGAGCGGTAGCGACAGGCGTGCCCCACCAGACCATGACCACTGTGTCCCGCCCGGAGGGGGACCTTCGAACGCAGCTCCGGAGCTTCACCCGAGACTCCCATGAGCGGCTGGACGCGCGGCTTGCCCGCTACGACCTCACCGATCCCGAGGACCGGCAACGCTTCTGTGCCATCCAGTACCGTGGCTTCTCCGATCTCGGTGACGCCTGTGGCTGGGACGCGGCGGAGGCGACCTCTGCCCTGCGCGACATTCACGCCGCCCTGGCCGTCGAGCTGGGCCTGCCCGTCTCCCGCTCTTCCGACCCGTCCACCCGCCCGCTGCATCCCGACGCGGTGGCCTATGTCACGCTCGGCTCCCAGCTGGGGACCGAGGCGATGAAGCGGGCCATGCCCGAAGAGCAGCGCCGCGGCGCCTTCGGCCTTGCGCCGGACAGCGACGCGTGGCGCGCCTTTCGCACCCGTATCGCGGAAGATCCGGGCGACGAGGCAAGCCGCCAACGCATTCTCGACGACGCCCGCGCGGCGTTCGATATTTTCCTCGCCGCGAGCGGGACCGATTTTTCCAGAGAGAACGAAAACTCCGCCATATGAACGACGCTTTCATTTCGACCGAGACGCCCGTCGATCTCACCAATTGCGACCGCGAACCCATCCATCTGCTCGGCAACGTCCAGACCTTCGGCGGGCTGATTGCCATGTCCGCCGACTGGATCGTGCAGCATGCCTCCGAGAACATGAACGACGTGCTGGGCGTGCAGGCCGGCGACATGATCGGCCAGCCGCTCAACATGTTCCTCCCGCGCGAGACCGTGCAGCGCCTGCGCGACAAGGTGGGCGGCGCGACGGACGAGAATTCCGTCGTCCGGATCTTCGGGCTGGACGTGTTCGGCGACGGCCGGCTGTTCGACGTGAGCAGCCACCAGTCGGGCTACAGCTTCATCTTCGAATTCGAACCCAAGGCGCGCGGCAACGACCATGACGAATTGTCCATCGTCACGCCCATGCTCAAGCGCGTCTCGGCCCGGCGCGGGGTCGAGGACGCGGCCGAGGAGGCGGCGGCGCAGCTTCGCGGCCTGACCGGCTTCGACCGGGTGATGGTCTATCGCTTCGGCCCCGAGGGCGACGGCACCGTGATCGCCGAGGCCAAGGACGAACAGGACGGCGAAAGCTATCTCGGCCTGCATTTCCCGGCCTCCGACATCCCGCGGCAGGCGCGCGCGCTCTACAAGCGCAGCCTCCTGCGGCTGATCGCCGACGTGAACGACGACGTGTCGCCCATCACCCCGCAATACAGCCCCGAGGGCCAGCCGCTCGACCTGTCGCTGGCCGTGACGCGCGCGGTCTCGCCCATCCACCTGGAATACCTGCGGAACATGAAGGTCGAGGCCTCCATGTCCGTGTCGATCATCATCCGCGGAGAGCTGTGGGGCCTGTTCGCCTGCCACCACCGCGAGCCGCTTTACGTGGATTACGAGCGCCGCACCTCGATCGAGCTTTTCGCCCAGTTCTTCGCCTACGAGCTGGAGCGGCAGGAGGCGCGGCTGACCTCCGAGACGGCGGGCCATGCCCAACGGCTGCACGACCGGCTGATGATGCGCATGTCCTCGGGCGAGAACCTGTCGAGCGCCTTTCCGGCCATCGCCAAGGAGATCGGCAAGGTGATCAAGCATGACGGGATCGCGCTCTACGTGAACGGCGAGTACCTGACCGAGGGCGCGGTGCCGGAGAAGGAGGATTTCCTGACCATCGCGCGGTTCCTCAACACCGCCGCGGCCTCGCGGGTCTATGCGACCGACCACTTGACCGCGCGGCTGCCCTCGATGGAACACGCGGTGGATTGCTGCTCCGGCATCCTCGCGATCCCGATCTCGCGCAGCCCGCGGGACTATATCGTCCTGTTCCGGACAGAGGTCACACGGCAGGTGAACTGGGCGGGCAACCCCCACAAGCCGGTCGAGGTCGGCGCCTATGGCGCGCGGCTGACCCCGCGCAAGAGCTTCGAGCTGTGGAAGGAAGACGTCGGCAACCGGTCGGAGCAATGGTCGGCCACCGCGCTCCGGGCGGCTGAATCGATCCGCGTCACGCTGCTGGAGGTGGTGCTGAAGCTGGCCGACGAGGTCAACGCCGAGCGCAAGCGCGCCCAGGACCAGCAGGAGCTTCTGATCGCGGAGCTGAATCACCGGGTGCGCAACGTGCTGGGGCTGATCCGCTCGCTGGTGGGGCAGTCCAAGCGGTCGGCCACCTCGATCGAGGAGTTCACCGCCGCCGTGGACGGCCGCATTCACGCCTTGGCCCAGGCCCATGACCAGCTGACCCAGACCGACTGGACCCCGGTGGCGCTGCGCGACCTGCTGGACGTGGAGCTTGGCGCCTACATCGCCGGCGAGACGCACCGCGTCACCATCGCGGGCCCCGCAATCATGCTCGCCCCCGAGGCGTTTTCGACCATGGCGCTTGTGTTTCACGAACTGGTCACGAACTCGGTCAAGTACGGGGCGCTTTCGGCGCCGAACGGCCGGGTGACGGTCACGGTCAGCCCGGAGCCGCATGGCCATATGCGCCTGAGCTGGCAGGAAGCGGGCGGCCCGCCGGTCCGTGCGCCCGAACGGCGTGGCTTCGGCACGACGATCATCGAGAAATCGGTGCCGTTCGAGCTGAGCGGCACGGTCGAGCTGGATTTCGACGTCACCGGGCTGCGCGCCGATTTCGTGCTGCCGGACCGCTATGTGTCGGAATCCGAACCCGAGGCGCCCGAGGAGGGGGAACCGGAGATGCCGGCCGAGGGCGCCGCCGAGATCGACCTGGCCGGCGTGGCGCTGGTGGTCGAGGACAACATGATCATCGCGATGGACGCCGCCGACATCCTGCGCGATCTCGGGGCTCAGAACGTGCATATCGCCTCCACCGTCGCAGAGGCCCTGCGCATCACCGAGGCGAACTCGATCGCCTTCGCCGTGCTCGACATCAACCTTGGGTCGGAGACCAGCCTGCCGGTGGCGCAGGTGCTGCACAGCCGGGGCGTGCCGTTCGTGTTGGCCAGCGGCTATGCGGGGCAGGGCGATTCCATGGCCCGCTTCCCCCAGGCGCCCGTGATCTCCAAGCCGTTCACGGTGGAGACTCTGTCGCGCAGCCTGTCCCGGCTGATGGGCGGCGAATAGCGGGATAAGGCAGCAGCCAGGCCGGAGGGGGAGGGGCGCAGGATTGCCACGCCCCCCGCGCCCTCCTTTTGCCCTGCTACAGCAGAAGCGTCGCGATCCCGGGGGTGGCGATCAGGATCAGCAGCCGCACGAGGTCGGCGGCGACGAAGGGCAGGATCCCGCGATAGACGTCGCCGATGGACAGGTCCTCGGTCACCGACTTGATGACGAAGAGGTTGAGCCCGACAGGCGGGGTGATCAGCGACAGCTCGGTCACCATGACGGCGAAGATGCCGAACCAGACCGGGTCGTAGCCCAGGTCGCTGACGATTGGAAAGAAGATCGGGATCGTCAGCAGGATCATCGACAGGCTTTCCATGAACATGCCGAGCACGAGGTAGATCGCGAGGATCAGCAGGATCACCGCGAGCGGCGCGAGCCCCATCGTGGTGATCAGGTCCGACAGCGCCCGCGGCAGGCCCAGCAGGTTCATGAAGTTGGAAAAGACCAGCGCGCCGATCAGCACGAGAAAGAGGCTGGCGGTGGTGGTGATGGTCTCCACCAGCGTGCCGACGAAGGTCGAGAAGGACAGGCTCCGGCGCCAGAGCGCGAAGGCCAGCGCCCCGGTGGCGCCCACGCCGCCGGCCTCGGTGGGGGTGAAGACGCCCAGGTAGAGCCCGCCGATGATCAGCACGAAAAGCAGCAGGATCGGTCCGACGCTGCCGAAATGCCTCATCCGCTCGCCCCAGGGCACGCGGGGCGCGGCGGGGGCGGCGGCCGGGTCGAATTGCGCGGTGATGCGGATCGCCGCGATATAGAGCACGATGGCCAGCAGCCCCGGCACGATCCCGGCGATGAAGAGCGACCCGATATCGGTGCCCGTGGCGATGCCGTAGAGCACGAGGATCACCGAGGGCGGAATCAGGATGCCCAGCGTGCCCCCCGCCGCGACCGACGAGGCGGCGAAGCCGTCCTTGTAGCCATAGCGGCGCATCTCGGGGATCGCGACCTTGGCCATGGTCGCCGCGGTGGCCAGCGACGAGCCGCTGAGCGCCGAGAAGCCACCGCAGGCCAGCACCGTCGCCGCGGCCAGCCCGCCGCGCATGTGGCCGACGAAGCCGTGGCAGAGGCGGTAGAGGTCCTCGGACATCCGCGCGCGGGTGACCAGCACCCCCATCAGGATGAACATCGGCAGGACCGACAGCTCGTAGGACATGGTGGCGTTGATCGGAAGCTGGCCGATCATCCCCATGGCGGTCTGGGACGACACGTTCAGCCAGATGCCGGCCAGCCCCACCAGCAGCATTGCAAAGGCGATGGGCATGCCGATCATCATCAGGACAAAGATGGTGCCGAAGGACAGCCCGGCAATTTCCCAGACTCCCATCAGATGACCCCCTGGTCGTCGCTGCGCGCCGGGGCGTTCCGGGCGGCCAGCGCCTCGATGGCGCAGACGGCAAAGGCCACGGCGGCCACCACCAGCAGGCCGGACATGCACTGGGCGATCAGGCCCTTGGGCACGCGCAATTCCATCGTCACCTCGTGATAACGCAGCATCCGTTCCCCCTGCAGCCAGACGCGCCACGCCATGAACAGGCTGAGCGCGGCGCCGATCATCTCCGACACGAAGGTGGTGATGCGGCGCAGACCGGGGGAAAACTTGTCGAAGAGGATGGTCACCCGGATATTGCCCCGGTTGCGGACCATCAGCGGCAGGGCGGTGAAGACGATCAGGCCCATGCCGATCTCGATCATCTCGAACCCGCCCATCAGCGGGTCGCGGAAGACGTAGCGCATCACCACGCCCACGAAGGTCACGGCCATCACGAAGGCGGCGATCCCCCCCGAAAGCCAGCCGAGCGCCAGGATGACGCCGTCGATTGCACGGACGATGCGCATGTCTCCTCCTGCCGGCCGGGCCCGCGCGGGGCCCGGCCGTTGGATCAAGTTGCGGAAATTACTGGGGAATGTTGACGACCTTGTCGGCGCTGTAATGCTTCACCATGGCGCGCGCATAGTCGAGGATCTCCTGCCCGTCGAAGCCCTTTTCATCGGCCTGGGTCAGCCATTCCTCTTCCAGCGGAGACAGCTTTTCCTTGGCCGCTTCCACGTCCTCGTCGGACAGGGTGATGAATTCCACGCCCTGCTCCTTGAGCTTGGATTCGCCCAGCTTGTCGCCGTTGGTCCAGGCCCAGCCGGCCAGAAGCGCCATGGCCATGCCGCTGTGCTTTTCGACCGCGGCCTTCTGCTCGTCGGTCAGCTCGTCCCAGCTGTCCTGGTTGAAGGCGACCCAGAACGTGTCGGTGTACAGACCGCCGGGGATCTGCGTGATCGACTTGATGACCGGCGTGATGCCGAAGAAATCGATCGATTCCGACGGGAAGGTGATGCCGTCGGCCACGCCGCGCGACATCGCCGTCTGCGCCTCGGTCGGCGGCAGCTGCACCGGCGAGGCGCCGAGCTCGGACATCATGCGGCCGGTCACGTTGCCACCGACGCGGATGGTCTTGCCCTCGAGATCCGACAGGGTCTCGACCCGGCCGTTGGCCATGTTGATGTTCGGGTTGGAGTGGGTGAAGAGCCCCACCACATGCGCGCCCTCATGCTCGCCGTATTCGCCGCCGAATTTCTCGTAGGTGGCCCAGGAGGCGGCAGAGCCGGCCCAGGGATCGGGCGACATGAAGGGCAGGTCCATCACCTGGGTCATGGTGAAGCGGCCGGCATTGTGGCCGCTGACGCCGTAGCCCACGTCGAAGGCGCGGTCGAGCAGCAGGTCGAACTGCGCCGGCGGAGGGCCGAGCGCCGAGGTCATCACCTCGAATTCCAGCGAGCCGCCGGTCTCGTCCTCGATGGCGTCGGCCCAGGGCTGGATGATGCCCGAGACGATCAGGTGGTGGGCGGGCAGCCAGCTGCCGATGCGCAGGTGCTTGACCTCCTGCGCTGTCGCCGGCACCGCCAGCGCCCCCGCGATCATCGCGGCCAGCGCGGTTCCGGTAAATCTCTTCATTGATACAGCCTCCCTGTTCTGTGCTGTGATTGTTAAGGTTCTTTTTATAGTTATGTCCATGCACTCCGGCCGATCAAAGCGGATCCGGGGCGCTCAGCTTGAAAATTTCCAGCGCATCTGCCTCGTCGCCCCCGCGAGAGGCGAGAAGCCGGAACTGTTCTGCCGCAAGAGAGGTGAAGGGCACGGGCGACTTGTGCGCCCTGGCGAGGTCGCGGACCGAGTCGAGGTCCTTCAGCATCGTGTAGGCGTGGCCCAGCGGCGGCTCGTGCTGCGCCGCGACCATGCGGGGGATGAACAGCTGCAGCGGGATGCTGTCGGCAAACCCGCCCTTGAGCGCCTCGGGCAGCTTGGCCGCGTCGACGCCGGCATTGGTGGCCAGCCGCGTCGCCTCGGCCAGGATGTTCATGGTGCAGCCGACGATCACCTGGTTGCAGAGCTTGGTGGTCTGCCCCGCGCCCGACGGCCCCATCAGCGTGAAGCGCGCAGCCATCTTCAGCACGTAGGGCTTCACCCGCTCGAAGGCGGCCTCGTCCCCGCCGGCCATGATGGCGAGCGTGCCCGCCTCGGCGCCCGGCACGCCGCCGGAGACCGGCGCGTCGATCCAGTCCATCCCGGCCTCGGCCTTGAGCCGCGCCGCCATCTCGCGGGTGGCATCCGGCGCCATGGAGGAGAAATCCACCAGCACGGCGCCCTCGCGCGCGCCCTCGGCGATGCCGCCGGGGCCGAAGACCGCGGCCTCCATCGCGCGTGTGTCGGTGAGGCAGGTAAAGACGATGTCGGAGCGTCGCGCCACGTCGGCCGCGCTGTCGCCCATGGTGGCGCCGTCATCCACCAGCGGCTGTGCCTTGGCCGCGGTGCGGTTCCAGACCGTGAGCGCATGGCCCGCCGCCAGCAGCCGCCCCGCCATGGGCAGCCCCATGAGCCCGGTGCCCACGAAGCCGAGTGTCGTCGCGTCAGTCATCGTCCCTCCTCGGCGCCGGCCGACCGCTCCATCGACGTCGCCGCCATCGCGGCCGCTTGGGCGGTTGTGGCTTCGGCATGGCCTCTCGTGGAGGTGGAGCAGCGGTCGAGCGACGCATATTTTATACTTGAAACAGTTTCACCGCGCGCCTAGCCTTGTCAACAAGGAACAGAAGGGTCCGTCCGGAAAGTGAAAATTTCCGCAAACATTTCCATGGTTTATGCTGAAAATTCGCGCGCCGGGGGACTTGGCGGAGATCTTGGCGAAGGTCTTGCCGGCCGGCTGGCTGCGGCGGCCGCGGACGGGTTCGACAGCGTGGAGGTGCAGTTCCCCGGCGCGGACGAGATTGCGGCGCTTGCCGAGGCGTCGGCCCGCCACGAACTGCCCGTCACTTTGATCAACGTGCCGCGCGGGCAGGGGGACGAGGTGGGCCTGGCCGCGCTGCCGGGGCGCGAGGCCGATTTCCGTGCCGCGGTGGAAAGATGCCGCCGCGACGCCGCCCGGCTGGGCGCGCGCAAGGTCAACGTGCTGGCCGGCCGCCCCGAGCGCGGGGCCGACCCCGCTGCCTGCCTCGACACGCTGGTGGAAAACCTGCGCCACGCGGCCGGGCAGATGGCCCAGGACGGCATCCGCGTGATGGTGGAGCCGCTCAACCCGCGCGACATGCCGGGCTTTTTCCTGACGGGGCTGGACCCTGCGCTCGAGGTGCTGGAGGCTGCGGGCCACCCCAACCTCGCCCTGCAATTCGACCTTTATCACATGGCGATCACCGAACCCGACCTGCCCGCCGCGATCGGCCGGGCGGGGCCGCGTATCGGCCACGTGCAATTCGCCGACACGCCCGGCCGCCACGAGCCGGGCACCGGCGGCACCGATTTCGCCGCTGCGCTCGCCGCCCTGCGCCAGACCGGGTATGACGATGACGTGGCGGCGGAATACCGGCCCGCCGGGACAACCTCAGACGGGCTCGGATGGATGCCCGGATTCAGAAGGATGCTTGCATGACCACCCAACCCGATGCCGCGCTCGTGCGTAAGCTCGCCTCAGACATGCTGACCGGCGAGACCCTGCGCCCGCTTGACACGAGCCCGGCCAGCCTTGCCGACGCCTATGCGATCCAGGACGCGGTGGTGGCGCATCTGCTGGACAGCGACGCGCGGGCGGGTGTCGGCGGGTTCAAGATCGCCGCCAATTCCGCCGCGCTGATGGAGCGGTTCGGCATCGACGAGCCGGCCAGCGGGCACATCTTCTCGGACGAGATCCAGCAGGCGCCGGCCAGCCGCCCGGCCTCGGATTTCGCCGAATTCGCCTACGAGCCCGAGATCGCCGCGGTGATGGGCGCGCGGCTGGTGCCCGACAACGCGCCCTTCTCGGCCGAGGAGGTGGCAGAGGCCATCGACCGCTTCGTGCCGTCGCTGGAGCTGCTGGACATGCGCAACATCGACATGGCGGCGGTGCCCTTCCTCGCCGTGCTGGCGCAGAACATCACCAATGCGGGCGCCGTGCTGGGCGGCGAGGGGATCAAGCCCTCGCTGATCGACACCGACCGCATCCACACCACCGTCACCATCAATGGCGAGCCGGAGCTCGACGTGACCGGCGCCGCGCCGCAATCGCCGGTGGAGGCGGTGCGCTGGCTGGCCAACCACCTGGCGGAGCGCGGCATGGGGCTGGAGCCCGGCCAGATCGTGCTGTGCGGCACCCACGCGCCCATCCGCAAGGTGAAGGGGCCGGCGGTGATCCGGGTGGAGATGTCGGGGCTGGGCTCGCTGGAATACGAGGTGACGGGCTGAGCGCGGCGCGCCTCAGAATTCCGTCCAGAGCCCGAACTTGAGCGACAGGGTCTCGCTGGCAAAGGCGTAATCGCCCCCCATCTCCAGCCGCAGCCCGTCGGAAAGCGGGATGACATGGGAGGGCGCGATTGCCAGCTCCGTGTCGCGATCGTCGCGCTTGGCCAGCTGAAGCTGCAGGATCGACAGCGCGCCGCCGGGATGGCTGACCCCGAAGGTGGTGTCGATCTTGGCCAGTCCGGGGCCGTCGTCGCGGATCGCGTAGGTGGCCTCGATCCCGGTCCAGCCATTGCCCCAGGCCGTCTCCCATCCGCGGCCCCAGGACAGGCCGGGGCGCAGTACGGCGCGGCGGGTGCCATCGTCGTCGGCCCAGCCCGCGCCGATCTCCCACGCGAACTGGTCTGCGGCCCCGGGGGCGGAGAAGCTGTGGCGCAGGAAGGCGATGGCGCTGGTCGCCCGCGATGCCGGATCGCCGCCCGCATCCAGCCCGAAGGTCAGCCGCGGCGACAGGCCGTATTCGTAGTAGAGCGTGCCATAGCCCGCCGCATCCTCCTCACCTATCGCGAAGCGCCACGACAGGGTGGCAAAGCTGTTGCCTTCGCCCCGGGGCCAGGCGGCCGCCCCGGCGACGCCCGGATAAAGCGCACCGGCCAAGGCGCAAGCCAGGGCGAGGGTGGCGGCGGCATGGCGCATCGGGCTCCTCCTCTCAGGCGCGGGCGTAGCGGCGCAGGTGGTCGGGCAGGGTCAGCGGATCGAAGGGCTTGTGCAGCACCTCGGTCGCGCCGGCCGCCAGCAATTCCTGCCGCGCCACGTTGTCGGCCTTGGCGGTGCAGATGATCGCCGGCGCGTCGGGCGCCACCGCCCGGACCCGGCCCAGCAACGCCTTGCCGTCCGGGGCGGGCATCATCAGGTCGAAGATGTAGAGGTCGAACTCTTCCTGGCCGATCCGCTCCGCGGCCCGCGCGCTGTCGCGTTCGCAGACCAGGTCGATATCGTCCTCCGTCTCGAAGGCAATCTCCAGGAGGCTGAGAATATCGTTTTCGTTGTCCACGAAGAGGACTTTCATGGTCTGTCACCTGTCTGGTCGGGTTTCGGGATCCGCGGGAAGAACACGAGGAACGTCGTGCCGGGCGCTTCCGCGGGGTCGGACCGCAACTCGATCCGGCCGCCCTGCCGGTCCACCAGTTCCCGCGTGATCGCGAGCCCCAGGCCCGAGCCCGTGGCCTGCACCTCCGGCGGATGGGCGGGCGGGGCGAAGCGGTTGAAGATCGTGGCCTGGGCGGATCGCGGTATCCCCGGCCCATGGTCGGAGATGCGGAACCAGGTCTCGGTCGGGCTGTGGCCGGTGGCGACCTCGATGGTGCCGTTGCTGGGGGAGTACTTGATGGCGTTCGACATGAGGTTGGCCAGGATCTGCTGCATCCGGATGCGGTCGCCCTCGAAGGACGCGCCGGCGGTGGTGGTGTCCCGCTCTATAGCCACATTCGCGCTGGTGGCGTAACCGTCCATCGCCGTGACCGCCTCGGTCAGCACGTCGTCGCTGTCGAGCGGCGTGACCTCGACATAGAGATGCTCCTGGTCCATCGCCTGAAGCGTGAGGATGTCGTTCACCAGCAGAAGCAGCCGCTCGGCATTCTGGTTGGCCAGCGCCAGCAGCTTCTGCAACGACGGGTGCAGGTCCTTGCCAAAGCGCGCGACGGCCAGGGCCAGCGACCCGCTGAGCGAGGTGAGGGGCGTGCGCAGCTCGTGGTTCACCGAGGCGATGAACTTGGCCCGCGTGCTGGTCAGCCGCTCTTCGGCGCTGACGTCGTTCAGGACGCAGTAGAGCGTGCGGCCCTGGGTCGTCTCGATCACGTCCACCCGGCAGCGCAGTTCGCGCACCGCTTGGGTCGAGTGCTGCGGCATGCGCAGGTGAAAGGTCTCCGAGCCGTTCTCGAAGTGGCGGAAGGGCGGCAGCACGGCCCGCAGCGCGCGGATGGCCGGCCGGCTGCCATGCGCCTCCAGAAGCTGCTGCGCGCGGCGGTTCGCCTGGTGGATCGTCTCGGCGTCGTTGAAGACGACGATGCCGTCTTCGACATTTTCGAAGATCGTCCTGTACTCCGCCTCGGCCTGGCGGGCGCGCAATGCCTCGAACTCCGTCCGCTTGAGAGTGGCGCGCAGGTCATGCGCCCGTCGCTGGGCCGCCCGCGCGGCGGTGATGGCGATCCCGAGCAGCAGCAGCGAGGTCACCCCGAAGGCCAGCGAGCGGCGATAGAAGCCCTGCAGTGCGTTGGACCGCGGAATGGCCACGCTCGTCAGCAGATCGGTGCCGATGATCGGGCTGCTGCGCTGGATCATCGCGCGTTCGGGGGGCTCGGGTGTCGAGGTGAAGGAAACTTCGCCATCCCGCGTCGCGATGGTGATGATCATGTCCGGGTCGTAGCGGGTCCGCGCCAGAAGGTCGCCGAAGTAATGCTCTTCCAGCGACGAGGCCAGGACCCCGCGGACCGGCGCGCCGGGCCCGGCGATAGGCCAGGCGATCGGGGTGAGCCGGTTGCCGCTGGCCCGCGACACGATCGGCTGGCCAAGCGCGTATGACCCCGGCGGCCGGGCCAGGCCCGAGCGGAAATAGCCCCGGTCGGACACGTCGAGCCCGAGCGCCGCGGGCACCGACGCCCAGATCACGATGCCCTTGTCGTCGACCAGCAGCAGGCTCTGCACCTGCGGCACCTTGGCCAGCAGGTCGCGCAGCTCGTCGCCGAAGATCACCTCGGTCCGGCCCAGATCCTGCAGCGGGATCTCGGCCAGCCGTTCCGCCAGCGGTGTCACCCGGGCCGTCGCCGTCGCCAGCGAGGAGGTGAAGGTCTGGTTGAACAGCGTGGCCACGTGTTCGAGCTGCGCGCGTATGTCCCGCAGGGTGCGCTGGTAGTCGAGGACCACGAAGGCCAGCATGCTGAGGACCGACAGCCCGACGAAGGCATAGGCCAGCCGCACCAGTCGCCCGCTCTCGCGGCTGATGCGTGCCTGCGCGTCCGCCCTGCTGGTCTTCTCCCTGCTGCCGAATGTCGAGGCGTGGCTCATCTCAATGCGTCCGCTTCTGTTGGTCCGGCATGTCGGCGCCGCCCAGCCGGCCACCGCCCTGGTGCACCGCCGTATCGAGCGCCTGCAGCACGTTGCCCAGCCCGGCGGAGAGGGAGGGAAAGCTTCCCGGAAGGGCCAGCCCGGCGCTGACGCTCGGCTCGTGGGTATGCCAGATTCGCGCGGCCTTCAGGCTGTCGGGCAGGTCGCTCACGATTTCCTGTGCCTGCCGGGCCAGCGAAGCACCGTCCTGCACGGTGCTGGCCACCAGGAAGATGTCATCCTCCCACAGCGCGAGCAGATCGCCGGCGGGCATCGGCCAGCGCCCGAGCGTGCGGCCGAAGACCTCGATGCAGGCACGACGCTCTGCCGGGGTGAAATCGGCATGGTCGGAGGCCAGGCAATCGAGGCGCAGCGCCATCAGCCCCAGCTCGGGCAGCGCGGCGGGGGTCAGCGCCTCCAGCGCCCGCAGCAGGCCGGCCTTGCCCAGCAACGTGCCGGCCGGGGGCGCGGTGTCCGCCGTCTCGGCGCCCCGGGCCGCCGGGCGCCATTCCGCGACCGCCGCGCGTCGCCGATCCATCTCGCTCCGCAGCCGCAGGAGGCTGGTGATCCGCGCCTGCAGCTCCACCCGGTCGAAGGGCTTGGAGACGTAATCGTTCGCCCCCGCCATGAAGGCCCGCGACAGTGCCTGCTTGTCCGAGCGGCTGGTCAGCATCACGATGGGCACGTCGGTCCAGCCCGCGAGCATCCGCAGCCGGGCACAGAGCTCGATCCCGTCCATCTCGGGCATCATGATGTCGAGCAGGATCAGGTCGGGCGGCGGCTCGCCCGACTGGAAGGCACTCAGCGCCTCCATTGGTCCGGGATAGGTCGTGACCCGGTCAAATCCGAAATCCGCGAGGGTGGCCTTGACCATTTCCCGCGCGATCTCGGAATCATCGATTGCGACTATGTGCCGTCCCATGTCCGGTTCCCTCCGGTAATCTCGAATACTCGCCAGGGCCCGGACTGGTAGGCAAGCCGATAGCCGCCGGGCGCGGAGATCGACAATTGCGGTTGCGCCGCCAGAAGCCGGTCGCGGCCTCCCGTGCTGCCCTCCGGCGCCCGCACGGCGATGTATCCGGCGCGGGGCCGCCCCCCGAGCGCCGCCAGCTCGTAGGAGGTCTGCCCGGCGATCACCAGCCCGCGGGTCCCGCCCAGCACCGCGATCAGGCCGGGATGGCGTTCCGCATCCAGCAGCACGCCCTCGCGGTCCCGCAGGAAGGCGGCCAGCGCCCGCTCGCGCCGTAACGGATCGCCCAGATCGTGGCCGAGTGCGGCCTCGAGCCAGCGGCGATCCAGCTCGGCCCCGAAGGTCGCCAGACCCCAGCCGTTGAGCGGCAGCGCCAGCAGCAGGAAGGCCGTCATCGCCGCCCCGCGCACCCGGTTGACCGGGGACAGGGGCAGCGCCGCCGCCAGCAGGCCCAGCATCGGTGCGGCCAGCAGCGCGGGATCGCTTTCGAACCGGAAAACGAAGTTCAGCAGGATCGCCCCCAGCAGGCCCGCCATCGCGGCCAGCAGCGGCAGCATGCGCCGCGGCGCCGGCACCAGCCGGGCCAGCACGATCACCGCCATCGCCCCGGTCAGCAGGGGCAGGGACAGCTCGTCCAGCGGGGCCAGCCCGGCCGGCGTCGGCTCCAGCGCCAGGAAGGTGCTGCCCAGCACCAGGCTGACGAAGAGCAGCGAGGCGACGGCGGCGGCGGCCGGAAAGAACATCGACACCATGAAACCCAGCGAGGATGCGGCGATCATGCTGGGCCGCGCGGCCAGCACGATCACCGGAAGCGACCCCATGGCGATCAGCAGGCCGAAGGGATGCGCCATGGAGACTACGAGAAGCCCGATCGCCACCTTCATCATGTCCGGGGCCGTGCCGCTCTGACGCAGGTCCAGCAGGCTGCGGGCATAAAGCCAGGTGCCGAGAACCAGGAAGACCGCGCCCGGCCCCTCCGACAGCGCGCGCAGGAAGACCGGGTTCAGCGCCAGCAGCAGCACCAGCGCAGCCGCGACGGGCGCACTGTAGCGACCGCGCCGGCGAAACTCTCCGAACCAGACGAGCAGGGTCAGTCCCCCGACCGCGAGGCTGACAATGTGCGGTGTCGGCAGGCCCGGCCGGCCCGCCACGCCCTGCACGGCCAGCGTCAGCACCTTGGGCAGCGGCGGATAGAGTGGATCGGTCGCCCGGAACAGCGCCGGCCCGTCCACCTGCAGGATGGCGCGGCCCCAATCGGCGATCACCGCGCCGGACAGGAAGCCATGCGCCTCCACCCAGAGCAGGGGCGCCAGCAGCGCCGTGGCCAGTGCCGCCCAGCCAAGGAGGAACCCGGTCGCGCGCGTCATGCCGCGGGCTCCTTCGCCGCGGCCAGTTCGCTCGCCGTGTGCTTGGACAGGCCGTGCTGGGTCTTTTCCCAGTAGAACGGGTTGGAGATGAGCTGTTTCAGCGCCTTGTAGGAGGCGATGGTCATCAGCACCCAGTACCCCACCACGCTCAGCCCCCAAGGAGCGAGGTCTGTCCAGCGGCGGCGGAACGGCGCCACCATGGTCAGGTAGATCAGCAGCGCGTTCCCCGCGAGCAGGTTGAGCAGCGACAGGTAGAGGATCGCCGGCGGGAAGACCGGCTCGATCACCTCGGCGCCCAGCACCATCCACAGCGCGAAGATGCCCCAGAACAGCGGGTTGAGCAGCCCCGACAGGAAGGTGCCGCCGATGAAGAACACGAAGCCCAGCACCCCCGCGGGCCCGATGGTCCGCACCAGGTGGACGGGTCGCCTTGTATGGACGAGGAAGGTCTGCATGTATCCCTTGATCCAGCGCGAGCGCTGCCGGATCCAGTTGGGGATCGACACGTTGGCCTCTTCGTAGGTGGTGGAATCGATCACCCCCACGCGGTAGCCCTTCTGCGTCAGCCGGATCCCGAGATCCGCGTCCTCGGTCACGTTGAAGGGATCCCACGCCTTGAGCTGGCGCAGCACGTCCATGCGGAAATGGTTCGAGGTGCCGCCCAGCGGGATCGGCACGCCCAGCCGCTCCAGCCCCGGCAGCATCAGGTCGAACCACAGCGAGTAATCCAGCGTGAACATCCGCGTCAGCCAGTTTTCCCGCGCGTTGTAATAGTTCAGGCGGCACTGGATGCAGGCGGTGTTCGCCGGCGACTGGCGGAAGGCGGCCAGCACCTTCTTCAGCTGGTCGGGCTCGGGCTTGTCCTCGGCGTCGAAGATCACGAGGAACTCGCCGCGGGCGTATTGCAGCGCGTAGTTGCAGGCCTTGGGCTTGGTCTGCGGATGCGAGGCGGGCACCTGCACGATCTCGAACACGCCCTCCAGTTCCAGGCTGCGGGCCGCCGCGATGGTCTCGTCGTCGGTCTCTTCCAGCACGATCTTGATGTCGAGCCTGGCCAGCGGATAGTCGAGGTTGCGCAGCGCGGCGGTCAGTATCGGCAGCACCTCGGGTTCGCGGAACATCGGCACCAGCACGGTGTAGACCGGCAGGTCGTCGTCGCGCATCGACGCGGCCTCGGCGGCGATCGCGCGCGAGCTGTGTTCCTGCGCATTGCCGCCGACCCAGACGAGGAGCGCCTTGAACAGGAAATTACCGGTGTAGAACAGCGTCATCACCAGGTTGAGCGCGATGATCGTGCCGATGGGCGCAAGCGCCATGCCGGCGAGGAACAGGGTGATGAGCGCGTAGATCACCAGCAGCTGCGGCGCGGTGATCACGCTTTTCGCCGACATCTCCGGGTCGGTATCGGCCAGGCCGAAGACCGCCTCGTGCGACTGCTCCTCGCGGAAAGCACGCTGCAGCGCCAGCGAGATGTCGAGCTGCGAGGCGATGACGATCCGCACCCGCGCGCCATAAGTGTCGAAGATATGCAGCACGGTGGCGGGGCCGGGCCGCGCCGTGGCGATCACCATCTCGTCGCCCTCGCGGCGCAGCGGGATGGTCATCGCGTCGGTCATCGTTGCGCTGTCGTAGTGCCGCAGCAGCTCGGTATCCGGCGGATCCTCCACCAGGTTCACGAGCGGCAGGTCGTATTGCGCCGCCAGCGCGCGGTAGAGCTCCCCGGGTTTCAGCCAGCGGCGGCTTTGCAGAACCTGGAGCAGCCCGACATTCCACGCCTCGCAAAGGCGCTCGGCCTCGTCGAGCTGCGCGGGCTCCAGCAGCCCACGGATCAGCAGCAGGTCGCCGAGTGTCTGGCTGTCCAGGTCGAGCGGCAAGGCTCAGCTCCCCTCGCCACGGCCGCGGGACCGGCGGTAGAAGCCCTGCAGCGCGCGCAGCACCACGAGCGTCAGCAGCACCCAGCCGGCGGCGACGATCCATAGGCGGTAGCGCGCGAGGATTTGCCACAGGTCGGTGCGGTCCGGGTAGCGGACCTCGACCAGGTCGGTGCGCAGGGTCGAGACCGCCACCGCCACGCCGGCCTCGTCGATCAGCGCCAGGTCGCCGCGGTCCAGCGCCAGTGGCGTCGCGCGGGTCAGGCGGGGGGCGGGGCCGTCGCCGGGACGCAGCCAGACGCCCCTGCGGCCGCCGATCTCGACGATCTGTGCCGCGCCCAGGCGGGCCAGCCCGGCGCCGTCGAACAGGGTGCGGCCGGAGCGGTCGCGGATCTCCACCCGGCCCTGGTCGAGGCGCAGCAGCGGGTCGCTCTCCGGCGGGGCATTGCGCGAAAGGTAAAGGAAGGGCCCGTCACCGGCCGCGTCCCCGGTGGACAGCGCATCCTCCACCACGACCGGCGCGTCCTCGGGCAGCAGCGCCCCGGCGACCGGCAGCACCCAGCCCTCCAGCGTCGCGCGGTCGATCCCGTCCAGCACCACCGACAGCCCCTGGCCGGCGGCCTGCCGGAGGGCAAAGAAATCCTCCGGTTCCCCGGTCTCGCGGTCCAGCGTGAAGCGGCTCTGCGGCAGGATGGTGACCGGGTAGCCCTGCGGCGCGAAGCGGCAATCGCCCCCCTCGGTCGGGCGCTGGACCAGCACCCGCAGCGCGTTGGACCGGCCAAGCAGTCCCTCGGGCACATCGAAGCGCATCCAGGTCGGATCGCCCGTGGGCAGCGGCCGCGCCCCGAGGAACGTGTCGTTGAGGTAGACGGTCACGCTCACCCCGCCGCCCGCGGGCGAGGGCGTGGCGCCGACCAGCAGGTCCAGCCCGCCGGGGGCGCGTCCCACGGGAAAGGCGTCGATCGGAAAGCTGAACTCCAGCGTGGCGGCCCCGGTGACCCGGGCCGAGAGGTCGGGCGCCCCGAGCGCCGCGAAGGTAAGCGTGTCGGGCGTCTCTGCCGGAGGGGCGAGACGCGGCGCGTCGAGCTGCGTCGCCCGCGCCAGATCGCGGTACGGGCTGGCAAGCAGGGAGAGCGCCGCCTGCGGGTTGTCCCCCGAGAACCGCAGCCCCGGCAGGCCGCGATAGGGTTTCACCCGCAGGTCGGGCGCCTCGTCCGAGCCACGCTCATAGGCCAGCACCCCCCGGTCCCAGAGCGCCGCCGACCGTCGGGGCAGCGTGTCGTGGAGGGCAAGCCCACCCGCCTCCGCGTCGTAGCGGGCGGCCGCGCGCAGGGCGAAGGCCAGGGCCGGCGGGGCCAGCTCTTCCCCCGGCAGCAGCAGCGACACCCGACCGGGCAACAACCGCTCCACCGTCAGCGGCGAGGTCAGTCCGTCACTGTCGAGCCCCATGACCAGCGCGCTGCGCGGCAGGACGCGCAGGAAATCCCCGGAGGCGCGTTCGTCGATGCAGACCTGTTCGGAATTGGCCCCGGAATAGATCAGCTCGACCTTCAGGAAGGGGCCGGTCAGCGCCTCTGCGGGCAGCTCGATCGCGATCTCCTCGCTGCCCGTGCCGTCGAGGTCCACCGCCCGCTCTGTCCGGTCGCCGATCCGCACGGTCAGGGCGCGCGCCGTGCGCAGCGTCTCGCCGTAACGCAGCGCCAGGTGCAGGCTGGCCCGGCCCATCGCCTCGGCCGGGGCCAGCGGGAAATAAAGCACCCGTCGGCCGGACAGCCGGTCGAATTCCAGCCCCCGGTCGAACCCGATCTCGGACAGGCTGATCCGGCGCTCGATGAGTTGCTTCGCGGGGGCGGCCGGCTGCCGCTCCTCTGGCTGCGCGTGAAGGGCGGGGGCGGCGAGCAGAAGGCACAGCAGCGCCTTGGCGAGAATACGGGCCGGCATCGGTCAGACCCCGAGATCGGCGCGCAGTTTCTCCGTCTCGTCGCGGATCAGCTCGACCTTTTCCGCGATCCTGTCTATCGTGCCCGGTTCCGGCGGGAGGGCCACCGGGTAGCTGGTCTCGAGCGGGGCGAGGGCGTCGCGGAACAGCGCCTCCAGGCGCGCGAAGGACAGCATGCCGGCATTGCCCGCATTGTCGTGCAGGACGCGGTGCAGCAATTCCCACGACTCCTCGTGGTCCCTGCCGTCCCGAATCAGGGTGATCAATGTGCCGATCTGCGCCAGATCCTGCGGGAGTTCCGCGAGGTATTGGCCCCTGAGAAGCTCGACCTTCCTGAGATATGCCTGCGACATGGCTGTCTTCACTCTTTCTAAGTATTTCGGACCCCGCATTCGACGGGGGGCGTCTGTCTTCTTGTGCAGCCTTTTATGTTGATTTTTTGGCGGTGCCAGCACCGACGGAAACGCAGTCCGGACCTGTTGTTCCGCGGGCGCGGACCCTTTCATTGTTCAGCGAAAACAGAACTCTAGGGGCGGGTTCCTTTTCCGGGCGACTTGCCGCAATGCAACTTCCCGGCCATGCTTGACCGCATGAGGATTCTGCTTGCCGACGATCACGATCTCGTGCGCGAGGCGCTGGCCTTCACGCTGCGCGAGCGGCTCGGAGCGGAAGTGGAGACATTCGGCACCGTGGCCGAGCTGGATCGCCGGCTGGAGGCGGGGCGGGAGGCGGGGCAGGAAGACCTCGCGCTGATCCTCAGCGATCTGCGGATGCCGGGAATGGACGGGATGACGGGCTTTGCCGCGCTGGTCACGCGCGCGGCGCCGGTGCCGGTCGCCCTGCTGTCCGGAGAGGCCGGGTCGGTCGTGGCGGCCGAGGCGGTCGCGCTGGGGGCAAGGGGCTTCGTGCCGAAATCGCTGGGACTGAGCTCCATGCTGGCGGCGATCGGGCTGATGATCGGCGGCGACGTCTACCTGCCCTACGACTGGATGATGCGCGCCCGCGAGCGTCAGGCGGAGATGATCGCCTCGCTCGGTCTCTCGCCCCGCGAGGTCGAGGTGCTGGCCCTGCTGGCCGAGGGCCATTCCAACAAGGTGATCGCCGCGCGGCTCGACCTGCAGGAGGTCACGGTCAAGGTTCATGTCTCGAGCCTGCTTCGGAAGCTGGGGGTGACCAACCGGACCCAGGCCGGGCTGATGTGGCGCGATCTGGAGAAGGAGAGGTAGCGCCACCGATCCGCCGCATCTTGGCGATGGCGGGGAACAGCGTCGCCCCGATCTCCTCCACGGCGCCGTCGAAGCTGAAGGGAGGGCCCTCCCGAAGGCGGCGCAGCTGCTCGGTTAGCGGCACGGCACCCATGAAGGCGGCCACGCTCGTCATCCGGTCGCAGCAGGCGAGAAAAGCCGCCCGTTCCCCGCTCCGGGCGTGGTGGTTCATCAGGTCCAGCTCGCGCTCGATCTCGTTGGCGGCGGTGATCATGAACGGACCCAGCCCGGCGCCGAGCGCCTTGCCGAGGTCGAAGACCACCCCCTGGTCGAGGGGCGAGACGCTGCGGTCGTCGTCAAGTACATGGAGGCTCATAGGTCTGTTCACTCGCATTGCTACCCGAGAAGGTGATTACCTCACGGCGGCAATCGCGCAGAGGATGATTGCGTATAGGGCGCTACGCCTTTGGTATAGGCGGGCCGCCGGGATCGGGTGACAGCGGCGTGGATCAGTGGTCGCTCCGGGCGGTCTGCGGTGGTCGGCCGCGCGATCGGGGGGCCGGCACGGGGCGGGGCGCGAAGATATGCGGCTTGATTCCCGGGCCGGACTGGACTATCGCTCGACCTGCTGAGCGGGCATGGTGAAATGGTATCACACGAGCCTTCCAAGCTCTTGGTGCGGGTTCGATTCCCGCTGCCCGCTCCATGACCTCCCCCGCCAAGTGACATTCGCACGGCGTCCGGTCCTCGCTCCGGGCACTGGCCTGCTCTTGCGGGTCCCGTAAACGCGGACGCCTCCGCCGCCTCTCGGATCAAGCAACTGGGTCGACCTGCGCCCCCACACATTCCGCACCACGCGCGCTACGTCCTGCGGCCATCACGGCCAGTCCTCTTCGCCGCCAAGGCCGGACGGCACAACTCGCGCAGGGGCAGGGAGCCGTCTGCCGACGTCCCGCCAAGCTGTCCCTCTCCAGCCGGCCCTTCCGAGCGGCCTTCACGGCGACAATACGCCCGGGGGCCTGCCTCTTGACCACGGGCGTCAGCCTGTCAAAACGGCGCGGCCATCGCGTTTCGCGTCGCTGGAGGCTTCATGGCCCGACAACCCAAAATCTCGAACGGCTCGGAGGAGCGCGAATCCTCACGCCAGATCGGCGCATTGCGGGCGCTGTTCCCCTTCCTCCGGCCCTATCGGTTGATGGTAATCGCGGCGGGGCTGGCCCTGACACTCACCGCGGCGGTCAGCCTGATCCTGCCGCTTGCCGTGCGCCGCGTGATCGACAATTTCGGGGCCGAGCAGGGCGCTCTGCTGGACCGCTATTTCGGCGCCGCGCTGGGCATCGCGCTGCTGCTGGCGCTTGGCACGGCGGCGCGCTACGCGCTGGTCACGCGCCTCGGCGAACGGGTGGTGGCCGATATCCGCAAGGCGGTCTTCGACCGGGTCGTCGGCATGTCGCCGGCCTTCTACGAACGGATCATGACCGGCGAGGTGCTGAGCCGGATCACCACCGACACGACGCTGATCCTGTCCGTCATCGGCTCGTCGATCTCGGTCGCGCTGCGCAACGTGCTGCTGCTGGTGGGCGGGCTGATCCTGATGCTCTTCACCTCGGCCAAGCTGACCGGGCTGGTGCTGCTGATCGTGCCACTGGTCATCGTGCCGATCCTGACGCTGGGCCGGCGGCTGCGCACGCTCTCGCGCGAGAACCAGGACTGGATCGCCGCCTCCTCCGGCAGCGCGTCCGAGACGCTGGGCGCGGTGCAGACGGTGCAGGCCTTTACCCACGAGACGCGCAGCCAGGCCGCCTTTTCCGACGTGACGGAGAAAAGCTTCGACGCCGCCCGCCGCCGGATCACCACCCGCGCCGTGATGACCGCGATCGTCATCTTCCTCGTCTTCTCGGGCGTGGTCGGGGTGCTCTGGATCGGCGCGCGCGACGTGCGGGCGGGGGACATGTCGGCCGGCGCGCTGGTCCAGTTCGTGATCTACGCGGTGATGGTGGCCGGCTCGGTCGCCGCGCTGTCGGAGATCTGGGGCGAGCTGCAGCGCGCCGCGGGCGCGACGGAGCGGCTGGTGGACCTGCTGCAAAGCGTGGACAGCGTGCGCGACCCGGCGGCACCCTCGACGCTGCCCGAGGCGGTGCGCGGCGAGATCGGCTTCGAGGATGTGAGCTTTTCCTACCCGGCGCGGCCCGGCATCTCGGCGCTGGACGGGGTGAGCCTCGACATCCGGCCGGGCGAGACGGTGGCGCTGGTGGGGCCATCGGGGGCTGGCAAGACGACGATCATCCAGATGATCCTGCGCTTCTACGATCCCGCCTCGGGCCGGGTCACGCTGGACGGCACCGATCTGCGCGACCTCGCGCGGTCGGAATTCCGCCGCCACGTCGCGCTGGTCCCGCAGGATCCGGTGATCTTTGCCGCCTCCGCGCGCGAGAACATCCGCTTCGGCCGTCCCGAGGCCAGCGACGCGGAGGTCGAGGCGGCCGCCCGCGCCGCGGCCGCGCATGACTTCATCGCGGCGCTGCCCGACGGCTACGACGCCTGGCTGGGCGAGCGCGGCGTGATGCTGTCGGGCGGGCAGAAACAGCGGATCGCCATCGCGCGCGCCATCCTGCGCGACGCGCCGGTGCTGCTGCTGGACGAGGCGACCTCGGCGCTGGACGCGGAAAGCGAACGCGCGGTGCAGGCCGCGGTGGACGAGCTGTCCAAGGACCGAACGACGATCATCGTCGCCCACCGCCTGGCCACGGTGAAAAAGGCCGACCGCATCGTGGTGATGGAGGAGGGCCGCGTCGTGGCCACCGGCACCCATGACGCGCTGGTGGCCGAGGGCGGGCTTTATGCGCGGCTGGCGCGGCTGCAATTCACCGACGGGGCCGTCGCGGCCTGAGCGGGACCGGGTTGGACAAACCGGGCCGGAAAGCGCGGCCAAGCGCCCGAAAGCGGCCGCGCCCTCGCCACCTGCGGGACAAAGCGGTCAAGCTGGGCTAGATCACCTCGCAGAGAGTTGTCCCGTCCGAATGTCCGAGGTGCCGTCCCGTGAATGAAGCCCAGAAAACGACGCTTGCCAGCATCATCATCGTCATCTCCGGGGCGTTCTGGGGGCTCTACTGGATCCCCATCCGCCGGATCGACGAGGCCGGGCTGCCGGGCGCCTGGGGCACGCTCGTCGCGATCTGCATCGGCGCCGCCACGCTGGCGCCCGTGGTGCTGTGGCGGCGCAAGCGGCTGGCCGGGGCCGATCCCTGGGCACTGTTCTACGTCGCGGTGGGTGGGGCTGCCTTCGTGCTGTATTCCGTCGGCTTCATCTACGGGCGCATCGCGATCATCATCCTGCTGTTCTACCTCACACCGGTCTGGAGCAGCCTGATAGGCCGTTACGTGCTGGGCTGGCGCAACCGGACCTCGCGGACGCTGGTGATCATCGTCGGGTTGCTGGGACTTCTGGTGATGCTGGGTGCCGACAGCCAGGCGCCGCTTCCGCAGAGCGTGGGCGAATGGTTCGCGCTCGGGGCCGGGATGCTCTGGTCGGTCTCGTCCACGGGGATCCGGCTGAAGCCCGATCTCGATCCGCTGGGGTCGAGCTTCGTCTTTGCCGCGGGCGCGCTGATCGTTGCGGTGCCGCTGGCCTTCGTTCTCTCGCCCGTGCCGGAGGCGGTGCCCGACGCAGCCCTCGGGCCGCTGATCGGCTGGAGCCTTGCCGCCGGTCTTGGCTGGTGGGCGGCCAGCACGGCCGGGATCCTCTGGGCGACCGCACAGCTCGAGCCGGCGCGCGTCGGCATCCTGCTCATGTCCGAGGTGCTGGTCGGGGCGGTGTCGGGCGCCGTGCTTGCCGGGGAAACGCTGGGTCCGATGGAGTGGGTCGGCGGCGCGCTGGTCCTTGCCGCGGGCGGGTTCGAGGTCTGGTCCACCCGCCCCAGGCGGCAGGCCGCCCTGCGCCAGGAGCCACCCGGAGGCGGCCCTGCGGAGGCGCAGATCCCCTGTTCGGGCGGCGTCGGGTCCTGACGGCCAAGGCCCTCCGGCCTGAACAAGCCGTTCCGGTGCGTCGCGCGGCCGTCTGACGTGGCGCAACGCTTGCGAAACCCCGGGGAAACTTTCACATTTCCCCCGACGTGGAGGACAGGGAGGAACGGATGACATTCGCCAGCAGAGAAGACGCGCGCGCCATCGCGGCCGAGATGCCGTGGCAGGACCGGCCGGTGCCCGTCACCATGTACCGGATGCTGCGCGAGACGGCAGAGCGGTTCCCCGAGCGCCCGGCGCTGAGCTACCAGCTTCTGTCCGGGGCCCGCGACAAGGCCGAGACCATGAGCTGGCGCGACTTCCACGAGCGGGTCTGCCAGGCAGCCAACCTCTTCCGTTCGCTCAAGATCTCCGAGACGGACGTGGTGGCGCTGGTGCTGCCGAACTCAAACGAGACCGCGGTCGCCACCGTGGGCGCGATGATCGCGGGCATCGTCAACCCGATCAACCCGCTGCTCGAGCCCGAGCAGATCGGCGCCATCCTGCGCGAGACAAATGCGCGCGTCGTGGTCACCCTGAAGTCCTTTCCGCGCACCGACGTGGCCCAGAAGACCGCCGAGGCGGTGCGCCACGCGCCCTCCGTCCATACCGTGCTGGAGGTCGATCTCGGCCGGTACCTCGCGCCGCCGAAATCCTGGCTGATCCCGCTGGCCCGGCCGAAAAGCCCCTCCTACCATCATGCCGATGTCCGCAGCTTCCGCGCGGAGGCGGCGAAACAGCCCAAGACGCTCGACTTCGACGATCCGGAGCAGGACCGGGTCGCGGCCTATTTCCACACCGGCGGCACGACAGGGATGCCCAAGGTCGCGCAGCACCGTTATTCCGGCATGGTCTATAACGGCTGGATCGGGAACGAGCTGCTGTTCACCGAGCAGGACAGCATCATGTGCCCGCTGCCGCTGTTCCACGTCTTCGCCTGCCATGTCATCCTGATGGCGGCACTGAAATCCGGGGCGCACGTGGTTCTGCCCACGCCGGCGGGCTATCGCGGGGACGGGGTATTCGACAATTTCTGGAAGCTCTGCGAGCGCTGGAAGACCACCTTCATCATCACCGTGCCCACCGCCGTCTCGGCGCTGATGCAGCGCAAGGTGGATGCCGACGTCTCCACCGTGAAGAACGCCTTTTCCGGCTCGGCGCCAATGCCGCTGGAACTGTTCAAGCGGTTTGAGGGCGCGACCGGCATCAACATCATCGAAGGCTACGGCCTGACCGAGGCGACCTGCCTCGTCTCCTGCAACCCCGTGGACGGGGAAAAGAAGGTGGGCTCGGTCGGCGTGGCCTTTCCCTATTGTGACGTGCGCATCTTCAAGAAGGCCGACGGCGTGGCGCAGGAATGCGCGACCGACGAGGTGGGCGAGATCTGCGTCTCCAACCCCGGCGTCTATGCCGGGCACACCTACACCGAGGCCGCGAAGAACGCCGAGCTCTATTACCAGGACACCTACCTGCGCACCGGCGACCTGGGCCGGATGGACCCCGACGGCTATCTCTGGATCACCGGCCGGGCGAAGGACCTGATCATCCGGGGCGGACACAATATCGACCCCGCCGAGATCGAGGATGCGCTGCTGTCGCATCCCGACGTGGCCTTTGCCGGCGCCATCGGCCAGCCCGACGCCCATGCTGGCGAAGTGCCCTGCGCCTATGTGGAGCTGACTGCCGAGGGCTCCGCCACGTCGGAGGAGCTGATGGAGCATGCCCGCCGCCACATCTACGAGCGGGCCGCCTATCCCAAGCATATCGAGGTGCTGGACGAGCTGCCCAAGACCGCGGTGGGCAAGGTCTTCAAGCCGGACCTGCGCAAGCGGGCGATCACGCGGATCTACGATGCGGCGCTGGAAGGTGCCGGGCTGGAGACGCGGGTCGAACGGGTGATCGACGACAAGAAACGCGGGCTCGTGGCGCAGCTGACTCCCGGCGGGGACGAGGCCGCCATCGGCAAGGTGCTGGGCGATTACACCCGCCCCTGGGAATTCGCCGCCTGACCGGAAAGACCGGGGCGGGGTCTGCCCCCGCCCTCAGCCGGCCTGACCCATGGGGTCGAAGGGCCCCGCGGGCAGGGCGAGCGCCTGCTCGATCAGCCGGGCGGCGCGTAGCAGCTGCGCCTCGCCGCGCGGCGGGCCGACCAGTTGCAGCCCCACCGGCAGCCCGGCCTCGGTAAAGCCCGCGGGCATGGACAGGGCCGGCAGGCCCGTCGTCGTGGCGAGGAAGGAGAACCTGAGCCAGTCGAGGTAATCCGATACCGGCTCGCCCGCCACCGTGTCGGGGAACTCCGCCTCCACCGGCCCGGGCGCGGCGCCGGTCACCGGGAAGGCCAGCACCTCGTGGCGCGCCAGGAAGGCCGCCATCCGGTCGTAGAGCAGGCTGCGCCCGCGCTGCGCGTCGTAGACATCCTCCACAGACATGCGGCCCGGCCGGCCCTGTTCGACGTTGTCCATCAGCGTGGGCTTGAACTGCGCCTGCACCGCCTCCGGCATCCGGCCGGGCAGGGCGGCCCAGTGCATGGCCCGGAGGGTGCGATAGGTCCGGTCGAGATCCGGCAGATCCGGGCAATCCTCCTCCACCCGGTGGCCGTCGCGGGCGACCGCCTGCATCGCGCGGGACAGCACCGCGGCGACCTCCGGCTCCACCGGGGCAAAGCCGCCGAGATCGGGGGCGAAGGCGATGCGCAGCCGCCCCTCGGCCCGTGCCACCGTCTCGCGGTAGGGCGTGTCGGGCGCCGGGTAGGACAGGGGCCAGACCGGATCGAAGCCGGCCATGGCATCGAGGAACAGCGCGCAATCCGCCACGTCCCGCGCCATCGGCCCCTGCACGCCCTCGGTCGAGAAGCCGAGCTGCGCCGGCCCGCCGCCGGCCACGCCGGGCGATGGCCGCAGCCCCACGACCGAGCAATAGCCCGCCGGCGTCCGCAGCGATCCGGCCAGGTCCGAGCCATGGCTCAGCCAGACTTCGCCCGTGGCCAGCGACACCGCCGCGCCGCCCGAGGATCCGCCGGCATTGCGCGACAGGTCCCAGGGATTGCGGGTCATGCCGAAGACCGCGTTGAAGGTATTGCCGCCCGCGCCCATCTCGGGCGTGTTGGTCTTGCCCATCACCAGCCCGCCGCGCGCCTCAAGGCGGGCGACCAGCGGGTCGGACGCCTCCGGTATCCAATCCGACAGCCCGGGCGTCCCGAGAGTGGTGCGCACTCCGGCCACCGCCGTCAGGTCCTTGATCGCGATCGGCAGGCCGCCCAGCAGGCTGTCGCGGTCGATCCCGGCCGCCGCCGCCTCCGCCCGCTCCGGGCAGCGGGTGACCACGGCGTTCACCCGGTCCTCCACCGCCTCCATCCGTCCGGCCGAGGCGGCGACCAGCTCGGCCGGGGAGACCTCGCGGCGATGCAGCAGGTCGACCACCTCGCGGGCGGGCAGGGCGCAAAGATCGGGGCCGGTGAAGCGCGTTTCAGGACGCATCGCGCAGGGCCTCGTCGGGTCCGGGGAAGTGGCAGGCCGCCAGCGATCCGCCCACCGGTTCCAGCTCGGGCTGGACCTCGCGGCAGAGCGGCTGGGCCCGCGGACAGCGCTCGGCAAAGGCGCAGCCCGGCGGCGGGTTGATCGGCGAAGGCGGATCGCCCGAGACCTTGAGCGGCCGCACATAGCCCTTCGACTTGCGCCGGGCCAGCGACGGCGCGGCCGAGATCAGCGCCTGCGTGTAGGGATGCTGCGGCGCATCGAACAGCGCGGCGCGCGGCGCATGTTCGACGATCTTGCCGAGATACATCACCGCCACGTCGTCGCAGACGTGACGCACCACGCCCAGGTCGTGCGAGATGAATAGGTAGGACAGGCCCAGCTCGTCCTTCAGCCGCGCCAGCAGGTTCAGGATCTGCGCCTGGATCGCCACGTCGAGCGCCGAGACGGGCTCGTCGCAGACCAGCAGCTTGGGATCGGTGGTGAGCGCCCGCGCGATGGAGATCCGCTGCCGCTGCCCGCCCGAGAACTGGTGCGGGAACAGGTCGAGCTGATCGGGCCGCAGACCCACAAGCCGGAAATATTCCACCACCCTCTCGCGCCGTTCGGCGGGCGTGCCGACCTCCATCAGGTCCATCGGCTCGCGCACGATATCGTTGACCCGGGTGCGCGGGTTCAGCGAGGAATACGGGTCCTGGAAGATGAGCTGGATGTCGCGGCGCCGCATCCGCATCTTCTCGGGCGAGAGCTTGAGCAGGTCGACGCCGTCGAAATGCACCTCGCCGCCGGACGCCTCGGTCAGCCGGATCGTCGCCATCGCCGCGGTCGTCTTGCCCGAGCCGCTTTCGCCCACGATGCCGAGCGCGCGCCCCGGCTCCAGCGTGAAGGAGATCTGGCGCACCGCTTCCAGGTGGGGGCGCGGCGCGAACAGCGACGGCTTGGGCATGGGGAACCGGACCGTCAGGTCGCGGACGTCCAGAAGCGGGCTCATATCCGTCCCTCCTCGACCCCGTGGCAGGCTGCCGGATGTGCCGCCGGGTGGTTTCCGTGGGTGACAAGGCGCGGCTTTTCCCGCAGGCAGCGCGGCTCGCAATGGGCGCAGCGATCGGCAAAGGCGCAGCCCTCGCCCAGCAGGTGCAGCGGCGGCACGACGCCGGGGATCTCCTTGAGGTCCGTCTCCTCCCGGCCGAGCGCGGGGATGCAATCGATCAGTCCGCGCGCATAGGGGTGCAGCGGGTGGTCCAGCACGTTGTCCGCGCTGGCCTCCTCGATGACCCGGCCGGCATACATCACCGCCACCCGGTCGGCCATTTCGCTGATCGCGCCCATGTCGTGGGTGATCAGCACGATGGCGGCGCCGAAATCGCGCTGGATCTCGTTCAGCAGGTCGAAGATCTGCGCCTGCACCGTGACGTCGAGCGCGGTCGTCGGCTCGTCCGCGATCAGCACGCGGGGGCGGCACGACACGGCCATGGCGATCATCACCCGCTGCCGCATCCCGCCGGACAGCTGGTGGGGGTAGTCCCGCGCGCGAGATTCGGGCGAGGGGATGCCGACCCGGTCCAAGAGCTCGATCGCGTCGCGGAAGGCGCGGTCGTGGCTGACCTTCTGGTGCAGCATGATGGCCTCGGCGATCTGCTCGCCCACGGTGAAGACCGGGTTGAGCGAGGTCATCGGCTCCTGGAAGATCATGGCCGCCTCGGCGCCGCGCAGCCTGCGCAGCCGCTTGTCGGACGCGCCGACGAGGTTCTCGCCGTCCAGCCGGATCTCGCCCCCGGCGATCCGGCCCGGCGGCGAGGGGATCAGCCCCATGACCGACAGCGCCGTGATCGACTTGCCGCAGCCGGATTCGCCGACCACGCCCAGCGTCTCGCCCTCGTTCACGTGCAGCGACACGGAATCCAGCGCGGTGACCTGCCCGTGGCGGGTGTTGAAGGTGACCCTCAGGTCCTCGATCTCGAGCAGCGCGGTCATCTTTCCCTCAGCTTCGGATTGAAGGCGTCGTTGAGCCCGTCGCCCACCAGGCTCACCGCGAAGACGGTGAGGAAGATGGCGAGGCCGGGAAAGGTCACCGGCCACCAGGCGTCGAGGATGTATTCCCGGTTGGCGCCGATCATCAGGCCCCAGGACATCTGGTTGGGATCGCCGAGGCCGAGAAACGATAGCCCCGCCTCGAACAGGATCGCGACCCCGATGGTCAGCGTCGCCGAGACGATCAGCGGCGGTGCGGCATTGGGCAGGATCACCTTCCAGATGATGCGACCGTTCTTTGCCCCGATGGCGCGGGCGGCGGTGACGTATTCCAGCTCCTTGATCTTGAGGAACTCGGCCCGGGTCAGCCGCGCGGTCTGCGGCCAGGATACCACGCCGATGGCGATGGCGATGGTCCAGAGCGAGGGCGAGAAGAGCGTGATCAGCACCATGGCGAACAGCAGGGCCGGCAGCACCTGGAAGAACTCGGTGAAGCGCATCAGCAGGTTGTCGAGCCAGCCGCCGTAATAGCCCGCGAGCGCCCCCAGCGAGACGCCGATGATCATGGTGATCAGCGCCGCCGCCGCCCCCACGGCCAGCGTCGGGCCGCCCCCGGTCAGCAGCCCCGCCACGATGTCGCGGCCGAGGTAATCGGTGCCCAGCGGGAATTCGGGCGTCGCGCCCGGCGCCTCGTGCGGGGCCCAGACGATCTCGAACGGGTCGCCGCCGTAGAAGAACGTGCCGTAGAGCGTCGCGCCGATGATCGCCAGCAGGATGATCGCCCCGGCCACGGCGGGCAGGTTGCGCCGGTACATGCGCCAGGCCTCGCGCGCGGGGCTGCGCGCCTCGGGGGCCTTCTGCGCCGTCGTTCCGGTCATGTCGCCTCCGGTACGGATGTCTCGTATGTCATGCTCAGCCCTTCCCGCGCAGGCGCGGATCGGCCAGCCGGTAGGACAGGTCGGTCAGGATGTTGGCCACCACCACCATCATGGAGGCAAAGAACAGCACCCCCATGATCGTCGGGTAGTCGCGGCGCAGGATGGAATCGAAGGCCAGCCGCCCCATGCCGGGCCAGTTGAACACCGTTTCCACCAGCAGCGCGCCGGAGATCAGGTTGCCGAATTGGAGCCCGGCCACGGTCAGGATCGGCAGGGCGGCGTTGCGCAGCGCGTGGCGGAACAGGACCGCGCGTTCGCCGGCGCCCTTGGCCCGGGCGGTGCGGATGTAGTCGGAGCCCAGCACCTCCATCATCGAGGCCCGCGACAGCCGGGCGTATTGCGCCAGGTAGATTATCGCCAGCGTCACCGCTGGCAGCACGAGGTGATGCGCGATGTCGAGCCACTGCATGTACCAGGCGGCGTTGCGCATCCGGATCGAGGCCATCCCCTCCACCGGGAAGATCGGGAAGACGGAGGCGAAGAAGATGATCAGCATGATGCCGGTCCAGAACACCGGCACGGCGTAGCCCACGGTGGCAAAGACCGACACGAAGGCCGAGATCGGCCCGTTCGGACGGCGCGCCGCGATCACGCCCATGAAGACCCCCAGCAGGATCGACAGCAGCTGCGCCACCAGCACCAGCAGGATGGTCGGCCCGATCCGCTGCGCGATGAGCGAGGTGACGGACTGGTTGAAGAAGTAGCTTTGCCCGAGGTCGCCGGTGGCCACGTTGCTGATGTAGATCCACAGCTGAGTCAGCACCGGCTGGTCCAATCCGTATTCCGCCCGGATGGAGCTCAGCATCTCCTCCGTCGCGCCGCCCATCTCGCCGGCGATCACCATCGCCGGGTCGCCCGGGGCCAGGCGGATCAGGAGAAAGTTCAGCACCACGACGCCCAGCATCAGCAGGACGCCGTATCCGAGGCGCTTGAGCAGTATCGAAAAGGTCATCGCTTGGTCATCCGTCCGGAGGGCCGCCCCGGGCACTCCCTGGCAAGGCAGAAATGGTGGCCCCGGCGCGGCGGGTGGCCCGTTTCGGGCGCCGCACCGGCCGGGACCGCCGTGATCATTCGCTCCAGTCGAGCGTATCCATCGGCGACAACGGCCCCCAGATGCCGGTCGGCACGCCGGTCAGCTTCTTGTCATAGGCGGTCTGGTAGGGAAGCTGGTTGATCGGGTAGACCGGCAGCTCGTCGGTGACGATCTGCTGGAACTCGGCGTAGAGTTCCTTGCGCTTCTCCTCGTCCATCTCGACCGCGGCCTGGGCCAGCAGCTCGTCCACCTTGGGGTTGGAATAGCTCTGGGTGTTCGACCAGATCACGCCCTTGCGGATGTTGTCGGACAGGTAGGTGCGGTGCACCCCGATCACCGGGTCGCCCCAGTTGAACACGGCGTCCATCGTCAGCTCGAAATCGTGGTTGCTGACCCGGCCCGCCCAGGTGGGGAAGTCCGGCGCCGCGCGCACGGTCACGTTGATGCCGATCTTGCCGAGCTGCGAGCGCAGGTATTCCGCGATGGTCTGCTGCTGCTCCTTCACGCCGGGCAGGTAGTCGACGGTCAGGTCCATGCCGTCGGCATAGCCTGCCTCTTCCATCAGCGCCTTGGCCTTGTCGAGGTCGACATCATAGGCCGGGATCGTGTCGTCGAAGAAGGGCGACTGCTCCATGATCGGGCCGCGCTGCGGCTTGGAGATGCCCCGGTGCAGCGCGTTGATGATGAAATCGCGGTCCACCGCATAGGCGATGGCCTGGCGCACCCGCTTGTCCTCGAGCTTGGGCGAGGCGGTGTTGAAGGCCAGCCAGTTGATCGGCCCGATGGCCGCGCCGCCTTCCGCGTCGATGGCGAGGTGGTCGACCTTTTCGAGCCGCTTCACCTCCTGGCTGCCGGACATGAAGGGATAGAGGTCCGCTTCGCCGTTCTCCATCGCGATCAGCAGCGCCGAAGGATCCTGGATGATACGCACGATCAGCTCGTCTAGCTTCGGCCGCCCGTCGAGGAAGAAGTTCGGGTTCTTCTTCAGCACGATGGATTCGCCGGGGGTGTATTCCTCCAGCATGAAGGGGCCGGAGCCCACGGGCGTGGTGTTGGCCGGGTGGGACTTGATGTCCTCGCCGTCGCCGTAGACGTGTTTCGGGATGATCGGGCAGAGCGCGGGCGACATCGCCAGCAGCAGCGCCGGGTGGGGCTGGCTGAGCTTGATGACCGCGGTGTGCTCGTCCGGTGTCTCGACCGATTCCACCGGCTCGAACATCGACTTGAAGGGGTGGTTCTCCTTGATCGTCATGATCGAGAAGGCGACGTCCTCCGAGGTGATCGGCTCGCCGTCATGGAAGGTGGCGTCGTCGACCAGGTTCAGCGTGACCGACAGGCCGTCCTCGCTGACCTCCCAGCTTTCGGCGAGGTAGGGCTTCGGCTCCCAGTTGTCGTCGTAGCGCAGCGGCGAGGCAAAGATCTGCGCCGAGGGCAGGCCGGTGGCGATGCCGGATTGCACGGCCCCGTTGAAGTGCCGCGGCACCTGGGTCGAGGCGATGATGACGGTGCCGTCCGCCACGGCGGGCAGGGCGGCGGTCAGGCTGAGCGCGGCGATGGACGCGGCTCCGAGCAGTCGAGACATGAAGGTCATGGGCAGGTCCCTGTTGGTTTGCTATTGCTGTAAAGTTTTCCCGTCACGCTAGTCCCGGCGCTTCCACCAGAAAAGATGCTTTTCTGCGGCGTAAACATCCATTGAATGTCGGAATGGCCCCTGATCTCACCCCGCATAGGACAGCGACTCGTCGCGGGGCGACCGGGACGGCGGATAGAGCGACAGCCGGTCGAATGCCCCCTTGCGGGAGAGGTCGCGACCGATGTGCAGAACCGCCTGGACGATCGCTGCGCCCTCGCTGGATTGGTTATACGCAATGCCGAAGCTCTGCGCCGGCACGTCCCCGGCGATGGGGCGCGCGACATAGCCAGCATCGGGATTGCGGTCGCCGTGGCCGTAGATGTTGAGGATGGAAAAGCCGAAATCCGCGGCCACCAGCCCCCGCAGCACCGAGGAGCTCTTGGTGGTATGCACCACCCGCGGCGAAAGGCCCTTGGCGCGGAAGATGCTGAAAAAGTAATCTTGCGTGCCCGGCAGGTCGAGCATGACCATCGGCAGATCCACCAGGTCGGACAGTTCGACCGCCCTCCGCTGCGCAAGATCCCAGCCCTCGGGCACCAGCACGAAGGGCCGTGCGCCGAACAGTGGCAGGAAGGGCGCGCCCTCGGGCACCATCCAGCGATAGGTCAGCGCCATGTCCACGGCGCCGTCGCTCAGCAGGGTCGCGATGCTACTCATGTCGCCCTCGCGCAGGTCGATTCGGATCTCGGGCAGGTCCTGGGTCACCTGCTTGAGCATCAGGGGCAGCACGAAGGGGGCGCTGGGCGCGTAGCAGGCCAGCAGCAGCGTTCCCGACGGCTTGCCCGCCACCGACATCAGGTCCGATTCCAGCAGCCGCGCCTCGTCGAGGAACTGCGCCACGCGCTGGCCGGCAATCTGCCCCGCCTCGGTGGCGCGCAGGCCCTTGGCGGGGATCCGGCGGAACAGGTCGAGGCCGATGAACTGCTCCATCTGGTCGATGGCCGCGGTGATGGAGGACTGGGAAATATTCATCTCCCGCGCCGCCCTGGCGATCGACCCGGTGCGCCGCGCCGCGTCGAAATAGCGAAGCTGCTTGAGCGTGAAGTGCATCCGTATCCCTCATGGAATGGGCCTAAAGCGGACAGTAAATCTATTTTTCCGATGAACAACCCTGTGGCATGTCGGATCGAGGGACAGCCCCGGAGAGCATGATGAGCAAGATTACCCTGTTTTCGGCCAAGAAGATCATCACGATGGATCGCAACCGGCCCGAGGCCACGCATGTGGCGGTCCGGGACGGGCGGATCCTCGCCGTGGGCGGCGCCGATTGCGCCGCGCCCTGGGGCGAGGCGGTGGTGGATGAAAGCCTTGCCGATTCCGTGCTGATGCCCGGTTTCGTCGAGGGGCATGCCCACATGATGGCCGGGGGTATCTGGAAATACGCCTATGCAGGCTATCACGACCGTATCGATCCGGAGGGGCGCCCGGCCCCCGGCAAGACCACCATCGAGGAGGTGGTCGAGGGGCTGAAAGAACATGCCGCGGGCTTGCCGGCCGATGCGCCGGTGATCGCCTGGGGCTTCGACCCGATCTTCCTGCCGACAGAGCGGCTCAACCGCCACCACCTGGACGAGATCGCCGCCGACCGGCCGGTGGCGGTGCTGTTCTCCAACTTTCACCTGATGTGCGTGAACTCCAAGGCGCTGGAACTGGCGCAATATTCCCGCGAGACCAACGTGGAGGGGGTGATGAAGGGCGCCGACGGCACGCCCAACGGCGAGTTGCAGGAGATGGCGGCGATGTTCCCGGTGATGCGCCGGCTCGGCATCGACTTCCGCTCGATCTCGGCCGATCGCGAGGCGGTGCGCGCCTATGGCCGCGTGGCGCAGCGCGCGGGCGTGACGACGATCACCGACCTCTTCGCGACCTTCAATCCGGGCGACGTGGACACGCTGCTCGAGGTGACGGGCGCGCCCGACTTTCCCGTCCGGCTGGTCCCCGCCATGGGCGGGACCGGCGCCGCGCCGGCCGAGATCGCGGCGCAGGCGGCGGCCCTGCGCGGACGGTCCACCGACAAGCTGCGGCTGGGCGCGGTGAAATTGATGACCGACGGCTCGATCCAGGGCTGGACCGCGCGGGTCAAGTGGCCCGGCTACGTGGGCGGGCAGCCCAACGGCATCTGGAACACCCCGCCCGAGCTGATCGCCGAACTGGTGGCGGAATGCCAGAAGGCCGGCGTGCAGACGCATATCCACGTCAACGGGGACGAGGCCAGCGAAGTGGCCATCGACGCGATCGAGGCCGCCGGGCGCAGCCATCCCTGGGCGGGCGCGCGGCACGTGCTCCAGCATTGCCAGATGATGGGGGCGGACCAGTTCCGGCGCTGCGCCGACCTCGGCATCTGCTGCAACATCTTCGCCAACCACATCTGGTATTTCGGCGACCAGCACGTGGCGCTGACCATCGGCGAGGACCGCGCGCGCCGCATGGATGCCCTGCGCACCGCGCTGGACGAGGGCGTGCGCGCCACCATCCACTCCGACGCGCCGGTGACCTCGCTGGCGCCGCTCTTCACCGCATGGGCGGCGGTCAACCGGCAAACCATGTCCGGCCGCGTGCTGGGCGAGGCGCAGCGCGTGAGCGTGGAGGAGGCGCTGCACGCGGTGACGCTCGGCGCGGCCTACACCCTGAAGATGGACGGCGAGGTGGGCTCCATCGAGACTGGCAAGCGCGCCGATTTCGCCGTGCTGGGCGCGGATCCCTTCGAGGCGGGCGCCGAGGGGCTGAAGGACGTGCCCGTCCGCGGCACCGTGCTGGGCGGGGAGGTCCACCTGCTGTGAGCCTGCCGCCGCTGCCCCTGACGGTGATCGGCGGCTATCTGGGCGCCGGGAAGACCACGCTGATCAACCGCATGCTGCGCGCGCCGGGCGGGCGGCGGATCATGGTCATGGTCAACGATTTCGGCGCCATCAACATCGATGCCGAGCTGATCGAGGCGGCCGAGGGCGACATGATGAGCCTCACCAATGGCTGCGTCTGCTGCACCATGGGCGCGGACCTGTTCATGGCGCTGGGCGACGCGCTCGACCGCCGGCCGCGGCCCGATCACCTGGTGATCGAGGCGAGCGGCATCGCCGACCCGTCGCGCATCGCCATGGCCGCGCGGGCCGAGCCGGAGCTGGCCTATGAGGGCATCGTCACCGTTGTGGACGGGGGCGAGTTTCCCCGGCTCGCCGCGGATGCGCAGATCGGTCCGCAGATCGAGGGGCAGGTGCGTGCCGCCGACCTCGTGCTGGTGACCAAGGGCGGGGCGCCGGATCTCGACCTGCGGCTGTCGGTGCTGTCGGGGGCGCCCGTGGCCCGGCTTGAGGAGGGCACCGACGCCACCACGCTGCTGCTGGGCCAGGCGCGCGACGCCAAGCTGCCGGTGGAGGGCCGGGGCCATGCCGCCCATGTCTCCTGGCAGGGGACGGGCCCGGTGATGGACCGCGCGACGCTGGAGGCGCGGCTGGCGGCGCGGCCCCCGGGGCTCTACCGGCTGAAAGGCTGGGTGCGCGCGCCCGAGGGCGGCGTGCACGAGGTGCAGGTGGTGGGCGCGGGCGTCACCCTGCGGCACCTGCGCGAGGCGCGCGAGACGCAGCTCGTCGGCATCGGGCTGCGCGGCACCTTCGACCCGGCCGAGGCCGACCGCTGGTGGCGCGGCGGTTGAGCCCGCTGCGCGATCAGCGCTTCCCCGCGGTGGGAGCGCGGTCAGCGCTTTCTCCCTGAACATAACCGCGTTCAGCGCTTTCCCACGGCCCGGAGCGCGGTCAGCGCTTGCCCATGTTCGCCGCGATGGCCTCCATCTGGTCCGCCTTGCCGATCAGGTCCGCCTGTTCCCGGCTCTCGGCCATCAGGACGTCCGAGCGCTCCGCCGCCTCGGCCACCCCGATCAGCCGCTTCGCCGCGCGTATGGCCGACGGGCTGCGGCCCGCGATCTCTGCCGCCAGCGCCTCTGCCCGGGCCAGCGGGTCGTCGGACAGCTCCGTCACCAGTCCCCAGGTCTTGGCCTGCCGGGCGTCGAAGATCTCGGCCGTGTAGGTCAGCCGCCGCAGGATGTCCGAGCGGACAAGCCGGGGCAGCAGCACCATGCCGGCCATGTCGGGCACGAGGCCCCATTTCATCTCCATCACCGCCATGCGGGTGTCGGGGGCGGCGATGCGGATGTCGGCGCCCAGGGCGATCTGTAGCCCGCCGCCGAAGCAGGTGCCGTGCAGCGCCGCGATCACCGGTACGGGCAGGTCGCGCCAGATCAGCGCCACCCGCTGGTAGTCGTTCATGTCGCCATGGGTGCGCGGCATCACCGCCGCCTCCGGGTCCGCGCCCGCCAGCGCGCCGAAGCTCGCCACGTCGAGCCCGGCGCAGAAGGCCCGGCCCTCGCCCGACAGCACCACGGCGCGCAGGTCGTCGCGCGCCTCCAGCGCTTCGCCGGCGGCGATCAGCGCCGCCACCATCTCGGGGTCGAGCGCGTTCATCTTGTCGCCGCGCGTCAGCGTGACCCGCGCCACGCCCTCTTTCACCTCGGTGGATACCCGCGCCATGCCGTTCCTCCCTCGATCAGCCGTTGCAAGGACCATCCTTTTCCGGCATCTGCGGAAAATCCAGTCGAACGTGGCGGCACGGGGAGGGAGCCCCGCCGCCAAGGGAGGAGACGCCCATGTCCCCGCGCTATACCGAGCTGGTCGCCGGCCTTCCCGCGACCGTCCCCTTCATCGGCCCCGAGGCGCTGGAGCGCGACCGCGGCCGCCCCTTCCGCGCCCGACTGGGTGCCAACGAAAGCCTCTTCGGCCCGTCGCCGCGGGCCATCGCCGCGATGGCAGATGCCTCGGCGGAGATCTGGAAATACGGCGACAGTTCCAGCCATGACCTGCGCCATGCGCTGGCCGCGCATCACGGCGTGAGGCCGGAGAACATCGTGGTGGGCGAGGGGATCGACGGGCTGCTGGGCTACCTCGTGCGGATGCTGGTCTCGCCCGGCGACGCGGTGGTGACCTCGGACGGGGCCTATCCGACCTTCAACTACCACGTGGCGGGCTATGGCGGCGTGCTGCACAAGGTGCCCTACCGCGACGACGCGGAGGACATGGCGGCGCTGATGGCCAAGGCGGCGGAGACGGGCGCCAAGATCGTCTACCTCGCCAACCCCGACAACCCGATGGGCAGCCACCACGCGGGCGAGGCCATCGTCGCGGCGCTGGACAACCTGCCCGAGGGGACGCTGCTGGCGCTCGACGAGGCCTACGTCGAATTCGCGCCGGCGGGCACGGCGGCCGGCATCGACATCGAGGACGAGCGGGTGCTCCGCTTCCGCACCTTCTCCAAGGCCTATGGCATGGCGGGGGCGCGCGTGGGCTACGCGATGGGGCCGGTGGAGGTGATCCGCAGCTTCGAGAAGATCCGCAACCATTTCGGCATGAACCGCGCCGCGCAGGCCGGGGCCCTGGCGGCGCTGCGCGACGAAGCCTGGCTGGGCCACGTGCAGATCGAGGTGGCACGGGCGCGCGAACAGATCGCGCGGATCGCCGCGGCGAACGGGCTGGAGGCGCTGCCTTCGGCCACCAATTTCGTCGCGGTGGATTGCGGGGCGGACGGCGCCTTTGCCCGCGCGGTGCTGGAGGAGCTGGGGGCGCGGGACGTCTTCGTCCGGATGCCCTTCGTCGCGCCGCAGGACCGCTGCATCCGCATCTCCTGCGGCCCCGAGGCGGGGCTCGCCGTCCTGGCGGAGGTGCTGCCGGAGGCGCTGGCCGCCGCGCGGGCGCGGTAACGGCGGCGCCACCCCGCGCGGATCCAGGGCGAAGGCGGCGCGCGGCATGCCCGATCCGGCGGGCAGGCGGTTTTGTCTCTCCCTGCGCCGATCTCGGCCATGGGAGGTGTCTGGCTCGCGATGACGCTCCGTTCCGCCCTTCCCAGGCCTGACAACAGGCACGCCTTGGTCGGCTCCGTGCGGGAGATGAGGGCGATCCTGCTCGACGAAGTGTCCCGCTCAGCCGGTGCCGGGCCTGTCCACGAGAATGCGCTGCGCGGCTCTCGCCGGTAAAGGCGGACGGATCGACGCTATGGCGATGCCGTCGCCCGGTCTCAGATCGGGAAGACCAGGCAGGTGGTCGTGGCAAAGGCCACCACGCGGCCCTCGGTGTCGGTCATCTTGGCCTCGGAGGTGCCGGTGCGGCGGCCCAGCGTCAGCAGGCGCCCTTCGCAGCGATAGGTCTCGCCCACCTTGGGGGCGCGGGTCAGGTTCACCTTGGCCTCGAGCGTGGTGTATCCCTGACCGGGCTGCAGCGCCGAATGCACCGCGCAGGCCAGGGCGCTGTCCAGCACCGTCATCGCCCAGCCGCCATGTACCCCGCCCATCGGGTTGAGGAAATTGGCCGGCGGCGCGGCCTCCCACAGCACGCGGCCCTCGTCGGCCTCGATCATGCGCTGGCCGGTGATCGCCTGGACCGGCGGGCCCGGCAATTCGCCCGCCATCATCTTGCGGAACAGCTCGATCCCCGACATGGAGGCCAGCGTTTCCGGCGGGATGAGGCCGAGGCTGTCCGGGTCGATGGCGGTGGTCATGGCATTCTCCTGATCGTCGGCGGCAGGGTGGGGCGGCGGCCGGGCGGGAGCAAGCGGAACGTCCCGTCACCGGCCAGGGCCGAGGCCCTATGTACAGACTGAAGCTGTCCCGGGGCTCAGGCCCGGCGGGCCAGCTCGGCCGCGGCGGCCTCCAGCGCACCGCTGCCGTGCGGGATGTCGAGCGCGGTCAGCCCGGCCTCCACCGTGCCCAGCAGCCCGAGGATCATGTGGGCGTTCACATGCCCCATGTGACCGAAGCGGAAGAACCCGTGCCAAGCGGGATCGTTGGGTTCTGCCATGCCGAGGCCGATGCCCAGCACGACGCCCGCCTTCTCGCTGACCCACCCGCGCAGCTGCGAGGCCAGGGGCGCGCCCAGCGAGGCGGCGGTGACCGCGTGGCTGCGCGCCGAGGCATCCGCGATGTTGAGCCTGAGCGGCCCGTCCGCACCCCATTGCTCGCAGGCGGCCCAGATGGCGGCGGCCAGCCCGGCATGGCGGGTCCAGACGGCCTCCAGCCCCTCGGCGTGGATCATGTCCAGCGCGGCGCGCAGGCCGAACAGGTGGTGCGTGGGCGCGGTGCCGCCAAAGAACTGGTAGAAGAAATCCGGGTTGGCGCGGGCGGTCCAGTCCCAGTAACGGCTGACCCGGCGCATGCCCCGCCGTACCTCGGCCGCGCGGTCGTTGAAGAAGACGAAGCCCAGCCCCGGCGGCACCATCAGGCCCTTCTGGCTGCCCGCCACGGTGACGTCGGCGCCCCAGGCGTCCATCTCGTAGCGGTCGCAGGCGAGCGAGGCGATGCAATCCACCATCAGCAACGCGTCATGCCCCACCTCGTCCAGCACCTTGCGCACCGCGGCCACGTCGTTGCGCCGCGAGGTGGCGGTGTCCACGTGGGTCATCAGCACTGCCTTGTAACGTCTGGCGTCATCGGCCTTCAGGGCGTCGCGCAGCTTGTCGAGGTCGATCGGATCCTTCAGCCCGAAATCGAGCTTTTCGACCGCGATGCCCAGCCCGTCCGCCATCTCGGCCCAGCCATGGCCGAAGCGGCCGGTGACCAGCGACAGCACGGTCTCGCCCTCGGCCATGGTGTTGGACAGCGCCGCCTCCCACGCGCCGTGACCGTTGGAGATGTAGATGGCCACGTGGCCATCAGTGCGCGCCACGGCCTTCAGGTCGGGGACCATGCCCTCCACCATCGCCATCAGGTCGCCCTCGTAGATGTTGGGCGAGGCGCGGTGCATCGCGGCCAGCACCGCATCCGGCATCACCGAGGGGCCGGGGATGGCGAGGTAGGGGCGGCCGTTCGCGAAGGTCATGGAAAGCTCCGTGGAGAGGGGCGGGCAGGGCGCCGGGAACCGCGCCACCTTAGCCACAGCGGGCGGCGCGTCAATCGGCCCGCGCCTTGCCCTCGCGGCGGGGCTGCATTACATCGCGCGGGTCAAGGGAAAGGCCGAAATGCTCGCGAAACTCTGGAGCCGTCTGGACGATTGGGAACGCCGTCTGCGGCGGTCCTTCGGCACGGATATCAGCACGCCCAAGGCGCGGCGCGCCTCCACCTGGCATTACAACCTGTTCGACCATGCCTTCCTGCGCACCTTCTGGACCAATTTCTGGAAGGTCGCCCCGGACGTCTACCGCTCCAACCAGCCGACCCACCGCAGGTTCGAAAAATACGCCGCCATGGGCATCCGCACCGTGGTCAACCTGCGCGGCGAGGACCGGCACGCCCATTACCTCTTCGAGAAGGAAAGCTGCGAAAAGCTGGGGCTGAAGCTGGTGAACGCCAAGCTCTGGGCGCGGCACCTCGCGGGCAAGCAGCATATCCTCAACGTCATCGAGCGGCTGCGAGAGGCCGAGAAGCCGATGATGTTCCACTGCAAATCCGGCGCCGACCGGGCCGGCGTGGTGGCGGCGATCTACCTGCTGGTCTTCGAGGGGGCCACGGTGGAAGAGGCCAAGCGGCAGATGGGGCTCAAGTACATCCACCTGAAGTTCACCAAGACCGGGGTGCAGGACTACCTGCTCGACGTCTTTGCCGCGCGCCGGATGGAGGGCGACATCGGCTTCGAGGACTGGATCCGCACCGAGTACGACGACAAGATCCTGATGCAGGCCTACCAGTCGCGCACCGATCCGCCGGAAGCCGCAAGGGCGTTGATGTGACCGGCGAGAGGCTGAAGTCCGACGCGCAGGGCGGCTCTCTCTTCGGCTGGCTCTGGCGGCTGTACCTTCGCAAGCATTTCTGGCTGCTCTCGGCCGCGCTGGTCTTCATGGCGCTCGAGGGCGGAATGCTCGCGCTGATGAGCTGGATGATGAAGCCGATGTTCGACCGGATCTTCGTGGCCGGCGAACAGAGCGCGATCTACTGGGTGGGCATCGCCTTTCTCGCCATCTTCGCGGTGAGGGGGCTCGCCTCGGTGATGCAGAAGGTCCTGCTGGCGCGCCTGTCGCAGAAAAGCGTGGCCGAGATCCGCACCACCCTTGTCGATCACCTGATGACGCTGGACGGCAGTTTCCACACCGAGCATCCGCCGGGCTACCTGATGCAGCGGGTGGAAACCGACGTGGCCGCCATCACCAAGGTCTGGAACGCCATCCTGACCGGGGCGGGGCGCGACGTGGTGGCGGTGGTCAGCCTGATGGGCGTGGCGATCGGGGTCGACTGGCTCTGGACGCTGATCGCCTGCCTCGGCGCGCCGCTGCTGGTGCTGCCCTCGATGATCCTGCAGCGCTACGTGCGGGCCAATGCCCGCAAGGCGCGGGACGTGGGCGCGGGCCTGTCGGTGCGGCTCAGCGAGATCTTCAACGGCATCGTGCCGGTCAAGCTCAACGGGCTGGAGCGCTACCAGTCCCGCCGCTACCGCACGCTCACCGACCAGCGCATCGATACCGAGGTGAAGTCGGCGCTGGGCCAGGCCTCCATCCCCGGGCTGATCGACGTGATGGCCGGCGTGGGCTTCATGCTCGTGCTCTTCTGGGGCGGGTCAGAGCTCTTGTCGGGCGAGAAGTCCGTCGGCGATTTCATGGCGTTCTTCAGCGCCATTGCCTTCGCCTTCGAGCCGCTGCGCCGGCTGGGCGCGATCTCCGGCGTGTGGCAGTCGGCGGCCGCCGCGATCGAGCGTATCCGCGAATTGATGGAGGTGCAGCCGACGCTGACATCTCCGGCCGACCCGGTGCCCGCGCCGCAGGGCGTCCCCGAGATCGTGCTGCGCGACGTGTCGCTGGCCTATGGCGAAGAGCCGGTGCTGCGCGGCGCCAGCTTCACCGCCCGGGCCGGGAAGACGACCGCGCTTGTCGGCGCTTCGGGCGCGGGCAAGTCCACGGTGTTCAACGTGCTGACGCGCCTTTTCGACCCGCAGGAGGGCGAGGTGACCATCGGCGGCGTCCCGGTCTCCGCCATGCGGCTGGAGGATCTGCGCGGCCTGTTCTCCGTCGTCAGCCAGGAGGCCCTGCTGTTCGACGAGACGCTGAAGGAAAACGTGCTGCTGGGCGCCGAGAACGTGCCGGAGGAAAAGCTGGAGGCGGCGCTGGAAGCGGCCCATGTCAGCGACTTCCTGCCCCGGCTGTCGGACGGGCTGGAGACGCCGGTCGGGCCGCGCGGCTCCAACCTGTCGGGCGGGCAGCGGCAGCGGGTGGCCATCGCCCGGGCGCTGCTGCGCGACACGCCGATCCTGCTGCTGGACGAGGCGACCTCGGCGCTCGATACCCGCTCGGAGGCGCTGGTGCAGCAGGCACTGGACCAGCTGTCGAGGGGCCGCACCACGCTGGTCATCGCCCACCGCCTGTCCACCGTGCGGGACGCCGATAGCATCGTGGTGATGGAACATGGCCGGGTGGTCGATCAGGGCACCCATGACGAGCTCCTGGCCCGCGGCGGCCTCTACGCGGAGCTGCACCGGCTGCAATTCGATTCGGCGAGCTGAGGCTTAGGATTGCGCGGCAGGCCCGGCGGGTCAGCGGATACGGCTGACCACGTAACCGGCGATGTCGCGCAGCAGGTCGCGCACCGGATGGTCGGGCAGGGCGGTGAGCGCGTCGCGCGCCCGGTCGGCCCAGTCCAGCGCCTCCTTGCGGGTGGCGTCCAGCGCGCCGTGGCGCTGCAGCAGGGCGATGGCGTGGTCGAGATCGCCGTCTTCCTGCCGCCCCTTCTCGATCGTGCGGCTCCAGAAGGCGCGCTCTTCGGCGTCGGCCTGCGCCACCGCCTTGATCACCGGCAGGGTCAGCTTGCGCTCGCGGAAATCGTCGCCCACGCGCTTGCCGGTCGCGCCCTCGTCGCCCTCGTAATCCAGCAGGTCGTCGACGATCTGGAACGCGATGCCGAGCGCGTCGCCGTACTCGTAGAGCGCGCGCACCTGCGTATCGGGCACGCCCGCCAGCACGCCGCCCACCTCAGTCGCGGCAGAGAACAGCGCCGCCGTCTTGCCGCGCACGACCTGCAGGTAGATGTCCTCGTCGGTCTTCAGATCCTGGCTGGCGGTCAGCTGCAGGACCTCGCCCTCGGCGATGGTGGCCGAGGCATTGGCGAGAATGTCGAGCACGCGCAGCGACCCGGCCTCGATCATCAGCTGGAAGGAGCGGGCGAAAAGGTAGTCGCCCACCAGCACGCTCGACTTGTTGTCCCAGAGCAGGTTGGCCGTGGGCCGGCCGCGGCGCTGGCGGCTCTCGTCGACCACGTCGTCGTGCAGCAGCGTCGCGGTATGGATGAATTCGACGGTCGCGGCGAGGTGCACGTCATGCTCGCCCTCGTAGCCGCAGAGCTCGGCCGCGGCCAGGGTCAGCATCGGACGCAGCCGCTTGCCGCCGGCATCGACCAGATGGGCGGTCACTTCCGGGATGCGCGGCGCGTGGCGCGAGGCCATGCGGTCCGCGATCAGGGTGTTCACCTTTTCCATGCGCGGCGCGAGCCGGCGGGCCAGGCGCTCATGGGGCTTATCGGTCAGGTCTTCCGGCATCATCACCAATCCGTCACCGAGGCTCGACTTCGCGGGGCCGATGGCCTTAACTCCGCAGCATGAAAGAACTGCTGCGCACCAACGACATCACACGGATCGCCTATGCGCGCGCCCTGCTTGAGAGCGAGGGTATAGCCAGCTTTGAACTGGACGTAAACATGAGCGTCCTCGAAGGATCCTTGGGCATCTTGCCGCGCCGGATGATGGTCGCGGATGCGGATCTGGACCGCGCGCTGGCGCTGCTCGACGACCATGACATCCGCGACTGAGCCGGGCTTTCCCGGCGGCGTGACGCGCAACGCCTTCCTCGGCGGGCGGCTGAGCATCGCGCAGCCCGTGGCGGGCTACCGGGCCGGGGTGGACCCGGTGCTGCTGGCCGCCGCCTGCCCGGCGCGGAGGGGGGACAGCGTGCTGGAGCTGGGCTGCGGCGCGGGTGTGGCGGTGCTGTGCCTGGGAAGCCGCGTGCCGGGGCTGGACCTGTCGGGGCTGGAACTGCAGCCGGCCTACGCGGCGCTGGCGCGGGAGAACGCGGCGCGGAACGGCATCGCCCTGGCGGTGGAGGAGGGCGACCTGGCGCGGATGCCCGCCCCGCTGAAGGCGCGGAGCTTTGACCAGGTGATCGCCAATCCCCCCTATTTCGACCGCGCCGCGGGGACCCGCGCCGCCGATCCGGGCCGCGACACCGCCCTGGGCGAGGCGACCCCGCTGGCGGAGTGGCTGCGGGCCGCGT